>JBCDDZ010000006.1:0-106151 GCA_039180025.1 Planctomycetota bacterium
GGGCGACCGACGCCTCGGACTCCCCGCGATCCACCGCCGCCAACACCTTCAAACGTAAATCCATCGAGTAAGCCATCGGTCGCCTCCATGCTCGAAAGCCACATCATGACATGAGGCCGGAAAAAGCGCCAGTTGCTCTAGAGGGCGACAAGTGATTCATCAAGGTATGGGTCGAAGGAGACGGCGGGGTTAAGTTTGTCGAGGAGGTCGGCGGAGTCAATTGAATGTACGCCTCACCTTTTCCTCCCCCATTTAATGTACCCCTCCCCTTTTCCTCTCCCTTTTCCTCTCCCATTTAATGTACCCCTCCCCTTTTCCTCTCCACCTTTTCCTCCCCCATTTAATGTACCCCTCCCCTTTTCCTCTCCCATTTAATGTACCCCTCCCCTTTTCCTCTCCCTTTTCCTCTCCCCCCTTTTCCTCTCCTTTTCCTCTCCCGGCGCGTACCTACTGACCGCCGAATAAACGAGTCGTACTTGCCCCGTAGAAATACTTATAGAGCCACCCACGGATTCCCCAGTTCATTCGAAGCTCCATACTTTCGTGGCAACCGAAGCCAAGTAAGTCTGGTGCTTCTCAATTGATTCAATTGACCATTCCTCATACTCGGCAACCTTCTTAGTTGTTTCGAAAGATGATTGATTAAACACTTTTTTCTTGTCGGAAAAGGGCTGATTGCCAAGCTTCGAATTTTCGGAAACAACTAGCAGGCAATAATTGCCCAATCGGTTACGGTAAGCTTTATGCGATTCTGCATCAAATTAGACCAAGATGAACCCGCAATTTTAGGAAGAATGTGCTCTAAGTTCACATACGACGGATCCTCATTAGGTATAAGCGTTCTGCCTGAAACGGCCTCGCTTTCGATCTTCTGCAAATAATACCGAGCTAACGGCGGACTCTTGACGCTAAAGTTAGAAAAAGCGGTTTCGAATTCAGTATTATTTGGCGCAACTGCTTTGAGCCGATCTCGAATCGTATTTTTCGTTTTCAGCGATTCCGAGGAGATGTCCTTCGCGATGTCGGCGTACGAAGACTCCAGATAACGCCGGTTCGTAGAAGCAACAGATGACCTAACCACACATGACACCACAAAATCCATACATCGCATCGCTAAGTCAGGCCTCAGTTTGACTGCAATAGCGAGCACCAGCGGTCGGACCATCTCCACTTTCAATATACGAATCGTCTTGAGCTTTTCGTTAAATGATTCGTTGTATCCGGCCCACGCTGTTGCGGTGCAATTAACTATATCTCCATATTTTTCACTAGACACTTTCAAACTCTCAATAACTTTAACAGCTTGTGTCGAATTCCCCACCATTGACTGGATGCCATCATATAGCTATTTTTCGCGTGTTAAACCATATTGCGCAGTCCATGCATGCCTAATAAAATCTGCGTGTTTATCTTGCCCTTCAATAGAATCAAGGTTAGCCTGAATCTCAATCCACGACTTCTCGGCAACATCAATCTTGCTGTCAGATTCGCAGAACAAATAATTCTTCACTAAATCAAATACAGTTAAGTCACGCCCACGAGCATTAAGGGTTTCAAAAATGCGGAACGCATTTGCATTGTCGTGCACTGTGACCGCGATCACCTTTGCTCGCTTCTCCAGAAATGTTATCCACTCCCTCA
This sequence comes from Planctomycetota bacterium, assembly GCA_039180025.1. GTDB lineage: Bacteria > Planctomycetota > Phycisphaerae > Phycisphaerales > Phycisphaeraceae > Algisphaera. The sequence goes on from JBCDDZ010000006.1 coordinate 1,642, forward strand.
GATATTTTGCAGCTTCATCTTGTTTACGCGATACCACATTTTTAATCCATTCATCAGCCAACTTTTTCGCCGTCATTAGCCGCTTGTGCGAATCTCGCTTTGCGGATGATTTTTCATCTTGATCAAGAATATAACCCTGGTAAAAATCATGGTCATAGCTGCTCAATTGCAGTTTTGGCAGAATATCCAACGTTTCCAAATCTGTCTCGTAGAGAAATTTGGAACGAATTAAGCCTCCACGCTTTGCTTCATCTTCAGAGTCTACGCCTGAAAGCCAAGCGCTAACAACCGCAATTGCGATCGAGGCTGTCGTTAGTCGTTGCTGACCGTCAATAATTTCTCTATGTGATTCTTGATTGCTTAAAACCGCTGAACCGAGAAAGTACTCCGCCTCGTTGTCGTCGATCGCACGATCAATGTCTTCAAAGAATGCGACAACTTCATCATCTAGCCAAGCATAGGATCTCTGATATCTTGGCACTTTGAGTTGGCCTTCACTCAAAAGTGATCCTATACCTTGCAAAACGATCGCGATATTTTCTTGCGCCATAGCATTGTCGATTCGTGGATATTAGAACGGAGATATACCACCGCCAGCTGAGGCGTTGATCTCGGTGAGGTTAGGCTCAATATACGGATCAAACACCATCGCGGGGTTGCGTTTTTCGAGGAGGTCGCTCGTGCGTTCGTCGGCTTTGAGTTTTTCGAGGACGGCGGCGTAGCCCTGGCGGTGGATGAAGGGGCCCATTTTCTCTGACGTGCCGTTGGTGCCTTGTTTTTCGGATTTGTACCAGTCGAAGAGGGTGGCGCAGACGTCGGCGACGCGGTGGCGGGGGACCATGGAGAGGTAGTGTTTTTCGCCGTCGGTGAGGTAGTGGCCCTGGGTGGAGCCGTCCTCGGAGCCGCCGAGCTTGAGGGCGTAGTTGTCGCCGCCGGAGCCGACCCAGCCGAGGGTTTTGGTGGCGGGTCGGAAGCATTGGCGTTCGCAGCCGGTGATGCCGATGGATTCGGCGAGGTGGCCGTAGCCGCGGTCTTCGAGCTGGTCGAGGAGCTCGGGCTCGAACTGCTCGGAGTCGGTGTAGGAGAGTCGGCAGGTGGGCAGGCCGACGCAGGCGCCGGAGAGGACGCGGAGGGTGGAGTAGGTTTTGCCGCGGCGGGTGCCGTGGCCGTGGTCGGACAAGAGGCCGACGAAGTCTTCCTTGGCGGTTTCGTCGAGGTTGGTGAAGAGGAGGTCTTGGTTGGGGGTGATCATGACCTCGGTGCCCGGGAACTTTTCTAGAGCGGCGTGGACCATGCTGCGGAGGCGGGGCTGGTCGCCGGCGGTTTGCGGGTTCAGGCTGCCGTCCGCGGCGGGGCTGGGGTCGGCGTCGGGCGAGTTGGAGGGAGCGAGGTGGGGGGCAACTTCTTTACCTTTGGCATCGAAGAAGTCGGGGTTGATGTATTTTTCGTCGGTGAGTCGGCCGCACTCGATGTAGGCGCCGTAGGCCCACTTGCCGTTGGATTCTTGTTTGGACCAGCCGTGGTGGAGGTTGCGTTCGCCGGGGTGGTGGTCTTCGTTGGGGGCGTCGAAGGAGACGCCGAGGGCTTTGACCTGGTCGCGGTACCACTGGATGCCTTGTTTCCAGACGACGTATTTCATGCGGGCCCAGACGCGGTTTTTGCGGTCGCCCCATTCTTTGTGGACGTCGACGATGGCCTTGAGGCCGGGCATGAGCTGGTCGGGGGTGAAGATGCCCAGGGCTTTGCCGTGGGCGGCGAAGGTGGGTTTGCCTTTCTTTTCGCCCTGGCCGCCGCCGACGTAGACCTGGTAGCCGACGACGCGGGCATCACTGCCGGTGCCTTCGACGAGTGGCGCGACGCCGACTTCGTTCGTGCGGATTTCGGTGCAGTTGTCGTAGGTGATGGTGCCGGTGTCGGGGTTGCGGTGGACGGTGGAGAAGGCGATCTTGAATTTGCGGTTGAGGAGCTGCGGGCCGTAGTTGTACTGTTCCGGGGGGTCGTCGATGAGGGTGGGATCGACGGCGAAGACCTGGATGTGGGGGGCGGCGGGGAGGCGGAAGTAGGTGCCGTACTGGTGGGCGAGGTCGAAGGCCGAAGCCCCTTCGAGGGTGGTGAACTTGGACAGGGGGCAGCCCATGACGTTGCGGACGTTGTCGCCGCAGCCGTTGAGGGTGTAGAAGCCGGTCTTGGCGACGTCCTGGACGAGGGACATGACTTCGGGCTTGCGGAGCCAGTGGTACTGGATGTTCTGACGGGTGGTGAGGCGGAGGGAGTTAGCGCCGTAGGGGTTGTGGTGGCAGTAGTCGTCGGCGACCTTGTCGAGGATGGCCCACTGGTCGGCGTTGAACGCGCCGCCGCCGGGGACGGTGACGCGGACCATGTACATCCAGTCTTTTTCGCGGCCGGTTTTGGCGCGGTTGTACTCGAGGTAGAGGCCGTGGGACTTGGAGAGGAACTCGGCCTCTTTTTCGAGGTCGAGAGTCTCGTGGTCGCGGTAGCGTTCAGGGAGCGGGCCGACGACGCCTTTGGAATTGATTTTGAAGTGCTCGTCGTGGGAGAGCTGGTCGGCGGGGGTCTGGAGGAGGGGCTCGGGGAGCTTGACGGAGCGGGGCTTGCGGGGGGTGTCGGGCATGGCGGGTCACAGTCGAGGGGGGAGTAAATCGGGCGAAGGTGGCGGCGGCCGATGGTCGGCCCCGCTGGGCCATCATAGCGGAGCCGGGCCGCAGGGCGCGGCGGGCCGGGGGTGCTGGGGGTGGGGGCGTGGATAGGACCGGGGAGCGAATCGGGGGTGGATTGCGGTTATGATCTGGCCGAAATAACGGGATATGTTGCCCGCAGGGTGTGGGCGGCGGGTTGACGCGTTAAACGATCAGACCTTCGGCCCCGGGCCGCGATCAGAGGGAACGAATCATGCGGATTACGATGGTAGGCACCGGCTACGTGGGCCTGGTTACGGGGACGTGTTTCTCGAATATCGGTAACGATGTGACGTGCCTCGACGTCGACCCGGCGAAGATCGAGAACCTGAACCGGGGGATCTCGCCGATTTACGAGCCCGGCCTCGACGAATTGATCGAGCGGAACCACAAGGCCGGCCGGCTGCACTTCACCACCGATAAGGTTTCGGCGTATCAGTCGGCGGAGATGATTTTTATCTGCGTCGGCACGCCCAGCGACGAGATGGGGCGGGCGGATTTGAAGTATGTGCTCGCCGCGGCGGCGGACGTGGGCCGGGCGATCGAAAACGCCCCGGGGGCGACCGGCGGCGACCCGGAAGAACGCCGGGGCAAGATCGTGGTGGTGAAATCCACGGTGCCGGTGGGCACAAACGAAAAAGTCCGGGCCGCGATCGCCGCGGAAACCGGCAAGCCTTTCTTCATGGCCAGCAACCCCGAGTTCCTTAAAGAAGGCGCGGCGATCAACGATTTCAACAAGCCCGACCGAGTCGTGGTCGGGGTCAGCGACGAGGGCACCGGCGGGCGGATGCAGAAGCTCTACGAGCCGTTCGTCCGCAACGGCCACCCGATCTTCGTGATGGATATCCCCTCGGCCGAGATGGTGAAGTACGCCGCCAACGCGATGCTGGCCACCAAGATCAGCTTCATCAATGAGATCGCCAACCTCTGCGAAGCCTACGGCAGCAACGTCGACGAGGTGTGGCGCGGCATGACCAGCGACGCCCGGATCGGCAACAAGTTCCTCTACCCCGGGCTGGGCTACGGCGGGTCGTGCTTCCCGAAAGACACGCTCGCCTGCGTCAGCATGGGGCTCGAGTCCGAGACGCCGACCCCCCTGCTCAAAGCTGTTCACGATGTGAATCAGCAGCAACGGCTAAACTTCTACGATAAGATCGTCCAGCACTTCGGCGGCGAAACGAATCTCGCGGGCAAGCGTTTCGCCATGTGGGGGCTGGCCTTTAAGCCCGGCACGGACGACGTGCGGGAAGCCCCGGCGTTGACGATCGCGCGGAAGCTCACCGCAGCCGGTGCGTCGGTGCGGGCCCACGACCCGGTCGCCCACAAGACCACCCAGATCGTGCTCGGCGACTCGATCGGCTACGAAGACGATATGTACGACACCCTCGGCCAGGCCGACGCCCTGATCGTCTGCACCGATTGGCCGGAGTTCAAGCAGCCAGACTTCGCCCGGATCCGCCAGGCCATGAATCAGCCGATCATTTTCGACGGCCGCAACCTATACAACCCCAAACTGCCGCAAGACGAAGGCTTTACCTACATCAGCGTCGGCCGGTCCCCGGTCAACGCAGAGGGAGTCAAAGCCTCGCACTAGCGCACACCCACCGCAGGTTTAGCGGGCGGCGGCAGCCGGTACGCTGACCGAGTGTGGCGGGTGGGGATCCCGCTTGCGATAGCCGCGGTTGGGCTGCGCTAAGCCGTTCCCACCGGTAAGGACACAAAAAAAGCGGCGTGACTTCGGTCACGCCGCTTTTTTTAAGTTTTCCTTCGATATCAATTGTTTAGCACCGGATCGGGCGAGAACTTCACGCCGCCGAGGTTGGCCTTTGCTTGTAACCCACTTCCGCTCATGTGGAATATCGCGACGGGTTGGTTGAATTCACCGGTGGCCTGCGCCCCGCCGCCCGCGTACCCGGCTTTAGCCGTCGCGTCGGCCTCGGCTTGAAACAGCCACTGTCCCGCCAGAAAATCTTCGAAAAGGACCGGATCGTTGAACACCAAGAGACTCCGATACGAGGCCACGCCGAGGCCCGGCCCGCCGGAGAGTTCGGTCGACTTCATAAACGTCTTCGATCCGTCGGCGGTCTGCACCGCTACCCCGTAGCCGTTGCCCCCGCCTACCAGCAACACCTGCGTCTGGATATTAGTCATCGTGGCGTAGCCGACCGAGTTGTCGATCGCTTCTTGGCCAAAAGAATGTTCGGCCACAAACTCGCGAACGATCCGTTCGTGTTCATTCAAGATGTCGGCACGCTGATCCGTCTCACTCCCCCCCGAGGGCGACACACAACCCACTCCAACCATCGTCACCAGTGTCACCACTGTCCAGGTCAGGGGACGGCATTTTTCCATATTCAACAATATTAGGTTTCCTTAATTAAGAGAGAAACGAACAATCCCCAGATTATAACGGCGAAACATTAAAATTATTCCGGTAAATGACCCATGACCTTATGAATATGGGATCGCCTTGTCACCGTTCGCTGATCAAGTCGTGGATTTCAGGGTGCCTCGGCACATAGCGCCCCGCGATGTACGGACAAATCGGCCGGACCCGCCAGCCCTGCTCCCGGGCATAAGAAAACGCAAAGCCCAGTACACGGCGGGACGCGTCGGTCCCGCGGTGGTCCGGCGGAACGTAAACATGACGGAACTCGACCACGCCGTCGGCCCGCTTCCAGTAATTGACCGTGGCCCGCACGCTTTCGAGGGGCAGGACAAAGCGTTCGGATGCGGGGTCGCAATAGGGAGCCACCGCATCAATCTAGTCGTTCCAGATACGCCGTATCCCAACAAACTCATTCCCGCGGCATGAATTGCACGATGATGCACGGATGCCCGAGGTGTCGACCGACCAACCGCCGATGTTGAATCCCGCGCCTTCGCCGCGCTATCCGCTGCTGGATGCGCTGCGGATCGTGGCGATGCTCGACATCGTGTCGGTGCATATCAACGGCGCGTACTTCCTGGCGGGGATCGGGTTGCCGGTCTTTATCATCGTGGCGGTCGCGCTGGGGGTGCGTCGCCCGGTGCTCCCGCGGCCGGCCGATCTGCCGGCGCTGGGCAAAAAACGGGCGTGGCGGATCCTGTGGCCCTGGGTATTCTGGTCGCTATTTTTCGGGCTCAACCGGGTGATCTGGGGGGTGCTCGACCCCGAGCGGTCGATCGAGAGCTTCTTTTATCCGTGGATGCTCGCGACGGGGCCGAGTATCCATTTGTGGTTCCTGCCGTTTATTTTCGTGGCGGAGTTGGTGGTGCTGCTGGGCCTGGCGCCGCTGCGCCGGGTGCCGACGGGGGTGGTGGTGGTCGGGGCGGTCGCGTTGGCGATCGCCGGGGTATGGTGGACGGGTCGGACTTACGACGGCGCGGGGGCCATGTTGGCTTTTAAGATGGACGCCCCGGAATACACGCACCGGGCAATCGCTTACGGCTGGACGGTGCAGAAGTCCTGGTGGTTCGGTTTGGCGTCGGTGGCGCTGGGCGTCGCGGTGGGGCGTACGCTGAGTATTACCGGGTCGGCGTGGCCACGGCGGGCGATGCTGGGGGGCGCGGTGGGTTTGTTTATGCTCAATTTTTTATGGCAGGCGATGGACAGCGTCGCCCGCGCGGACGGGGAATTGGTCGGGCCGGCCCGGTGGCTGACCGCGGTGCCCGCGCCGATCCACGGTCAGGCGATCTGGCAGTGGTGGCGGCAGTTCACCGCCCTGCTCTGCGTGGCTGTCGCGATCCAATTCACCGGCAAAACCCCGGCGTGGCTGATGCGTCTGGCGCTGACCACGATGGGGGTCTATCTGCTGCACGGCTGGGTCAACGCGCGGTTCCTGCCGCCGCTGGACCGTTACGTCTGGAACTTTGCCGAGGTTACGAAAACGTTCCACGGCCGGCTGGCCGTGGCCTGGATCCTCACGGTGGTGCTGGTGTGGCTTTTGCGCCGGACCCGGCTGCGCCGGGTGCTGTAAAACGCATAAAGCCGCGGCACCCGCAGAGTATGCGGCATCCGTGCCCCCCCGAGCGGCGGGGTCCGGCAGCCGTGGCGGGGGGTTGGGCGATCGCGATCGGGGTCAGACTTCGGTCACGCCGCCGTCTTGCATCTCGACGGGCTTGAGCCAGGGCATCATGCGGCGGAGCTCCTTGCCGACCTTTTCGACCTCGTGGCCGGCGTTTTCGGCGCGCTGCTGCTTAAACCATTTGAAGCCGTTGGCGTAGTCGTCGCGAAAGGCTTTGGCGAAGCTGCCGTCCTGGATGTGCTTGAGGGCTTCTTGCATCCGGGCCTTGGTGTCGTCGTCGCAGATCTTGGGGCCGGTGTAGTAGTCGCCGAACTCGGCGGTGTTGGAGATGCTGTAGCGCATGTAGTCGAGGCCGCCGCGCTTGATGAGGTTGATGATGAGCTCTAATTCGTGGCACACTTCAAAGTAAGCCAATTCCGGGGGGTAGCCGGCTTCGGTCAAGACTTCGAAGCCTTTTTTGATCGACTCGGAGAGGCCGCCGCAGAGGACGACCTGTTCGCCGAAGAGGTCGGTTTCGCATTCGTCTTTGAAGTTGGTCACGAGGATGCCGCCCTTGCCGCCGCCGTTGCCGATGGCGTAGGCGAGGGCGAGGTCTTTGGCGTCGCCCGTCGCGTCTTGATGGACGGCCATGAGGGCGGGGACGCCGCCGCCGCGTTCGTATTCCCAGCGGACGGTGTGGCCGGGGCCCTTGGGCGCGACCATGATGACGTTGACGTCGTCGGGCGGGGTGATGGTTTCGAAGTGGATATTGAAGCCGTGGGTAAAGAGCAGAGTCTTGCCGGCGGTCAGGTGGGGGGCGATGGATTTTTCGTAGACGTCGGGCTGGACCTCGTCGGGGAGCGCGATGGCGATGAGGTCGGCCTGTTTGACGGCTTCCTCGACGGGGAGGGGGTCGAAGCCGTGTTCGAGGGCGAGCTTGCCGTTGGCGGATTCTTTGCGGTTGGCGACGATGACGTTGAGGCCCGAGTCGCGGAGGTTCTGGGCGTGGGCGTGGCCCTGGGAGCCGTAGCCGATGACGGCGATGGTTTTGCCTTGGAGGGGGGCGAGGCTGCCGTCTTGGTCGTAGAGGGTTTCGATGGCCATGGTCGGGCTCCGGGGGGAGGAGGGTTGCGGATGAGGTTGCTGGGGGGCCGGGGTTGCCGGGGGGACGGTGGTACTGGGTGAGATCGAGCCGCGTAATCTAGGTTTGACGGCTCGGAGGGTCAAACGCCGCGGGGGAGACGCCGGCGGATTTGGGGGGGGTGAGAGGGCGTGCGGCAAGCTTCTGGGAGAGAGATCGCGTTGGCGGTTGATGGCGGAGAGCGTCACGGATAGCGGAACCGACACGCGGGCGGGCCGATGGGTTCGACGCGGTCCGGGGCATGACTCGGAGGAGCCGCGGCAACGGATAAAGAAATGGTCGGTCGCTCGGGGCGGCGGATCAATCGACGACGAGCCCGGCGACCTCCGCGGCCCGCAGGAGGGTGGTCCGGGTGATGGTCATCATCAGCTCCGGGGGCCAGTCGAGGCTGGGGTCTTTGAGGTAGATGTCGGGTACGACGGCGAGGGTCATTTTCCGGACCTCTTCTTCGACAGAGCGCCGCCGTTTTTCCCCGGCCTCGGGGGACCGGGCGTCGACCGGGTCCCGGAGGTCGTAGGCGAGCATGAGGGTGGTGACCTGCCAGTCGAAGTAGCCCTGGAGGGCGTTTTCGCTTTCCGGGTCGCCGCTCGTCGCGGAGGCGTCTGAAGCGTCGGGTGCGTGGAGAAAACCGGGGTCGGGTGTCGGGTCGGGGCCGAGGTTAAACATCGGGGGCCTGGCCTTCCTCGAATACCGCGAGGGCGTCTTCGATCGTGACGGTGTTTTCGTAGAGCGATCGGCCGATGATGGCCCCCTGGATCGGGAGTTCGCGGAGCGCGGCGAGGTGGGCGAGGGTGCCCACGCCGCCGGACGCGACCACGGGAACGTGGGTCGCCTCGCAGACCGCGCGGGTCTGCTCGAGGTTGGGCCCCTGGAGCGTGCCGTCGGTCGCGATGTCGGTGTAGACGATGGCGGCCAGAGGCCAATCGCTGACCCGTCGGGCGACGTCCACGGCGGTGGTGTCGGTGGTTTCTTCCCAGCCGGACACGGCGAGTTTGCCTTCCCGGGCGTCGAGCCCCAGGACCAGCCGGCCGCGGTAGGTGGGGTTGCCCATCAGGGACTCGAACCAGTCCCAGCGCCGCAGGGCTGCGGTGCCGATGATGGCCCGGAACACGCCGGCGTGGAGGAGGGCATCGATCGCGGCTTCGCTGCGGACCCCCCCGCCGACTTCGACTTTGAGGCGGGTCTGTGTGCAGATGCGGTGGATCACGTCGCGGTGGGCGAGGGTGCCGGTCTTGGCCCCGTCGAGGTCGACGACATGGAGCCAGGTGGCGCCGGCGTCTTCGAAGCGTTTGGCCTGGTCGAGGGGGTCGTCGCCGTAGGTGGTCTGCTGGGCGTAATCGCCTTGCATGAGCCGGACGACTTTGCCGCCGCGCAGGTCGATGGCCGGGAAGAGGTGCATGGCGGGAGTTTAGCAGTTTTGGCCGCGCCGTCGGCCGAGCGATCAGGGGCCGTAGGGGCGGAGTTCGGGGGCCTCGGGCGTTTGGTGGTACCGCTGGGCGAGGGCGACGTAGTGGTCGGCGAGCCATGCGAGGTAGGTCTTTTCACGGTCGGTGGTTGGGCGGACCACCCGGCCGGGGACGCCCATGACGACGTGGCCGTCGGGCACGTTCAGCCCCGGGGGGACGACCGCCCCGGCGGCGATCAGGCAGCCCCGGCCGAGCACCGTGCCCCCCATCACGGTGGCGTGCATACCGACGAGCGTACCGTCGCCGATAGACCGGCCGTGGACCACGGCGTTGTGCCCAAGGGTCACCCCCTGGCCGATGACGTTGGGGAAGCCCGAGTCGCAGTGGACGGTGGCGTTGTCCTGGATGTTGGTGCGCGGGCCGACGGTGATCCGCGCCACGTCGCCGCGGACCGCCGCGCCGTACCAGACGCTGACGTCCTGGTCCAATTGGACGTGGCCGGTCACCCGTGCGGTGTCGGCGAGGTAGGCGGCCCGGTCTTCGACCTCGACGCGGCGGAAGGTCATGCCAAAACTCCTTCGATATAAGAATAAAACCCGCGGGCGGCAGCGCGGTGCAGCCGAGAACGCCGGCCGGGAAAATTGCTGAACGCCGCGGGCTGCGGCGCTTGGCCCGCGCGGCACACGGTAGCCGATCGCCCAGAGAGCGACGCGGATCCAGCGCGGCAAAACACGGGGCCCCGCGGCGACGGTTTGAATCGGCGCGGGCGTTCGCTATGCTACGCGCAGCGTGCAGATTTTATGGCAATCTCGGAACAGCCGCCTCGTCGCCCTCGTCTGGGTGGTGGCGTTTTTCGTGGTGGTGGTCCCCGGCCACCGGCGCGGGCTGGTGTCGTTGCCGGGGCACTCGGCGGCCGACTCGGGCACCGGGTTCGCGGTGACGATGCCGTACTGCCCGCTCTGCGTCCTCGTAGACCGCGGTGGTCCGGGCGGTGCTCCCCCGGCCGACGCCCCGGTCAATTGTGCACTCTGCTTCCTTAAGACCAACCTGGACACCCCGCCGGCCCTGGACCTCCCGCCGGTCTTCGCCGAGCGGCTGGATTACCTCCTGTTTGCCCCCCGCCGCGTGGCCGCGGTGACTTGTGCCACGCAGTATCGGCTCTGCGGCCGGGCCCCGCCGTCTGCGGCCTGAAAACCTTTCGATCGGTCTCTGGTTTCGGCAAGCACGCCTGAAAAGACGCTGCGCCGCTGACCCCACGCATTGTCGGGGAAGTACCGCCTGAACTCCGGACCGCCCCGAAACCCACCGGGGGTCTCCGCCTTTTCTAAACGCTCTTTATTTTTCGAATCTGTCGCTCTCCACCGGTTGGAACCGGCCGGGGGGCGATCGATCGCTGGCCGCTCAACGCGGCCGCTTACTCCGTCCTCTACGCCCGCCTCCGAAACGTCAGTCATGAACACCCCCACCCCCACTCCCAGCCCCCCCACCGCCCCGGCGCGTGACCGCGTCGGCTTCACCCTCATCGAACTCCTGGTGGTCATCTCGATCATCGCGCTACTGATCGGCATCCTATTGCCCGCCCTGGGCGGAGCCCGCTCGGCGGCCCGCGCGGCGGTCTGCCTTTCGAACCAGCGGCAGATCGCTCAGGCGGGCCACGCCTACGCGGTCGATAACAAGAAGTTCTTGTTCCCCGGCTCACAGATGTACGGCGGCACCGCCTACTTCGTCACCCTCAGCCGCGGCGGCTACCTCGATCAGGACCTGGTCGTCCACCGCTGCCCGGCCGACCTGGACGAAAACGACAACTGGGAAGACAACCTCTTGGGCGACCCCGTCCGCACCACGTCGTACGCCATCAACGGCTACTTCGCGCCCAACCACGACCCCTACGGCGACCCGCCGCTGAACTTCGGAGGGGACGATAATGTCGTGGGTGAAAAAGGGATCGCGATGGAAAACGTACGTAACCCGTCGCAGAAGATCGTCGTCGCCGAGGTGGCGGAATACAAAGACCGCGACCACTTCATGCCCATGTACTGGGGCACGACGTCGCCGCTGCACCCGAACACCTCCACCCCCATGGCCACGATGATGACCGGCAACGCTCGCAACGGCGAGATCGACGGGGCCAACGGCAACGTGCCCCGCTCGATCGTCCGGGAACGGCACCAAAACGCGCCGCGGTTCGCCTTCGCCGACGGGCACGGCGCGAGCCACGCGTTCGAAGAAACCTGGGACGACACGATTGCTGACCGCAGCGACCGCGACAACAACGGGAAGACCGACTGGTACGACCCGCTGTACTAACGGATCCCCGATCCGGGTGGAGCGTTTACCTCGGCCAAGCCCACCGATGATCTTCGGTCATCGGTGGGCTTTCGTTCGGAAGGGTGTTACAGGTGGAGTTGACGGGCGCTAAGACACCAGGTCGGTTTTGCGGAGGTAGGGGTTGGTCGCGCGTTCTCGGCCGAGGGTGGTCTCGGGGCCGTGGCCGGGGAGGACGCGGGTGTTATCGGGGAGGGTGAGGAGCTGCTCGTGGATCGAGCGGAGCAGGGCTTGGCCGTCGGACGTGGGGAAATCGAAACGCCCGATGCTGCCGGCAAAAAGCGTGTCGCCGACCAGGGCGAGGCGGAGGTCGGGCTGGAGGAGGCTGACGCCGCCGGGGCTGTGGCCGGGGGTGTGGCGGACGTGGAAGGTCAACCCGTCCAGAGACAGGGTGTCGCCGTGGTCGAAGGTGTCGGTAGGTTCGGGGGCGACGACGGGTCGGCCGAGGTGGAGCGAGAGGTTAAGTGCAGCGTCGCCGGGGAACTCGTGTTCGGCAGGGTGGATGTAGAGCGGCGTGTCCGGGTGGCGTTGGAGGGCCTGCGCTACGCCGGCGATGTGGTCGGCGTGGGCGTGGGTGAGGAGGATTTTTTCGACGGTGAGGCCGGCGGCCTCGACGTGGTCGAGCATGGGCTCGGGGTGCTGGCCGACGTCTACCAGCCAGGCGGCGCCGCTGGGGCGGGCCAGGACGTAGCAGTTGGTTTGGAAGTCGCCGAGGGCGAACACGCGGACATCGAGTGCGGGAAGATCGGTCGCATCAGGCATAGCAAGGATCGTACTTCTTCTCGCGCCTGAGAGCGTAACTGCGGGTCGGCCGCGGTCACGTCGGGGCACGAGGATTTTAGAGTCGGCAGACGCGGCGGGTTCGGCCGGGAAGCGGCCGCGCCGCGGTGTTTAGTGGATAAAAGATTTGGTTTTCTTGCCGGTGAGGTAGCTTTCGATGACGGTGGAGCTGAGGTCTTCGCTGGTGCAGTAATAGGCCAGACCGCGGGTCAGGCGGGTGAGGCGGTCGACGAAGCCGACCCAGTCCATGCCCCAGTAGTCTTCGATCAAGGCGAAGGTGGCGATGCGGATCCCCTGCTGCTGGCACTTGAGGGCTTCCTGAAGGGTGATGTTGCTGGTCTGCTCGGTGGGCGGATAGAGGAGGTAGAGCATTTCTTGGCCGGCGTCGCCGGTGGGGCTGGTTCCGGGGGCGCTTCCAGGGGTGCTTCCGGGGGTGCTTCCGGGGGTGCTTCCGGGGGCGACGTGAGCGGTGGGTTGGCCGTCGGTGATGACGAAGATTTGTTTGTTGGCGGCACCGCGTCGGCTGAGGATCTGGCGGGCGGTACGCAGGCCGAGCTGGAGGTTGGTGAAGTGCTGGGGGATTTTTTCGACGTTGGCCCGGGCCTGGTCGAGGGGGACCCGGATGCGGACTTCGTAGTCGCGGACCGAGACGGGTTTGGGCATGATCAGGGGGATGTCGCGTTCGCGCAGCGGGTCGGCCAGGGAGTAGAACCCGACGTAGTCGAGCGTGTCCTGGGGGAAGCGTCCTCGGACGAGTTCCTGCATGCCCAGGGCGATGCGCTTGGCCTGGATGAACCGGCCGTAGCGCATCATGGAGCCGGAGAGGTCGATGAGCATCACGGTGGCGCAGTCGGCCGAGCCCTCGGTGGTGTGCAGCTCGAAGTCGCCGGGGGTGATGTGTAGGGGCAGGCTCGGGCCGCCGGAGGCTTGGCCGGCGGCGGCGGCGCGTTCGGTGTTCTGGCGGGCGACGGCGTTGCGGAGGGTCTGGCCGAGTTCGATCTCGCTGAGCGGGTCGCCGAAGGCGTAGGGTCGGGTGCCGTCGGCGCGTTCGGTGGTGCGGCCCGCGTGGCGGGTCTGGTGGCCCTCGCGGGCACCTTTTTTCATGTTGGCGAAGATGTCGAGCAGGGCCTGGTGCTGGAGGCCTTTGAGCATGCGGGGGCTCATGCGGAGCTTGGTGTTGCCGTCTTCGTCTTGGTATTTTTCAAGCAGCCCGGCGTCGATCATCGCCTGGACAAACTCCTGCTCGTCGGGGTCTTCGAGGTTGTTCATCGCGTCGAGGGCCTGCTCGCCGTACTGAAGGATGAAGTTCATCACCTGCGGCTGAGCGAAGAGCTGATCGGGGTTGAGAAAGCCCTGGCCGTCGAACTCGGAGTAGGAAAACTTCATGGCGAATCATAGGCCCGCGGGGCGTGCCGCACCCGGTGTTACCCGAGTTTCACAGCGGCTGCTTCTTGGGCAGTCCCGGCAGCCGGGGGTAGTCGCGCGGGGTCGGGCTGTGCTTGAGGACCGAGACGATGACCAGCTCGTTTTGGAACGACTCGGGGTAGGCCTCGATGACCGCGACCTCGCCGCCGCCCAGGGCGGTGAGCGCGTCGGCGCTGTCTTCGAGCTCCTGCTCGGCCTTGGGGCCCTTCATCGCGAGGACCCTGCCGCCGACTTTCAGGAACGGGAGCGAGTATTCGAGGACCACCGGCATCGGGCCCACCGCCCGGCTGACCGCGGCGTCGAACCGTGCGCGGTAAGCCGGGTCTTGCCCGAGGTTCTCGGCCCGCTCCTGGGCGACCGAGACGTTAGGAAGCGCGAGCGTGTCGATGACGGACTGAAGGAACGCGGTTTTTTTGCCGGTGGCTTCGACGAGGGTGACCGCGACGTCGGGGCGGGCCATCGCCAGGGGGAGCCCCGGGAGGCCGGCCCCGGTCCCGATGTCGATCAGCTTCAGGTCGTCGGCGTCTTCGGCGAGGCCCGGGAGCGGGGTGAGGCTGTCGACGATGAGCCGGCTCCAGGCCTGCTCGCGGTGACGGATCGCGGTGAGGTTGGTCGTGCGGTTGGCTTCCAGGATCATCTCGAGGTAGGCGGCGAGCTGATCGAGCGTGGCGGCGGGGACCTCGAAACCCAGGGCGTCGAGGTCGCGGCGGACGAAGTCGGGGATGGACATCGGGGCATGCTAAGGTTTTTCGGTCGGGGACTCGCGCGACGGCAGGCCGCGGCGAACGGCGGGGCCGAGACCTCCTTTCGGCGGATGGCCCGGTTTACGGCGAGGGGTTTGCGCTCCGTACGAATAAACCCGCGTCGTGAGACACGGGCTTATCGCAAAGAGACGGTGATGGGATCGTAGGTCGCGGTACTGAAGCGGAACCCTGCCGCAGGCTTTATCGGCCGAGGCGAGCGGTATCGGGTTTGACGCCGTCGATTTCTTCGGCGGCGTTGTCGGCGGTCTCGGAGACGACGCCGGTCTTGGCTTCCACCTGGCTGGAATCGCTCCGCATGCCTTGGCCTTCGACGACGAGGCCGGCCCGCTGCTGGTCCCGGTCCGCCACGGAGATCAGCAGCGCGTCGCTAAACACGCCCGGGCGTTCGGGATTGAATACCAGGCGCACCGTCTGGTTTTCCCCGGAACCGAGCGTCAGGGCGTCGACGCCTTGGTCGAGGCTAAAACCCTGACGGCCGTCGCGCCACTGGAGCTTGACGGTGAGATCGCGGACCGAGGTGTTGGTCACTTCCAGGTTCCGGATGCCGCCGGCACCTTGGAGGGGGATTTCGCCGAAGTTGAGCGGCGCGGTCGTCGATCCGCCGGGGGCATGCAGGTCGACGGAATCGCTGGTCAGCACGTAGACCCCCCAGCCCATGAGGCGGACCTTCGAACGGTCGCCGCCGGTGCTCGCGTCGGGGTTGAGGACCGCCTGATACGACTCGGCCGCGACGGGCTTGAAGGCCACGGTGATGTCGGGCGAGGTTTCACGGGCGTCGAGCCGGAGGTCTTCGACGATGCGGTCCTGGGTGGCGAAGACGCGGTCGCCTTCGACGGTCAGCGCTTCGATGCGGACTTCGCCGTCGCCCTGGTTCGACCAGCGGACCGAGCGCTCCACGGAGTTGCCGATCAGCACCTCGCCGTAGTTGATCTGCGGTTCGCTGGCGACGAGCTTCGCGCAACCAACCGGACCGAGCAGCAGGCCGGCGAGGGCCAGACTCAAAAGGGGCAACCTGCGGAGCGGGGCAAACGGACGCGAGAACGATCGGAGGCACGCTTGGGGGCAGGCAAGAAGGGGATTCATGGCGTCTTTCGTGGTGGAGCCGAGCTGTAAAAGAGACAGGCATGACCGTCATGCGTTTACGATCAGCGTACGGGCGCTCGATGAACCTGCGGTAAAACCGACGGCCGGATCCGCAGGAATATCTTTAGGAAACCGGCTCGCGGGAAAGGTCAGCGGGAGGGCGCGGTGCGGCGGGGTAGTTGGCGACGGCCCGCGCGGGCGGGGCGATCGAACTCGAAGGATTCGCGGGTCATGTAGGTGGGCCGGCGAGAGGCGAAGTTCAGGACGAGGCCGACCATCATGAAGCTGAAGAGCAGCGACGAGCCGCCGTAGCTGACCAGGGGGAGGGTGATGCCGGTGATCGGCAGGACGCCGATGGTCATGCCGATGTTGATGACGGCCTGGGAGAGGAAGATCGCGGCGAAGCCGACGCAGGCGAGGCGGCCGACGGGGTCTTTGGTGGTCGCGGCGACGGCGAGCATCGAGCCGATGAGGGTGAGGTACAGCCCCATGACCGCGAGGCCGCCGAGCATGCCCCAGCGGTTGATGATGACGGCGTAGATCATGTCGTTGTGGGCTTCGGGCAGGTCGTAGAACCGGAAGAGGGTGGCGGTGCGCTCGGCCCCGAAGCCGTGGAGGCCGCCGGCGCCCGAGAGGGTCATGGCCTTGTGCTGCTGGTAGGCGTCGGTCTGGACCTCGCTGGTGTCCCCGGAGGCGAGCTTAATCATGGAGGTGATGCGTCGCTGCTGGTGGGTCTGGAGCCAGGGGGCGAGGTTGGTCTGGGCTTCGCCGAAGGGCGAGGCGAGGACGAGGCCAACGTTGATCGCGACGACCAGGACCCCGAGCCCGACGATGGAAAACAGGTGCCGGAGCTTGGCCCCGGCGGCGATGAGCATGACCAGCAGCGTCGGGCCGAAGGCCAGGGATTGGCCCAGATCGGGCTCGACGATAATCAGGCCGACCGGGACCAGCATGATAAAGAACGGGCCGAGGAGCCCGAGCAGGGAGCGGTGGCTGTCGCGGTAGCGGAGGTACCAGGCCAGGGCGAGGACGAAGGTGAGCTTGGCCATTTCCGAGGGCTGAAAATTCATGACCCGGAGGTTGATCCAGGACCGCGCGCCGTTGATCGGCTTGACGATGCTCTCGGGGACGAAGGGCAGCAGTACAAAAATCAAGAGGGCCAGGGCGAGGCCGAACATGGGGTAGGCCAACGCGCCGATCAGCCGGGGGTGGGGCAGGAGCATCGCCAGCATGCCCAGGAGGGCGATGGCCAGGTTGCGTTTCTGGGTGGCGGCCTCGCCGGGGGCAATGGTCTGGATCGCGGTGATGCCCAAGAGCACGAGCCCCCCCGCGGCGGCCAGGGTGAGCCAACCGAAGCTGGGGCGGACCAGCGCGCGGAGGCGGTCGGCGGCGGCGTCAGCCACGGCCGGGAGCTCCCGAAGGAGATTCCGAGGTGGCGTCCGGAAAGGTTTCGAGGCGGGCTTGCGGGGATGATTCTGCGGGAGATTCTGGGGGGGAGTTCGGGGGAGATTCCACGGGTAATTCCGGGGGCCGGTTGGCGGTGGCGGCTTCGGGGCCGAGGTAGCCCTCGACGGCCAGGGCGCGGACGATCTGGTTGACGAGGGGTCCGGCGACGCGGCCGCCGGACCCGGCGTATTCGACGACGACGGCGATGGCGTGGGTGGGGCGCGGCTGCCCCTCGGGCTGGACGAGGGCCACGACCCAGGCGTGGTAGCCGGTGCGGATGATTAGGCCGTTGCGGTCGTAGGTGCCATCGGGGTGGGTGCGGCGGAGGGGGGCGGCGTCGGCGGTGCCGGACTTGGCCAGCACTTTAGCGCCCGGGACGGTGAAGATGCGCTGGTAGCGGTCGCCGAGACGGAACGAGTGGGTCGTGCCGCGGTCGAGGCCCGAGGTGCCGGCGTGGTTGGCCGAGGCGTCCATGCCGCGCAGGGCCCGGTCGCGGGCGGCGGGCGAGAGGTGCAGGTGCTGGGTTTGACGGGGGGCGGGCCGGCTCTGGTCCTGGATGAAGGTGGGCGGGATGAAGAGCCCGCCGCGGGCGAGGGTGGCGTGGGCCTGGGCGACCTGGAGCGGGGTGACGGCGACCTTGCCTTCGCCGATGGCCATGTAGGCGGCGTCGGACTCGGTGACGGGGGTGTCGGGGCCCGGGAGGTTGCCGGCGATTTCCTGGGGCAGCCCGGAGCCGAGGCGGCGGCCGAAGCCGTACTGGTTGAACCACCAGGCGAGGCGGTTGAAGCTCATCTGCTTCCCGAAGCGCTGGGCGACCTGGCCGAAGAAGACGTTGGAGCTGACGGCGACGGCTTGGACCCCGTCGATCTGACCGAAGGTCTGGTGCCGGCCCTGGTCGGGGCGGTAGATCCAGTCGCGGAAGCGGTTGGGGGAGTTGGGCCAGAGCAGGCCCAGCGAACAGTCGAGCGACTCGTCGGGGCCGAGGATGCCGTCGGTGATGGCGGCGGCGAGGACGAGGGGCTTGTTGGTCGAGCCGGGGTCGTAGCGGTAGGCGGTGGGCCGGAAGAGCGTGGGCCGGTTGTCGTGGTCGGCGTAGAGTTCGGTGCTGTGGTTTTCGAGCCGGTCGAGGGTGAGATGGGGAACGGAGACGGCGGCGAGGACTTCGCCGTTATCGATGTCCAGCACGACGGCCGCGCCGTTGAGCGGGTCGCCGAGCTGCGGGTTCTGGGGGTGATGGGTGGGGTCGTGGCCGGCCTTGTGCCAGGGCTGGGAGCGCATGAGGCCGATGTCTGGGTCGTGGGACATGAGGGCCTGGAGGCGCATCTGGAGCTGGATGTCGATGGTGAGGTGGACGTCCTGGCCGCGTAGGGGGGCGACGGTTTCGGTGTCGCCGGTGTCGAGGTGGGTGACCCGAAGGCCGCGGGTGCCGCGGAGGGTGCTTTCCATCGAGCTTTCGACGCCGAAGCGGCCGATAGGGTCGTTGGGGCGGTAGCCGGCGAGGTCGACCCGCCGGGGCGTGTCGGGCGTGTCGCGGACGTAGAACGGGCGGCGGTCCCAGAGCGAGTCTTCTTTGTTGATCGGCCGCAGCGAGCCGAGGATATGGCGGCCGATGCCGTCGACGGTGGTGACCAGCGGCCGGTCGTTCTGGAGCGGGCCGGGGAAGGTCGAGCGGTCCAGGGCGAAGGTGCGCGACTCCCAGGGGTAGATACGCTGGCGGACGCGCTGGGGGGTGACCTCGAGCCAGACTTCGTACTCACCGGGGCGGTCGGGGTGGGCCTGCTGTTCCTGGATCGCCTTGGCGATAAAGCGGTCGATCCAGGTGATGGTGTCGGGGGCGACGTCGTACAGGACGGGGTGGGATTGGAACTCCTCGGCAACCTCGACGTAGACCTCGGCCCAGGGCAGGTCGGCGGACTCGCCGGATTTTTTGAGGACCTTGACGCGATCCTTGCGCCGGCTGGCGGTGGCGTTGGCGGCCATCTTCTGGACCCAGCGGACGACCTCGCGCTGGCGGGCCTCGACCTTGTCGGGGGAGACGCGGCCGAGCTCGGCGAGGGTGACCTTGAGCGACTCGATCTGGAGGAGGTAGGGCTTGACGTAGGCCCGGGCCAGGTCGTCTTGCTCCTGGGCGGAGAGGTCGCGCCAGTCGGACCGGCCGACGTCACGCTGGGCGGCCTCGCGGGCCTTGACGTAGGCCCAGTGGCCGCTGAGGACCCGGAAGCTGACGGCAACGTTCCAGCCGGGGCGGTCCTCGGCGAGGCGTCGCTGCTTACGGTCGAAGATGCGGCCACGCGAGGTCGGGGTGTAGTCGGCTTTTTCGAGGTGTTTACGCAAGATCTCCCGGCGGTCTTCGCGCTCGCTGCCGGTGGTGAGGCGGGCGGTCTGGGCGGCGAGCAGGGCCATCAGCACGCAGGACACCCCCGCGAGCAAGAGCAGGCGGCGGTGGAACATGCTCGGGATGACGTGGCGCAGGACGTTTCGCATGAAGGTCGGGGCGGCCGGGGGGGAGGGACGCGGATCGACAGAAAACAACCTTATCCTAACGCTACCGTGGCGGCGTGTGGGAGGGGCCGCGGCGGAGTCCGGGGTGGTGAGCCGGTCGGGGCGGAGGCGGGTGTCTCACCAAGATAAACCCGGCCGATTCGGGGCCGGGAGCGGGCTGAGGCTGCGCGGAATGATTGAGCGGGAACGTGGGAGACGCGGGGCCGATCGGCCGCGGCCGGGCGAGAAGTTAGGCGACCTCGGCGGCGGACTCGGCCCGGTCGGTGAGGACCGTGAGCTGCTGGCCCTTCATCTGGGCGAACCCGCCGCTGATTTTAAGCGAAGTCTTCTTGCCGCCGGCTTCGGTGAGTTTCAGGTTGCCCTGACCGACCTTGACGAGGACCGGGGCCCGATGGACGGCGAAGCCCATCTCGCCGTCCCAGGCCGGGAGGACGATGTAGGAGACATCGCCTTCGAAGACGCGCTGTTCGGGGGTGACGACGCTGCAGGTAAAGGTGCCGGGCATGGTTGGACTTCCTACGGGGGGAAGGGGCATCGTAAGGGCTGGGTCCGGCGTGTCAACGGGCCGGCGGGTTCAGGCGGTTATCGGCTCGGGGAGGTGGGTTTTGAGGAACTGCCCGGTGTACGAGTCGGGGTGGTCGGCGAGGGCTTCGGGCGTGCCGGTGGCGACGAGGGTGCCGCCGCGGTCGCCGCCCTCGGGGCCCAGATCGATGAGCCAGTCGCTGCACTTGATCACGTCGAGATTGTGCTCGATGAGGATGACCGAGTTGCCGCCGCGGGCGCCGGTGGCCTGGTTCCCGTCGACCAGGCGGTCGAGGACGGCGATGAGTTTCTTGACGTCGGCGAAGTGCAGCCCGGTGGTGGGCTCGTCGAGGACATAGAGGGTATGGCCCGTCGACCGTTTGCCCAGCTCGGTGGCGAGCTTGACCCGCTGCGCCTCGCCGCCGGAAAGGGTCGTGGAGGCCTGGCCGAGCTGGACGTAGCTCAGCCCAACGTCGTTGAGCGCGGTGAGCAGGCGTTTGACGTCGTTGAAGCTGTCGAAGAAGTCGAGGGCCTCTTCGATGGTCATGTCCAGGACGTCGCTGATGTGCTTGCCGCGGTAGGTGATCTCGAGGGTTTCGCGGTTGTAGCGCTTGCCCTTGCAGACGTCGCACTTGACGAAGACGTCGGGGAGGAAGTGCATCTCGATCTTCTTCGTGCCCTGGCCCTGGCAGGATTCGCAGCGGCCGCCCTTGACGTTGAAGCTGAATCGGCCGGGCTTGTAGCCACGGATCTTGGCTTCTTTGGTCTTGGAAAACAGGTCGCGGATCATGTCGAAGACGCCGGTGTAGGTCGCGGGGTTGGAGCGGGGGGTGCGGCCGATGGGCGACTGGTCGACCTCGATGATGCGGTCGATGTGGTGGGCGCCGTTGAGTTTGTCGTGCGCACCGGGCTTGACGCGGGAGCCCAGCAGGGCGCGCTTGGCGGCTTTGAGGAGGATGTGGTTGACGAGGGTGGACTTGCCGGAGCCCGACACGCCGGTGACGGTGACGATCCCGCCGAGCGGGAAGGTGACGTCGAGGTCCTGGAGGTTGTTCTGGCGGGCGCCTTTGAGGGCAAGGGCTTTTTTGTGGTCGAGTTTGCGGCGGGTGTCAGGGGTGTGGATTTCCTCATCACCGCGGAGGTATTTGGCGGTGAGGGATTTCTTGTCCTTGAGGAACTGCTTCCGCGGGCCGTGAGCGGTGATCGTGCCGCCGTGCCGTCCGGGCCCGGGGCCGACGTCGATGAGGTAGTCCGCGGCGCGGATGGTGTCTTCGTCGTGTTCGACCACGAGGACGGTGTTGCCGATGTCGGTGAGGTGACGGAGGGTCTTGATGAGGCGATCGTTGTCGCGCTGGTGGAGCCCGATGGTGGGCTCGTCGAGGACGTAGCAGCAACCGACGAGGCCCGAGCCGACTTGCGTGGCGAGGCGGATGCGCTGCGATTCGCCGCCGGACAGCGTGCCGGTGTTGCGAGAGAGGTTGAGGTAGCCGAGCCCGACGCTGAGCATGAAGCCCAGGCGGGCGCGGATCTCCTTGACGATGGGCTCGGCGATCTGCGTGCCCTCTTGCGAGAGCTTGAGCTTGGCGAAGAACTCGGCGGCGTCTTCGATGGTCATCCGGACGACGTCGTCGATGTTGTAACGCTTGGCGTGGCGGCCGCGCCCCGATTCGATGAACACGTGCAGCGCCTCGGTGCGGAGGCGGGCGCGGTGGCAGGTCTCGCAGGCGGATTCGGAGAGGTAGCCCGAGAGGCGCTGCTTGACGAATTCGCTGTCGGTGGACTCGAAGCGGCGCTGGAGGTTGGGGACGACGCCTTCGAAGTGGGCGGCGTACTTGTTTTCGTCGCGGTCGGTGGTGCCGTGCATCATGATGCGCTGAATCGGCTTGGGGATTTTTTTCCAGGGGGTCTGCGGGCTGATGCCGAACTCTTTGCAGAACTTGCGGATGATGCGGTTGTAGAAGATGTTCATCCGCTTACCGTTTTTGCGCCACGGCTCGATCGCGCCCTCGGTGAGCGAGAGCTCGGGGTCGGCCACGACGAGCTCGGCGTCGAACTCGAAGACCGTGCCGAGCCCGGCGCAGGCGGGGCAGGCCCCGTAGGGCGAGTTGAACGAGAACAGCCGCGGCTCGAGGTCTTCGAGGGAGCAGTCGGGGTGCTCGGGGCAGGCGTATTTTTCGCTGAAGAGGGTGTCGGCCCAGCCGCCCTTTTCGTCGGCGACGCTGACCACGGCCAGGCCGTCGGCGAGCTTGAGCGAGAGCTCGATCGAGTCCGCGACCCGGGCCCGGACGCCCCCGTCGTCGTCGAGGGCATCGCCGGCGGACGCGGGGTCTTGGTGGCGGACCACGATCCGGTCGACCACGGCCTCGACGGTATGCTTCTGGTAACGCTGGGTTTTGGTCGTGAAGGGGGTGCCGGCCTTGGTCTGGGCGATCTCGCGGAGGTCCATCACCTCGCCGTCGACCCGGGCGCGGACGAAGCCCTGGCGGACCATGCCCTCGAAGATTTCTTTGTGGTGCCCCTTCTTGCCGCGGATCACGGGGGCGAGCACCATGAGCTTCGTGCCCTCGGGCAGAGCCATAACGTGGTCGACGATCTGGGTGGCGGACTGGGACTCGATCGGCTGGTCGCAGACCTCGAGAACGGCCCCGCTCTTGTCGGTTTTTTGCGGGTGCCAGCAGCGGGGCTGGCCGACGCGGGCGAAGAGGAGGCGGAGGTAGTCGTAGATCTCGGTGGTGGTGGCCACGGTGGAGCGGGGGTTGTGCGAGCTGCCGCGCTGCTCGATGGCGATGGTGGGCGGGAGGCCTTCGATGGATTCGACGTCGGGCTTCTGGAGTTGGTCGAGGAACTGCCGGGCGTAGGCGGAGAGCGATTCCATGTACTTGCGCTGGCCCTCGGCGTAGATGGTGTCGAAGGCGAGCGTGGACTTGCCGCTGCCCGACAGGCCGGTGATGACCACGAGCTGATCGCGGGGGATGTCGAGGTCGATGCCCTTGAGGTTGTGCTCACGGGCGCCGCGGATAGAGATTTCGGTGAGTGGCATGGGGGGCGATTGTAGGGAGGGCGGGCCGGCCGGGGTGGGCGGGACGCGGGCGGCGTGAAGGATTTTGTGGCGGCCCGCCGTCGCGTTGGCTTTGGGCTGGCGGGTGCTCGTGTGTCATGAACCTCGGGCGGGAGCGGTGCGTCTTTGCGTCCCTCTGCCGTCACAAAACATGGTACCGGGGGCGGCCACGGCATAGTCAATTTGTTAGGTTTATGATAGCATATTTCGTTTTAGGGGGAGTCGGAGGGTTTGCGTTGCTGCACTGGCTATTTCTTGACATGAACAGTTTTTTCGCGTCGTGCGAGCAGTACGACGACCCGTCGTTGCGGGACCGGCCGGTGGGGGTCTGTCCGGTACTGGCGGGCGGGGGCGCGGTGATCGCGGCGAGCTATGAGGCGAAGCGGCACGGGGTGGGGATGGGCTGCCGGGCGGCGGAAGCGGCCCGGATCTGCCCGGGGATCGTGCTGCTCCAGGCGCGGCCGGCCCGGTACGTGGAGCTGCACCGGGCGGTGATGGAAAGCATTGAAAAGCACGTGCCGATCACCAAGGCGTGGTCGATCGACGAGTGGGCGGTCCGGCTGCGGGGCGACGAGCGCCGGGCGGACGGACCGGGCGGCGCGGTGGCGTTGGCGCGGCGGGTGAAGGGGCAGATCGCGGCGGACTTCGACGGCGCGCTGCCGTGCTCGGTGGGGCTGGCGCCGTCGCGGCTGCTGGCAAAGACGGCGTGCGAACTCGAGAAGCCCGATGGGCTGACGGTGCTGACCCTGGACCGGATGCCGGGGATCCTAGCGCGGATGCCGCTGGGCAGCGTGCCGGGGATCGGGAGCGGGATGGAAGCGCGGCTGCGGCGGGCGGACGTCGACACGGTGGCGAAGCTGTGGGCGCTGTCGAGGGCGGACTGCCGGCGGATCTGGGGGTCGGTGCAGGGCGAGTCGTGTTGGATGGGGCTGCACGGAACGGACCCGGCGGAGCCGACGACGGTGCGGCGGAGCATGGGCCACGCCCACATCCTGCCCCCGCAGTACCGGACGGTAGACGGGGCGCACGCGATCATGACCCGGCTGCTGTGCAAGGCAGCGATGCGGCTGCGGGTCCACGGGTACGTCGCGCACCTGCTGCAGGCGCAGGTATCGTTCGAACGCAGCGGCCCGGGCGGACGGGTGGTGGAGCGCTGGGGCGACGAGATCGCGCTGCCGGGGGTCGAAGACACGCCGACGGTGCTGGAGCATTTCGCGCGGCTCTGGCCGTTCGGGGCGGCGGCGGCCGGGGGGCGGCTGCCCAGGAAGGTGGGGGTCGGCTTGGGGGGGCTGACCCCGCGGGGGGCGAGCCCGGGGAACCTGTTTCCCGATGCGGATCGGCCGCGGCACCTGTCGACGGTGCTGGACACGATCAATCAGAAATACGGGGCCCATACGGTCCACCCGGGTTCGATGACCGCGGTGGCGGGGTACGTGATGGACGACAAGATCGCGTTCGGCCGGATCCCGGAGGAGGGAATCGGGATGTGAAAATGGCCAGGCGGGGCCGGGGCGCGGCGGCAGAACACCCACGCGGCCATCCACGGGGCCCGAGGCCACGGCGGCGTATTTGGGGCGGGCGGCGAGGAGATCGCGTACGGATCGGGGGAGCTTAACCGGGGTTCGAGGTGGTGGTCAGGTGGCGGGCGGGGTTGGCCGATAAGGGAAAGAGCGGCCATCAGCCGCGTTTTCTACGTGGAGCAACGCAATGTGGATATTTCCGCTGGGATCCGCTGACGCCCGGGTGTGGACGCCGATCTTCTTTCTGGGCAGCAACGGGGCGGCCGGGGTGGAAGACAAACTCGAGGCGATGGCGCGGGACTGCCTGGGGTTCGCGGCGGTATGGATCGCGGTGCCGACCGGCGGGGAGGCGGACGAACAGGCGGTGCTGACCGCGTGGGCCGAGGCGGGCAAGCGGTATGCGCTGACCCCGAAGGCGTACGTGTACGGCAGCGGCCGGGGCGCGGGGCTGGCCCAGCGTTTCACGATGCGGCACCCCGATCGGGTCCACGGGTGCGCGGTGTACAACGCGAAGTACTGGGCGGAGCGGGAGGTGACCGAGCGGATCGAGGCGGGGCCGGAAGGCCGCCCCGGAAGCGACGAGCCGGGGGTCCTCGCGGCGGTGCCGTGGCTGGTGGGGTGCGGGGTGGATACGGCGACGCAGGGCGCGGCGGAGCGGTTCCAGATTGCGCTGGCCGAGGCCGGCTGCCGAGTGGATTATTTGGATTGGATGCAAGGCGATGAGGACACGGCGGAGTCGGACGGGGTGCCTTCGAACGCGATGAGAAATGCGCTGCGGTTCTTCGCGGAGTGTCGGGCGGCGGGGTGACTGGGAAACGGGCGGGGTGAGTGGGCGAGGCGACGGGACCCCGCGTCGGGTGCTGCGCGGAGGCGGTTCTGCCGGCTGCGTAACGCTAAAGAACGGGCGTTAGCGGGCGGGGTGTTGGTTGGTTTTTGGGATCATGTCGCGGCCGAGGCGGGGCCTTGATCGACAGTGGCGGGAGCGAGTTGCTAGTCTGGCGGGATGGGATTTGGTGGACAGGTTTTTGATTCGTGCTGGAAGGGTGGGCGGTTCGCGGCGCGGCCGGCGTGGTCGGCGGGCCGGTCGCTGTGGTCGTCGGCCCGGGGGTACCGGGGGAGCGACCTGCGGGGCGACGCGGTGGCGGGGCTGACGGTGGCGATGGTGGCGATCCCGCAGTCGATGGCGTTCGCGACGATCGCGGGGGTGCCGCCGATTTACGGGCTGTACACCGCGATCGTGGGGACGATGGTGGGGTCGCTGCTGATGTCGAGCCGGTACCTGGCGATCGGGCCGACGAACACGATGAGCCTGTTGGTGGCGGGCGGCTTCGTGGCGTTGTCGGTGCCGGACGCGGATCATATCGGGGTCGCGGTGATGCTGACGCTGTTCGCGGGGCTGATCCAGGTGTTGTTTGCGTTGGCACGGATGGGGGAATTGGTGCGTTACGTGAGCCATTCGGTGATCGTGGGTTTTTCGGCGGGGGCGGGGGTGCTGATCGCGGTGGGTCAGGTGCCGGCGTTTCTAGGCGTCAGCTTGGCGGGGACGTCGGGGCGGTACCACGGGGTGGGGGACAAGGTGGACCGGATGATCCAGGCGATCGGGCTCAACGGCGAGTCGGTGGGGTGGGAGCCGATCGCGGTGGGGGTGGTGAGCCTGGGGGTCGCGCTGGGTTGTCGGAAGCTGAGCCGGTGGCTGCCGGAGTATCTGTTGGCGGTCGCGGCGGGGGCGGGGATGGTGATGGTCGCGGGGTGGGGTGAGGGGGAGCTGGCGCTGGTCGGGACGCTGGCGCGGGGGCTGCCGGAGTGGCGGATGCCGACGCTGGACTGGGATCAGTATCGACCGCTGTTCGCGCCGGCGGCGGCGATCGCGCTGGTGGGGATGCTGGACGCTTACGGGATCGGCAAGCGGCTGGCGTCGAAATCGGGCGAACGGATCGACGCGAACCAGGAGTTTCTGAGCGTCGGGGCGAGCAACACGGTCGGGGCGTTTTTCCAGTGTATCCCGTCGACGGGGAGTTATTCCCGCTCGGCGCTGAACTACGCGGCGGGGGCCCGGACGCGGTTCGCGGGGCTGTTTGCCGGGGGGTTCGTGGCGGGGGTGTTCCTGCTGCTTGCCCCCCTGGCCGAGGCGATCCCGATGGCGAGCATCGCAGCGATCCTGTTCGTGATCGCGTTCGGGCTGATCGACTGGGACTACGTGAAGCGGATCGCCAAGAGCAACCCGGCCGACTTATTGGTGTGCGTCGGGACGTTTGTCGCGACGCTGACGCTGTCGCTGGAGGTGGCGGTGTTTGTGGGGGTGTTCCTGACGATTGCGCTGTATCTGCAGCGGGCCCGGCAGTTGTATATCACGGAGATGGTGCGGACGCCGGGGGTGGCGTCGGGGTTCATTGAGCGACGCGTGGGCGGGGGCGGGCCGTACGGGCAGGCCGCGGGCGGCCCGGACGATGCGGCCGAGGACGACGGGCCGCCGCGGGACCCGGGTATCGTGTTTTTGCAGGTCGAGGGGAACCTGTTTTTCGCGGCGGCGGACGATCTGCAGGACCGGTTTAACGACTTGTTGGCGTCGCCGGTCCGGGTGGTGATCCTGAGGCTGAAGCGGACCCATATGGTCGACGCGACGATCATGCACGTGATCGGGCAGTTCGCGCGGCAGATGCGCGGCGACGGACGGAACGTGATCCTCTGCGGGGTGCGGGAGCGGATGTACGATCGGATGGCGGAGTACGGCCTGGTGGAGGATCTGGGCGGAGCGAACGTCCTGGTCTCCGGCGATGAGCCGTTTAGCTCGGCCAAGCGGGCGGTCGAGCGGGCGCGGGGCTTGGTGGGGCCGTCGCCGGCCGATCCGGACGCGGAGCCCCGGGGGCGGGACGCAGGGTCGGCGGACGGCCCATAGGAGAGTCCGACATGAATCTGGTGTTCCATCAGGCGGCGTTGGGGGATTTCGCGTTGATCCTGCCGATCCTGCGGGGGATGGCGGGGCGGACGACGGTGGTGTGTCCGTGGTCGCGGGGCAGGCTGGCGTCGGCGGTGGTGCCGGGCGTTTCGGCGATGGATATCGACCTCTTTGAATTCACCCGGCTGCATGGGGACCCGGGGCCGACGACCCTGAGCCCGGCGGTGGCGGAGCTGTTCGCCGAGGCGCAGCGGGTGGTGACGTTTATCGGCAACGGGCAAGACATCTGGGCGGCGAACGTGCGACGGCTGGCCCCGCAGAGTGATCTGATCTGGCTGCCGACCCGGCCGGCCGAGGGGGGCGAGCCGATGCATCTTGCGGACCTGCACCGGAGCCTATTGGAGGAGCGAGGGGTGTCGTGGGAAGAGCGAGAAGCGGTGGCGATCGGGGACGAAGGCGGGCCGATGGTGGTACATCCGGGGAGCGGTGGCGAGGCGAAGTGCTGGCCGCGGGAGCGGTTCGAGCAGGTGATCGAGCGTTACCGGCAGCACGGCCGGGAGGTACGGGTCGTTTACGGGGAAGCGGAGGCGGAGCGGTGGCCCGCGCGGGAGTTGGCGCGGTGGCGGGAGGTTTATCAGTCCGAGGCGTGCGGGACGCTGGCGGGGCTGGTGGAGCGGCTGACGGGGGCGTCGGGGTATCTGGGGAACGACGCGGGGCCGACGCACCTGGTGGCGCAGCTCGGGGTGGCGACGACGGCGCTGTTCGGGCCGACGGACCCGCGGGTTTGGGCGCCGCGGGGGCCGGCGGGCGGCGGGGAGGTTCGGGTGGTGGCGCCGGCAACGCCGCGAGCGATGGACTGGCTGGAAGTCGAAACGCTATGGAGGCGGTTGGCGGCGGATGGGCCGGGTGATTAAACCGCCAATTCGACGGGCGGGGCATCGGGGACGGGCGTGGGGTGGCGTTCGATGGCCGGGAGCTTGCGACGGATTTCCTGGGGGACGGCTTCGAGCTGCTCAGGGGTATCGATCGGGCCGTCGAAGAGGACTTCGCCCTGGGCGTCGGCGGCTTTGAGGTGCCGGCCCTGAGGATGGGTGGTGATCTCGAGGCGGTGCTCGCCGTCGTCGCGGAGGATGACGCTCTGAGACGCGGCCCCGCCGGGCCCGGGGGCGAGGCGGAGGCGGGGGTCGCCGGGGGGTTGGAGCTGATTGAGACGCTCGCGCATCTGGTGCATTTGGGCTTCGATCTGCTCTTGCATCTGCCGGAAGGCGTTGGGGATCTCGGGCCCGCCGGGTTGGAGCGGGGCGAGGTCGAAGAAGTCCTGCCGCAGGAGCCGCGGGGCCGGCCCGGCCGGGACAGGCTGGGCCCGGGGCAGGTCCGCGGGCCAAGCGGAGAGCGTCACGGGCAGGATGAGGCTCTGCCCCTCGCGGCGGAGGGTGATTTGGGCGGCAGTCGCGGGCGGGTTGTCGGCGACCAGCCGCTGGAGCTGGACCGGGTGGACCAGCCACTGGTCGTCGAGTTTCAGAAGGGTGTCCCCGGAGCGCAGTCCCGCGAGGTCGGCCGGCGACCCGGGGTGGACCGCCGAGATGACCAGGACGGTCGAGGGGAACGTGAGGCCGGCGGGGGCGGGGGCTTCATCGACCCCGACCCCGAGGAAGCCCGGGACGGCCGCCGCGGGTTGCGCGGGCTCGGCCTGGGCGGCGGGCGTGGGCGGGTTATCGGGGGCAGCCTCGGGGTCGGGCGTTTGGGCTGTCGCGGACGATGACGCAAGGAGCCACAGGGTAAGACAGAACAGCCGCGACGAAATCGAGCCGAAGGGGAAAAATTTCATGGTGCATCCTTTCTACTTACGTCTTAATTGAACAGAGTAAACGGTCTGAGATAAATATCGGAACGGTTGACGATGCGTTAATGATGGGTGCTGGTGCGGCGTAAGGCGGGCGGTGGGCGGAGCGTGAGATACTTGGGGCGGGGGTAGCGGAAGCCAGAGTCGGGTCTATTTATGGGCGATACGACGCAAGCCTGGATCGGGTTCGCGGGAAACAGTACTTGCCTTCGCGTGGCGGGCGGTCCATACTTTTGGTCTTTCCCTTGCGGCTGGGGATTGCCCCAGGCCGACCGTTTTTTCCCGCTTCTTGAGGCATGCATGGCGCGTAAACGCTTACAACTTGGCCAGATCCTTCAGCAGTGGCGGCTGATCGACGAGCGGCAGCTTGGCGAGGCGCTCAAGATTTCCAACGGCTCCCGCAAGCGGGTGGGCGAGGCGTTGGTGGCCCTGGGCTATGTCACCGAGAACGACGTGGCTAAGGCGTTGGCGTCGCAGTTCGGGCTCGAGTTTGTGGACCTGGATCAGCCTAACGTTGTCGACCGGGAGAACCTGGAGCTGATCCCGCAGGACATGATCAAGAAGTACCTGGTGCTGCCGCTGGGGAAAGAGGGCAACACCCTGAAGGTGCTGGTCCACGACCCGATGGACATCAACCTGATCGACGACCTGCAGTTCCGGCTGGGGGGCAAGGTGGAACTCGCGCTGTCGGCGAAGGGCAAGATCAGCGAGTACATCGACAACGTCATGTCGGACGTCAAGAGCTCGATCGACAAGCTGACCATGGATATGTCGGTCGACACGTCGCTGGACATGTCGCTGGACCAATCGATGGACCAGTCGATCGATATCGACGCGACGGGCAACGACGCGGACGACGCGCAGCAGGGCCCGATCATCAAGCTGGTGAACCAGATTATCGCCGAGGCGGTCAACGGCCGGGCGTCGGACATCCACATCGAGCCGTTCGAGAACCGGGTCCGGCTGCGCTACCGGATCGACGGGGTCTGCCACGAGCGGGACACGGTGCCCAAGCGGACGCAGGGCTCGGTGATCGCCCGGCTCAAGATCATGGCGGGGGTGCGGGTGGAGGAGAAGCGGATCCCGCAGGACGGCCGGATCAAGATGCGGATCGACGGCAAGGTGGTGGACTTCCGGTTTTCGTGCTGCCCGACGTACCACGGCGAATCGATCGTCATGCGTATCCTCCGGCCCGAGGCGGCGATGCTCGGGCTCGAGAAGCTCGGGATGCGGCCGGACACGCTCGATGGGTTCACCAAGATCATCAACCGGCCCAACGGGATCTTTTTGGTCACCGGCCCAACGGGTTCGGGTAAGACCACGACGCTGTACTCGGCACTGAACGAACTGAACCGGC
Organism: Planctomycetota bacterium; assembly: GCA_039180025.1. Lineage (GTDB taxonomy): Bacteria > Planctomycetota > Phycisphaerae > Phycisphaerales > Phycisphaeraceae > Algisphaera. The sequence goes on from JBCDDZ010000006.1 coordinate 32,392, forward strand.
CGGATAAAAAGATCATCACCGCGGAAGACCCGATCGAATACAACTTCAAGGGGATCAACCAGTGCCAGGTCAACATGCAGATGGACCCGCCGCTGGACTTCAAGCTGATCCTGCGGGCGATGCTGCGGCAGGCGCCCAACATTATCCTGGTCGGGGAGATCCGGGACATGGAGGTCGGCGAAGTCGCGGTGCAGGCGGCGCTGACGGGCCACATGGTGTTCAGCACGCTGCACACGAACGACGCGCCGTCGGCGATCACCCGGCTGATCGACATGGGGCTCAAGCCGTTCTTGGTGGCCAGCTCGATCCAGGCGGTGCTGGGGCAGCGGCTGGTCCGGGTCTTGTGTGAGCACTGCAAAGAGCCGGACCCGGAACCGGACCGCAAGCTGCTAGCGCTGTGCGGGATGACGCCCAGCGACCTGGAGGGGCACACGATCTATAAGCCGGCGGGGTGTACCCGCTGCGGCGGGACGGGCTACCGCGGACGACGCGGGGTGTACGAACTCATGTTCATGAATTCCGAGCTGCGGGAGCTGGCTTTCAACCGGGCCCAGGTGAGTAAGATCCGGGCGGCGGCGGTCGCCTCGGGGATGCGGACCCTGCTCGGCGACGGGAAGCTGAAAGTCCTCGACGGCCAGACCACGCTCAGCGAGATTTCCCGGATCGCTCAGGTCGAGGGCGTGGTCGAACTCGACGACGATGATCTGGCCGCGTAAACCGATCTGCCAGCGGCCGGACCCCGCTCGCACCCCAGACCCTTGTAAGTCGGAACCGGTTTCTGGTTCCGGAACCCGATTCCCGCCCGCGCTTTGCGCCTAAGCACCCCGAGGCTCACCCTATGTCCGCGATGCAAATCGACCGTCTGCTCGATACCGTGATTAAACAGGAAGCCAGCGACCTGCACCTGACGGTGGGCAAGCCCCCCACCGTGCGGATGTCCGGCCGGCTGATCGAACTCAAAACCAAAATCCTCGAGCCCGACGATACGACCTCGCTGATGAAAGCCATCAGCCCGGAGCGGGCCCAGAACGAGCTCCAGGAAGAAGGCGGCTCGGACTTCGGCTTCGCCTACGGCCCGCAGGACGACCCCGAACGCTCCGCCCGGTTCCGCGTGTCGATCTTCCGCCAAAAAGGCAGCATCGCGATGGTCCTGCGGCGGATCCCCAACAAGCTGCTGGATATCGACAAGATCGGGCTGCCCTCGATCGTCAAGGATCTGATCCGCCGGCCCCGGGGCCTGTTCCTCGTCACCGGGCCGACGGGCTCGGGGAAAACCACCACCCTCGCGTCAATGATCGACTACATCAACATCAACCTCGACCGGCACATCATCACGGTCGAAGACCCGATCGAATACTACCAGCCGCACAAAAAATCGATCGTCAACCAGCGTGAGGTCGGGACCGACGTCCCGAGCTTTTCCGAGGCCCTGCGGCGGGCCCTGCGGCAGGACCCCGACGTGATCCTGGTCGGCGAGATGCGGGACCTCGAAACCATCGAGGCGGCGATCACCGCGGCCGAGACCGGCCACCTCGTGTTCGGCACCCTGCATACCAACTCCGCAGCCGGCACGATCAACCGCCTGATCGACGCGTTCCCCACCAACCAGCAGCAGCAGGTCCGGGCCCAGCTCTCGACCGCCCTGATCGCGGTGCTCTCTCAGCAGCTCATGAAGCGGGCGGACACGAAGGGGATGTGTGCCGCCTACGAGTTCATGGTGGTCACCCCCGCGATCGCGAACCTGATCCGGGAGGCCCAGTCTTTCAAGATCCCCTCGGCGATCCAGACCGGCAAGAAGTTCGGCATGAAGCTGCTCGACGACTTCCTCTGGGAGCTCTACGCCGACGGCAAGATCGCGGCGGGCGACATGATCGACCGCGCTTCCAATGCGGATAACCTGATCGAAAAGGTCCACCGCGCCGGCGGCAGCATCGGTCGGCCCGAGCTCGACGAAAACGCAGCGTGACCCCCCTGCCCGATCGCGCTCCGCTTTAGTTTGGAGGCGACCATAACTCCCTTGGACGATGCTATTAGCTTATTTTCCAAGTGTCCAGCCTATCAAATCATTAGCCATCCCTTGATTTACGGCCTCAAGTTCATACGATAATAGCTACAGAACGTATCTGCTGATAGCCTGAGTTGATTAACTGATATATCGCATCATCGATTCAGATGCCTTCTCCCCGCCTTGGACCCTCCGATTCCCTCCCGCCTCCCGTTCGTATTTGCCGATAATTTTTCAAGCTTCGTTCAGAATTTATCCGTATCTATTAAACACGCATAAGTTTTTATAATAAATAATTAAAATAGACACTTGGATTTAAATACTCATTCTTGTGCGGATAAATGGGTATCGACGCGTGAGCGAGGACGTACCCGTAGGTTGATTAACGGATATCCCCGATTGTTCGAGATTTGCCCGCGATGGAGACTTGCTGATGGCCAAGCGTGATGGAGCCAACCCCGAGCTGACCGGCCGCCGTTTAGGGCGGGTGCTCACGAAGATGGGCAAGATTACCCGGGACCAGGCTCAGGAAGCCCTCGAGCTTCAGAAGAAGAAGCGGGCTCCGATCGGCCAGCTGCTCGTGGAGCTGGGGTATTGCAGCCACGACGACGTGAATCTCGCGTTGGCGGCCCAGGCGGGGATGCGGACCATCGACCTCGACGAGATGGACCTCAAGGACGAAGTGGTCCGGATGGTGCCCGCGGAGATGGCCAACGCGTACCACGTCCTGCCGATCGCCCACGAGGCATCGACTAACAAACTGACGGTGGCGCTCAAATCGGCGGACAATTTCCGGGCGATGGACGACCTGCGGCTGCTGATGGGCTTCACGGTCGAGGCCGTCGTCGCGCCGTCGGACCAGATCGACAAGCTCCTGGACCGCTACTACGGGGAAGACGATGAATCGCTGGCGTCGCTGGTGGCGGATCTGGCGGACGACTCGGACCTGGCCGACTTCGACGACGGCAACAAATCCGTCGACCTCGAGGACGAGCTGGCGTTGGCGAACGATAACCGGGTGATCCGCCTGTTGAACCTGGTGATGCTCCAGGCGATCAAGGACAAGGCGAGCGACATCCATTTCGAGCCGTTCGAAGACGAGTTCAAGATGCGGTACCGGATCGACGGGGTGCTCTACGAGATGATCCCGCCGCCGCGTCACCTGGCCAACCCGATCGTTTCGCGGATCAAGGTGATGGCCAACCTGGACATCGCCGAGCGGCGGATCCCGCAGGACGGCCGGATCGAGCTGGTCGTCGGCGGCCAGCCGGTGGACCTGCGGATCGCGGTGCTCCCGACGATGTTCGGCGAATCGGTGGTGATGCGGGTCCTGGACCGGGGCAACGTGAACCTGGACCTCGACAAGATCGGGATGCGTCCCGACGACCTGGACACGTTCCGGCAGTTGATCCGCAAGCCCAACGGGATCGTGATCGTCACCGGCCCCACGGGCTCGGGCAAAACCACCACGCTCTACTCCGCCCTCGCCGAGCTCAACGAGCCGAGCGAAAAAATCCTGACCGCCGAGGACCCGGTCGAATACGACATCGACGGGCTCTGCCAGGTGCAGGTCAACACCGAGGTCGGGCTGACGTTCGCCGCGGCGCTCCGCAGCTTCCTCCGGCAGGACCCGGACATCATCCTGGTCGGGGAGACCCGCGACCTCGAAACCGCCCGTATCGGCGTGCAGGCGTCGCTCACCGGCCACCTGGTCTTCACCACCCTGCACACCAACGACGCCCCGTCGTCGATCGCCCGCCTCCTGGACCTCGGGCTCGAGTCCTTCCTCATCACCGCGACGATCGAGGGCATCCTCGCGCAGCGGCTGGTCCGCAAGGTCTGCCAGCGGTGCAAGGAATCGTACACCCCTTCCGAGGACGAGCTTTTCATGCTCAACCTCACGCCAGAAGACCTCGAGGGGCGGCAGCTCTACCGTGGCGTGGGCTGCGACTACTGCAACCACTCCGGGTACCGCGGCCGGATGGGCATCTACGAAATCATGATGTTTGACGACGAAATCCGCGACCTGGTGATGAAGCAGGCCTCGACGCAGATCCTCCGGGCCGAGGCCCGCAAACGCGGGATGCGTACCCTCCGCCAGTCCGGGCTGATGGCCCTCTACGACGGGCTGACCACGATCGACGAGGTCGTCAAGGAAACCATGATCGAGGATTGATGGATCGCCCCCGGAACTGCCCCCGGAACGGCCTCCGGACACCCCTGATGCCCTGGCCTTTCACGACACCGCCCGCCGCGCCCCGCTTGACCCGACGCCCTTGCTCACGGAGCACCCCATGCCTACCTTCCAATTTGAAGCCCTCAACGATTCCGGCAAGCCGCAGAAAGGCACGATCAACGCCGCGAACAGCGACGAAGCTCTAGCACGCATCAAGAGCCAGGGCTTCTTCCCCACGTCCATCCGTGAGCAGAAAGTCAAAAAAGGCGGCGCGGCCAAAGGGGGCGGCGGCGCGGCGGCGGGCGGCGGGACCAAAAAGAAGGCCGGCCAGATCACGATCAATATCGGCGGGGTGAGCCAAAAGGCCCTTACCCTTTTCACCCGTCAGCTCTCCACACTTCAGGACGCCGGGCTCCCGATCCTGCGTTCGCTGTCGATCCTCGAGCAGCAGCAGAAGCCGGGGCTGATGAAAGACACCCTCGACGCGGTGCACGAGGACGTTTCTTCCGGGGCGTCGCTCTCCGATGCGTTCTCGAAACACCCCAAGGCGTTTAACACGCTCTACACCAAGATGATCGCCGCCGGCGAAGTCGGCGGTGTGCTGGACCTGATCCTCCAGCGGCTCGCCGAGTTCCTGGAGAAAGCGGCCCGGCTCAAGCGCCGGATCATCTCGGCGATGATCTACCCCGCCGCGGTGATCCTGGTCGCGGCGGTCATCGTGCTCGGGATCATGGTCCTGATCGTGCCCAAGTTCATCGACATCTTCAACGACTTCGAAACCGAGATGCCCTGGCTCACCATCCAGCTCATCGAGGCCTCCAAGTGGCTGGGGGGCAGTCTGCTCGGGGTGCTCGGGGCCAAGGAGATCAACGAAGACCAGGTGGTCCCCGGCCTCGTCTGGGTCCTGCTCTCGCCGATCGGGATTTACCTGTTTTTCAAACTCCTGCGCAAGACTTCGGGAGGCAAGGTTTTCATGGACCGGGTGGTCCTGCTGACCCCGATCCTCAAGGGCCTGGTCTCGAAGGCCACGATCGCGAAATTCACCCGGACCCTGGGGACGCTGGTGAACGCCGGCGTGCCGATCCTCGACGCGATCACGATCACGTCCGAAACCACCGGCAACTCGGTCTACTCCAAGGCCCTGCGCAGCGTCCACGACTCGGTCCGCCAGGGCGATTCGTTCGCCGAGCCGCTGCGCAAGGCCAAGGTCTGCGACCCGTTAGTGGTCAACATGATCGACGTCGGCGAAGAGACCGGGGACCTGGACAAGATGCTGCTGAAGATCGCGGACAACTACGACGAAGAGGTCGACGTGGCGGTGGCGAGTCTGGTCTCCCTGCTCGAGCCGGTGATGGTCGTCGTCCTCGGGGTCATCGTCGGCGGCATCGTCATCGCGCTGTTCCTGCCGCTGGTCGCGCTAATGCAGTCGTTCTAACCCCGCCGCCCTTCCCTGTTTTGCACAACCCTGCACCATGAAACACCATCTCTTCCAATCCGCACCGTGTCGCCGAGGCTTTTCGCTGATTGAGATCCTGGTGGTGGTGTCGATCGTCGCGCTGCTGATCGGTATCTCGTTTCCGGTGGCTTTGAGGATGCTGGCTCAGGCCAGTGTCTCGAACACCCGCAGCACCCTCAACACGCTCGGCTCGGCCGCCGCGGAGTTCCGCACCCAGACCGGTGGCCTCCCCGACCACCGCGATACGACCACCGGCGTCGCCGTCAACCCCCCCGCTGGCGAAGACACCACGATGGGACTGTTCCTCAGCCTCGCGATGCAGATCCAAGACTGCAACCAGATGGTGCAGTCCGCCGCGGGTAAAGACGGCCTGGCGGTCACCCCCGCCGCGGGCAAAGACACTGGTGCGGCCAGCAGCGCGAGCAACGCCGCCAGCACCCTCGCCGCCCGCCGAACACTACTGGAGTCGTGGGTGTTCATCGACGACTGGGAAACCCCCATGCGTTACGCCAACGGCGTCAGCCACACCGACGGCTTCACCGAAGACGACTACCTCCCGCCGCACCCCAACGCCTTCTTCGCTTCCGCCGGCCCCGACGGCGAGTGGGGCACCCACGCCGCCGACGGCACGCCGGACGACGAGGCCCTGGACAACCTCTATAGCTACAACATCGACTAAATCCCTCCGGAGTTTCCCCCGCCGGGAAGCCTTCCTCTAAACCACAACGGACAGACGACTTCGCTCCGCCCGCTCAAACGTCACCCGTACTGCTCGCCGCCATGACATACCCGTCTCCCTCCCATCGCCGCCGCCCCGGTTTCACACTGATCGAGCTGCTCGTGGTGATTTCGATCGCGGTGGTGCTGCTGGGCATCAGCTTCCCGATCATGCGTCAGATGGTCCGCTCGTCCAGCACCCGGGTCGCCGCGGACAGCGTGTCCAACGGCGTCGCCGCCGCCCGCGCGTTCGCGACCCGCTACAAACCGTTCACCGACCGCGACAGCAACGGCAAGACCTCCGAAGACGACGGCGACGGCTACTCCGGCGCCGCCGTCATCGTGACCCCCGCCAACGAGCTGCGCATCGTGGAAAACTTCGAGACCGCGGCCGACGGCACCGCGCGGCTGGAGCTGCCGCCCAGCGGAGTCTTTATCCGCAACGGCTACTCCCATATCCCCGACGTCGACGACCTGCGCATCCCCGGGCGGGCGACTGTTCTCGGCATCCGGCGGATCGAAACCCTCAGCGGTAACAGCCTGATCGAACTGCTCCCGCCCCCCTTCGCCATCAGCTTCAACCGCCGCGGCGGTATGGTGGTGCGTGACGCCGCTATCAGCGGCTTGTTCCCGAACAACAGCCGGTCCGACGGCTTTGTCTATTACGACAGCGACGGCGATGGCAGCTTCGATACCAGTTCCGACCGTGCCTCGGCTTCGGGCGTGGCCCTCTCGGACTTCTCCCGCGGGGTCGCCCCGCTGATCACCGACTCGGGCCCGGCACGGGTCGAAGACAAACGCGAACCGATGATCGGCCGCCGCGTGATGCCTTTCGAGCGTTTCGAGCCCGTCGTTGGGGTGGTGGTTTTCGTCCCCAACGAGGTGCCCCGCGATGTCTTCGCCGACAACGTTTCGTCGCTCCCCTACGACCCCGATCAGGTCGCCGCGTACCGGCTCGACCCCGCCGACACCTCGGTCAAGAACCTCCTGGAATGGGCCAGCAAGCCCGGCAACGGCGAGGTGCTGTTTTTCAACCGCAGCACCGGCGCCGACATGAACCGCTAACCCCGCGCCGCGCGGCCCTGTTTGTAGGCCACTCACCATGCTCTCTAGCCCGCTTCCATTAACCTCGCCGCCCGCTGCTCAACCCGTTACCCGGCCGCGCCGTACCCGAGGCTTCACGCTCAACGAGGTCCTCATCTCGCTGGGCATCCTCGCGGTGGGCATCACCGCGGTCGCGTCGCTGTTCCCATCGGCGATCCTGATGCAGAAGCGGGCGGTGCAGGACGCGCTGTTCCAGCAGAACACCCGCTCCGCCGAATCGTTTTTCAAGGCCAAGGGGATCGGGGCCCAGCAGCTCTTCGACTTCAGCGACAACGCGGTGGTCTTCAAAAACTCGCTCGATCCGCGTCGGCTCCCCGCGGCGTCGGCGGTGGCCGAGCCGACCCTCGACGTCTACGCCCTCGCCGAGATCGACGTGGACTACGAGCTTCCCAGCACCGCGACCCCGATGCCCGCGAACCTGCCCGACACCGACATGCGCAAGGGCAGCTACGGCAAGACCGACAGCTCGGGGACTTTTACCGCCCAGACCAACTACGCCGACTCGGATTCGCTGCTCCAGTTCTGGCCTGAGGCCGACCGCTCGTTCCCGTCGGTCATCATCGACCCCGCCGAGCGCGACTTCTTCTACGTGCCCCTCTTCCGCCGCGGGCCCGAGGCGACCCCCTACATAAACGACTGGGTGGTTTACGCCTTCGTCATGCAGGCCCAGCCCGCGGTTGCAGACCCCGGCCCGCTACAGCCTAAATATCCCAACGCCCCCGACACGGCGGGCTACGACAACCCGATCTCGATCCCCGACGGGGCGGTCTGTGCCAACCCTTTTGACGACGCCGATTATTTTCCCAAAGTCTTCCGTGCCCCGGTGACCAGCCGCAGCGCCGCCTTCAACGGCGACACCGCCACCATCATCACGTTCCCCGCCCCGTGGCAGGTCGAGCAGATCCTCCGCCTCGGCGACCTGGTCCTAGGCGACAACGGCGAGGTGTACCGCATCGGCACGATTACCACCGCCTCGAACTCCGCCCAAATCAACCTGGAATCCCGGCAGACCGTGGACTCGATCCCCGTCCTCAGCGGCGACGACCTGACCGCGATCTGGTTCGCCGCCCCCCCCAACACCCCCGATACCAACCCCCCGTCGCCGATCCGCGACATCCGCGTCCTCTCGCGGAGCACCGTGCGGCTGGAGGACTACCAATGATCCGCTGCCCCGCATGTTTTGACGGTCTTGCCCGGCCCGAACCCCGCGGAGGTCGCCGCCCGGGTTTTACTCTGATCGAGATGATCGTCGCCGTGGCGATCACGACCGTGCTGCTGTTTCTGGTCAGCCGGGTGTTCAACGACACGACCCGCGCGATCGCCGACTCGAACGACATCAGCCAGATCCTCGCGACCACCCGGGTCATCAGCGACCAGTTGTTCGACGACGGCTCGCGGATGATCACCGCGAAGGCCAACCAGGAAACCCAGCCCGGCAAGGCCGACCTCCCCGGGGCGTTCCTTGTGATCATGCAGCAGCGCAACGCCGGGGTCCACTTCCCCTCGCCCGCCAGTGCCCGGCCCGGCGCGCCCGACGTGTGGCGGCTGGACCTCGACGGCGACGGCGTCGCCGAGGGCCTGGACGCCGACAGCGACGGGGTCCCCAACGAAACCAACGGCGACGACCTGGTCCGCACCGATCAATTGATCTTCTTCCGCGAGGGCACGCGGGTCGAATCGCTGACTCCGGCCAACGAAAACCGTTACGACTCCGACGCCCGCGGCTCGCTGGTCCGAGTCGTCTACGGCCACGTCGCCCCGCCCGTGTTCGATCCCAACACCGGCGACCTGGCCTCGGGGCCCGACGTAGGCGTCTTCCCCCACGACAACATCAACACCATGACCCTGGGGCGGCAGGCCCTGCTGATTGCCGACGACAACGGCCGCGATCCGGTCTCGGGCAATCAATTGGGCTCAAACCCGATCAGCACCACCAGCCGGGCCCTGAACTATCGGCCGTTCCCCCCCGGGCCGCTGACCTACGACCTGAGCGACAACATCGATACCGACGCGCTGGTCAACAACGCGCCCAGCACCGCCGAGGACAAGCTCTGGACCGGCGTCACCGACGTGGTCGCCCTCGGGCACGCGGGCTTCAATCCGAAGACCGTGACCGCCGGTGCGAACCGCGGCTGGTTCGCCCGGGATATGTTTGAGATCGTCTACCCCGGCACCGCCGCCCCGCTCACCGGCGAGCACAGCGACGGCGTGTTTCAGACGTCGCCTTACACCGTGTCCACCACGTTCCTGAGCGACGCGCTCGACGCGGACCTGCTGCCCACCCCCACCTATCAGCGTGCCGCGCTGAGTTGGGGTTTCTTCCGGGCGGACCGGCGGCTGGTCGCGACCAGCGACACGAGCTACCCCTTCCCCACCAGCGAGATTGCGCGGACCCACGGCTTTTTCGCACCCCACGTCAGCGATTTCGTCGTTGAGTTTGCCGCGGATATCCGGGACGACTTGGGGCCCGATTTAAATTCGACCAGTTCTCCTCTTCCGCTCGTTCTGATTGATGCACAGTCTTTGGTTACTACCAACCCTATCCCTATCGAGCCCGACAACCTCCCCGACGGCACCCCGGATACGGTGACGCCCCGCGATGCCAACCTGCCTGGTAATGTCGCACCCGTGGGCGCGATCAAGTGGTACACCGCGGACCACCTGGTCAATAACCCGATTTTCGCCGGTTCCCCCGCTTCTTACGAAACGGGGACCCGCTACCCCGCCTACAACCCGAGCCGGCCACTGACCTGGCCGATCCCCCGGGGCGCGAGTGTCCTGCCCGGCAGCGGCGGGACCGTGCTCCACAGCAGCCGGACGGCCTACCCCCCGTACGTGGGGTGGTTCACCGGCGGCGATCCGAGCGTTACCGGCGTGGGTATCTTCCACCCCGACGTCAGCGACCCCGCGTTCCCCACGATCTCGAACCGCGTCATCAGCCGCGCCGCGTTCGTGTTTGGCCACACCGCCGACGCGGACTTCAACTTCGGCAGCACGACTCCACCCCCCAGCCTTCCGCCCTACCCACCCCTGGGCGACGGCGTCGACGGCGACGGTTTCGAAGTCGGCAGCAACAAATGGTGGCCCTACATGCTCCGGGTCCGCTACCGACAGCACGACGGCGACGGGTCCTACGGCTCGACCGATCCATCGACCAACGAATCGCTCGCCGGCCGCTGGTTTGAGCAGATCATCGCGGTCCCCCTGAAGTAACCCCCGCTCCCCCCCGGCCGCAACGGCCCCCGGTTCACCCGGCCTCCCGCTCCTTCGGGCCTCGGCCGTGACAGAAAGGCAACCTCATGATGCCCGCCCCCGTCTCTCGAATCCTGACGCCCCGCCCGCCCGCCGCGTCCCGGCAACGCGGCTCGGTGCTGATCCTGTCGCTGGTGGTGGTGGTGCTGCTGGCGATGATCGGGGCCGGCTTCCTGCAACAGGCCCGGCTCGACCGCGTCGCGACCAGCCGCATGGACAACCGCTCGCAGGACTACGAAGGCTCGATCCTGCGGTTCATCGGCGAGATCCTCGCCAACGATATCCGCAACAACGACACCGACGTTTTCTTCGACGACGAACGCGAAAAGTACGACTACCCCTGGACCCTGCACAGCGTCCCGGCCCCCGGCGATCCGCGGCAGGTCCAGATCGACCGCTGGCTCCGGGACTACGACGTGACCGACCTCGAAAACAGTACGGTCCTGAGGGTCAACGGGGGTGACCACTACACGTTCGGTTCGCTGATCGATGATTCCTGGCTGGCGTCGATCGAGCCGAACTTCACAGGCCCGGTCGCGACCTGGCGTCACCTGACCAACCTGACCGGGCTCGGGCTCGACCTGGACAACACGATCACGCTGCCCAGCGGCGCGATCGTCCCCACGCCCTACGCGATCACCAGCGCGCCCGCCGGGGCCCCGGGGTTCAACCTGGCCCACGGCGACACGGACATCACGCTCGACTACATGAACGCCAACCCCGGCCGCTTCGCCGACGCCACGGGCGACGGCATCCTCGATTCCCGCTGGACCTGGGCGCCGCTGCCCGAGCAGTTCGGGCTGACCTACGTGATGGCCGTCCGGATCATCGACAACTCCGCCCTGGCCGACATCAACACCTGGTCGGCGACCAGCAACATCCCCGCGGGCCCGGGGGGGTTGGGCAGCTACGCCAGCGACGAGCTCGCCCCCCGCTGGTACTGGCCCGGCGACCTGGACATCACCCAGGTGCTGATCGCCAACACCGCCGCCGACGGCGACCAGGTGGCCGACGACGTTCTTTTTACCCAGCGTGGCATGGCGTTCGACACGGGCACCGACCGGTCGGAGTACACCGCCCGTTACCGTAACTGGCTCCGCGCGTCCCGTATGTACGACGTGCCCAGCGCGGTCGGCCTGGACGACTACGCCATCATCGGCTCGCGGATCGAGCGCGAGCTTACGCCCCCCGACCCCAGCTTCCGCGAAGACCTGACGCCGACCGGGCCCGAAAGCTACGCCCGGCTGACCCGAGAAAACGAGTCGGAACTACGCTGGCGCGGCGGCCTGAACCGCTCGTCGGACAACAACACCCCCGACGCCGCGGCCCCGATCGAGGCCGCGGCCCCGATCAACTTTTGGCGGCAGGACCCCACCGTCGAGACGGACCTGACCGACACCCCCTTCACCACCCCGCAGCCTTTCTACGCGAACGAGCCGCGCAAACGACTGACGCTCTATGCCGGCGGAGCCGACTTCGACAAGGCGAACCTCCAGCACGACGACGGCGACCAGATCGCCGAGGTGATCGTGGACGATATGGACAGCTACCCCCCCGTTGCGGTGCTGGGCGTCTGGCCCACCGCGCAGGAGTTCGCCGACCAGGTCGGCGCGTCGGCCATCGACTTCCGGGACGACGACGACAACGCGGACTACTCCGGCCCGCCCCGGCTCGCCCGCGTCGGCGACCGCTACGGCATGGAGTATCTGCCGTTTATCAGCGAGATATACCTTCAGGCCCGGTACGCCGCGTCGGTCAAGGCCGCGGCCGACGCGCCGGTGACCGTCGAAGACGAGGTGACCTGGGAGCACACGCCCGGCGAATACCTGGTGGTGATCGAGTTGGTGAACCCTTGGCCCTGGCCGATCGAGATCGGCGACATCGAACTCCACGTCGGGCCTGATACCGCGCCCGACACGCTCTGGGGTGATCTCCAGACCCTGACCGGGCTGACTCAGTTGGAAGGGCATCAAATCGTCGCGCTGGTCCGCGAAGACACCAACGGGGCCGGCGGCGACAACAGCCAGGTCCCGCCGAGCGTGGCCAAAAGCGGCAACACCCCGGCGTTCACCGTGATCGACATCACCTCACAGGTTAATACGAACGACTGGCCGGTCGGCGGCACGATCGGCCAGGTCAGCAGCAGCGACCCCGCCGCCACCGTGCCGGTCCGTCTGTTGGTAATGGCCGACGACAACAACCGGGTGAACTACCAGACCTTTCAGGCCTCGACCATCCCCGACGACCTGCTCTATCAGTACACCGCGCAGCTCCCGGCCCCGAAAATCAGCGACGGCGAAACGGGCTATTTCCAGTACACCTCGATCGGGACCGCCGACGGTCTCTCGGCGCTAACGGTGCGTCAGGAAGACGCGGAGACCGATTTCTTCACCGCGAGCAACGACCCCGACCGGGTGTTCCCCTCAGACGCCAGCGGCTTCGCCGCGGTTGAGCCGGGGAACAACGCGCAGAACCTGACGATCGGGACCGACTATCAGTTGGGTAATCACGCCAAGGGGGCGACTTCGGGCGCCACCGACCTGCCCGCCATGACCGCGCTCGACGACCGTGTGGCCGATTCCTTCGATGTCGCCACCGCAGCCCCCGCCGCGGGCGACGAGCCGTTTCTTATCGGCAACACCGACGTCATCTACCGCGCCGGCGACCTGGCTCGGATCGTGCTTCTGGGGCCGGACTTGACCCGGACCGTCGCCGAGGTCTGGACCGACGCGGCGCTGAATATCACCGCCAACTCGTCGGCCCCCTTCGGCTTCCGCATCCGGGACTTCATGATCCTGCCCGAAGACAACTTCGCGGACCTCAACGGCGGGAACCCGGTATTCATCAACACCGGCACCAAGCCCGTTACGCACAACCTCGAACTGCTGGACCGGGTGACCACCCTGTCGCCCGATGTCGACGGGCTGGACAACGATGGCGACAACCGAGCGGACGACCTCGACGAGCGGCTGATCCCCGGCCGGATCAACCTCAATACCGCCACCCGGGATATGCTGGCCCGCGCCCTGCCGTTCGACGCCGCGGCCGATTACGCCAGCGCTTCGACCGAGAAACAGGCCCTGATCGACCTGATCGTCGAAGCGCGCCAAGACCCGGACCGCAACGCCCCGCGTACGCTGAGCGAGCGTCTCGCCGAGCAGCCGGGCATCGCCTGGATGGGCGAACTCCTCGAAGCCTCGGCCACCGGGAGCCACCCCGTCATCACGCCCAGCGAGTTGTTCGACGGCAGCACGTTCGTCGGCGGCACCGGACCTCTGATGGCCGACTTCAACGAGTACGAATCGGGCGTGCCCAGCGCTCGGGACACCATCGGGCTGGGCCCCGGACCCCACGGCAACGACGAATTCGCCGACGACCGCGAGCCGTTTGTTCTGCCTTTCGCCAACCTGAACCAGGTCGCGTCGGTGCGTTCGGATGTCTTCACCGCCTACGTGCTGGTTCGCGGCTACCGCGCGGCGGACTTCTCCGCCGGGCCGGTCGAAGAGTACCGGCTGATCGCGACGTTCGACCGCTCGGTCATCAGCAGCATCCGCCCGCTCCCCCGGCTGCGTACGGTGGCGTCGTTCCTGCAATAAGCTGACCTGCGGCCTCGAGAATATAGCCTGCCGCCGCGGGTCCCCCCGAGCCGCCCCGATCGCCGGAGCCCCGTGATGCGTGAGAGTATCTTTACCAAAATCGTTGCGGGCGAAATCCCTTGCCACCGCGTCTACGAAGACGACAGGGTGTTGGCGTTTCTCGACATCGGCCCGGTGTCGCGGGGGCACACCCTGGTGATCCCCAAGGATTGCTATGTCGAGCTCGATGAAATGCCCGCGGAGGTCGCCGGGGCGCTCGGGGCGGTGCTGCCCCGGCTGGTCGCGGCGGTGCGGGAAGCCACCGGCTGCGACGGCGTCAACGTCCTGCAAAACAACGGTGCCGCGGCGGGCCAGGCGGTGATGCACGTCCACTTCCACCTGATCCCCCGCTACGGCCAAACCAAACACGATTCGACCGACGGGGTCGGCGGACGTGGCTTCTGTTTCGAATGGCCGGCGGGGAAACTCCCGGACGCAGACGCAAAGCTGCTGCAGCAGTCGATCGGCGAAGCGCTGAAAAAACAGAGCTGAAGGGTTGCCGCTCCTCGGCCGCGGGTTAGTATGGAGCCGCTCTCCTTCCGCGAGACCCTCTCCATGCGTCGCCCAAACCCGCGCGATCCCCTCGGCTTTTCGCTCATCGAACTGGTCGTTGTCATCGCGGTGGTCGCCCTGCTGATCGGTTTGCTGCTGCCCGTCCTGGCGAAAGCCCGGGGGGCGGGCGAGGCGGCGGTCTGTCTGAGCAATATGCGTCAGCTCGCCACGGCCACAACCGGCTACGCCCACGACCACGGCCAACGCCTGCCCCAGCCTTCCCAAGACGGCGACATCGGCGGAAGCGGTATCCACAACGTCGCGGTACGTCGGCTCCGCGGCACGGCGCTGTGGTTCAACGCGCTGGACTACTACCTCCAGCAGACCCACCGGGACTACCGCTCGGGCGGAGGGGCCGCGGACCACCGCAACCTCAATACCTTCAAGCAGGACCCCGTCTGGCTCGACCTTTCGGCGACCGCCCCCGACGCCACGGGGCGCGTCCGCGACAACACGCAGACCATCAAGATGAACGCCTACCTGGGCTACGAAAGCGGGGCCCGCCGGACCACGCCCGACAACCCGGCCAGCGCCGGGTACGGCCGAAAGATCAAGTTCTTCAAAACCCTTGATATCCCGCAGCCTTCGTCGACGGTGCTCTTTGTGGACGGGCAGGGGCACGATACGCCGTCGGAAACCTCGGGCCTCACGGCCTACGCCGAGGCGTTTAGCGCGACCCCCGCGTACGCCGCGGCGCGGCACGACGGCGGGGCGAACGTGATGCATCTCGACGGCGCCGCGGCCCATCAGCAGAACCCGACGCAGCGGTCCGGCGTCGGGTACCGGGGGTGGCACCTCGAGAAGGCGGGCACCGACCCGGAACTCTGGCCCGCGTCGCGGTTCAACTTTCGCCCCGACGATTTCTTGCCGTAAACCGTCGGCGGTGTCGATCGCGGCGGGCTTAAAGGACGCCCTTGGTGCTCGGCACGTCGTCGTGCGTGACCGCGACCGCCGCCCGCAGCGCCCGGCCGAACGCTTTGAACAGCGCCTCGGCGATGTGATGGTTGTTGTCGCCCCAGGGCACCTCGAGGTGCAGGTTCATCTTCGCGTTGGCGGCGACCGCGTTGAAAAATTCCTTGACCAGTTGCACATCGAACGGGCCGATGTGCTGGCCGACGATTTTCGGTGACTCGGCGTCGGCGGGGTCCACGGCGTAGCCGACCCAGGGGGCTTTGAAGACCAGGGCGGCCCGGCCGGAAAGGTCCAGCGCACAGCGAGCCAGGGTTTCGTCCATCGGCACCGCGGCGTGGCCGTAACGCTCGATCCCGCGTTTGTCGCCGAGGGCCTGGTCGATCGCTTGGCCGAGCACGATGCCGACGTCTTCCACGGTGTGGTGGTCGTCGATGTGGGTGTCGCCGTCGCACCGGACCGCGAGCGCGAGCCGGCCGTGCTTGGCGACGTGGGTGAGCATGTGGTCGAAGAACCCGACCCCAGTACGGATATCGTCGGGGGACCCGGTCCGGTCGAGGTCGATCGATAAGGAGATCCGGGTTTCCTGGGTGTGGCGTTCTTGCGTGGCGGATCGGCTCATGGGGCGGTGTCCAGCAGTTCGAGGAGTCGGTCGTTTTGGCTCGGCGTCCCGACCGAGATCCGCAGCCGATCGCGGAGGCGGGGGCGGTCGAAGTAACGGATCAGCACGTGGTGGGCCTTGAGGTGGCGGTAGAGCGCCGGGGCGTCGGGCCCGGCCGGGGGGACGGTCGCCAGGACAAAATTGCTGTGGCTTTCGGGCACGCGGAAGCCGCGCCCGCGCAGCGCCGCGGCGAGCCGTTCCCGCTCCGCGATGACGCGTTCCCAAGTCGAGCGGGCGTAATCCTGGTCGCGGAGCGCCGCGGTGGCGGCGGCCTGCGAGAGGATGTCGGTGTTGTAGGAATCGCGGGCTTTGTCGAGGGTCGCGATGGTCGACGGAGCGGCCAAGCCGTACCCAAACCGCAGGCCGGCGAGGGCATAGCCTTTGCTCAGGCTGCGGAGGACCACGACGTTGTCCAGGCCGTCGTCGCGCAGGAGCGGCAGCGCGCTGTGGGGGGCGAAGTCGGCGTAGGCCTCGTCGACCACCAAGAGGCCTTTGAAATCGGCGGCGAGGGCCCGGAGGGTTTCGAGCGGTTCGAGTCTGCCCGAGGGCGCGTGGGGGTTGACGATACAGGCGAGGCGGCAGCCGGCCCGGTTGAGCTGGTCGGCGTAGCGCTCGGGCAGCGCGAAACTCCCGTCGGGCGTGTCGGGACGCTCGATGACCGTGATCGGGGTGTCCTGGATGTGCGCGAGGACGGGGTAGAGCGAGTAGCTCGGGTCGGTCACGCCGATACCGCCAGCCCCGGCCGAGGGGCGGTCGAGGTCGCGGGGGACGCCGTAGACGGTGAAGAGCAGGCGGAGCAGCTCGTCGCCGCCGTTGGTGGCGATGACGTGTTCCGGAGACAGGCCGTGGACCTCGGCGGCGGCGGCGCGGAACTCGGCGGCGTCCGCCGGGGGGTAGAGCCGCAGGGCCTCGGGGCTCAACCCGCGGACCGCTTCGAGGACCGCGGGCGAGGGCGGGTACGGGTTTTCGTTGGTATTCAGCTTAATCGTCTGGCCGAAGCCGCCGTTGGCGGTTTCTCGGTAGCCCGGCTGCTCGCCGGGGACGTAGGCGCTTAGGCGCCGGATATTGTCGCGTTCGTAACCCATGGACAGCCGCGTATGGTCGCAGAGCCGGCCCACCGGGTCAACGCGGTCGAGGCGGCAAAGCGGGGCGTGGATCACGGCGGATGGGTAGAAGCCGCGGCACGAGCCGGCCGTCGAAAGCCCCCTCGGCCGACGACGTAGAGCGATGATGGATTTCTGCCTGGGCTGCGGCCTATCCCTGAGGCCATCGGAACAACAGGACCCGGGGACGACCGCAAGCGGGTTACACTGTGCCGATGCGGAGTATTAGACCACGGCACCGGGGCAAGAGACCGCTCGTGGGCATCTTCCTGACGGTCGGTCTGGGCGTAGTTAGTGGGATCGCGGGGAGCCCGGCGAACGCTGGGCCCGGGACCGATACCGCCGCTGGCGATTTACCGACCGAGTCCGGACCGCCATCGGTTGACGAAGCCAAGCCCTCCGACGGGATTGAGGCGGATCGGGAGGCGACGGCGGCGGCGCTGCGTCTGGTCAATGACGCAGTGACGGTGCAACTCGACGGCCGACACCACCTGCTGCTGCGAGCGCTGCGGTATCTGGAGGACCCGGCGTTGATGCCACTGTTTTCGGGATTGGTGGAGGCCGACCACCCGTCGCTGCGAGTCCACGGCCGGCTTGGGCGGGCGGAGCTGTCACTTCCCCGGGGCTTGTCGGCGACCGATATCGTGCCGATCGAGCGTGAGGACGAGCGGCACGAGCTGATCGGCGCAGCCCTGGACGGGGGCCTGCTGGATCGGGCGACCCAGCAGGCCCTCGCGGCTTGGGAGGGGCTGGACACCGGCGTCAAGCTGCTGCTGTTGACGCCAAGAGTCGCGTCGGACGAGGTGACGGCCAACACCGCCGAGGCGGCAGCGCTGGCCCGGGCACTGGAGGCGGATCGGCTGGGGCAGCGCGGCCTGGCGGCGCTGCTGCTGCACGAGTTGGGCGATACCCGAGGCGAAGCAGTGCTTTTTGCCCTCTTGGAAAAATTGGATTCAGCGGAGGCGCAGGCGGTGTGCGCGACGCTTCTGGAAACCGCGTGGCGGCACGGGCTGCGGCGGGCCGGGCCCTGGGCTCACGCGGTATCGCAGGCGCAGGGGGTCCCCCCACGGGTGGAGATGCTGGCCCGGCGGCTGGCGATCCGGTTCGGGGCAGAGGGGGCCGAGGCCGGGTGGTCATCGGCGTTCGCCGAGGCAGATAACGCAACGCAAACGACGCGGCTCGCGCTGGTCGGGCTGGAGGCCGCGCCGTGGATCGGAGCTGATCCGCTACTCAGGGTGGCCGAACACGACGAGGTATTGATTCAGCGCTTGGGGCAGGCGGCTTGGTCGGTGTCGGTCAGCCGGGCGGAGGCGGCCCCTTCCGCGGCGGAACGGGACGCGTTGGAGCTGGCGTTTTCGGCATTGGTAGAAACGGGGCACCCGCGGGCGTGCCGGTGGGCGGCGGACTATGCGGAAGAAACCGGCTCGGCCCGGCTGGCGATGACCGTGGTGACGCGGACCGAACCCGGCGAGCCCCGGGGCCGGGCCCGCCGGATGGACGCGGTGGCGGCGGCGACGCAGACCCTGATCGTCCTCGACCCGGAAACCGCGGCAACGGCCCTGCCCGCCGCGCTGTCGCGGGCGGAGGCGGACCCGGTGTGGCAGCGGGCGGTGCTGCTGGGGATGATCCGCAGCCGGTCGCCCGCGGTGCAGCGGATTGCCGCGGAGTTGCCGACTTTTCTCGAGCGGCGGACACAGGGGGTGGCGCTGGTGCTCAAGACCCGGTTCCCGCTGCCGCTGAGCGGTGCGGAGCGGCGGGCGTTCGAGTGGGCGGTCCGCGGCGGGGCCGAATTGGACGATTCTCTGCGGGTGCAGATCGCCTGGGCCTATCTCAAACGGACCGGGCAGGCCGAGGGAGCCGTCGCCGCGGTGTTGGCACCGGCGAACCCCGACCCCTGACGGGCTAGACTCCCGCCGACGAGCGCGACGCTGTTCCGCGGCGGGTTGCGATATCTTAAGGCGCTACCCGAAGCCCGGGCCGACGACGACCCGGGGCTGATTCAACCCACCCCTACTTCGATTCAATTCCCTATGACCGACATCCCCCTTTCAAAGCCCGACATCACCGACGCGGAGATCGATACGGTCGTAGAAACCCTGCGCAGCGGCCGGCTGAGCATCGGCCCCCATCAGGAAGCCCTTGAACAAGCGGTGGCCCGGCGGTCGGGCCGGCGGGAAGGGGTGGCGGTGTCCTCGGGCACCGCGGGGCTGCACCTGGTTTTATTGGCGCTGGGCGTCGGCCCCGGGGACGAGGTCATCACCACGCCGTTCAGTTTCATCGCGTCGGCGAACTGTATCTTGATGGTCGGCGCGACGCCGGTCTTCGTGGATATCTGCCCGACGTCGCTGAATATGGATCCCGTGAAGACCGAGGCCGCCATCACGGAGCGGACCAAGGCCATCGTCGCGGTCGAGGTGTTCGGGAACACCACTCATATGGCGTCGCTACAGCGGCTGGCGCGCAAGCACGAGATCCCGCTGGTCGAAGACTGCTGCGAGGGGCTCGGAGGCGTCGCGGCGTGCGGTCGACCGGTCGGCTCTTTCGGCCGGGCCGGGGTGTACGGCTTCTACCCCAACAAGCAGATCACCACCGGCGAGGGCGGCCTCATCGTAACCGACGACGACGCCCTGGCCGACCAGTGCCGGAGCCTGCGCAACCAGGGCCGGTCCACCTCGGCGCACGTGGGCAACGCGCAGAACGCCGGCTCCTGGTTGGCCCACGAGCGGCTGGGTTACAACTACCGGCTGTCCGAGATCAGCGCCGCCATCGGGGTCGCGCAGATGCGCCGGCTCGACGAGATGCTCGACGCCCGGCGGACCGTGGCGGGCCATTACATGCGGCGGCTGATGGACTGGGACCATCTGGTCCTGCCCACCATCGAGCCCGGGGCCGAGGCCACCATGTCGTGGTTTGTGTTTGTGCTCCGGCTCACCGCGGACTACGGCCACGTGGAACGCGACCGGATTATCCAGGGTCTTAAACGCCACGAGATCGGCGCGTCGAACTACTTCCCCTGTATCCACCTCCAGCCGTTCTACCGCCGGCAGTACGGGAGCCAGAAAGGCGACTTCCCCATCGCCGAGTCCATCAGTGAACGCACCATCGCCCTGCCGTTCTACAACCGCATGGACGAGGCGCAGGTCGAACTGGTCTGCCACACGCTTAAGGTGATGATCCAGCGGGAGCAGCTACTTAAACGCGATTAGCCTGATCCCTCGCCCCACCCCGATCGGAGCATAAAGCACTACCGGGGAGGCGGCGGCTGACCTATAATTCGTTGGCGTCTGTCCGTTTCCCTTCTGTGAGAATCTGCCGTGGCCAAAGCGCATGTCGATCCCGAAGACCTGATGAAGTTTGCCAAGGCGCTAAGCCGATTCAATCGTTCGATGCAAGAGATGACCGGCGGGCTCAAGGGCCAGATGCGTCGGCTCGAAACCACCTGGCAAGACCAGGAGCAGGCGAAATTCGCGCAGGAATTCTACGAAGCGCTGCGGTTCCTCGACCGGTTTAGCGAAGCCAACGAGCAGCACGCCCAGCTGCTGGCCAAGAAGGCCCGGCTGATCGACGCCTATCTCGATGCGTAAACACGAAAGGGTCGGTATGGCCAAGGGCGCTAAAGTCGGTTCGGTTCAGGAGCTCGTGGACTTCCGCGCTTTCCTCATTAAATTCGCGGAAGGGGTGCAGCAGGGCGTCGCGGCCGCGGACAGCGAAATGCAGAGCGTGACCCGTTGGCTGGGGGACGAACACCCCAAACGCCTCTCGGCCGAGAAGCTCAAAGCCGACCGGCGTTTCGAGGCCGCCGGCGACGACCTGCGCCGCAAGATGCTGCAGCCGACCGCGACGGGGGACCCGGCTTCGACCGTCACCGAAAAAAAAGCCCTCGCGGTCGCGAAAGCCAAGCGGGAATGGCTGGTCGAAAAACTCGCCGCGACCAAGCGGTGGTCGAGGTTGTTCGACAAGGAATCGATGCAATACCTATCCGCCGTCCAGTCGGCACGAGCGGTGCCCGACTCCGTCGTCCCGCGGGCCCTGGGTCGGCTGGAGAAGCATCTGCGAGCGATCGAGGAGTATCTCGAAGCCCAATCGCCCTCGGCCGCCCAGACCCCGTCCGCGAAGATGGCCCGGTCGGGCCGCCTCGGCGACGCGTCGAGCGAGCCGTCCGATGATCCGCCGGAGGCTTCCGTATGAGCCTGGGGGTCGGCGTGTCCACTTTGACCGATGCCCGCAAGGCGCTCGCGGCCCGCTGGGACGACGTGCGCCGTACCTGGGACGATGCCGCCGCGGCGCGGTTCGAAGCCGAGTTCATCACCCCGATGGATCACGACTTACGGCAGGCCATCGAAGCGATGGGACACGCCCAGCAGATCGCCCAACGCGCCCGCCAGGAGTGCTCATGAGTTCCGACCCCTCCGCGACCCGCCCGCCCGACCTGTCCGCCCCGTCGTCGATCGGCCGCCGTCAGATCGCCGCCCTTGCCGACCTGATCGACCTGTCCAACGTCAGCGAAAGCACCGAGCGTGATCTGCTCTCGGAAACCGACGGCCGGGTCCAATGGATCGAACGCCGCGCGGACCAGACGCTGGACCGGGTCGAAACCCGTCTCCACGGCCAGCTGTCCAAACTCAAACGCGACACGGAACTCCGCTTTAAAGAGTTGGAGCAGCAGACCGCCGCTCAGCGGACCAAGCTCGAGGCCGACGCCCAGAAACTCCGGACCAAACTGGCGAGCCAGTCCAAAGACTCCGAGTCCAAAACCCGGCAGGAATACACGCACGAAAAATGGGTCGCCGACAGCGTCCTGGAGGGTCGGCTCGGCGAACTGGGGGCCGAACTTCAACAAGACCGCGAACAGCTCGAAACCCTTGAGCAGCAGCTCGAAAGCCTGGACGAGCAAGCGGTCGCAACGCTCCGGCGGTACCGCCACCGAGACCTCACACTAGACGAACTCCCGCCGGCGAACGAGGGGCCCGAGTCTTCCGCAGACGTCGACGTGGTATCGACACACCAGGAAATACTGAGCCGTCAGGAAACTGCTTTCGGCGAACCCGCGTTGGCCCTGCGCCGATTGCGTGGGTTGCTGTTACCCACTCTATTTATTCAGTTTGTGCCCTACCTGATCGGAGGGGTGCTCATCTTGAGCGGGGTCGTCGGCACGGTGGTGGCCCATCAGCGTTTCGGCTGGATGTGGTCGCCTATCTTTTCGGGTATCGGCGGGCTGCTGCTGGGCGGGGCCCTGGTATGGGGTGGCGGCCGGCTGCTGTTCCGGTGGAGCGACGGCAAAGTCGGCGGTGCCCTGGCGGACTACCGCGCGACACGGGTACGTTACGCAGACTATCTGCAAGAGCTGGCCGCGTCGACTCAAGCCAAGCACCGGGTCCGCGGCGCTCAGGCCAAGGCCGAACGCGACGCCGCGCACGCCAAGACCGAAACCAAATTCGCGCCCTACTTCGAGAAGATCCGCGCACGGTCGTCTAGCGCGGGCAAAGAACTCGTGAGCAAGGTCGCGGCCAAACAAGCACAGATCGAATCGGTCTACGACACCAAACGCGACGCGCTGGAGGCGGAGTCCGGGTCGGCCCGCCGGGCCCTCGAAACGCGTCTGGAGCGTCGGCGTGACATCATCCAGCGTCGCCGGCAGCGTGACCTCGACACCACGGGCTCGGCCCACGGCCGGCGTTACACCGACCTTAAAACCCGTTGGGAAACGGGTCGAGACCGGCTCCTGCGCAGCCTCGACGAGGTCCGCGAGCTCGAGGCGACCTCCAACCGGCCGTGGGACGACCCGGCGTGGGCGGACTGGGACCCGCCGACCGAGCCGGCCCCGGCGGTCCGCTGCGGGGTCATCGACATCGATACCGATGCGCTGCACCGCACCGAAGTCCGCGGGGGGCAGTTTGATCTCTCGCTGCCTTCGTCGCTGGTGGTCCCGGCGCTGTTATCGGGGCCGGAAGAGCGTTCACTCCTGATCGCGGCCCCGCCCGAACGCCGCGACGAAGGGCTGGGGATGCTCACCTCGGTGGTCATGCGTCTGCTGTCGACGCTGCCGCCGGGCCGGGCAAAATTCACGCTGATCGATCCGGTGGGGCTCGGCGAGAGCTTCGGCGGGCTGATGCACCTGGCGGATTACGAGGCCTCGCTGGTCAACGGCCGGGTGTGGTCCGAGCCCGCCCACATCGACCGCCGGCTGACGGATCTGACGGACCACATGGGCCAGATGATCCAGAAGTACCTGCGTAACGACTACGCTTCGATCGACGCTTACAACCAACAAGCCGGCGAGCTCGCGGAGCCTTACCGTTTTCTGGTCGCCGCCGACTACCCCCACGGGTTCACGTCCGAGGCGCTGGCCCGGCTCAACAGTATCGCGTCCAGTGGGGCCCGCAGCGGCGTGTTCGTCCTCCTGCTGCACGACGTGCGGCACGCGGGCGCGGACCCGCACCATCTCGACGATCTGCGACGCCAATGCACGACGATTTCCTACCGGGAAGACGACGGCTGGCGGTGGCGGAATCCGGTGTGTGAGCGGTTCGCTTTTACCCCGGACCGGCCACCGCCCGAAGCGCTCATGACTCAACTGATCACGAAGGTCGGGCGAGCCGCGATCGACGCCGGTCGGGTGCAGGTGCCGTTCTCGACCATCACCCCGGGAGAGGATGCGGCGAGCTGGTCACGCAGCGCGTCGGACGATCTGGAAGTCGCCGTGGGCCGAGCCGGGGCGACTCGGCTGCAGAACTTCCGGCTGGGCGTTGGTGTCGCGCAGCACGCCCTGGTCGCGGGCAAAACCGGCTCGGGCAAGTCGTCGCTGCTGCACACGCTGATCACGAACCTCTGCCTGTGGTACGCCCCGGATCAACTCGAGTTGTACCTGATCGACTTCAAGAAAGGGGTGGAGTTCAAGCCCTACGTCAACCGTCGGCCGCCGCATCTGCGGGCGATCGCGATCGAGTCGGATCGCGAGTTTGGCTTGTCGATCCTCAAGCGGCTCGACGCGATGCTCGACGAACGCGGCGAGAAGTTCCGCGAGGTCGGCGTGGCGAACCTATCGGGCTACCACAGCGCCGCGCCCGACGACCCGATGCCGCGGGTGATGCTGATCGTGGACGAGTTCCAGGAACTGTTCAGCCAGGACGACGCGATTACCCAGAACGCGACCCTGCTGCTGGACCGTCTGGTGCGGCAGGGCCGGGCGTTTGGGATGCACGCATTCCTCGGATCGCAGTCGCTCAGCGGCGCGGCGGGCCTGCCGCGGGGGACGATGGGTCAGATGGCCGTGCGGATCGCGCTGCAGTGCTCGGAGAACGACAGCCAACTGATTCTGGGCGACGAGAACTCGGCGGCCCGGCTGCTGACCCGACCGGGCGAGGCGATCTACAACGACCAGGGAGGGAGCCTCGAGGCCAACAGCCTGTTCCAGGTCGCCTGGCTGCCGGACCATGAGCTGCGTGAGAGTCTTGACCGGATCCGCGACATACAGGAAAGCCGGGGCGTAAGCAGCCGGCCGTGCTACGTTTTCGAAGGCAACGCCCCGGCGAGCGTGGCGGACAACGGGCCGCTGAACCGGCTGCTCGACGCGGAAACCTGGCCCGCCGAGTCCGATCGGTCCAACACTGTTTCCGAGTGGGCTCAGCTCGGCGAGCCGATCGCGATCGACGACCCCGTCGCGGTGGCGTTCCCCCGGCTCAACGGGTCGAACGCACTGATCCTAGGCCAGAACGCGGACGCGACCCTCGGGTTGATGACCACCGCCCTGCTCTCGCTCGCGGCGGCGCACCACCCCGACCGCGCGCGGTTCGTCGTCTTCAACGGCTCGACCGAGCCGGAGCACGACCGGCTGATCCGCAACACATTCGAACCGCTGCCCCACCGGTTTGCGCAGGTCCCTTTCCGTGACGTGGACGCCACCCTCGCCGAGCTACACGCGGAGCTGCAACACCGGATCGAGCACGGTGACGCCGAGGGCCAGGCCCCGTCGACGTTCATCGCCATCTTCGGGCTCCAGCGTTTCCGCCAGTTCCGCAAGTCGGGCGACGGCTTCTCGTTCTCGCTGGACGACGACGATAGCGGCGTGGCGGCCAAGCCCGACCAGCAGCTCCAAGACCTTTTAAAAGACGGCCCGGTCGTGGGGCTGCATCTGATCGTGGTGGGCGACCGGGCCGCGTCGCTGGACCAGGTCTTTGACCGGCGGGCGCTGCGCGAATTCGACAGCCGGGTCATGTTCCAGATGTCGGCGACGGATTCGGCGCAGCTCATCGACAGCTCGGACGCCAACGACCTGGGCCCGTACCGGGCGCTGCTCTACCGGGAAGACCGGGGCACGATCACGCGGTTCCGGCCCTACGGCCCGCCGACGGAAGAGGCTCTTGCCCGGTTCCATACCGCGTTGTCTCGGCCGTATCGCCCCGACGCGAACGCGAAAGCCCGAGACGAATAGCCATAGATATAGACAGAACGCTCCGCGCAAACTTATTGAATGCCGCGGCGGGCCGTTAACCGACCAGGAGTTCCGCGATCTGGACCGCGTTGAGGGCGGCGCCTTTGCGGACCTGGTCGCCGCAGACGAACAGGTCCAGGCCGACGCCTTCGGGCTGCGACAGGTCGCGGCGGATACGGCCGACGTAGCAGTCGTCCTGGTGGGTAGCGTCGAGGGGGGTGGGGAAGCGGTTGGCTTCGCGGTCGTCGATCAGGGAAACGCCGGGGGCCGCGGCGAGCAGTTCGCAGGCACGCTCGGGGGTCATCGTGCCGTCGAAGGTCAGGTTGATGCTCTCGGCGTGGGCCCGCATCACCGGGACACGGATACAGGTGGCGGTGATGGCCATGCGATCGCCGGTCTGACCTTCGGCAGGTTGGCCCAGGATCTTGTGGGTTTCGTGGACCATCTTGAGCTCTTCCTGGTTGTAGCCGTTGGATTGCATCGGGGAGTTGTGGCTGAAGAGGTTGAACGCGTACTGGAAGGGGAAGATATCGCGGGTGACCGCTTTGCCATCGTTGGCCGGGTCGAGGGCTTCGCGGGTCTGCTGCTCGAGTTCGCGCATGGCGGCGGCGCCCGCGCCGCTGGCCGCCTGGTAGGTGCTCACGACCATACGGCGGACGGGCACGGCCTGGTGAAGCGGGTTGACCGCGACGAGCATGATGATGGTCGAGCAGTTGGGGTTGGCGATGATGCCCGGCTGATCGGAAGGGCCTAATCCGATGCCGGCGTCGGCAACGGCGTGGGGGTTGACTTCCGGGATCACCAGCGGGACGCCGGGGGTCATGCGGAAAGCCGAAGAGTTATCGATCACGACCGCCCCGGCTTCGACCGCCACGGGGGCGAGGGTTTTGCTGATCGAGCCCCCGGCCGAGAACAGCGCAAGGTCAACGCCTTCGAAACTGTCGGAGGTCAGCGTTTCGCAGGTCAGCGCTTGATTGCCGAACCGGAGACGCTTGCCCGCGCTGCGGGCGCTGGCCAGGAGCTTGAGTTCGCTCATGGGGAAGCCGCGCTGATGCAAGACGCGGAGAAACTCTTCGCCGACGGCACCGGTTGCCCCGACGATAGCGACGCGGGGGGCCTTAGCGCGTCCGGGGGACGGCGATCGATCCGAGCGAGACGAGGAAAGCTCTGGAGAAGCGGGAGTGTTCATGGCAATAAGGTTAGGCGGATCGGGGAAGAATCGGTAGGGATCGGTCGGGATCGGCCGGAGTTACCGGAGGCGTAACGGGATATTGTAACAGCACCGCCCCGGAGTTAACACGGAGCCGTGGGCGACGGAAACGCGCGGAGGAGGCGGCGGCCGAAACCGGGCGTGCGGTTGGCGACGGGCCGGACGGGGCCGCTACAATCGGGTATGCGGAAAGACGCTCTCGGAAGGTGGACGGCGGGGGCCGTGGTACTCGCAGGGGCTTGGCTGATGGTCGCGGGGCCGGGCGCGGTTTCGCGAGCGTCGGCCACCGTTTATCTGGAGGATTCCCCGGCGGCGCAGGACGTGGCGGACGAGGCGGAATCGCACGCCCGGGAGGGGCGATGGGGCGAGGCGGCCGCGGGGTTTCAGCGGCTGATCGAGGAATTCCCGCACAAGCTGATGCCGGGGCCGGACGAGTCGTACACGGACGCGGTGCGGTGGGCTGAGCGTCGGCTGGCGGAAGAGCCGGCGCTGCTGGCGGCGTATCGTCGGCGGTACGGCCCGGAAGCGGAGCGCGCGCTGGACCGCGCCCGCGAAATGGCGGGCGGCTGGCCCGCGGAAACTGATGCGGTCGTCGCGGTGTGGCGGCGGTACGCCCTGACCTCGGCGGGCCTGGAGGCGGCGTTGTGGCTGGCGGGACAACGGGTTGAGCGGGCGGACGCGGCGGGCAGCGGGTCGGTGCTGGAAGCGGTCGCCGGGCATACGGACCTACCGGGCCGGGCGGCGGAGTATCACCGGCTAAGGGCGTGGACGGCGGCTTTGGCCGATGACGCGGAGGCCCGGCAAGCGGCCGTGAGTGCGTGGCGTGGACACGGGGATGGGGATGACGACGGCCCGTCGTCCGAATGGGTGGACGCTCTCGAACGGCTGGCCGCCGCATCGTCGGCGGCGGCGGGAGGGGCCGGCTCGTCGGCCGAGCCGCCGTCGTTAGAAAAACCGCTGTGGTTCACCCGCCTGGCCCCGAACCCCGACCGGAGCCGCAACCTCCTCACCAGCCGTGGGGTGAATCCGCGAAACAGAGAAGCGACCGACCTGCGGCCGGTGGCGGCCGGCGGACTGATCTTCATCAACGACAACCAGCGGGTGGTGGCGAGCGACGCCTTGTCGGGGCGGCTCCGCTGGACCTATCGGCCTGCCGCGGCGGAGCAGGCCGAGACAGACCGCCGTGTGCGTATGGCAAGGGTGAGCCAGGTCGTCCCCGACGAGCGTGAAGTTTCGGTGCGGGGCGACGCGGTCTACGCGGTTCTGGGCGAACTCCTGCCTTGGCAGGGCCGTCGGCGTAACGCGGTGATTTCCCGCACGCACCTGACCTGCCTGGACCGGGAAACCGGCGAACTGCGGTGGTCGGTCCAGGCGGAGGACCTGGACCCGAGCCTCGGCCGGACGACCTTCCACGGGACCCCCGTCCTGCGGGGCG
The DNA here is from genome assembly GCA_039180025.1 of Planctomycetota bacterium. Lineage (GTDB taxonomy): Bacteria > Planctomycetota > Phycisphaerae > Phycisphaerales > Phycisphaeraceae > Algisphaera. The sequence continues at coordinate 61,038 of JBCDDZ010000006.1, forward strand.
GGCAGCTTCTGGTGATGGCCCGCCGCGGCCAGGCTTCGAGCTTCCAGGATTCCTACCTGATTGCGGTGGACCCGGCGGACGGAACGCTGCGTTGGCGGCGGCACCTCTCGAGCACGGCGAGGCCGAATAACCGTAACCGCCCGGCCGCGCTGTCGAGTATGACTCTGGACGGCGAGTTGGTCTACATCACCGACAACCTGGGGGCGGTGGCCGCCGTCGAGGCGCGTAGCGGCACGGTGCGGTGGGCCCGGGTGATTCCCCAAGCGTCTCCCCCCAAGCCGGGTCGAGCCGCCAAGACCGCTCAGCCTTTCTCCCGGCGGACCGCCCCGCTGGTCTGCCGCGCCGGGCTGCTGCTCCCGTTGCATCTCGACGGGGCGAGCGGTTTGGTTCTTGATCCCGCGAGCGGTCAAGTCCGGGAACGCCTCGGGCTCAAGCCGCTGATGCGAAACGTCACGGACCTGTTTCCGCTACCGGGCGGCGACGTGCTGGCGGTCGGGGTATGGTCCGACCCCGAATCCGAAGACAAGCAGCAGAAATGGCCGGGGGTGAAACGGCTGAACGGCGAAAACTTCGAGACCCAATGGGTGCATCTTGATCGGAACACCTCCGACCCGCTGCCGCCGCGGGTGGTTTACGACCGGTCGGGGGACACGCTGCTGGTCGCGCACGCGCACCAGCCGTTTTACCAACTCGACGCGGCGACCGGGCGGGTCGCGACGGAGGCTACCCTCCCCTGGCGGGGGGTGGTGATCCGCGCCGGAAACGCCTGGGTACTCAGCGACGGGGCGAACTCGGCCGGGTTCATGGACTGGCCGACGGCTTATGCCGAGCTGCAGGCAAGGCTCGGCCGGCCCGACGCGGGGACCGATGCCGGCTTGGATCTGGCCCGGCTGGCGGTGGAAGCCAACGAGCCCGGGGCCCTGCTGGAGGGCGTTGAACACGTGATCCAAGCGATGTCGCGTTCCGATTCAGACTTCAGTATTTCGGCGGGCCCACCCCGCAGCGCCCAGCGGTCCGAGGCGTTTCGCGAGCTTTATGCGCTCACCCGCCGCCACGAAGACATTGGAACCGAAGCGATCACGCGGGTATTCGATCGGCTCGCGACGATCACGCAGAGCCCGGAGGAGCTGCTGGGATACCACCTGGCCCAGGGCCGCTTCTACGAGGCGGTGGGTCAAACCACGAAGGCCACGGGGCTGTACCAGGCGGTCTTGCTGGACCCGGCACAAGCGCAGGCGCGTGTCGTCACGCTGGGCACTTCCCGCCGGGGGGGGCTGGCGGCCCGGCAGCGGCTCGAGAAGCTCAAGGAAAACGGCGGCGAGGGTTTCTACGACGAGTTCGAGCGCCGGGCGCGACAAGAGTATGCCGCGGCGCTGCGTGACCCTTCGGGCGGCACCGAGGCGCTGCTGGCGATCGCGGAGCGTTACCCGCTCGCCGCGATCGCCCCCGAGGCGATCTTCGCGGCGGCCCAGCGGCAGGCCGACGAGCCGGCCCATCCCGCGGCCATCACGCAGTACCGCCGGGCGTTCCAGCTCGCCCAAGACACGGACCTCCGCCGCCGCGCCGCGGGAGCGCTAACGACTTATTACGAAAGCCAAGGCCGACCCGCCGCCGCGGCGACATGGCTCGAACAGGTCATACGCGACCACCCACGGCTCACCCCCGTGCGAGACGGGGTTCCGATCGATCCGACCGGTTGGATCGCCGAACTCCGGTCGCGGAGCGAAACGTCGGCCCGTCGGCCGCGCGTCGGGCCTCCGTTTGGCCCGACGTGGGATTTGGCCGGGGCGTTGTTTCCGGCGACGGAGTACGTCGGTGCGTCGTCGCGACTGGATGCGTTTCTGATCGTCCCGGCCGACCGGCGGGCGGGGGCGGCGTTGTATGAGTCCGGGCGTCGGGACGCGTCGTGGATAACTTTTTTGCCCGAGCGTGATCTGACCCTGGCACACCTGGGGCGTGACAATTTACTGCTGTGGTCTGCGGAAACCGGCCGTCTCTACGGGCTCGACGCGGCGACGGGTCGGCCGTCGTGGCCGGCGATCGCGGTGGGGCCTCTGCTGACTGAATTGGGGGAAGGCGGGCTGGCGGGAGCGCGGCGGGTCCACGCCGGGGCGGTGCTCGACGTTATCGAGGCGGAATTCGGCGGGCAGGAACAAGTGCGTCTTGACCGCGAGATCGCGGCCGCGGCGGAGGCGGAGGCCGGGGTCGCGCGGGTCGTGGCGGGCCAAGGGGTGGCGCTGGTGATCGACGGCCGCGGTCGGGCCGCGGGGATCGACCGCTACACCGGTCGGGCGCTTTGGCAGAATGCGCTTCCGATCGACTTGTTTACCGACGCGGCGATCGGGGAAGACGTGGTCGCGGTCGCGGGCTTGGCGGCGCCGGGCGGGGAGACGCAGGCCGGCCGGGTCATGCTGGTGGATTTGGTGACCGGGCGGCTGCGTTTCCTCCCGATCGAAGACCGCGAGGCTATTGTCTGGCTCGGGTTTTCTCCGTCGGGCGATCTGGCCGTGGCCACCGCGTCGCGTGTCAGCCTCTACGGCCGGCGGGACGGGGGGCTGCGGTGGCGGGTCCCGCTAAGCGAGTTCACCGGTGAGCCACGGATTCTGGCGACGGACGAGGCCCTGTTCCTCGCGGACAACGCCCGACTCTCGGCGGTGGACTTGAAGGCGGGTCGCCTTACCCCCAGCATTGTCAATACCCTTGCCCGCGGCGTCTTGATCTCCGGCGGCGATCGGCTGCTCCACCTGACCCCGCAAGATGTCACGGCGATCAGCAAAGATTTGACCCTGAGCTGGCGCGACGCGATCGAGCTCGATCCCAAGCGGTTGCTCTATCACGCGGCCGAGCGGGACCATGTCCTGGTGGTGACCCAGCCCGCTCCCGAGGCCGAAAACGCGGGGGTCAGGCTTTTCGCGATCGAGCGTCGGACCGGCAGGATCGTGGCCGAGTCGGTCATCGGCGGCTTCTCTCCCAGTCGCCCCCCCACCGATTTACGTCCGATGGACGGTCAAGTACTGATTACCTCGCGGGGCCGGATCACGGTCGTGCCGGGTGCGGCCTTCCCGGCCGAGCCGACCACGGACCCGGGGACCCCGTGAGCCGTGCTGATCCAACCGACGTGATGCAGGATGCCGGTGTGGTTCGGCGCACACGGAGCTTTTTGCCCCGCCGCTCCCGGGCCGATACGATTCTTGGACCCCGTTCCTCATCAGGATTCCGCAATATGACCCGCGATACCGCAGTTTTATCTCCCGGCCCCGACGCATTGGCTCTTGGCGACCCCGAGGTGGCGCGGATCATCGCCGCCGAAACCGAGCGTCAGGAGTTCACCCTCGAGCTGATCGCCAGCGAGAACCATACCTCGCCCGCGGTGATGGCGGCCCAGGGCTCGGTGATGACCAACAAGTACGCCGAGGGCTATCCCGGCAAGCGTTACTACTCGGGCTGCCAGTTTCACGACGATGTCGAGACGCTCGCGATCGAGCGGGCCAAGGAGTTGTTCGGGTGCGGGTTCGCGAACGTCCAGCCGCACTCGGGCGCGAACGCTAACCTGGCGGTGCAGCTCGCCCTGTTCGATCCGGGCGACACCTTCGCGGCGATCGACTTGTCCAAGGGCGGGCATCTCACCCACGGCAGCCCGGTCAACCTGTCGGGTAAATGGCTGAACCCGGTCACCTACGACCTGGTGCTCGACGAGGCGGACGAGGCGTTCGGCACGATCGACTTCGACACCGTCGAAGCGGTCTGCGCGGAGCACCGGCCTAAAGTACTGATGTGCGGCTATTCCGCTTACCCGCGGGTGATCGACTTCGCCCGGTTCCGTGAGATCGCCGACCGCCACGGCTGCATCCTATGGGCGGACGTGGCGCACATCGCCGGCCTCGTGGCCGGGGGCGCTCACCCTTCGCCGTTCCCGCATTGCCACGTGGTGACCACCACCACGCACAAAACCCTGCGCGGGCCCCGCGGCGGCCTGATCCTGACCGACGACCCGGACCTGGCAGTGCGTTTCAATAAGGGCGTGTTCCCCGGCACGCAGGGCGGCCCGCTGATGCACGTGGTGGCCGCCAAGGCGGTCGCCTTCGGCGAAGCCCTCCGCCCCGAGTTCAAGGTCTACGCCCAACAGGTCGTCGCCAACGCGCAAGCGCTCGCCACGTCCCTGGCCGAGAAGGGGTATAAGCTCGCCTCCGGCGGTACCGACAACCACTTGCTGCTCATCGACCTCCGCCCCACCGCGCCCGACCTGACCGGCAAAGAAGCGGCCCAGTGGCTCGAGGACGCGGGCATCATCGCGAACATGAACACGGTGCCCAACGAAACCCGCAGCCCCTTCAAAACCTCGGGCATCCGCATCGGTACGCCCGCCCTCACCACCCGCGGCTTCGACGAGCCCGCCATGCAGCAGGTCGCCGGGCTGATCAACCGGGTGCTCACCAGCGGCGGCGAGCCCTCGACCCTCGACGCGGTCCGGGGCGAGGTCGTCGAACTGTGCAAGCAATTCCCGATGGCACATTAACCCGGCGAGGCCGCCATCCCGCTGTCGTCACGCCCGCCTTCCTGCCCGCTCCCTCATGCAAATCATCCTCGCCAACCCCCGCGGCTTTTGTGCCGGCGTCCACATGGCCATCGATACCGTGCAGCAGTTGATCGATCTGATCGGCACGCCGCTCTACGTCTACCACGAGATCGTCCACAACAAGCACGTGGTCAAGCGTTTTGTCGATCAGGGGGTTACGTTCGTCGAATCGATCGAAGAGGTCCCCGAAGGCAGCACCGTCGTCTTTAGCGCCCACGGCGTGAGCCCCGAGGTCCGGGCCCAGTCGGTTGATCGCGGCCTGCGCATGATCGATGCAACCTGCCCGCTGGTGACCAAGGTCCACGTCGAGGCGCGGCGTTACGCCCGGATGGGCAAGCAGATCCTCCTTGTCGGCCACGCCGACCACCAGGAGATCAAGGGCACTTACGGCGAGGCGCCGGACGTGATGCACATCGTTGAGTCGCCCGCCGACGTCGCCAAGCTCGACTTCCCTGAATCGCAGGGGCTGATCTACCTGACCCAAACCACGCTGAGCATCGACGACGCGAATCACGTGATCGATGCGATCAAGGCCCGCTTCCCCTGGTGCATCGCCCCGCCCAAAGAAGACATCTGCTACGCCACGACGAACCGCCAACACGCCGTGCGTCACCTCGCCCCGTGCGCGGATCTCACGCTCGTGGTGGGCAGCAAAAACTCGTCGAATTCCGTCCGCCTCACGGAGATCAGCGAGACCGACGGCACCCCCGCACACCTCATCGACGACGCTTCCGAACTCCAGAACCACTGGTTTGATGGCATCGATACCGTGCTGGTCACCGCCGGGGCCTCGGCCCCTGAGGACCTGGTCGACGGCGTGCTCCAGATACTCATCGATCGCTACCGGGGCGAGGTCGACGAGTCTCACCTGATCGACGAGGACGTCAAGTTCGCGCTGCCCGTCAAACTCCGCATCCTCCGCCACGAAATGTCTCAGTAAGCCGCTCGGGCCCGCGCAACGGCAAGCCGGATAGGACCTGACTAGCGCATTCCTACCTCACCCGTAGCGTGTCGCCGCCGTGTCGGAAGCCGTTGACGGCATCGGTGGACGTGACCTCGTCCAACACCGACGGCATCTTCTCCCCGAGCGGCTGACGGGGGCGGCAGCCCCGCGTCGCCGTCGTCGATACCCGTTGCCGCAAATCCATCGCGTACGCCTTCATGGCCAGACCTCCTGGTCTAAACCATGTCATCGCCGATCGCACGCCGAAGCGCTAAGGGGGGGTGGGGATGCTCTAAAACGCTGCTTCCGGTTGGCGTCCGTCGCCCGCGCCTCGCCCCTCAAGGCTCATTCAGGTCGATCACTACTTTCGGCCTAAGCGCTTTTTTGAGTAGCTCGTAGTCGAACCATTTATTCTTAATTTTCTGGTCGTCGCCGCTGGCCCGCACGAGCGTGACGGTCAAGCGCGATTCCTGATCGCGGGGGTAGAGTTCGGCTTTCTTGGGCAGGACCGCCCGCCGCTCGTCGTCGCCCATGGTGGAGACTTCTAAATCGCCGGTGAGGATACACGTCACCACGCTCTGGCCCTCGGAGTCGGTCAGATCTACCCGCACCGGCCGGGCCGTTGCCGGGTCGAGCATGAGCCGAAGGTCCAACCCCGGGGGTTCGATCAGGTAGTAGCCGTTGAACCATTCGACCTCCGGCGGCTCGGGCCGACGGCCCGCGTCGAGCGGGACCAAGCCCAGGAGATAGGGCAGCGCCTCGGGCTGGATCGGCAGCGGGAGCGGGCGGTAGAGCCGCCGGCCGTAGGCTCCGTAGTAGGCCCGGCCTTCTCCCAGCCGGTCGAAGAGCCAGAACCCCCGGACATCGGACCCCGCCCAGAGCTTCGGGTCGCCCAGCACCTCGACCGTCCAGGCGGTGTTGAGCGGCCGCTCGAAGATCAGACGGCCGTCGCCGGACTCCCGCCGTTTACGGTTCTTTTCGTCACGCCAGCGGACCTCGACTTTCGTCCGGGCCCACAACGCATCCAACGCCCCGGCGTTCTCGTTGTAACGCCGGACCAGCGCGGCGTAGGTCGGCAGTGCGGCCGGGGGCGTCACCTCCGCCCGCGGTGGGTTCAGGTCATCGGGCACGATCGGGGCGGTGTTACAGCCGGCCAACGAAAACGCCGCAATCCCGCAGCCCACGGCTAACTTCGCCCGCCCGCACCAGGCCATTCGCCGGAGCCGTGTTGTCGGCCTGGGGCTCGGAAATGCCATCGCTAAAGCTCCGCCGCCAGCACTTCGCCCAGTTGCGAAGTCACCTGTTCGATCTGCGACTCGTCGAGCCGCGGGTCGAGCACGCGGAGCGCTTCGTCTTCGTTCCATTTACCCAAATGACCTTTCGAGACATCGAGCTTAGGGGTGAAGCGCCAGTGCTCCTCCACCGGGCCATCGCCGTCCGGGTCGTCGGTCCGCTCGGTGCCGTCGTAACGCAGGAGCTTCTTGCGCATCAGGATGAGGGCGACGACGAAGCGGAACGCCAGACGCTGTGGCTCGCTCGCGTCTTCCAGCCGACGCAGCAGATTCAGCAGCAAAGCGTCGTCGACAAACACGCGTTTCTTCGCGTGGGGCTCAGGAACCAGTGTCTTCCAGAAGCTGAAAAGATGCGGCGGGCGGAAGCCTTTTTCCCAGGCGTCCGCCGAAACATCGACTCGCTTCATCCCCAGTTCGTCGCCCGCGTCTCGCTCGGCCATCGGCACATCCAGCAGCGCCGAGTAACACGCCTCGCCGGGCACCAGCGGCTGCCCCGTGGCCAGGCAGACGCCCGAGGTTTTCTGTACGTCGTAGTTGGAAGCACTGAATGACGGCAAGACAGACTCACAAATTCAACGAGGAAAAAATAACGATACGCTTCGACAGAAAAACAATCATCCAACGCGTTCTCTACGATTTACCGGCGGGGCGTGGGCCCGAGATAAGGCCGGGGCGGACACATCGATCGAGAACCGCAAAACATCGCCGGGCCTTTTCATAATTAAAACTCGACACCGAGCTGCGTCGCCGCGGCGTCCACCGTCTGGTCGATCAGGGTCGCAATCGTCATCGGGCCCACGCCCCCGGGCACCGGCGTGATCAGCGACGCCCGCTCCGAGGCCGGGGCAAACGCCACGTCGCCGACGTTGCCCGCGTTGTAACCCGCATCCATGACCACCGCCCCGGGCTTGATCCAGTCGCCCTGGACGAATTCGGCCCGCCCCACCGCCGCCACCACGATGTCCGCCCGCTTGACTTGGTCGGCCACGTCGGGCGTCCGGCTGTGGCAGACCGTGACCGTCGCGTGGCGCGCGAGCAGCAGCCCCGCCATCGGCTTGCCCAGGATTGCGCTGCGGCCGATGACTACCGCGTTTTTTCCTTCGATCTCCACGTTATATGCATCGAGCAGCCGGATGATGCCCCCGGGTGTGCAACTGTCAAACGCTACGGACGCGTCCTCTCCCGAGCCGGCCTGGCGATCAAACCACATCCGCGCGAAGCTGCCGTAGGTGACCCCGTCCACGTCTTTGGCCACCGGGATCGCCTCGAACGCGGCCCGTTCGTCGATATGCGGCGGCGAGGGATGCTGGAGCAGGATGCCGTGCACCGCCGGGTCGCCGCCGAGTGCGTGCACCGCCGCCAGCAACTCGGGCGTCGTGGTCTCGGCCGGCAGCTCTACCTTCCGCGACGCCATCCCGATGCCCTCGCAGCGGCGCCGTTTCATCTGCGTATAAGTAATCGACGCGGGGTCGGCGCCTACGAGGACGGTCGCCAGGCAGGGGGTTACGCCGGTGGCTTCTTTGATCTGTTCGACCCGCCGGCCCGCGGCCGCCAGGGTTTCCTGGGCCACGCGTTTTCCGTCCATGAGTTTCGCGGTCATCCCGTCATTATAGATGATGGCCCTACACTACGCCGATGAAAGCCATCCTCCTCTCGATCGGCGACGAACTGGCGCTGGGCCAAACCGTCGATACCAACTCCGCGTGGATCGCCGCCCGCCTGGCCTCCCTAGGCGTCTCGACGGTTCTCCACGAAACCGTCAGCGACGACCAGCCGCTGATCGCCGCCGCCATCCGCTGGGCGAGCACGCGGGCCGACCTGGTGATCGTCTCGGGCGGCCTGGGGCCGACGCAGGACGACCTGACCCGCCAGGCCCTCGCCGACGCGATGGAGGTCGATCTGGTCACCGACGAGGCGGCGCTGCGTACCCTCGAGGCCTTCTTCGCCTCACGCGGCTACGAGATGGCTCAGCGCAACCGCGTGCAGGCCACCCACCCCGTGGGCGCCGCCATGATTCCCAATCCCCACGGCACTGCGCCGGGCATCGCCGCGTCGCTCCACGACGCCCGCATCTTCGTGGTCCCCGGCGTGCCCCGCGAGATGCGGGCCATGGTGGAAGACGCCGTGCTGCCCGCCCTCGCCCCCGCGTTGCGCACGACCGCCCCGGGCGTGATCCTGACCACCAAGATCAACACCTTCGGCCTGGGCGAGTCCGATGTCGCCCAGCGCCTCGACGACCTGATGCGCCGCGACCAAAACCCCACCGTTGGGACCACCGTGGCCCAGGGCATGTGTTCGGTCCGCCTCCGGGCCGAGTTCCCCGACCCCGAAGACGCCCGGGCTCGGCTCGAAGCCACCGCCGCCGCCGTCGAAAAACGTCTCCACCCCCTGGCCTTCGGCCGCGACGACGAGCTGCTCCCTGCCGCGCTGCTCGAGCTTCTGAAGCGGGAAAAACAGACCCTCGCCACCGCCGAATCCTGTACCGGCGGCCTGATCGGGGCCATGCTCACCGACATCCCCGGCAGCAGCGCGGCCTACCTCGGCGGCTGGGTCACCTATACCAACGCCCTGAAAACCCAGCAGCTCGGCGTCTCCGCCGCGGCAATCGACGCCCACGGCGCGGTGAGCGAACCCGTCGCCCGCGCGATGGCCCAAGGGGCCCGCGAACGCAGCGGGGCCGACCTCGCCCTCGCCGTCACCGGCATCGCCGGGCCCGACGGGGGCACGCCCGAAAAACCCGTCGGCACGGTGTGGCTCGCCCTCGCTTCCTCCACCCAGACCCTCGCCCGCTGCGCCCGCTTTACCGGCGACCGGGCGAGCATCCGTGACCGCGCCACCAAGTGCGCCCTCCAGATGGCCCGTCTCTCGCTCATGAACGAAACCCTCGATCACCTCCGCTGGCTCAGCCTCGCGCCCGCCAAGCCTGCGACCGCGTAACCGAAAAACCGTAAAATTCATCTGCTCGTCGACACGCCCACGTAGCTCAGCTGGATAGAGCACCGGCCTTCTAAGCCGACGGTCACAGGTTCGAATCCTGTCGTGGGTATTGCGTTCCCGCTCAATCGGCTGGTGATGGACAACTCTCTAGCTGCTACGGAGATTCAAGTCATGCCCGCGAGTCCGGCGGCCAGCCGGGTGAAGGCGGCGAAGTTGATCGCCTTCTTCTCTTAGCGGGTGGCGACGCGGCGGCACGGCTTGATCCGCCCGAAAAACCGCTCGCTCACGTGGCGGTGCTTGTATCGCCGACGGTTGTACCTTTGCTTGCGTTTGCGGTTTGGTTGGGTTTGATACAGGCCCGCCCCGTCTTCCCGCTCGATCTGTCGGCGGATCGCGTTGCGGTCATACCGCGTCGGCCATCACGTGCCGGGCACGGATGCCGTCGAGCCACGCCTCGGCCTGCGGGGCGTCGCCGCATTGGCCCGGCGTGACGATCCGCCGAAGAAGCCGGCCGTACGGATCGACCGCCGCGTGCCGCTTGATGGTAAGCCTATTCCGGGGGCCGTGGGGTGGGCGAAACATCGGCGGGGTTCGGCGTTTTGTTTTTTTACCCGGCTCTCGTCGGCCCGTCGCGGCCGTGGGGTGGGCCTTGACGCGGGTCGCGTCGAGTTGGAGTCCTCGGGCGGCTCGGTCAGGTCCGCGTCGCCCAAGGCCCGGCCGACCCGCTCCCACACACCCGTCCCGACCCAGCGGTCGTAGCGCTTCCAGACCGGGTTAGGCTTGCCCAAGCCCGCGGGCAGGTCGGCCCAGAGGATGCCGGTCTTGAGCACGTAGAGCACCGCGTTGACGAACAGGCGGTGGTCCGCGGCGGTGCGTTTCGGATCGCCGGTTTTGCCCGGCAAGTGCTCATCGATCTTGTTCCATGGCTCCTCCGTGAGGGCGTGGCGGTACCGCATAGGGGGCCTTCGTGGCCAGGAAATGCGATCATAGGCGGCGGTCGTGAATGCCCGAAGCACCTAGAATTTCGATGGCTATCGGCATTCGGTTATCTTCTAAGTGTGCTCGCTCAGGTCCACAGTTTTGTTTTGCAAGGCATCAATCCGCTCGCCTGTGAAGTCGAGGTCGATGTCGCGGAGAGCGGGCTGCCCAAGACCACGATCGTCGGCCTGCCCGACGCGGCGGTCAAAGAATCGGTCGAACGGGTCCGCTCGGCGATCGTGAACTCGGGGTACCCGTTCCCGATGGCGCGGCTGCTGGTGAACCTGGCCCCGGCGGACATTAAGAAAGAGGGGCCGGTCTACGACCTGCCGATCGCGGTCGGGCTGCTGCTCGCGGCCCGGGTGATCGAGACGGCGGAGCATAAACGCCTGCTCTTTGCCGGTGAGCTCGCGCTCGACGGCCGACTGCGGCCGGTCAGCGGGGTGATCAACCTTGCGCTATTGGCCAAACGGCTCGGGGTCCGGGGCGTGGTCGTGCCGACGGATAACGCGGAGGAGGCCGCGGCGGTGGATGGGGTCGAAGTGTACGCCGCCGATGCCTTGTCGAGCGTGGTGGGTCTACTCAACGGCACGCACGAGATCGAAGCGGTCCGCCCGGCCGAGGTCGATGCCGAACTCGAACGCGCCCACGCCCCGATCGACTTCGGGGACGTGCGGGGGCAGGAAGCGGTGAAACGAGCACTGACCCTCGCGGCGGCGGGCGGGCACAACATTCTGATGATCGGCCCGGCGGGCACGGGCAAATCGATGTGCGCCCGGGCGCTGCCGGGCATCCTGCCGCCGTTGTCGCGTGACGAAGCGCTCGAAGTGACGCGGATTTACTCGGCCATCGGCCAAGTGCCCCGGGGCCAGTCGCTCATGACCGCGCGCCCGGTGCGCGGCCCCCACCACACCGCCAGCCCGGTGGCGGTCGTCGGCGGCGGGACCATCCCCCGGCCCGGCGAAGTCTCGCTCGCCCACCACGGCGTGCTGTTTCTGGACGAGATGCCCGAGTTCCCTCGGGCGGTGCTCGAAACCCTACGCCAACCGCTGGAAGACGGCGAGGTCACCATCGCGCGGGCCCACGGCTCGGTCCGTTTCCCCGCCCGGTTCATGCTGGTGGCCGCGATGAACCCCACGCCCAAGGGTGACACCCCCATCGACGACGTCAGCCAGCGGCAGATGGACAAATACCTCGCCAAGCTTTCGGGGCCGCTGATCGACCGCGTTGATATCCATATCGAAGTCCCGCCCGTGCCCTACCGGCAGCTGACCGGCGAAAAAAACGGCAGCGACTCGGCGACGCTGCGCGAAAAGGTCGTCGCGGCCCGCGCCCGTCAGGCCCGCCGCCACGGGAGCCCCCTCAAGATCAACCGCGTCCTCTCGGGCTCGGAACTCGACCGCTACGCCAAACTCGACGGCCCCGCGAACGAGCTGCTGCGTCAAGCCATGACCGAGCTTGGCCTGAGCGCCCGGGCCTACGACAAAGTCCGCCGGGTGGCCCGGACCATCGCCGACCTCGAAGACCAGCCCCACGTCTCGGCCCACCACATCGCCGAGGCGATCCAGTACCGCGTCCTGGACCGGGCCCGCTGACCCGGCGACGGTCCGGTAACGCGGCCTGAGGTGCGCAGCCGGCCGTCCAAATCTTGCTCCCCTTCTGGGTTAGACTTATCTTATATGGACAAGGCTGGGCGTCCGCCTCCGCCGATCGATCGAGCTTCTTTCCGTCTCCCCGGAGTCTGATTCCATGGCCAAGATGTTTTATACCCTCGAAGAAGCTTCCGACCGGCTGGGCCTGGATGCCGAGGCGGTCAAAGAGATGGCTTCGTCCGGCAAGCTCCAGCAGTTCCGTGATCGCGACAAGCTCATGTTCAAACGGGAGCAGGTCGACTCGCTCGCCGGAGGGGGCGACGACAGCATCGCCGGCTCGAGTATCGGTATCCCATTGGCGGACCCCGGGCCTGATGATACCGACGCGATCAGCCTCGCCGACTCGATGTCCAGCGGCGGCTTCGACGAACCGGAAGACCCCAAGGAAGCCACGGGCATCAGCGTCTTCGACGCGGGCGAAGTCGAGCCGGCCGACCCCATGGCCCAGACGCAGGTCACCCAGCCCCAGATCGACGACGAAGAACTCGCCTTAGAATCCGTTGGCTCGGGGTCGGGGCTCCTGGACCTTACCCGTGAATCCGACGACACCAGCCTCGGCGCGGAACTCCTCGACGAGATCTACCCCGGCGGCGGCGACACCGGCACGGGCGCATCTATGACCGACTTCGGGCTCGAGTCTTCCGTCGGCTCGTCGGGGGTGTTCGACGGTGCGCTCGCCATGGACACCGGCGCTTCCGGACCTTCGGGTCTCGAGAACCTGGTCGACAGCAGCGACACCGGATCGATGGACCTGCCCAGCGCCGGCGTGGCCGGTACGGCCCACAGCGTGAGCGCGGTCTACACCGGTGAAGAATCCGACCCCGCCGGCAGCGCGCTGGGCGCCGGCTTGCTGATCGGCGCGATGCTCGCGCTGATCATTGGGCTCGTGGTGATCGCCGCCGCGATTGCGGGCAGCCGCAGCTCGCTCACCTCCGCTCTGGTAACCGCCGACGGGGACGCGATGAAGGTGCTCTTCCTCTGCGCGATCCTCGCCGCGGTAAGCGCAGTCCTGGGCGGGCTTGGCTTTGTGTTCGGCAAAAAATCCGCCTAAGCCCTGCCGCAAAACGGCACCGCTTATCACGATGCTGCGTGCCGTACGCGGCTCGTCGCGGACCGATACTTTGTGGCCCCCGGGCATTTCGCCCGGCTCACATCCATGGGTTTGCGGCCGCACGCCTGCCTGGGTCCGGAGCCGACGTGCCCGATGGACGGCCCGTAAAATCCTCTCCGACCTGGACCCGTGGTCGGCTTATGCGGGATATCATGAGGCGGTTAGTTCTCGCTTCACGGCGCGGTTCAGACGCTGAACCTTTGCGTGTTCGGCCGTCGAGGATCGAGCGTGTGCAGCGAACCGGTTTGCCTGTTTTTCCGCGCCACCACGACTCCGCCATGCTTAGCCCGTACGCCAAAAAAGAATGGCTCACCATCCTCGCCGTGGGCGCTTGTGTCGGGCTGTCGCTGATCCTATTGGGGTATTGGCCCGGCGCGATCGGAGCCGGCCTGGTGGTGGGCGGGATCCTCACCTTTTTTCGTGACCCCGAGCGCCGCGTCCCCAGCCAGCGCAACGCGGTCGTCGCCCCGGCCGACGGCACAGTCTCCTCGATCCACGAACTCGAACACTTCGAACCTTTCGACGGCCCCGCGACCTGCGTCCGTATCTTCATGTCCGTCTTCGATGTCCACCTCAACCGCTGCCCCTGCCACAGCCGCGTGAAATCTATTACGCATCAGCCCGGGCACCACCGCAACACGCTCAACCCCGAGGCCGCGGAAGACAATGAATCGATGACCACGCTCCTGGTCCACCCGGTCAAGGGGCACCCCGTGGCCGCCGTCCGCCAGATCGCCGGCCTGCTGGCCCGCACCATCCACAACGCGCTGGACGAAGCGCAAGTGGTTCAGCGTGGGCAGCGTATGGGGATAATTAAGCTCGGCTCGACCACCGAGCTCTACCTCCCCGCCACGCTCCGCCCGGAGGTGCAGATCGCCCAGGGGCAGAAAGTTCAGGCCGGCGTCACCGTCCTCGCCACCGTCACCCCGCTCGACCCGGCCGAAGGGATGAGCCCGCTCATCAAACTCTTCGATACCGCCCCGCCGCCCCTGGACCCCGCACCCCAAGATGCCGACGTTCCCGCGGAGGAGACGGATTCCGCCCTCGATCCGGCACAGGAAACCACGATCTTTGCCCGGCACCCTCGCGAAACGGATTGACCCGTGACCGCGTCAAGCGATACCGGCACGACGTTCTTCTGGCTTGCGCGTCTTTGGCGTTCGTCGGCCTGCCCCATCGGCCGACGGAAACGCGAAAGCCCGCTAGTATGCCTGCATGACCGAGACCACCCTCACGCCTGACCCCGCTCCCGCTCGCCTGGTGCTCGAAGATGGGAGCGTTTTTACCGGCCGAGCCTTCGGCGATACGACCCCCCGGTGCGTTGAAGGCGAGGTCTGCTTCAACACCTCGCTCTCGGGCTACCAGGAAATCGTCACCGACCCATCGTACGCCGGCCAGATCGTGACCATGACCTGTCCGCTGATCGGAAACTACGGCGTCAACGAACAGGACCTCGAATCCGCCCGCCCCCAGGTGCGTGGCCTGATCGTGCGTGAGCTTTCGCTTTCCGTGAGCAACCACCGCGCCACCGCCCGGCTCGAAGACTGGCTCGCCGAGCACGAGATCACCGGGATCACCGGCCTCGATACCCGGGCCCTGACCCGCCGGCTGCGTCACGAAGGGGCCCTGCGCGGCGTCATCTGCACCGACCCGAGCCCCGCCGATGCCGACCTGGTCGCCCGGGTAAAAGCTTCGCCAAGCCTGGTCGGGCGCAACCTCGTCCGCGACGTAGGCCGACGCGACCCGCTCCGGTGGAGGGAAGACCTCGGCGACTGGGCTCCGCTTCACGGGCATGTCCCGGCCAGTGAAAAACGCTTTAAGGTCGTTGCCCTGGATTGCGGCACCAAGCTCAACATCCTCCGTAACCTCACCGACGCCGGGTGCGACGTCACCGTGCTGCCCTACGACACCGCGCCCGAGGCGATCCGCGAACACCACCCCGACGGATTATTTGTGTCCAACGGCCCGGGCGACCCCGCGGCCGTCCAACCCGCCATTGATCATCTCAAGCAGATCGTTGGCCAATACCCGATCTTCGGGATCTGCCTCGGCCATCAATTGCTGAGCCTCGCCCTCGGGGCGGACACCTTCAAACTCAAGTTCGGCCACCGCGGCGGCAACCAGCCGGTCCAGAACCTGGGCACCCAGAAAGTCGAAATCACCAGCCAGAACCACGGCTTCGCGGTCGACCGCGACAGCCTCGAAAAAGCCGGCGGCGAACCGACCCACCTCAACCTCAACGACCGCACGCTCGAAGGCTTCCGCCACCGGTCCGACCCGGTCTTCGCGGTCCAGTACCACCCCGAAGCCAGCCCCGGACCGCACGACAGCCGCTACCTTTTTGATTGCTTTATGGAAATGATGCGCACCGGCTTGAGCCCCAGCCCGCAACAAATGGATCAAGCTCAACGGCAGCGGAATCAGCTACAGGCCTGATTTTCTTTAATTATATAAAAAATATAATCTTATACATTTAATTATTTGCCACAACAACCGATTAGTAAGAACCAAATAGGCAATCTGCACGGGTGCCATAAAGTTTTTCGTTTACCTATTTTAACATCATGGGTGCTTTTTCAGAACAGCTCGATCGGCTGCCCGCCTAGAATTATTTGGATTTGTTACTTTATGGTTGCATCGTCCTTCGATTTGGCTTATATTTTAGGTAATTAGGTATCTTTTAAGTACATCCGTATCGCGGCCGTCTGTCGCTTCATAAAATGAATCCTGGATGTATTGGGGTGAAAACCGGAAACGGGAAGACGAGAAAATGAGATTCATGAAGGTTTTTTCTAAGAGGGCGGGATTTTCACTAGTCGCATTAGGACTGATTGCCGCTGGCTCTACGTCGCAGGCACAATTGGTTTTGGACACGTTTGAAGGCGACAACTTCATTCTTAGCGTCCCGACCGGCCCCACCTTCGATGCGACCTCCAGTACGGTAGTCGGTGGAGACTTCAACGGGGCCGCGACCGCCGACGTGTTCGGTGCCGACCGTGAAGTCACTCTCGACGTGGGAACCTCTGGCGGTACCGCGATCACCGCAATCCTTCCCCCGAGTTCCGGCTCACTTATTTTCGATACCGGCTCCACGGCCTTTGGCACTTCCGGTGCAATCCTCGACATCCTTTATGACGACTTCACCGACGTCGATGTCACCGGCAGCAGCCTGTTCGAAGCAATCGAAATCCAGTTCAGCTTCGTCGATAAATCGGCGGTTCTTGCGTTCACTTTCGATGACGGAGTTAACACCGGCACGGTGGCGGGTGCGGTCAGTGACGGTGTGACCTCGGGCGCCCAGTCGGTCTTTCTCTCCCTCACCGATCCGGGCCTGACCGGCGTTGATTTGTCGAGTATCGACTCCATCGATTTCAACATCACCACCAGCCTAGCCGCCACCGATTTGGTCATCGACACCGTTCAGTTCGTCATACCCGAACCCTCTGCCGCCATCCTGTTGGCCTCAACGGGCTTGATGATGATGGTCCGCCGACGCAGGGCTTGAGTAATTTAGCACTCGCCTCTCGCAATCTCGTATTTACCTGCAAGCCGTCTTTTCGGAGACGGCTTGTTGTTTATGAGAAGAGCTTACCCACCGAGGCCGAATCATCCCATGGCGTAGCCGTGATGTACCGGGCCTCGCACGGAAGCGCACCCCCACTCCGGGTGTAGTGGTCATTACGCCCGATCCCTAAGATGATCTTTATTCGTCAACAGGCTTGCGTCCGGCCAGACGCTGCGGTTTGCGTCGGCGTGCGCTGAAATTGAATTCACAACGCACGAACGTTACATGAACCCGTTGGGATCGTGCCTTATAATTTTATAGGTCCGGTTGCTTCCGCCGCCCACCCCAGAATTTGCGAGCCATCGCCCCTTGCACCCCTTTGCTTCTCAACCGTATCCGCCGCCGGCTGACCCGCCGCCGCCCGTGCCGCCTCTGGCAGGGTCGGTCATCGACGACAACGCTGCCTTGTACGGCATCAACTACTGGGGCGCGGGTTATTTTTCGGCCGGTGACAACGGCAAGGTATGGGTACACCCCGACCGCAACCCGTCGATAGGGGTGTGTCTCCATCAATTAGTCCTGGACCTCCGCGAGCGTGGCGTCGCGACGCCGGTGCTGCTCCGGTTCCCCGGGATACTCGAAGACCGCCTCAAGCATATCGCGCAGGCATTTGCCTCGGCTATCGCGGAGTTTGATTACCCCGGCCGTTACTGCGGGGTCTACCCGATCAAGGTCAATCAGCAGCGTCACGTCGTCGAAGACCTGCTGCGGTACGGCCGAGAGCTAGGCTTCGGCCTCGAAGTCGGGAGCAAGCCCGAACTCCTCGCCGCCCTCGCCTTGGCCCATGGGCCCGCCAAACTCGGCGGCGAGACCACGGAACAAAACCTGATCATCTGCAACGGGTTCAAGGACCGCGCGTTCATCCAGGCCGTCGTGCTCTCCTGGAAGATCGGCCGCCCGGTCATCCCGGTCGTCGAGAAATTCAGCGAGCTTCCGCTGATCATCGAGCAGGCCAAGAAGCACGGCGTCCGCCCCGCCATCGGGATCCGTATTAAGCTCGCCAGCGCCGGCTCGGGCCGGTGGGAGGGTTCCGGCGGTGACCGCAGCAAGTTCGGCCTCTTCGTGAGCGAGATGCTCGACGCCGTCCGCCTGCTCGAGTCCGAAGGCATGCTCGACTGCCTCCGGCTGGTCCACTTCCATTTGGGCAGCCAGGTAAACGACATCCGGGCGTTCAAAGCCGCCCTCGTCGAATCCGCCCGGCTCTACGCCGAACTCGTCAAACTCGGAGCCGGCCTCGATTACCTCGACGTCGGCGGCGGGCTGGGCGTCGATTACGACGGCAGCCGCAGCGGCCACACCTCAAGCATCAATTACTCGCTCGCGGAATACGCCAACAACGTCGTCTACCACGTCGGCGAAGTCTGCCGCGCCGCCGGCGTGCCCGCCCCCACCATCATCACCGAAGCCGGCCGCGCGATGGCCGCCCACCACAGCGTATTGATTATGGACGTCCGCGGCTGGTCGGGTTTCGACCGCTTCGAACCGCCCGCGTCGCTGGACCCGGCCGCGTTGGCGAGGCTGCCGGAACCGGTGCGTACGCTCGCCGAAACCCTTGAGGCGCTCGACCTCGAGCACCTCCGCGAATACTTTCATGATGCGCAGGTCGCGCGCGACCAGACGCTGAGTCTCTTCAGTCTGGGCTACTGCTCGCTGGAACACCGCGGACTCGCTGAACGCTTGTACTACACCATCTGCTCGCAGGCTCACCGCTTGGCCCAGGCCCTCGATCCCGTGCCGGAAGAGTTCGCGCGTCTCGATACCCTGCTTAGTGACCTCTATTTCTGCAACGGCTCGGTCTTCCAATCCCTCCCGGACAGCTGGGCCATCGGCCAACTGTTCCCCGTCATGCCGATCCATCGGCTCGATGAAACACCGACCTGTCGCGGCGTCCTCGCCGACATCACCTGCGATTCCGACGGCCAGATCGACCGCTTCATCGCCCCCCCCGGCAGCGGCAAGCCCGACGTCCCCGTGCTCCCGCTCCACCCCTACACCGGCGACGACTACCTGCTGGGCTTCTTCCTCGTCGGGGCTTACCAGGAAACCCTCGGCGATCTCCACAACCTCTTCGGCGACACCAACGCGGTCCACGTTACGGTGGATCCACAGGGCGTGGTCCACATCGACGAAATCGTCGAAGGCGATACCGCCGGCCAGGTCTTGGAGTACGTTCAATTCGATCCCCATCAACTCCGCCGAACGTTCGGCAACACCTTGGAACGCGCGGTCCGCGAGGGCCGATTGACTCTGGCGGAATCCGCGGTGCTGCGCCGTTTCTACGAGCAGGGCCTCGCGGGCTATACCTACCTGACCTGACCGGTGCCTGACCGCATCGAGCCTGCGTCACCGCATCGCTTACACTTGCGGTCCGATGTTGGAAGCACTCACAACCTTGATCCCGGAGGGTATCCCCGTGGCGGTGGGCCTCGCCGCGTTGGCGGGCGCGGTGCTGATTACGGGGATCGCCAAGTCGGGGTTCGGCGGCGGCGTGGGGATCCTCGCGGTGCCGCTGGTGGCGGTGGCCCTCGACGCGCAGCTGGCCGTGGGGGTCATGCTCCCGATCCTGCTCGCCGCCGACCTCGTCGCGGTGGCCCAGCACCGCCGCGACCGCTCCGCCCCGCACCTCCGCTGGGCCCTGATCGGAGGGGTCCTGGGGATCGCCGTCGGCACCACGCTACTCGGCTATTTCACCATCCAAGAAGCCGCCCCGCCGATCGCAACCGCCGCGGACCCTGGATCCATCAACTCCGCCGCGGCGCTCGCTCCCGCCACCGCCTCGGCGGCCGCCGGCCAGTCTCTCGCCACCGCGCTAAACCTCACCGTCGGCGGCGTCTGTCTCCTGCTCGTCGGCCTCCAGCTCTACCGGATGTTCGGCGGCCGCGTCCCCCGGATCCCCCGCCACCGCGCCGCCGGCATCACGGCCGGGGGGCTCGCCGGCTTCGTGTCCACCCTCGCCCACGCCGCCGGGCCCGTCATGACCGTCTACATCCTCGACCAAGGCCTTGACAAACGCCGGATCGTCGGCACCCTGGTCCTCTACTTCTTCGTGATCAATTGGTTCAAGGTCCCCACCTTCTTGGCCCTGGGCTTCATTACGCCGCACACCCTGAGCGTCTCGGGGCTCCTGATTTTACTGGTGCCCCTGGGCTCGCTGCTCGGGCTGTGGCTCAACCGAGTGATCCCCGAAAAGCCGTTTACGTTGGTCATGTACGCCGGTGCCGGCCTCGCCGGGGTGTGGCTGGTGGTCAAGGGGCTACGCTAATGCCGATTCACGTCGCGGTCCTGCAACGCGAATACCTCCGTATGATCCTCGCGGGCCAGAAAACCGTCGAGAGCCGGCTGGCCAAGGTGCGCTGCCCGCCCTTCGGCGCAGTCACCGCGGGCGAGCGCCTCTTCTTCAAAGCCTCGGGTGGCTCGTTCATGGCCACCGCCCTCGCCGACGAAGTCCACGACCACGCGCACCAAACCCCCACCCAACTCGACGCGCTCCGCACGCGGTGGAACCCCGCCGTCTGCGGCACCGACGAATACTGGAACCAGCGCCGCGACCGACCCTTCGCCACGTTCATCCGCCTCCGCGGCGTCGAACCTCTGGACTGTGGCCCGCGATATAAAACACAGAACATGCGGGCCTGGTACACGCTTACCGATACCGCAAACCCGCTGCTCGATATCAAGCTCCGTCGAGGCGCTTACAAAAACCGCTACGTCCAGCTGCCTCAGGCATCCGAAGCCATGCGGGCCGCCGCGTTTTCGCTCGAACTCCCCGACGGGAACATTGTCGAAACCGATCTGGTCCCGGGCAGCACCCGGGTCCGGTGGCGCGGCTGGAAGCGCTACTTCGACGCCTTCGGCCTCCGCCCCGGCGACACGATCCGTTTTGTCGCCCTCGGCGACCGCCGGTATCGTGTCCTGTTCCGCCGAACCGCCTGAGCCCGGACCGGAACCTGCCTATGCCCGCTCTTGATTTTTTCGTCTCCGACCACGAGCTTACCAACCTCGTCACCACCGCCCGACGTGAAGACCTCGGCCCCGACCACCTCGACGCCACGACCTCGCTGTTCATCCCCGCCGACCGGTGGTGCGAAGCCGCCATCGTCGCCCGCGCCCCGGGGGTTGTCGCGGGGCTCGCGGCCCTCCCGGCCATGATCGAAGCCTACGACCCCCAGATCGAACTCGACGCCCTCGCGGTGGACGGCGCCGCGATCGATCCCGGAGACACGGTCGCCACCCTGCGTGGCCCGCTGCGCTCGGTGCTGATGCTCGAACGCGTCGCGCTCAACCTGTGCGGACACCTCTCGGGTGTCGCCACCCACACGGCCGCCTTCGCGCAGCGGGTGGCGCACACCTGCGCAAAAATCTACGACACCCGCAAGACCCTGCCGGGGCTGCGCGGCCTGCAGAAATACGCCGTGGCCTGCGGCGGGGGCGGCACCCACCGTATGGGCCTATTCGATGCGGTCCTGGTCAAAGACAACCACCTCGCCCACGTCCCGCTTGCCCAGTGGACTCGGGCGCTCACCGCGATGGCCGACCGCGCCCGTGCCGAGGTGCCCGGCCTCAAATTCGTGATGGTCGAAGTGGATACGCTCGACCAGCTCGACCGGGCCCTCGCGGTCCCCCGGAGCCGAGACAGCCAACCCGCCGGGATCGACTTGATCCTGCTCGACAACATGCCCCCCGCCACGCTCCGCGAAGCGGTAACCCGGCGCAACGCGGCCTACCCCGACCCGGTCGGCCCGACCGTTAAGCTCGAAGCCAGCGGCGGGGTCCGCCTCGATACCGTCCGCGCGATCGCCGAGGCCGGGGTCGACCGTATTTCGGTCGGGGCGTTGACCCATTCCTCGGTCAACCTCGATCTCGGCTTAGACCTCGGCCCGCCACCCACCGCCCTACCGCCCGGCCCGACCGATGGATAGCACCCCGCTCGAACAGTGGCGCGACGCGCTCGAAGAACACTTCGGCCCAAACCGGTATTTCGGGGTCTACCGCGAAACCGGCAGCACCCAAGACCTCGCCCGCGACCTGATCGCATCCGCCCCGGCCACCGCCCCGGGCGCGGTGTTCGTCGCCCACCACCAGACCGCTGGCCGTGGAAGGCTCGGCCGGCCATGGATCACCCCACCCGGCAGCGCCCTGACGTTCAGCCTCGCCTTTCGCGCGACACCCGCCGAGGCCGAGCGGCTGGTGTTGGCGACCTCGGTCGGCGTCGCCGAAGCCTTGGACCGTTGGCTCGAGCCCGTTGGCCGCGCGGCCGCGATCAAGTGGCCCAACGACCTCTACGTCGACGGCCGCAAAATCGCGGGCATCCTCGTCGAGACCCGGGACCACGCCGCGGCCGTCGGTGTCGGGATCAATGTCGGGCTCACTGCCGAACAGCTCCCCCCTCCGCTACGCGCTCAGACCACGAGCCTAGGCCAGTGCGGCGCCGACGTGGATCGACTCGAACTGCTCCTCGAAACGCTCACGCAGGTCGAACACGCCTGGAACCAACGGCACGACGATCGGCTGCTACAAGCTTGGGAGGAACGCTGCCGTATGCTCGGCCACGACGTCCGGCTAAGCCACGACGGCCGAATCATCGATGGTCAAGTCATCGGCCTGCACCCCCGCGACGGCTTGCGGGTCCGTCGACACACCGGCGAGGTCGTTCACCTGCCCGCGGCTACCACGACCGTGATCGAGTCGCCCAGGTAACCGCACGACTCACGCCGAATCCGGCGGCGGGACTCTACAGATCTACCATGATTTGATCGATTCGCGCATCCGCATGGCGTCGGCAGCAGATCGAAAAACCTGGCGTTTGCATTTAATCGGCCCGGCCGACACGACGACTGACGCCACTTACCCGCGAATCCAACTCCAGGTAAAACGTTTGTTGCGGCCAAGCCCACAGATGATCTTCCATCATCTGTGGGCTTCCATTTGGTTTGACGCGATAGAGGTCATTGACGTGCGTTCAACCCGCGGTTGGCATACGTTAATTCGTGGGCACGTCGGCGATTTCGAGCCGGGTGACGTCTGTATCGGTATCGACATCGTCCCGCTGCACCTCGGCGAGTTGGGCCGCCTGGTGCTGGCGTTCGGCGATTTCGACCAGCCGCCGCGCTCGCTCCTGGGCCTGGACAAACTCCTGGGCGTAGTTCTGCTCGGCCCGCCAGGCGTCGGCGGCCACCTGCGCCCGGGCTTGGACCGCCTCGGCCGCCGCCTGCAGCCGATCGGCTGCTAGCCGCGCGTCACGTGCCGCCTGCTGCGCCCCTTCCGCCTGAGCCGACGCCAGAACGTAAGCCTCCTCGGCCGCCGAAGCCTCGGCCGCCGACTGGTCTGCTTCCCGGGTCATGCTCAGGGCCAACGCCGCGGCGGCGTCCGCTTCTTGCGCCCGCAGTTCCGCCAGCCGGGCCGCCTCGGCCGCGGCATCCGCCGCCGACGAAGACATCTCGGCCTGGGCCGCGGCGGAAGCGGCTTTCTGCTCCGCCGTTTCCAACGCCGTTTCACGGGCAACGAGTTGCTGGGCCGCGGCCTGGCGGGCCTGCGCGGTTTCGAACTGGCGTACCGTGAATAACTCGGACGCGGCGGCCACTTCCCGCAGCGCCGAGGCCACGGACGCCGCCTCTGCTTCCGCGGCGAGCCGGGTGGCTTCGACCCGAGCCGCCGCCGCATCGGCCAGCGCTTTCGATTCCTGCCACGCCGCCCGGGCCTCGGCGGCCTCGGCGGCGGCCAGCGCCGCTTGGGCGAGGTAGTTCAGCGACGCCTTAAGCACGTAACCCGGCCCCGACTCCGCCGCCCGCTCT
The DNA here is from genome assembly GCA_039180025.1 of Planctomycetota bacterium. Lineage (GTDB taxonomy): Bacteria > Planctomycetota > Phycisphaerae > Phycisphaerales > Phycisphaeraceae > Algisphaera. The sequence continues at coordinate 84,883 of JBCDDZ010000006.1, forward strand.
GGCCAAGGCCGCTTCAAATGCCGCGCCGACGCGGTGAAGTACAGATACCCGTCGCCCGCCAGGGCCAGCGAATCAGGCCAGCGCAGCCGCTCGTCCGCCACCAGTGTTCCGATCTGGCCGTCGGCCCGGCGTACGAATACCGCCTGGTGCTCGAGTGCCGCCATGTAAAGCTCCCCGGTGTCGCGGTTCAGTGACAGCCCGTCCATGGCCGAGCCGGTAGACCCGAGGGTCTCGACCGCCGCGGCCAGATCCGACGCGCCCACCGTCTTGTCACGGAGCGTCGCGGTTTCGATCCGGTATAGCGTCCGCCCTTCGAGCGCGTGGTAGTACAAATGTTGGCGGTCCGCCGAGAGTTCGATCCCCGCTACCCCGAGCCGCGCCCGATAGGAAGAGGCCTTATCCGTAGCCAGGGCACCCGACAAACGCACGTTCTCGGCCGGCGTGGTCGAAGCGTGGCCGAACAACACCGCCCGGGTGTGACGCTGTTTCAGATCGATGACGTACAACCCGCCACGCCGCGCATCCGAAACGTAAGCGGTGTCCGTGGCGGGGTCGATCCGCAAGTCGCTCAGCAGGCTGTCGGCCGCGAAATCACGTTTGTGATCAAAGTAGAAAATCTGCGCGATCGAGTCGTCGCTCAGGTCGATCTTGAAGAGCTTGGGGCCGGCCAATACCACGCCGCCCTCGTACGGGTTGCCCGAGTCCAGTACCCATAAAAATTCCCCCTGATCCGAATCGGTGATCGTGAGCGCCTGCGCGCTGACGATCGCCCGCAGCGCCGACGGCCCCGGCCGGCCGTCCCAGCGGTTCCACGAGCCATTCGGAAACGGCACCGCTTCGCCCTCTGGTGACAACTCCCCGACCGCCACGCTCGGCTGGCCTTCCAGCCAGGGGAACGTCACGAACACCCGGCCGGTCGACGAAACCGCCAGACCCGCGGGGGAGTCCAAGTCGAACTGCGCCACTTCGACCACCAGATCGTTTTTCGGGGGCGTTGTCCAGCCGGGGCTGTCGCTCGTCCGCTCCGGTGAGCCGGGCGTCGCCACGCAGCCGGTCAAACCTGCCGCCGTCAAGATCAACACACCCAAAGATAACTTGTACATGGCTAGCTCCAGCAACCCATAAAACAGCGCTTATTGGTCCGTTATCGACCTCCCGCGGACCAGGCGTAAGCTCTACAAAGACTGCGCTCCGCCGCAAGCGATCGGCTACACCGGTCGTAAGAGATATAACGATTGGCCGTGTGTAACCGAGGCGGTCCCGCACACGATTGAACATCCCCGCGTGTTTGGTGGCAGTCGTGGGTACCCGCTTTGTACGGGTAAGCCATGATGAGCAAATACGAAGATATCTCAGATATCCATAATCTCACGGCCGAGAATGCTTTCCGTTGAGCCGCTTGTTTTATAGCGACCACATCGACCTCGCGTAAACCCGAAAACCCATTTGGATTTATAAAATATTGTGATTTAGTATTTTATAAATCATTTTTGTTTTAGGATAAATTTAGGTGCTCCCACTAATATATTCCTGAAAATAAGATTAAAACTTTCTCACCTGCCCGGGAGGCCGCGGCCTATAAATTCTTGGTGACACCGTTTGATGGACGCAGAATCAAAGACCGGCTTGAGGCCAGATAAATCGATGGAGCACCATTGGGGTGGTATTTAAAAGACCAGAAAATTTTGGCCCCCGCCTCGGCTCGCCTTATCGAATTCATCCTGACTGGATCTGAAGCCACCACGCTAAAGGAATGCAAAGCGTATGCGAATCCTGATTGTTGAAGACAACACGAAAATGGCCGGGGCCATCGCGCAAGCTCTCCGTGAGAAAGGCTTGACGATCGATACCTGCGGCACCGGATTTGAAGCCGAGGACCTGGCCGCCACCGAGCCTTTCGACGCGATTGTGCTCGACGTGATGCTGCCCGACCGCGACGGGATCGACGTGTGCCGTAATATTCGGCGGCGAAAGATCACGACACCGATCCTTATGCTGACTTCGCTGAGCACCCTCGACGACAAGGTGTCGGGGCTCGACGCCGGTGCCGACGATTATTTGACCAAGCCTTTCGAGATCGAGGAGTTGTACGCTCGACTCCGGGCCCTGGCTCGTCGGGGGTCCGCACAAGAAGGACGCAACCTTACCTTCGCCGACCTCGAACTGGACCTCGACCTCCGATGTGCGGTGCGTAATGGCGTCAAGATCAGCCTGTCCAACAAGGAATTTGGCCTGCTGCACTTTTTTATGCGTCACCCTGAAAAGGTGCTCAGCCGGACGTTCATCATCTCCAAGGTATGGGACATGAACTACGAGCCGAATAGCAACGTGATCGATGTTTATATCTCGGCGCTGCGTAAAAAAATCGATAGCAATTTCCAACACCCGTTGATCCACACCATGATCGGGGCGGGCTACCGATTCGGCATGCCGGACGATGAACGCTAGCCGTGGCCTGAGAACTCTGAAGGAGCCGCGACCGCGAGGGAGCGGACCTCTTGCCGGACACAGGTCCTACAAAACACGACGAAATTTTGGCTTCCGCTCCCTGATGATCGCGGCTGGTTTTCAGACCACGCCTAGACGGGAAAATCGCATCCGCCTACGCAACCACCCGTGGTGAAAGCCCGTCCCTGCTACTTTTCGTTCAACTGATCCGGCGGCGTCACGCCCCGCCAGTCCATCCCGCGGCAGTCATTAAGGATCGCCGAAACAACGCGGTCCAGGACGATGGACTGATCGTAGAAACCGCTTTCGATTCTGTCTAAAGCCCGGTCGATTTTGCTGCAGGCAACTGATTCGGGCGCCGAAATAATCTGCTGACCTGCGACGCGGGAAGCCGTATTCATAGTCCACCATTCTCTCGATATTGCCGGGCGACGTTGACGATCATCTTTCTCGGAAATCTCCATATTGAGTAGTAAAAGCTTGAATCGTTTTTAGGTCCTATAAAACAGGTTAAAATTCACTCATAACGTGGTTTTTTTTCCACCTGCATTTGTGCTCGGACAGGGCAAGACTGATTCTCCCGGTATTCAGCTGATAACACCTACCACGCCGGTGATATCGTTACGCATCGTCTCCTGTATTGATTGGCTGAGCGCACCAGTTACCCCTTGAATTTCGGCCCTTATCCGTCGGAAACGAAATTAGACTTCAAATGTAAGTACCGCGGCGGCGAAATCCCACACGAACCGCTCAGGTTCGGAATGCCAAAGCTCCGCTACGCAAGTCGGCACCGTGACGATTTCGCTAGGCTTTGGATCGATCTCCACCCGGACCAAGAGCCGATCCGGTGGGCTCAACTCGAAGGTCAAATCGACGTGATCCCACCCGGACTCGGGCTGCTGTTCATCGAGTGCGATGATCAGCGCCGCCACCGAGCGGGTCCAGGGAGCGTCGCACGACTTGCGATCTTCCCCCTCGTGCTTGATTCGGAGCCGGGTCTGTTTATGCGTTAACGATGACAAGTAGACTTCGAAGGTCGAGGCCCACTCTGAAAACGACGTCGGCTCGGCACCGTCGGGACGGCCCGCCCGGAAGCGGTCAAGGTCGGCTTTACGGTTTTTGACATGGTCTGCCAAAGACTGACACTGGAAATCCAAGCGACGCCACCGCGGATCCTGGATCAGTTCTTCGTCTTTGATCCGAGAGGGGAGCAGGGTACCCCCCAGTTCGTGGGCAATGACCCGGGTCAGCCGCACCATTTCATCGAGCCGTTTCAAAACCCGGCGATTCAGATCATTCGTATTCACACTCATAGGATATCTCCCCCTCCTTGGGTTAAGGTCGCGTATGCCGCACGGCAGCGCTCAGTCCGTTTTGGTGTACGGCACGATGGCTTCGATCAGCCGCTGTTCTATGACCGGCTTGGCCAGAAATTCGTCGCAGCCCGCTTCGAGGGTGCGGGCCGCTTCGTCGTTCATGGCCCCCGCGGTCAGCGCGATGATCCCGCCGGTGTATCCGCGTTGCCGCAGCTCGATCGTCGCTTCGATTCCCGACATGACGGGCATCTGCATGTCCATCAGAATCGCCGTGTAGGGCTCACCCCGCTCCCACGCCGCCCACGCCGTGTCCACCGCCTCGCGTCCGTTCTCCACCACCTCGACCGCCGCCCCCGCTTCTTCCAGATAAAAACGGGCGACCCGAGCGACATCGCGGCGGTCGTCGGCCACGAGTATCCTGGATCCCGTCAACACGAGCCCGACCTCTTCGATCGGCGTCGGGTCGGACGGTGAACGCTCTTCGAGCTTCACCCACGACGCGTTGTCGATCGACCCGATCGGCAGTTCGACCGTGAAGGTGCTTCCCTCGCCCAGCTTGCTTTCCAGCGTGAGCTGACCGCCCATGCGGTCGACCAGCCGCTTGGTAATCGAAAGGCCAAGGCCCGTCCCCCCCACCACCCGGCCCATCGATTCGGCCCGGCTGATCTGGGCAAACGGGCGGAAGATCATTTCCTGCTCCGACTCGGCGATCCCGATTCCCGTATCGATCACTTTGAAACGGATGATCGGCCCCGGGGTGCGGTGCTCGGTGTCGCTCCCGCCCGCGTCCCAGCGACCAGCCTCGACCACAACCTGCACCCGGCCCGACGGGGTGAATTTCAGCGCGTTCGAGATCAGGTTCACCAGGATTTGTCGCAGCCGGATCTTATCGCTTTGGATGACCGCGGGGATGGAATCGGGAGCATCGAAACGCAGCGGCAGGCCCGCCTCGTTGGCCCGCACATCCATCAGCGACCGCAAATCGTCGATCAGCGATGGGAGATCGATCGACGAAAGATCGATATCCAGCTTGCCCGCCTCGATCTTAGACAGGTCCAGGATGTCGTTAATCAGCGCCAGCAGGTAATCGCCGTTGCGACGGATCGTTGCGACCAGTTCCGCGGTCTTTTCGCTGGTGACCTCGCGTCCCAACGCATCGGCAAAGCCGAGGATCGCGGTCATCGGCGTGCGGATTTCGTGGCTGATGTTGGCGACGAATTCACTCTTGGCCATGTTGGCGGCGGACGCCGCCCGGCGGGCTTCTTCAAGCCGCCTTTCATCGGAGATCCGCTTGGTAATGTCGTGCTGAACCGCGACGAAGTTGACCACTTCTCCCGAGTCGTCGGTCACCGGCGATAACTGCAGATCGTTATAGAACATCTGCCCGTTTTTGCGATAATTACGCAGAGTCACTTGGCACGCTCTTTTCGCCTCGATCGCGTCGCGGAGAATGTCCAGGTCGGCCTGATCCGTGTCGCCGTTCTGCAAGAACCGGCAGTTCAAACCGACAACCTCTTCGGCGGAGTAGCCGGTGATTTCTTCAAACCCTCGATTTACATAAATCAGCGGTAGGTCTTTCTGCTGCGCGTCGGCGATCACAATCCCATCGCGCGTAGATTCGATCGCCCGGTCACGCAGCGACAAATCTTTTTCGATTTTCTGACGCTGGTAATACTGACCCACGATACGCCCGACCGTGTTGAGCGTCACGACCAGCAGCTCCGGCTCGTGGGCCGCCTGCGGCATGGCGAAACTCAAGACGCCAAAGATTTTATCGTTGTAGCAGATCGGCACCGCCCCGCGGTGACGCAGTAAAACGTCCGTTGGCGAATGGTCTTCGTAAAGAACCGCACGCTGAGTTTCCCAAGTCTTACCCAATGGCCCGTGCCCGTAACGCACGGGTTCGTCATCGCTTAGTAAGTGTTCGACCACCAGCGGATCGACCTGTTCGCCCGACTGATGGGCAACACGTTCGAGCCGATCTTCCGCCGGAGTGCGGCGGTCGGCGGCGGCGCGGGTTTCACTCGGCTGAAGCATCCAGAATGCTGCGTATTCGGAATCCAACGACCGGATGAACGGGCCGAGAAATCGCTGAAAATCGGCCTCCGAACCGCTGCCGCCGGCGCCAACCGCCGCGAGCGAAATCTCGTGCTCCAGTGAAAGCCGGTCCTCGGCGGCGCGGCGGTCGCTGATGTCGCGGGCGTTCGAATAAAGGAGCCGACGGCCGTCGATTTCCACCGAACTGAGGCTGATTTCGACCGGCGTGATACGGCCGTCGCGCGACCGGTTGTTCGATTCAAAACGCTGCGGGCCGTGGTCGAACACATCGTCGAATAAAGAACGGTAACGGCTCACCGACCAGGCCGGGTCCACCAGCGTGACGGGCTGCCCGATCAATTCGTCCACGCTGTAGCCGGTCGATTTACACAACGCATGGTTGACATAGACAAACCGGCCCCGAGCATCCACGAGCGACTGCCGATCGGGCCCGTGGTCGGCGATGAACTTGAACTGCGTTGCGGAGTTCTCCGCCTCGCGCAGCGGGGTGATATCGAGGAGCGTGATCACGGCCCCCGTCACTTTCTCGTTGCCATCGCCAACATACGGCAGGATCTGTAGGAAATACGGCCTACCGTCGGAATCCGAGACTTCGTTTTCGATTGACTGACGCGTATCCACCACGCGATACAAGTCGTCCATCAACGTGGGGACGCTGAGGCTGTGGGCGAAGGTGTCGATCGGCCGGCCCACATCAGACTGCATCAGATTGAAGACGGCCGCGATCCGCGGAGTGAAACGGCGGATATTGAATTTTTCGTCCAGGAAGATAACCCCGACCCCCGTCGCCGACAGGAGGTTATCCATGTCGTCGTTGGCGCGTCGGACCTCTTCAATAGTTTGCTGGTACTCGGTATTGAAGGTGTAGAGCTCTTCGTTGACCGAATGGAGTTCTTCGTTCGTGCTCTGGAGTTCTTCGTTGCTGGCGACCAGTTCTTCGTTGCTGGCCTGGAGTTCTTCGTTGGCCGTTTCGAGTTCTTCGACCGTCGCCTGCAAGTTCTCCCGGGCGTATTGCAGCTCGCTTTCGAGGTCGCCCACGCGTTGCCGGGTCGCCTCGGCGACATCGAGATCTATTTCCAGGGATGCCGTCTCGCCGGAAGCCTCATGCAGTTCGTTCGGTCGCGATTCGACATCGAATCGAACCATAAGATGCGTCGTGCGGGTGCGCGGGTCGTGGATCGGCTCGACGACCATACTCGCCAGGACAGAACCGTTCTCGCTCGGGAAACGGACGCCGGAATACCGCACCAGCTTGTTGTCCCGGGAGGCGTGGTGCAACGCGCCCGCCAGCGCCGACTTCATCTCTTCGCCCACCAGGTCCAGGACGTGGGTCGATAACCGTCCGGTCTTAAATTGAAGCAGTTTCTCGACCCCGCCGAAAAGGTGCAACACGCTCAGGTCTTCGTCCACCAGCAGGCTCGGCGGCATGTAGTTTTCGAGAAGCCGTTCGAACACCGGGGCCAGGGGGTTGGCTTCCGGACCGGCCCGCCGCCGGACGTTCATATTGGTGGCTTTCACCATCCCCGTGCCCGCGCCGGCGTAGCGGGCGCTCAGCGGCAGCCGCACATCGCGGCGCTTACGGAAGATACGCCACCGTTTGTCGAGAATCGTGAACTCGTCTTCGAGGGTCCCCACCGTTTCGCTCGGCCCGAGGATGAGGTGGCCATCACTTTTAAGGGCAAAGTGGAACAGGGACAAAACCTTCCGCTGCGCCTCGGGTTGGAAGTAGATCAACAGGTTGCGGCAGCTGATCAAGTCCATCTGCGTGAACGGCGGCTGCTCCAATAAATTGTGACGCGCAAACACGATAGACTCGCGGATAAGCCGTTTGATCCGGTAAGCCTCGCCGACCTGATCGAAGTATCGTTCACGGCGTTCTTTAGTTAGCCCCTCGATGGCCTCGGCGGGATAGATCCCTCGCGCGGCCGACGTCAACGCGGCCTGGTGGATATCGGTGGCAAAGATTTTAAACGGGGCTTTATCGCCCAGCTTTTCGCTGATTTCGTGCACCAGGATCGACAGGCTATAGGCCTCTTCGCCGGTTGCGCAGGCAGGCACCCACAGGCGGAGCGGTTCGCCCCGTCGGACCCGCTGAAAAAGCTCGGGGATCACCGTCGTCGCGATCTTGCTGAACGCATCGGGGTCCCGGAAAAACCGCGTGACCCCGATCAACAGGTCGTGGTAGAGGAGGTCGAGCTCGGCCCGGTTTTCCCCCAGCACCTTGACGTAGTCTTCGAGGCTATCCTCGCTGCGCATGGCGAGGCGGCGTTGGACTCGCCGGCCGATCGTGGCGGCTTTATAGTCCGCGAAGTTGATTTTGTACTCTGCCTGAAGCAGGTCGAAGATCTCGTCGTAGAGATTCGGGTAATCGATCTGCAACTCTTGCTCGGCCAAGGTGGTCGGGCTCAGCGACTCTTCGATGTAGCGTGCCAGCGCCGGGCCCATCGTTTCGGGGGGGAGGGTGAGGTCGACATGATTGGTATTGATCGCGCTCAGCGGCATGCCGTCGAAACGCGCGGTGCCGGGGTCCTGTACCAAGGTGAGCCCGTGCGCTTTTTTGATCTCGATCATGCCCCGCGAGCCATCGCTGCCCGTGCCGGAAAGGATCACCCCGACTGCTTTGGACTTCAGGTCGGTCGCCAAGGAGCGAAAGAAATGATCGATCGGATGCGCAACTGTTTCGGCCGGGTCGGCATCGGTGAGCAGCAAGGTCTGGTCGGAGATCACCATCACCTTGCGTGCAGGGATCAAGTAGATCGTGTTGGGCTCGACCTTCATCTCATTTTCGACCCGGCGGATATTCATCCCGGTCTGGCGCGAGAGCAGAGACTCCATGTGGCTTTTGAAATCCGGAGACAGGTGCTGAACCACCACGTACGCGGCCCGCGTCTCCTCCGGCAGGTGATTGAAGAACGCCTCCAACGCTTCCAACCCACCTGCCGACGCCCCCACCCCGACCACGTATTCGCACCGGCCCGGGGACGCCTGCGCTTCACCAACCTGGTCTTCGGGTACCTGATCCGACATTAGCTCAAATCTCAACGGAGTTTTACGTAGCCACGTTTTACTAAACGATTTTGGTTCCCCGCAAACATCGCTTGGCTCAAATCACAACCGGGAGGCGAGAACAATCGTTGGCCGTGGGCCGAGTCAAACTGTTTTCCGGGATCCAATTCTAATGGACATCGTTGGGCGGCTTAATCTAAATCAGTGCCCGATCGGTCGGCGTGGCTCGACGCACCAAGTAATTCAAGCACCGCGTCGGCGGCGCCTTGGGCGGACGCGGGGTTCTGGCCGGTGACCAGCCGATCACTCACCACGACGTTGGCCTGGAAATCGGGGCCCGGCACCATGACCGCGCCGCGCTCACGGAGCGTGGACTCCAGGAGGAAAGGCACCACGTCCACTAACTCAACGGCGGCTTCTTCGTCATCGGTGAATGCGGCGACGCGTCGGCCCGCGACCAGATAGCGGCCGTCCTCCAGCCTCACGTTGACCAGGGCCGCAGGGCCGTGACAAACCGCGGCGACGACCCCGCCCTGCCCGTAAACCTTGGACAAAAGGTCTTGCAGCGGGAGGTGGTCGGGCAGGTCCCACATCGTGCCGTGCCCCCCTGCGACGAAGACGGCCGCGAAAGAGGCCGACGAGATACCCGCGATCCTGGCGGTGGGCAGTGCACCGTCTGAGACGGGTAAGGTGTCGAGGAACGCGGCGTTCGCCGGGTCCTCACGGCTGAGGCTCTTGGGATCGATCGGGGCGGGGCCGCCTTCGGGGCTGACGAAGACAACCTCGTAGCCCGCGTCCGTAAACGCCTGCCAGGGGTGGCTGGCTTCCGAGAGATAGAAGCCTGTAGAAACCCCCGTATCGCCGAGTTCGCCGTGGTTCGTAAGGACGATCGCTATCATTCCGTGGCCTTCCTCGGCAGCCGCGGTGAGCGGTGACGTGACCAGAGCGATTGTCGCGAGACTGAACAATGCCGAAGACCATAAATTCATGATTGATTCTCCTTGAGGAATTGCACTCTAGGCGCGTCGTTGGCGAAGGGTATAGAGGTACGAAAAAGCCCGAAAGGGTTTCAAAACCAGCGTATCCTTCCGCACACCGGATGAAAATCAGCCTCTCGAATCCGTAACCTGAAGGTGGTTCTTTGCGCTCGTTGATCGATGCCAAGCCGCTTCCATTAGTTGACGCACCTTCTGCCCCAAACTGGCATGTTGTGAGTCGAACCTCGCGGGCCGCATCAACCCGCGGCGGCTTCGTCGAGGTACCAGACCAGATCGCCTGGCTTAGGGGCGATCCCGCTGATAGGCACGTTCTCGATGTCGGGCTCGCCCGATGCGTGCTGGTCGGCGACGCGCTGGAGCGCCGCGGTTTTTCCCCCGCCCACCGCGAGCACCGCGACGTGTCGGCCGGCGTTGATCAGGGGATACGTCATCGTGACCCGTGGCGGGGGCACGACCTTGTCGCCGTCGTTGGTGTCGATCCAGCGGGACGAGGTGAGGGCGGGGGATTCGGGAAACAGGCTCGCGGTGTGGCAGTCCCCGCCCATGCCCAGCAGGATAAAGTCGAACCTCGGATAGCCGCCGCGGAAGGTCGCGTCGGGCGCAACCTCGGTGGGAACGGGCGGCGGCATCTCGAACGCCTCGGCGAGAACCGCCTCGTACGTGGTGGCCGGGTCGTCGTCGAGCACGGGCATCGCGTGCACCTGTGACCGCGGCGTGGGCACGTGGTCGGTCAGCGCCTCGCGGATCATCTTGATGTTCGATTTCTCATGGTCCTCGGCCACACACCGCTCGTCGACGATCCAGACGTGGGTTTTCGCCCACGGGAGCCCCCGGAATATTGGGTCGATGACCAGACGCATATAAAACGGCTCGGGCGTTCCGCCGCCGGAAAGGGCGACGTGGAAGACGCCACGCTCTTCTACCGCGGCCAACGCCGCGGACATCAGGGCGTTACCGAGGGCGTCGAAAAGCGACTCGGTATCCGGGGCGATATGGGTAGAGCCGGGCAATTGGATCATGGTGGGTAGGAGGGGGACAGAGGGTGCGGATAAAGTTCAGGGAGAGGCCAGATCGTGTTCGGGGGCCGGGCCTTCGAGCGTATCGAGGCGGCGGTTAATCAGCAAAAACTTATCGAATTCGACCCCGTCTTCACGCATCGAGAAGGACACCACATGGACCCCCGGCTCGGCAATGTCGAGGTAGATCATGTGGGGGACGCCGCAATGGTTTTCTGTTGTGCGCTGCCGGCTCTCCCACCGCCAGGCGTGTTTGCCCGCGCACCACTGCATGCGTCGGCCGTGACCCGGCCACGTGCCGTTGTGCCCGACGTGTAGGCCGTTGTCTTCGGTACCGGTGGAAAAAATCCGTGCCCAGACGTAGTACCGCCCAGCCGTTTCGAACCGGACAGGGTAATGCAGCACGGCGAGCTTTCCGGGTTCGTTACTAAAGTTTTCGCCGGGCACCAAAGGGTCCGCGTGGGTGCGGCGGGTATCGGGCAGCAACTCGAGGTAAGCGCCGCCGCTGGCCCCGTCGGCGTGCGACTCGCCGCCGTCGGGCTCGGCCTCCGCCGAGTCGCTGCCCGCACCGCGGCGGTGCCAGGCACGGACCTGGTCCTCGGTCTGTTCGGCGTAGTGCTCGGCTTCAACCGCGACCACGCCGCCCCGCTCCGCCGCCACGAACAACTCGGGCTGATCCGAAGGGTCAGCCACGGCCCGCGGGGCCGACATTAGCAGCACCGCGAAAAGCGATGCGCCCCATATCTGTTTGAGTTCCATGGCCGTCCTTTCAAGAGCAAGATGTGCGTTCTCGGCCGCCGTGAGAATTGAGACTCAGAAGCCCCGACCCACCGCCGGGCTCTAGTCATTACGCCAGTACCGCCCGTCGCGCTGCATCATCAGGTCAGCCGCGGGCGGGCCCCAGGTCCCCGCGGCGTAGTTGGGCAGGTCGTCCTGCGGGTTCTCTTCCCAGAAATTCAGTACCGGCTGGCAGGCGAACCACGAGGCCTCGACCTCGTCGCGGTGTTTGAAGAGGGTCTGGTCGCCGCGCATACAGTCGTGAAGCAGCGACGCGTAGCCGTCGGGCGGGTTGGCTTCCCACTGCTTCACGTAGTCGAAGTCCATCACCACCTCGTTCATCTTCATCCCGACGCCGGGCTCTTTGCCCTCGAACCGGATACGGATCCCTTCGTCGGGCTGGATCCCGATCACGATCTGGTTGGGCTTTTGGCTCCGGGTCTGCTCGCGGAAGAGGTAGTGCGGGGTGGGCTTGAAGTAGATGACGATCTCGGTCTTCTTGGCGGCCATCGCTTTTCCCGAACGCAGATAAAACGGCACCCCGCCCCAGCGCCACGTATCGACGTTGAACTGCATCGCGGCGAACGTGTCGCGCTGGCTCTTGGGGTCCACGCCGTCTTCCTGGCGGTAGCCGGTCACCCCTTCGCCGCCGATCGCCCCCGGGCCGTACTGCCCGCGGATCGCGATACCCGGCACGTCCCCGGTCTTGGGGATGCGCAGCGCTTTGAAAACCTTGACCTTTTCGGTCCGGATATCGACCGCGTTCATGCTGACCGGCGGCTCCATGGCCACCAGCGAAAGCACCTGGAGCAGGTGGCTCTGCACCATGTCCCGCATCGCGCCGCCGCTGGGGCTGTCGTAGTAGCTGCCCCGGCCCTCGACGCCGACGGTCTCGCTCGCGGTGATCTGCACGTGGTCGATGTAATCGCGATTCCAGAGCGGCTCAAAAATCGTGTTGGCAAAACGCAGCACAAGCATGTTCTGGACCAGTTCCTTGCCCAGGTAGTGGTCGATGCGGTAGATCGACGACTCCCAGAAAACGTCCGAGAGCGCGTTGTTGAGTTTGACCGCCGACTCCGGGTCCGAACCGAAAGGCTTTTCGATAATGATCCGCTGCCAGGTCGGGTCGTCTTTATCGATCGGGACCATACGCTTGCCGTCGATAATCAGGCCGCTCGCACCGAGGTTCTCGATGATCGGCTCGAAGAACTGCGGCGCCATCGATAAGTAGGCCAGCAGGTTGCTCCCGGTTTCCTGCTGCTTGGCGAGGCCACAGATGCGCTGCGTCAGGGCCGGCCACGCCTCGGCGTCGGTCGAGTCCGAAGGCTCGTAGAATACGTGCCCGGCAAACTCGTCCCATTTGTCCGGGTCGGGGTATTGCTCCGGCTTGAAGTCGAAGATCATCTCGCGGAACGATGCGTCGGTGTACTTCGACCGTGCGACGCCGAGGATCCCGAAATGCTTAGGCATCATCCCCCGTTCCCAGAGGTAGTAGAGCGCGGGCAAGAGTTTGCGTTTGGTCAGATCGCCCGAGGCGCCGAAGATCACGATCAAACAGTCGGACGGACGCGGATGGAAAGTATTAGGCATGATGGACACACTATAAGCCCGGCGGCAGCCACCGGCAGACCGCCGCGGTCAACGGCCCACCGCCACGCTGACCACCATCAGGTCCGCGGGGTTGACCCCGGCCAACCGGCCGGCCTGACCGAGCGTCGCGGGCCGGAATTTATCCAGCACCGCCGCCGCCTCGGTCCGCAGCCCGGGCACCGCGAGAAAATCGAAATCCCCCGGCAATTCCTTGGCTTCACGTTCCGCCAAACGCTCGATCTCCCGGCCGCTGCGGGCGATGTACCCCGCGTACTGCCGGTCCGCCAGCACCGCGCGCAGCACGCTCCGCTCTCCAAACGCCCCGGCCTCGGTCTTTGCCGAAACCGCTGCCGAGTCGGCCTCGCTGCCTGTCCCGCGAACGGACCCCAGACCTACCCCGCCCCGCTCGTCGTGGAGCCGCTGCATCACGTCGTCGAGTTCCACGCCCGCGCCGTTGATCCATTTTCCCATCGGCCGACCATCGACGACCGACGCTCCGATCCAGCGGTCTAGCGACTCGAATTGCCGCTGCTTCTCGCAATAGACCGCCCAGCGTGCGTCATCCACCAAGCCCAGTTCGCGCCCCACCGGGGTCAGCCGGCGGTCGGCGTTATCGCTGCGCAGCCGGAGCCGGTGCTCGGCCCGGCTGGTGAACATTCGGTACGGCTCACGCGGCGTCTTGGTCACCAGGTCGTCCATCATCACCCCCAGATACGCCTCGTTGCGCTTCAGCCGCCACGGGTCTTCGCCCCGTGCGTACCGCACCGCGTTGACCCCCGCCAAGAGCCCCTGCCCCGCGGCCTCTTCGTAGCCCGACGTGCCGTTGATCTGACCGGCCAGGAACAACCCCGGCAGCCGCTTGGTCATGCACGTCGCGTCGATCTGGTGCGGCCAGACCATGTCGTACTCCACCGCGTACCCCGGCTTGAGGATCGTCGCCCCGGCGCAGCCCGGCAGCGCGCGGACGATCTCACGCTGCACCTCGATCGGCAGCGAGGTGCTGATCCCGTTGCAGTAGATCTCGTTGGTCGACAGCGATTCGGGCTCGAGAAAGACGTGGTGCGACGTCCGGTCGGCGAAGCGGACCACTTTGTCTTCGATCGACGGGCAGTACCGCGGGCCGGTGGTATCGATCTGGCCGTTGTACATCGGGGCCCGGTCGAGGTTCGCCCGGATCAGGTCGTGCGTCGCGGCATCGGTGTGGGTGATCCAGCAGACCTGCTGCTCGAGCACGGGGAAATCCTTCGCGACTTTCTGGTAGGCCGCCGCGCCGCTGTCGGCCCCGCGAGGCGTGAGGGTCATCTCGCTGAACGGCTGGGGGCGGGCGTCTCCGGGCTGCACCTCGAGCCCGCGGAAATCGATCGACTCGGCCGCGAGCCGCGGCGGGGTCCCGGTCTTAAGCCGGCCCAATTCGAACCCCTGCCGCCGCAGCGCGCCGCTGATCCCGGCCGCCGAGCCTTCGCCGATCCGCCCCCCGGGAGTCTGCGTTTCCCCCGCATGCATCAGCGCCCGCATGAACGTCCCGGTCGTGAGCACCACCGCGTCGGCCCGCAGCGTCATCACCTTGTCGGCGGTGTCGATGGCGCAAAACTCACCGCAGCAGTCCGCGCTCTCCTGCGGATGCCCCGGGCCGTGCCCCCCCCGAAAACGGACCCCGACGCAGCGCCCGTCTTCCACCAGAAAGTCTTCCACCAGCCCCGGCAGGGTGTCGAGGTTTTCACGGCTGCCGAGCAGGCGCTGTACTTCCGCAGCGTAAGCGTATTTGTCGTTCTGGCAGCGCGGGCCGTGGACCGCCGGGCCTTTGCTGCTATTAAGAACCCGGAATTGGATCCCCGTCGCGTCGGCGGCGAGCCCCATGAGCCCGCCGAGCGCGTCGATCTCGCGGACCATCTGCCCCTTTGCCAGCCCCCCGATCGCCGGGTTGCACGACATCGCCCCAGTCTTCGAGGGGTCCATCGTGATCAGCGCGACCCGGCCGCCGCACGGCGCCAACAGGTTCGACGCCGCCCACGCGGCCTCCGCCCCAGCGTGGCCGCCACCGATGACCAGGATGTCGTATTGCTTGGCCATAGGGTGCAAAGTATACCGAGCCGTCTTCCCGTCCTCGCCGCGATCGGCAAGCCCCTCGGGGCCGCCATCGGTCGCAAATAATGGTTAGCGCATCCCAACCGCGGCTATTAGCGAGTCGAAGGAGCGGGATCCACATCAGCCACGCTCGGTCAGCGTGCCGGCTGCTGCCGACCGCTAAACCTGCGGTTGGTGTGCGCTAGCCACCGGACTCAACCAACGGCATAAAAGGCCGTCTGGCGTACGCGGCTAGCCAGCTCAACATCTACGAAACATGTTTTGGCTCTACCGATTTAGTCGGCAAGCCTGCCGCGTTTCGAGAAACCCTAAAGCGTGGCGGAGGTGAACGGCAGCAGCCCCATGTAGCGGGCGCGTTTGATCGCCTGAGCCACGAGCCGCTGCTCGCGGGCGGTCAGGCCGGACTTCTTACGGCCCTGGATCTTCCCGTTGGGCGTCATGTACCGCCGCAGGTCCTCGCTGTTTTTGTAATCCACAAAGGCGGTGCCGTTGCTGGACTCGAAGACAACTTTGGCGGGCGGGGTCGTGCTGAAGGCTTGGAACTGGCTCATGAAGGAGATCTCCGTCGTGGGTTGGGATCAGGCCCAGCACGGTTGGCCGGGCCGACGGTGAGGTGCAGCGGGCGGTACATCGCCGGCCGATTTCGAACCATACAGTGTAGCCGCTCCGCTGCCTAACGCAACGCCAGCGGGACCCGGTCGGCGGCGCTGACGTGCCAGTCGATCCCGCCCGCGGCGGCCTGCGTCAGGCGATCGCGGTAGGTCGGCAGGTACGGCCGCTCGGTGTTTGTGTGCCCCGCCAACACCACGACCTTGCCCCGTTGCACGAAGTCGAGCACCTGGTGGTGCTGCATCTCGCCGGTTACGTAGGCGTCGGCCGCTTGGTACTTCTTGAACAAGCCGCCGCCCGAGCCGACGCACACCGCGACCGTGATCAGCTTCCCGGGGTGCAGGTCGGGGTCGCTGCCCATGAAAGGCTCCGGCACGGCCAGTTTCACGTCCTTCAGCCCCAGCCGTTTCTTCACCCGCGACGCCAACGTCGCCGGGACGATCGGCTGCTTGAGCAACACCACCCGCCCCGCGCCCTGCTCTTCGTCTTCGGGCACGTAGTGGTCGGCCAGATCGAACACGTCGATCGCCGGCTCCTCGTAAGGGTGGGCTTGCCGGATCGCCCGCAGCACCTCGCCGGTCTGGCCGGGGTTGCAAATCATCTCGACCCGCGTTTCTTCGACCCGTTGCGGTTGGTGGACTTCGCCGATCGCGGGGTTGGCCCCGGCTTCGGGGGTGAACGTGCCGACGCCGTCGACGTTGAACGAGCACGCCGAGTATCGGCCGATCCCCCCGGCCCCCGCGTCGCTCATCGCTTGCCGCACCCGCTCGGCGTCGGCCCGCGGGACATACACCACGACCTTCTGCTCGTATCGCGTCGCCTTCTGGCTCCCGATGGCCCTACGGAGTGTGGCGTTACCCAACCCGTCACAGAGCCAATCGTTCGTTCCGCCACGCACGGCGTCGAGCGCCGTGTGCGGCGAGTACACCGCCAGGCCCCGCCGCATCGCTTCGTAAATACGTCTCTGGGTCCAGGGGCCATCGGCCGTCAACGCCGTGAGCGGCTCAAAGATCGGCGGGTGGTACGCCACGATCAGTTGGCACTTCTTCTCCACCGCCTCCGCCACGACCGCCTCGGTCAGGTCGATGCACAGCAGCCCCCGCGACACCCGCTGCCCGGGATCGCCGACCTGCAAGCCCACCTTGTCCCACGGCTCGGCCAACCCCTCGGGTGCCACCTCCCGCAGCCCGTCCAGCACGTCTCGTAATCGCATCGCCATCCCCTCAGGATACCGCCCTACGCTCAAGCCTACGCCCGGATCCGCCGATAACTGCGTCATGGACGTTACGCCCCCCACGCCACCCGCGGCACCCCGCACCGCCGCCGACATCCTCGCCGACCTCCGGTCCCTCGACCGCGAGAACGATCGGCTCGAACTCCATGCCGCCATGATCCGCCAGAACCTCAAAGCCGCCGAGGCCCGGCTCGATGCCCCCGCCGCCATGGACGCCTATCTCGATCGGGCCGCGCATCAACTCCGCCGCGTGGGTTGACCCAACCGATCGGCGGGCTCGCGGCCGTCGATCGCAACCACCTCCCTTCAGCCCGAGAACATAAACACGCTGATACCGAGAAAAATAAACCACATCACCGCCAAACCGCAGGTCACGATCACCCCCCCGGTGAACAAGAGCACGGTGGACCACCGCGTCCGCCACCCCAGCCACGCCAGATAAATTTCGGCGACCGGCGCGGCAAAAAAACAGAAGTTGGCGATCACCCCGCCCACCGCACAAAGCCCCAGATACCCCAGCCAAACCTCCAGCGAAGGCCAATCAGGGGCTGCGTAAATCGCAAACGCCGCCAGCAAAATCAAACCCATCACCAGGTTGTAAATCAGCCGCAGTTTTTCCCACCGGATAAAGATCTGCTTGGCTTCGCCCCGTGTCAGCCGCGAGGGGGGTGGCGTTTGATCGACGACGGCAGCTTCCATGGACTTACCCCACCGCCGCGGCGGGCTTGTTCAGCACGCGGTTGAGGTTCCGCATCGCCTGGCGGATCCGCTGTTCGTTCTCGACGAGCGCCAGCCGGACATAACCCTCGCCGCGGGGGCCGAACGCTGCGCCGGGGGTCATCGCGACCTCGGCCTGTTCGACCATTGCCACGCAGAATTCGTCCGTGCTCCCGCCGAAAGCGACCAAGTGGTCGGGGTTGACCTTCGCCCAGAGGAACATCGACGCCTGGGGCGAATCGACTTCCCAGCCGAGCTTCCGCAGCTCTTTCACCAGCAGGTCCCGCCGCGCCGCGTACTTGAGGTTCTGCTGCTCGATATGGGAATCCCCTTCACGCATGGCGATGATCGCGGCGATCTGCACCGCCTGAAAAATGCCGTAGTCGTAGTAGCCCTTGACCGTCGCCAGCCCGTCGATCATCGCCGCGTTGCCGCAGCAGAACCCGATGCGCCAGCCCGCCATGTTGTACGGCTTACTCAGCGTGGTGAACTCCACGCCGTAGTCCTTGGCCCCCTCGGCCTGGAGCAGCGACGGGGCTTTGTAGCCATCGAAGCACGTCTCGCCGTAAGCGAAATCGTTGATCACCATCACGCCGTGCCGGCGGCAGAGCTCGACCACCTTCGGGAAAAAATCGTCGTCGACGGTCATCGCCGTGGGGTTGTGCGGGTAGCAAAGGATCACCAGCTTCGGCTGGGGCTGCATCGAATCCAGCACGTGGTCGATCCGGTCCAGAAAGGTGTCATCATTCCCCAGCGGCACGCTGATGGTCGAAGCCCCCGCCAACACCACCGCCGTCGTGTGGATCTGGAACGCCGGGTCGGCGACCACCGCCGTGTCCCCGGGCCCCAGCAACGCGAGCATCAGGTGGCTGAACCCTTCTTTACTCCCGATGGTCGCGATGACCTCTTTGTCGGGGTCCAGGTCCACGCCCCATTTACGCTTGTACTTGATCGCCATGTCGCGGCGGAGGTTGTATACGCCTTTCGACACCGAGTACCGGCTGTTACGCGGGTCCTCCACCGCGCTGCGCAGCTTCTCCACCACCGCGTCCGGCGGCGCGTCCGAGGGGTTGCCCATGTTCATGTCGATCACGTCCGCCCCGGCCTTGCGGCGGTCGTAGATCATCTGCTTGAGCCGGCCCAGCACGTAGGGCGGGAGGCGTTGAATTCGGCTGGCGTAGTGGATGTCCAAGGCAAGTCTCGCGGTGGGCTTAGGAAACGAACAGCAATTGAAGTCTACGCCGAGCGCCCGCCCGCCGCGACGTCCGGGCCGACGGCTTCACGGGCCCCGCAGCAATTCCGTACGCCGGCGGTCCCACTGTGCCTTAAGCTCGGGGTCCAGCACCACCACCTCGGCCCCGCGAACCAGCTCACGCGCCAACTGCTCCATCAGCACCCGCTCGGCCCGCCGACGCACCGCCCGGGCCAGGTCACCGCGCACGTCTTCAAATTGTACCCCGTCGCCGGGGATTTTTTCTTCGAGACGGATCAGCGCAAACCCGCCGCCCAGCGCGACCGGTGCGGATACGTCTCCCACCGCCAGGCCCGCCAGCGTGCTCCGCAGCACCTCCGGGTAGCTGGTGTCGTCCGGGCGGATCGGCGAGAGCAGCCCGCCCTGGGCCGCGCTCGAATCCGTCGAAAAATCGATCGCGAGTTGCGTAAACGAGCTGCCCTCGGCCAGCGCCTCCCGCCGCAGCCGCTGCGCCTGATTCAGCGTCGGCACCAGGATCAGCCGAGCCCGGTCCGACGGCCCGTGTCGTAGCCGGTAGGCCCGCCGCAGCGCCGCCTCCCCCACCGTCACCTCGTCCGCCACCAGCGCCCGCAGCCCCGCGTTGCGTTCCAGCAGCGCCGCGAACCGCGTCTGCCCCCAGCCCCGCCGACGACGCAGCTCGCCGAGCAGGCGGACCGCGTCGTCCTCGTCGTCCGACAGCGTTCCTAGAATCAGTTCCTGCTCGGCGTCGATTGCGTCCTGTGAAAGCGTGATCCCTTCCTGCTCCAACCGACGACGCAGCATCGTGCCCACGATCGACTCGCCCAAGAGATCGGCCCCCGAGGCCTCGATGAAGGCCGATAGCAGCCCCTCGACCCGCACCGCTTCGCCGCCCACGTAAGCCAGAACCCCGCCGCGGTCGGCCTGCCCCCGTGCGCGATCGACCTGCTCCCCGGCCGGGGGCGACGCGGGGCCCGGAGACTGGCAGCCGATCGCGAGAAAGGCGACAATCCCCATCATCAATCTAGCGGCAAGCATATGCACCCGCGCACGCTAACCCCCACCCCGGAGCCCGTCAAAGGAGCACGCATGAGCGAGCCCGAACCGCCTCACCCCTCCCCCCCTCCCCCTCCCGGCCCCCCCGGGGTGCCCGGTAAACCCGCTGCCGCCCCGTTGGCCGAAGGCGACGGCGATGCCGCCCCCCCCGCCTCCGCGGCGAAACCCCAGCCCGTGGCGGCCGATGACGCCGAGTTCGGGACGATTCCAACCCATGATTCCCGGGACGAAGCCACCCCGACCGGCGACACCCCGGGCAAGGCCGTGGCCGCCACCGCGCCCCTGGAGGGAAAACGCCCCCGCGTCGTGCTCTGCCCCTACTGCGGCTACACCCAGAAGGGCGACACCGAAAAATGCGGCGACTGCGGCGGCCTGTTCGAACCCCTCAGCCGCCGCGCCACCCAGATCGCCATGGGCCCCTGGACCCTCCGGGACAAAGCCCACCCGTTCCGCCCCGGGTGCAGCTACCCCGTGCTGGTCAAGATGATCGAGGCCGGCCGCGTGACCCCGATGACGGTCCTCCGGGGCCCGACCACCCGCCAGTTCTGGTCCATCGCCCGCAATGTCCCCGGCGTCGCCCACCTCTTGGGCTACTGCCACGCCTGCGGCAAACACGTCAACCCCACCGACACTAACTGCCCCCACTGCGCCGCGGTCTTCCGCGGGGTCAAGACCCGCAACGAACTGGGCCTCCAGTTCCCCACCCGCCGTGCCGCCGAATCGGCCCAGCGGTCGCTCAACCGCATCCTCGGCGTCGACCCGGAAGAAGGCGACGGGCCCGCCGACGGATCCGACGGCTTGGCCAGTGAAGCCGCCCACGATTCAGCGCCCGTCGACCCCGCCATCGACCCCATGCTGCCCGACGAAACCGACGCCGAGCTTGTCGCCGCCGCACAGGCGCCCGCGGTTTCAGGCTCGGGCCCCGCGGCCTCTATCTTCGAGCAGGACGGCAACACCCCCATCGCCGGGCCCGCCGACAACCTGCTCGCCGAACTCCTCGGGCAGGACGCCACCGCGCCAGATAAACCCTCGGCCGGCGACACTGTCGACCCCGCCAATCCTGCCGCGGCCGAGCGCCCCGAAGCCCCGGGGATGGCCCCCCCCGGCCCCCCCCCCCCCCCCCCCCCCCCCCCCCCCCCCCGCCCCCCC
>JBCDDZ010000007.1:0-105369 GCA_039180025.1 Planctomycetota bacterium
GTTCCGGGGAGGTTCCGGGGGGGGGCGGGGTCGTCGGTGGGGTTACGGCCCTCGGCGAACCCCATGCGGATCAGTTCGAGGTCGCGGCGGTCGGCTTCGCCGCGGATGAAACGCTGGACCAGCTCATTACGACTCTCACGGAAGGTACACGGGTCCGAGTCCGCGGCGACCTGTCCATCGTAGAGCAGCACCATGCGGTCGGCAATCTTGTTGGCGCTGTTCATGTCGTGGGTAACGACGATGCTGGTCATGCCCAGTTCCTGGGTGAGCGCGAGGATAAGCTCGTTGATGACGTCGGAGCGGATAGGGTCGAGGCCGGTGGTCGGCTCGTCGTAGAGCATGATCTCGGGCTCGAGGGCGATAGCCCGAGCCAGGGCGGCGCGTTTGCGCTGCCCGCCGGACATCTCGCCGGGCATTTTGGTCTGGGTCCCGGCGAGGCCGACCATCTTCAGGAGCCGATCGACGCGCTCGGCCCGTTCGTCTTTTTTGAATTGGGTGTGTTCGACCAGCGGGAACTCGATGTTCTGGCCCACGGTCATCGAGTCGAACATCGCGCCCATCTGAAACAGGAAACCGATACGGCGGCGGAGTTCGACCATGTCGCGTTCGGGCGTCTGGTCGACGCGTTGGTCGTGGAACCAGACCTCGCCTCGGTCCGGCTGGAGGAGGCCGACGATGTGCTTGAGCATGACGCTCTTGCCGGTGCCCGACGGGCCGAGGATCACGGTGGTTTCGCCGGGGCGGAAGTCGAGGTTAAGCCCGCTGAGCACGGTGAGCGCCCCGAAGTTTTTGTGGAGCCCGCGCAGACGGATCACGGGCGGGGGCGCGTCCGTTGGCGGGGACGCCGGGCCCCCGGGGTCGGGTTCCGGCGAGAGGGGGAGGGGAGGGGGTTGGGTCTGGGACACGCGGTCACGCCTCTCTGAATGGGTGGAGCAAGCGGCCAAGGGGTGGGCCAGAGAAACCCCGTCGCGGTCGTCGTTGGGCTCGCCAAGTCCGGAGGGCACGGGCCGAGAGTCCGGAAACCGGAGACCGGCGGCTGGGGATCAATCGCCCGTGAAAAATTCGCGGACCGCGCCAACGACTTCGTCCTGCTCGTCGCGGGTCATTTCGGGGAACATCGGCAGCGCGAGCAGCTCCTGCGACGCCTTTTCGGCCACGGGCAGACTGCCCGGGGCATAGTTTAGCCCCGCGAAACACCGCAGGCGGTGCAGCGGCTTGGGGTAATAGACCCGGGTCCCGATCCCCAGCGCTTCGAGGTGCAGCCGCAGCGGCTCCCGCCCTTCGCCCCGCACGCGGATGACGTACTGGTTGAATACGTGCTCGCGCTCCTCGGCTTCAAAAGGTGTGGTCAGGGCCAGCGGCTCGAGTAGTTTGTGATAGCGCTTGGCCAGCTCGCGGCGCTGGGCGGTCCAGCCCGAAAGGTGCGGGAGCTTCACGGACAACAGCTTGGCCTGGAGGCCGTCGAGACGGAACGCCCCGCCGAGTTCGTTGACCACGAACCCCGGCTCGATCCCGTGGACCCGGAGCGTGCGCAGCCGCGCCGCCAGCGCGTCGTCGTTCGTGAGGCAGGCCCCGGCGTCGCCTAAGGCGGGCAGGTTCTTGGTCGGGTAGAAGCTCATCGACGCCACGTCGCCCAGCGAACCCACGGGCCGCCCCCCCACCTTCGCCCCGATCGACATGTCTGTGTCCTCGACCACCTTGATCCCCCGCTCCGCCGCGAGGGCCATGATCGGCTCCATGTTCGCCGGCAGGCCGAAGAGGTGGGTCGGGAGGATCGCCTTGGTTTTCTCGGTGATCCGGCCCGGCAGGCGATCGACGTCGAGGTTGTACGTCCGCGGGTCGATGTCGGAAAACACCGGCGTGGCGCCCACCCGCACGATCGACTCGGCGATGTGCAGGTACGCCAGCGGCGTCGTCACCACCTCGTCTCCCGGGCCGATGCCCAGCGCCATCAGCGACAGCATGATCGCGTCGTTCCCGCTGCTGACCCCGACCGCGTGGCGCACGCCGCAGAGCTCGGCGATTTCTTGTTCGAAGGCCCGCACGTACGGCCCGAGGATCAATTGTCCCGACGAAGCGACCTCGGTAAACGCTCGGGTCAGTTCGGGCATCAGCGTGTCGTGCTGCCGGGTCAGATCCGTGAGCGGTACGGGCATGATGGGGCTCCTGCGGGGCGGGCCGGCGGTTTACAAATCGGACGATCAGCATAGTGGATTCCCTCTGTGGGGGGGCGGGGCCGAGAGGCATTTCGGGTTTGACAAACCGCGGGCTTGCCGCGAGGCTCGGCGTATCCCAAGGCCTGCCCCCGGGCCGGCCTCTTCCCCTCGTTTCTCGGAGGGTCCGACATGGCCGACGAAAAATTTGTGTGCCCTCACTGTCAAAAAGCCTATCGCTGGCAAGGGAGCATCGCGGGCAAGAAGGTCCGCTGCGTCTGTGGGCAGAAGTTCCGCGTGCCGATGTCGGCCGGCGGGTCGGCCGAACCCCTAGGGCCACCCCCTCCGGCAACCGGGGGGCCACCGGTAAACCCTCCACCGGCGTCGTTCGACGCGGGGCGTGCGCCCGCCGCCAAGCCCGTCCCGGAGATCGACCCGTACGACCTGGACCTGCCGGACCTGCCGCCCGCGTCCGACACCGGCCCGGCCGCGGGGTCGCTGCGTCGGCTCGGCGGGTCGTCCGCCGGCAAATGCCCGTCGTGCAACACCGGGCTCCGGGAAGGGGCGGTCATCTGCCTGAACTGCGGCTTCAATCTGGCGGAAGGCAAGAAGATCCAGACGGTCCTGTCCGGAGCGGCGGCCGGGCCGATCCCCGACCAACCCCTTCCCGAAAAACAGGGCAAGCTCGAACGCGCCGCGGCCCGTCAGGATTATGACCGCGAAGTCGAAGCCGATATGGCCCGCGTGTTCCGTCGGCAAGAAGTCATCGCCCCGGCGGTGGTCGCGGGGTTGGGGCTGTTGATCCTCGCGCTCAACGTGCTGGTCATCATCCCGCGCGTCTATGCCGAGTTGGGCTTATTGGCCCGGTTCGTGCCCAACGCCTCGATCCAGGTCGAGGGGCTGGTCGCGTCGGGGGTGCTGCTGGTCTTGCAGGTCCCTTGTCTTTTGGCCGGGCTGTTTGCGGTTGCGGCGCTCTTCGGCTCGAGCTTCGGCGACCTCTTCTCCGCGCTGCGCAAGCTCGTGGCGCTGGCGCTTTTTACCGGCCAGGTCGACACGGCCGTCTACCAGTCGTTCAACCTCATGCTCAACGGGGCGGGCGGCATCGCCTGGATGGTGCAGGCGTCGATCTCGTTCTGCCTGTTCTGGATTATCTCGAAGCTCATGTTTGAGGAGCTCGAGGTCGTCGAAACGATCGGCCTCTGGTTCGCGGTGGGGTTCATCCCGAGCCTGCTGATCGCGGGGTACTTCCTGTTTCTTTAGCTCCGGGCTGATTGGGCTAGCGGGCTGGTCGCCGCAGGGGTTGGAGCGACGGGACGCTCAGCCATCTTCACTCCAAGGGTAGCGTCTGCCGCGGCTAGCCTGCCGATGGTCTGTGGGCTTGCGTTCGACAGGACGCTACAGGCGGAGCCGACGTGCGCTACCCGCCCTGGCTGACGCGTTTTTCCTCGGCCCCGGACAGCCGGTCCACCGTCTGGGCCAGCAGCCCGGGGATCTGCGGGGCGTGGGGCGAGTGTTGGATTGCCGCGGCGAGCTCGTCGGCGGGGACGTCGCGGAGCTCCGTACCCTTACGGCCAGGAAACCAGTGCCCGGCGTTGCCGAGCATGTTGAACCGTTTTTTCGCGTAGGTTTGCATATCCCAGCCGCGGAGTAGGTTGTGGAGCCAGAGCATGATCGGCACGTTGACCCCGCCGGGCGTCTGATCGTGTTCGGGCACGCCGTCCCAGCTCATGGCTTCGGGGCTCGGGTGTCCGACCGCGTCCCGCATCGCCGACGCGAGCCGCGTTTCGATCGCCGGCAGCAGCGCCTCGGCCTCGTCCATCCGCTCGAGCGCCTCAAGGTGCAGGTCGTAGTCAGCGGGCTTGGCCGCGCCCAGGCTGAGGGTGTGGATCTCGGGGTGGCGGAGGCACCAGAGGTCGTTGAAAACGATCGGGTGCAGCGGGGCGCACAGCTCGGTCAGCTTCGCCGGCGGGTCGTAGAGCATGCCGCCTTTGTCCGACGGGCTGATGATGAAGACCCCGATGTCTCGCCGGGTCGCCTCGTCGATCGCGGGGCGGTTGCGCTGGAAGATGTAGTAGTAGTGCAGGTTGACGTAATCGAACCCGCCGTCGCGGTCGGTGCGGACGATCCGGAGCAGGTCGCCGAGGCTGGCGTGGGTAGAGCAGCCGACGTGGCGGACCTTGCCCTGGGCCTGGAGGCGGCGGGCGGCGGCGAGGCAGCCGCCGGGCCGGACGGCGTGGTCGATGAGTTCTGGGGTATTGAGGCCGTGGAGCCCGAGCAGGTCCACGTGGTCGAGCTGGAGCCGTTCGAGCGACTCGTGGACGTGGGCGGTGAACTCGTCGGGGTCCGGGGTGGGCGCGACCTTGGTCTGGACGATGATCTCGTCGCGCGGGAGGGTGGGGAGCACGACCCCGAGCTGGCGTTCGGAGACGCCGTAGCCCCGGGCGGTTTCGATATGGTTGATGCCGACCTCGATCGATCGGCGGATCGTGGCTTCGAGGTTCGCGTGGACCGCGGGGTCGACCTCGGCCAACGGTTTGTCTTTCCAGCCGTCCTGGTAACGCATCCCCCCGGTGGAGAAGACCGGCATCTGGAGCTGGGTCCGCCCGAACCGTCGGTACTGCATCGTGATTGATCTCGCTTGTAAAAGGAGGGCTCACCGCCGGCCGCGCCGGGGAGCCGGGGGAGGATTGGAGTTCGGGTTACCGGTCGGGCGGCGGCGGGTCCTGCTGCTTTTCTTGAGCGCGACGGATTTCGCGTTCGAGGAAGCCGCCGAGCAGGCCGGTGAAAACTTCCTCGATACTTTCGGGTTTGGGGGCGTCGGCGGCGTCATCCGCAGGCGGTGGGTCTTCGGGCTCGGCAGAAGGCGACGCCGGGTCGGCCTCGGGGGAAGCGGGGGCGTCGACGGGCGGCGAGGGATCGGGGGGAGCCGGGGGAGCCGGGGGTTGTGTTTTGTTGCGGCTGGGTCCGAAGAGGTCGCCCAGCAGGTTGCCGAACGTCTCGGCCGGGCGTTCCTGGAACCCGCGCAACGGGTTCAGATCCACGACCGGGTCCTGGACCGTGCCCCCGATCCGCACCCCGTCGCCGACCAGCGCGAGGACCCACGGGTTCTTCTCCGCGACCCGGCCCTCCAGCCCCATACGCAGGTCGATGGACTGATCCACAAAACTGATCCGGCCGCTAAAGGGCAAGGTCACGTCACCGATCCTGAACGTCAGGTCTTCGTAGCTGAACACGCCGTCGCGGATCGACAGCGCGATGGGCGAAACCTTGGCCTGGTACTCCACCTGCCGGTCGATCAGGCCCAGGCTCTGGAGCGGCGGCAGGATCTTGTTGACCGGCGAGACGTTGGGCGAAATGGTCACGGTGCCCATCTGGACCTGAACGTCCGCATCGAACTGCTCCCACGAAAAGCCCCGGGTGGGCAGACGGAACGTGTCGTCGTCGATGGTGATGGTCATCGGGACGTTCGCGGCCCGCACGGCGGGGAGCAGCACCGGGTTGACCCAGCGCATGATCCGGCCGGCGAGCTCGGGGGTCTGGTTCAGGTGAAACGTCATCGGGCCGTCGGGCTTGAATTGTTCGCCGTCGTCGACACCGCGGAACGAGCCGACCGAGCCGTTGGCGCTCTGGAACTCGAACGCGATCGCGCCGCCTTCGCCGAGTTGCCAGTCGTCGATTTCGATGGTGGTATTTACCTCGGCCCCGAAGGCCGCGACGGCGTAGCCCCGCTGGCGGATCAAAGCATCAAACACCACCGTCGGCACCCGGTCGAACTCGATCAGCGAACTCACCCGGCCGCGTTCGATCTGGATGTACCCGTCGTCGAGCATCAAGCCGGTCACACGCGCTTCGGCATCGACCCGCCCGGGCCGCATCCCCGACGTCGAGTCGCCCCGGCCGGGCACGGTCTGAAAGGTAAACGACACGCTTACCGGCTGACGCAAGTCCGGCGCGTCGATGACCAGCTTGCCGTTCTGCAGGCTGAACGCCCGGCGATACCACTCGTCCACCACCCGCGTTTCCGGGAGCGTCACGTCGAGCAGCGCCCGGGTCCGTTCGGGGTCAAACCGCAGCCCGCCGCCTTCACTCAGGGCGACCTGGACATCGACGTTGGCCACCACGTCCATCGGCTGGGTCAGCGACAGCCCGACCGACTCGCCGACCTCGACCGCCTCGGCAACGGGCTGCTGCCACGCCGCGAATGCCTTAGGACTCATCGTCAAACGCACTGGCTGCTCGGTCTTGAACGCGACCGTGCCGTCGGCCTCGTAGCGGCCGGTCAGGCTGCCCGAGAGGCGTGACTCGGTCGTGGGGGGCGACGAGCCGTCCGGCGGGCCCGCGTCGTCGCGGTCGAAGTCCGCCGTCAGCGCGTAGCCGCCTTCGCCGTCCGACGCCGCGAGCAGGCCGAGCCCCACCCGCGGGCCAAAGGTCGCCGTCAGCCGATCGCCTTGCCCCAAGAGTGCATCGACCACGGGCACGGGCAGCGACCACAAGACGCCTTCAACTTCAAATTTATCCCAGCCCCCCGCCCCCCGCCGCAACTCGACCTCGGCCGACACCGGGCCCGCGACGCCGTAGGCATCCACCTCGCCGCCCAAACGCAGGCCCACCGCGCGGTCCGCGGATTCGCTGGAAAGCTCGGCCGACCACTGCGTCGCTTCGACCCGTCCTTTGCCCGGGACGTCGAGCACCACCCGGTCGCCGTCCGTGAGGCGGACCCGGGCGTTGAACCGGGTCGCGGCCCAATCGAAACTCCGGCCGGCGTGCGGCGCATCCAACGCATCTACGCGGAATTCGAGCCGGAACGGCTCGGCGAGCGTCGGCGTTTCCTGTCCCGCCGCCGCCCCGGCCAGCAGCGCCCAGGACGCGGGGGTGACTTCGAGGCTCGACGCGGAGTCGCCGACCCCTTGCACCCGTTTGGGGTCGGCAGAGAGACGCTGCTGGATGTTCAGGTGCCGGCTCTGCACCGTGACCCAGGCGTCGAGGTCGTCGCGGTTGCCCTTGATTTTCAGTTCGCCATCGAGAGTTGGGCCGAGGACGGTTTCGAGCCGGCCTTCCCCGGCGGTGACCCGGTCCACCGCCGCCAGCGGCAGGGCATCGATGAGCCCCTGCACGTCGAACTGCGCGTCGGGAAGGGTTAGCCGGCCGTCCGGATCGAAGAGGTCTTGCACGGTGCCGGCCAGCGTGGCGGCGCCTTGATCGAGAGCCTGGATCACCGTCGCGTCGAGGGTGAACCCCAGCCGGGCCGGGCTGTTGGCGGTCAGGGTGGCTTCCGAAAAGATGATCCGCACCGGCTGGATCGTGGGTCCGGTCATGCTCACCATCACGTCGCGCAGCACGAACTGTAGCGCGAGGTCTGACGGCAGCATGGGGGCGCCGACACTGCGCTTCGCGGTTTTTTTCTGCGGGGCGTCGGTGTCCGGCGACGCCGGCGGCGGGGACGGCTTGGTGACTGGCCCCGTGGTGCCGGTACCGGGCATGTCTTTCCGGGTCACAAACCACGACGTGCCGAGCGCTTCGTCCAGGTTCGTCCGCCCGGTTTCGTCCTGGACCACGTCCAGCACGCCCTGCTCGATCTGCACCGCGCCCAGGTCGGCCGAGCCCCCGAGCAGCCGGAGCAGCCCGACGTCGTGCAGGGTGACGCGTTCGAGCGACGCCACGGTGTCCCCCGCCGGGTCGCGTAGGCGCAGCCCCTCAAGCCCCTGGCCCCGGATCCAGCCGAGCTTCAAGTCGTCGAGTTCCACCGTGCCGGGGATCCGCGCGTTGACCTGCTGGGTGACCCACCGCGTTCCGGGGCCGCTGCTGATCAGGGTCGGCAGGAGCGCTACCCCAAGCAGGAGCACCAGTCCCCCCGCCACGACCAACCGCACCGGCCAACGCCACCACCGCCGCTTCCGGGGGCGGGGGCTTCGCGAAACGGCGGCGGCCTCGCGGACCGCCTGGGTTTCTTCTTCCGACGCGAGGTCTGACTGGTGGATCGCCATGGGTTACATCTTAGGTGCGGCGTATCTCGCGCGGCGGGCCGCGACGGGTCGGCGGTAACCGGGGGCCCGGCCAGGCGGGGGCTCGGGGGAAAGGGGACACCTCGAACGCTTAGAGCTTCTCGGCGGCGAGCGAGGCGAGCTCGCTGCGTTCGCTCTTGGCCAGGGTCACGTGGCCGACCTGGGGGCTGCCTTTGAGCCGTTCGATAAGGTACGACATCCCGTTGCTCGAGGCGTCGAGGTAGGGGTTGTCGATCTGCGCGACGTCCCCGGTGAGGATGATCTTGGTCCCCTCGCCGACGCGGGAGACGATGGTCTTGACCTCGTGGGGCGTGAGGTTTTGCGCCTCGTCGACGATCATGAATTGGTTGGGGATCGACCGGCCGCGGATATACGTGAGCGGCTCCATGACGAGTTGGCCGCTACTCATGAACTGTTTCATCCGCTGCTCGATGGGTTTGGAGTCGGCGACCTGTTGGCCGACGCCGCGGGTCGAGAGCAGGTATTCGAGGTTGTCGAAGATCGGCTGCATCCAGGCCGCGAGCTTCTCGTCCTTGTCGCCCGGGAGGTAGCCGATGTCGCGGCCCATGGGCATGATCGGGCGGGCGACCAGGAGTTTGTCGTAGCGATGCTCGGTAAAGACCTTGGCCATCCCCGCCGCGAGCGCGAGCAGGGTTTTGCCCGTCCCCGCGGTGCCCAGCAGGGTGACCAGTTTCAAATCGTCGTCCAGGAGCAGGTCGAGGGCCATGGTCTGCTGCGCGTTGCGGGCCATGACGCCGAACACGGGTTTACGCGGCGCGTGAACCGGGATGAGGTATTCCGTGTCCCCCAGCCGCCGGGCCAACCCGCTGTGCGATTCGTCGAGCAGGTTGCGCAGGTGCACAAACTGGTTGGGCAACACCCCGTCCACTCCATCGCCCCCGGAACGACCGCCGGTGGTTCCGCCGGGAATATCCCCGGGGATGCTATGGTGGGGATTGCGGGGGCTGGCCTCGGGGTCGCCGCCGGGCGTCGCGTCGGGCCCGTCGTGGGCAGACGACCCGTCGGCCCGGGCCGGGTCTTCCGGGGCCGAGACCATCTGCTCCTGCATGGTTTCGAACGAGATCTGCTTCTCTTCGTAGAGCAGGTCGATGAGGGTGCCGGGCACGTCGAGTTCGGCGTAGCCTTTGTAGAGCCGATCGCTGTCGACTTTCTGGGCTTCGAAGTCCTCGGCCGGGACGCCCAGGGAATCGGACTTGATCCGGACGTTGATGTCCTTGGAGATCATGACCGACCGTTTGCCCTCCTGCTGCATCCGCCAGGCGACGGCGATGATGCGGTTGTCGGGCGCGTCTTCGCGGAGGGCCGAGGGCCGGTCTTCGGTGGCGAAATCAATCCTGACCGTGCCACCGTGGCCGTTCCAGGCCACCCCCTGGGCCAGCGGGCCTCGGCTACGCAGCCGATCGAGTTGGCGGATCACTTCCCGGCAGTTCCGGCCGGTGTCGTCGTTGTTCTTTTTGAACTTGTCGAGCTCTTCGAGCACGGTAAACGGGATGATGACCTGGTTGTCATCAAACATGTGCAGCGCCGCGGGGTTGTGCAGCAGCACGTTCGTGTCGAGGACGAAATATTTGGTTTGGGTGACCGAGGTCGGGCCCGCCGGCGTGGCGGGGGGTTCCGTCGAAATCGTGGGTTTAGTCATCCCGTACAGTTTATCGGACAGGCCCCCCCGCCGCCTCCCGGGGCGAGGCCGCTTACCCGGGCAGGGCCGCCACCAGCCGGTCCATCTGCTGCGGGGTGTTGTAGAAATGCGGGCTCGCCCGCAGCCGCCCCTCGCGGAGCGCGACCACGATCCCGGCCTGCTGGAGGTCGAAGACCACCCGCCGCGGGTCCACGCCGCCGCCCGCCGGCCCCGGCTCGAAGACCACGATCCCGCTGCGCTCCGACTCCCGCTCCCGCGGCGAGAAAACCGTGTAGCCCCGATCCTCCAGCCCCGCGCACAGGCGGGCGGTGAGCGCCTCGACCCGGGACCACACCCCCGCGCTGCCCACCCCCAGGAGCAGGTCCAGGCTCGCGCCGAGCGCCAAAAAACCCGGCACGTTCCAGGTCCCCGGCTCGAACCGCCGGGCGTCGGCCTGGAATTCGAACCGGTAGTCCCCGTAATTGCCCGCATCGACCATGTTCATCCAGCCCACCACATTCGGGTGCAGCGCCGCGCAGCGCTCGGCCCGGCAGTAAAAAAAACCCAGCCCCTCGGGCCCGAGCATCCACTTGTGCCCGTCGGCGGAGAGGAAGTCGATGCCCGCCGCTTCGACGTCCACCGGCCGCACCCCGCAGCTCTGGATCGCGTCGACACACAGGTACCCCCCCACCCGGTGCACCGCGTCCGCGATCGGCGAGACGTCGAGGCAAAACCCTGAGGCGTACTGGACCTGCGACACCGACACCACCCGAGTCCGCTCGTTGACCGCGTCGCAGACCTCTTCGGCGTCGATCCGGCCGTCGGCCCGCTGAGCCACCTCGACCACCTCGACGCCGAACCGCTTGAGATCTTCCCACGGATAGCGGTTGGCCGGGTACTCGACATTGGTGATCACGGCCCGGTCTCCCGGCCGCCAATCGAGCCCTTTGGCGACGAGCGACAACCCGGTGGATGTGTTGGGGATCAGCGCGATCTCGTGCGGCCCCGCGGCCCCGATCAGCCGCGCGGCCAGGGCTTTGACCTCGTGTGCCCGGCGGTACCACCCCGCATCGACATAGGCCGACGACGACGCCTGCCGGGCGTATTCCCGTAGGGCGTCGGCGGCGGGCCCGCTCATGGGGGCCACCCCGGCGTGATTCAGAAAGACCATCTCCCCGAGCACCGGGAACTGCTCGGCAAACTCCGGGGGCGGCGGTGATTCCGGGGGCGGCAGGAAGTCCGAGGGTTGGTTCATAGCGCCGGCGATCCTAAACTTTTGGCGTATGCGATACACCACCTTAACGAAGTTTGTCTCCCGGCCGTGGGCTCCGGCCGCGCTGCTCTGGGTCCTGATCGCCGCGGGGCTGACGCTGACCCCCGGCCCGATCGCGTGGGCCGAGCCGGAGTCGGCCGAGCCGTCGCTCGAACCGGTGCCGCTTTCCCCGACGCTGGCCCGGGTGCTGAGCAGCCCCGTTCTGAACGAAGACACACGCCGGACCCTCGAACTGTTCCACGGGCAGTGGGAAGGCTTCACCCCGGGTTCCCCGCGCGAGTCCGCGGCCCTGGCCCTGGCGCAATACCGGCTGGCCGACCCGGCGCTCGACCACCCGGACCTGCCGCCGCGCTTGCTGGCCCAAGCGGCCCTGTTTCGCGGCGAAGCGGAAAGCGTTTTGGAGCTTCTGGGCGGGGACGACTCGGCCGACGCTCTGCTGCTGCGTGCCCGGGCGTTGGAAGACCTGGGCCGGCTCGGCGAGGCGGTGACGCTGCTCACCCCGCTGCGGGCGCGGTTGCAGCACGAAACGGTGGCCGACCCGGCGGAACTCGTCGCCGGGGCGCAGGCGATTGTGCTGCTCGCCCGCCTCGAAGGCCGGCCGTCTCAGGACTATCAGTTAGCGATCGGGCTGCTGTCCAAAGCCCATCAAGAGCTTGACCCGCTGTATTGGCCGGCGCTCGTCGCGCAGGGCGAGCTGCTGATGACCAAAGACAACCGGGCGCAGGCGGCCGAGGCGTTCGAGGAGGCGCTCGCGCTCAACCCCGCGTCGGGTCGGGCGTGGGCGGGGCTGGGCCGGCTGTCGGTCGAGAGCTACAACTTCGAGGCCGCGGCCGAGGTCGCCCGGCGTCTGCGGGCGATCAACCCGCTGCACCCGCTGGCCGACGAACTCGACCTCCGATCGCTGCTGCGGCAGCGCGACGTGGCATCGGCCCGGCGGATCCTCGGCCCCGCCCTGGACGCGCTGCCGCAGCGTCGCGAGCTGTTGGCCCTGGCCGCCGCCGTCCAGGCTACGGCGTACGACGACAAAGCGCTCGCGCAGGCGCTCGACAACTACGACGCGGTCGCGGGCCCCGGGTCGCCTTACGCCCTCTACACCGCGGGGGAGCACCTCTCGACCGACCGCCAGTATGTCCCGGCCCAGGCCCTGCTCCGCCGCGCGATCGAGCGCTCGCCCAACTGGCCCGCGCCCCGCCTCGAACTGGGGCTGCTGCTGATGCAGTCGGGCGACCTCGAATCCGCCCGGGTCGAACTCGCCCACGCCGCCCGGCTCGACCCGTTCCACCACCGGGTCAACAACCAGCTCCGCCTGGTCGAGAACCTGCTGGGCATCTTCCAGACCATCGAAACCGAGCATTTCATCATCCGCTACAAGCCGGGGATCGACGAAGTACTTGCCCGCGACATGCCCGGGCCGCTGGAGCAGATGTACGACGAGATCACCGCGATCTTCCAGCACGAGCCGGCCCAAAAGACCCAGATCGACCTGCTGCCCGACCAGTCCAGCTTCGCGGTTCGCATCACCGGCATGCCGCATATCTGGACCATCGCGGCGGCGACCGGCGACGTGATCGCCATCACCCCGCCGCGCTCGGGCCCCGACCAGGCCGACCCCTACAACTGGGTCAACGTCCTCCGCCACGAATACGTCCACACCGTCACGTTGGCCCAAACCAAGAACCGCATCCCCCACTGGTTCACCGAAGCCTGCGCGGTTTCCGCCGAAACGATCGGCCGGACCTACGACACCTGCCAGCTCCTGGCCTACGCCCTCTCGCAGGACGAGCTGTTCGATTACGACCAGATCAACTGGGGGTTCGTCCGGCCCAAGACGCCCCGCGACCGCCCCTTGGCCTACGCCCAGGCCGACTGGATGCTCGAGTTCATCGCCCACCGCTGGTCCCACCAGGCCATCGTCGACCTGCTGGACCTCTACCGCGAGGGGGTTTCCGACACCGACGCCCTGCTTGAAGTTACGGGTTACCGCAGCGATGAATTCATGGAGGCGTTCCGCGAATGGGCGCGGACGCAGGTCGAGGCGTGGGGCCTGCCGCTGCCCTATCAAGGCCCCAAGCAGTGGGCCAACTTCGTACGCGATGAGCAACTCGAACTGCTCGACCTTAACGCGCTGATCGAACGCGCGGAGCGGCAGCCCAGCCCCGGCGCGGCGGCAGACTTTGCCCGGCTCATCGCCGAGCGTTATCTCAACGCTCAGGACCACAGCGCGGCCCGGCGTTGGCTCCGCCGGTACGCCGACCTGCGCCCCGTGGACCCGTGGCCGCACAAGCAGCTGGTCAAGCTCGCGTTCGACCTGGGGGAGCCCGAAACGGCGCTGGGCTCGTTGCAGCTCTTGGAAAAAAGCGACAACTACACCTCGGTCTGGTCCCGCCAACTCGCCGAGCTCCACCGGGCTGCGGGGCGTCTCGACGCGGCGCAGCGCGCGATCGAGCGGGCGACGTACGGCGAGCCCTACCTGGCGGACCACCGCGAGTTCGCCGCCACCGTCGCGCTGCAGCGCGGCGACTACGGCACCGCGGTTTATCAAGTCGAAGCCCTCGAAATCCTCGAACCCGACCGGGCGATCCACCCCACCCGGCTCGCCGCGATCCACCACAAGGCCGGCGACGCCGATCCCGCGCACGCCGCGGCCGAGCGGGCGCTGGCCCTCAACCCCAACGCCCCGGTCCAGAAATTCTTAAAACCCTGACGCCCCCACCACGCTTGTTCGACCGGATCACAAACCTCCGATTTTCAAGCGCACCGCAACCGCGGCGGTAGTGGGTCGCGGGAGCGGTACCCGGATCAACCACGCTCGGCCCGGGTGACGGCTCATGCCACCCGCGAAATCTGCGGTTGGCACGCGCTGATTACGCGGACGCTCGGTGGGATTCAATCGTCGTCGTCGCCGAAGAGGTCGGTCGCGGCTTTTTTCTGGACCGTTGCCCGCCGGTGTGCCATCAATGCGGTCACCAGTTCGATATCGCCGGGCCGGGTGATCTTCACGTTGCCCTCGTCCCCTTCCACGAGCATCACCTCTTGCCCCAGGGCTTCGACCAGGCCCGCGTCGTCGGTCACTCCGGTGGGCGGCACAGCTTCCGACGCCTTCGCCCGCGGCGAACCGCTAGGCGCTTCCGCCCGGCCGGATATCTGGGCGTAGGCCCGTCGCAGG
Source organism: Planctomycetota bacterium (assembly GCA_039180025.1). Taxonomy (GTDB): domain Bacteria; phylum Planctomycetota; class Phycisphaerae; order Phycisphaerales; family Phycisphaeraceae; genus Algisphaera. The sequence continues at coordinate 14,234 of JBCDDZ010000007.1, forward strand.
AGTTCGATCTCGAAGACCTGCGGGGTCTGCACCGCCACCAGCCCGGACCTGGGCACCGTGGCAACGATCCGCGACAGGCCCTCTTCGTCCGTCGCTTCCGGGCCGGCTTGGGCCGGCCCCAGGCCCAGGATGTCGTCGACGCGATCCACGGTGCCCGCGGCCGCAGCGTCCGGCAGCGTTTCGACGCGTTTGAGGGTGCTGCTGACCGCGAGCCCGGGAACCACCGCCGGCCAGCGGGCCGCCGCTTTGAGCACGCGTTGGATCAGCGCCGCCGAGACGGCCGGGCGGGCCGCGTCGTGTACCGCCACGTGGGTCGCGCCGGACTCTACCGCTTCCAAGGCAAGGCTCACGGTTTCCCACCGCTCGACCCGTCCCCCCGCCACCAGCGTCACCCCAGCATCGCTGAGCCGGTCTCCCCAGCGGAATCGGAAGTCGTCCAGCCGATCCGGGTGGACCGCGAGCACGATCTGCCCGACCTCCCCCGCGGCACGGAACGCGTCGATCGCGTGGAGAAACGCGGGCCGGCCCGCAATCTCGTATTCGATCTTACTGCTCGCCGCGCTGCCGCCCGCCGAGAAACGCGAGCCCACCCCCGCGGCGGGCAAGATGACACAAACCTCCATCACCAAACTCCTGGCCTGTCGTCGCCCGCTGTCTGAGGCTCGACCGTGTATTGGGCCGCGGCGTCCTTTTGTCTTATTTAACCACGATCGCCGCAGGCATCATCAGCAGCACCGGCTCGTGCCGCAGCAGCAGCAGCCCCTGCAGCGAGCGGCTGACGCTCCGCCACGCCGCCGGCCCGACCAGGCGCTCGGCCGCTTTAAGCCCCGGCTGTGCTCCGGCAGCGCCAGCCAGCCCCGCCAGATCGGTCGATGCCCCGCCCGACCGGACCCCCAAAAAGTCGCTGAGGTACTCGTTGAGCGACATCGGCCCGGGCAGGTTCACGACGTCGTACCCGCCCGGTTCCAGCCCGGTCTGCTCGGCCAGTTCTTCCAAGGCGAGTTCCAAGCCGCCCAGCCGGTCCGCCATCCCGTTGTCGAGGCTCGTCGCGCCGGTGAACAGCCGGCCTTCGGCGACCTGACCGACCTCGGGCAGCCGGTCCCCGCGTCCCGCCTCGACCCGCTCGATGAACTGGTCGTAGACCACCTCCATCGCCCGGCGGACCTTGGCCCGCTGCGGCTCGGTGAACGGCTCGACGGAGTTGAACAGGTCCGCCCCCGGCCCCCGCGTCCGTCGATGCACCTTCACCCCGGTCCAGTCGTAGAGCCCTCCGAGCGTGATCTTCCCCCCCACCACGCCGATCGAACCCAGGATCGAGTGCGGCTGGACGTAGATGCGGTCCGCCCCGCTGACGATGTAGTAGCCGCCCGACGCGGCCATCGAACCGACCACCGCAAACACCGGCTTCTCGGCCCCGACCTCGCGGACCGCCTGCCAGATGACTTCCGACGCCAGAGCCGACCCGCCCGGCGAGTCCAACCGGATCACCACGCCCTTGATATTGTCGTCCAGGAGCGCTTTTTCCAGCGCGCCGGCCATGGTCCGGCTGCCGATGCTCGCCTGGCTGAACAGGCCGCCGCCGAAGGACGATTCGCCCGAGGTGATCGCCCCCTGGGCGTGGATCACGGCGAGCGTCGGCCGGCTCGTACGCAGTTGCGGTTCCTGGAAGAGCATGCTAAACAGCGCGAACGGGTTATCCGGGTTCGCGCCGCCGGCGGTCTGGCCGAGCTTCATGTCCCACTCGAATTCCGTGCCGAAGGCCATTTCCCCAGCCGACGCCAAGTCCGGCGCAACCAACTGATCCACCGCGCCCCGCTCGACCAGTTCCGTGTCACGCAGCGTCCAGGCGTCGGCCATCAACGCCTCGACCTCGGTCTGGGTCATGCCTCGGCCCGCCATGATCGGCCCGAGCGTCGCGGCGTACAGCCCGTCCAACAGCCCCCCGATATTCTCGTCCCACGCCTCGCTCGGACCCTCACGCATCAGGGGCTCGTCGGCCCCCTTGAACCGCCCGACCTGCACAAAGTCGGGGGTGACCCCGATCTTCTCGAGCATGCCGGCCAGGTACATCTCCTCGACCGCGATCCCCGAGAGCTCGACCCCGCCCTTGTGCTGGAGCAGCACCTGGTCCGCCGCGCTCGCGAGCACGTAGTCCGGGAGCCCGTAGACCTCGGCGAAGGTGAGGACCTGCTTGCCCGCGGCCCGAACCTGCGCGATCGCCTCGGCGATGGCGGTCGCCTGGGTCATGGTCAGCCCCGGCTGGTCCAGCGCGATCACCACCCCGGCGTAGTCCTCGCCGCGCTCCACCACGGCCAAGCGGTCCAGCACGCTTTTTAACGACGGCCCGGCGTCGGCCTCGCCGATCCACGCGAACGGGGTCGGCCCTTCACGCAGAGGCTCGTTGAGTTCGATCCAGCCCACGGTCGATCCGGTCGGCGACGCGGCGGGGGAGTCTTTGGCCTCGGGTGTCTGGGCATCGACGGCCGCCGGGGCGCCGGCGGCTTCGGCGGTTTCTTGCCCCGCAGCCGCGGAGCCCAGCGCCAGGCCGACCGCGAGGACCGAGACAGACCACAGACGGAGTTCGAGCAAACGCTTCATCGGGTATTTCCTTCGTGGGGAGACGCGGCCGGGATTACGGATCAGTCTATGTCGGTGCGGCCGGACAATCACTCGGCCTCGCCCGCTTTCTTGAGTTTGCGTTCGATCTTCTGCAGGCCCACGAGCACGTCGCGGGCCGAGATGAAGTGCGGCCGGTTCGGGTTGGTGGGGCGCAGGATCGCGTCGGTGAGCATCTTGATCCGCTTGGCCGTGGGGGACCCGGGGTCGAACCGGATCAGCGGCAGGAGCTCGGGGTTGCTCACGGGCTTGCTGATCTGCAGCGACAGGTAAAACATGTCCACCCCGCGGTCGATCTTGCCCTGTGCCGCGACGAGCACGTCCGAGGTCAGCCGGCCCGCGTCGCGCATCTTGCCCATCGTCCGCTGGATCTGTGACGTGTTCATCATCTCGTCGAAGAGCGAACTGAGCAGCGGGCTCTTGTGGATATCCTCGCCCACCCGGACCGACGACCCGAAGTCCAGGAAGCAGACCCGGCCGCCGCTGATCACGATGTTGTCCAGCCGCAGGTCCAGGTGGATCACCCCCACCTGGTCGTGGAGCACGCTGAGCATTTCCGCGGCCTGCTGGGCGAAACCCATCTGCGACAACGGCTCGCCCCCCAGACGCAGCCAGGACATGTAAAGCCGTTTGACCGTCCCGTCCGGGGCTCGCTCGAAACCCAAGGCTTCGGGCACCCGCGGCTTGAACGGTTCGGGCAGATCCCGGTTCATGAGCTGCAGGAACCCGGCTTCCCGGGTCAGAAACACCGGGAAGACGCGCTTGACCAGCTTCTCGGCCCGCTCGAGGAGCACCGCCTGGCTCGCCTCGGGGAACCGGCTATGCAGCCGGGCGACGACCCGCCGGTACCGCGGGACTTGCTTCATGACCACGTACCGGTCGCCCAGCTCCGGCCGCTTCACCAGACGCACATCAAAAGTGAACCGGTCCGTGTCCTCGTCGTGCTCGATGAGCATCACCTTGCGCACCACGACGTAGTGCAGCGCCCGCCCAACCCCCGGCAGCGGGCAGGGCAGGCCCCAGCGCTGCCGCCCGGTGCTACGGGGCCCCGCCTCGACGTCGAACCCTTCATGGGTTCCGAACCACCGCGTCACCTCCAGCACCCGCTCCAGCTCGGGGTGCGTGATCAGCATCTGGCCGCCCCACTGCAGCGCCTGGAACACGGCCTTGGGCTCGGGCAGCGTCCCGCCGCTCCACAAAAAATCGTGCCGCGCGTCCGGCTTCACCGCTTCCCAGGCGGTCGCCTTCCCACGGTAGACCGGCTCGCGCGAAAAGCACCGGTGCGTCAGCCGGTACACCATCGCCCGGGGGCCCACCGCCCTCGCCGCCGCCCGCCGCCATCGCTCCCAGACTCCAGACCACGGCACTCGGCTCATACAAAAGATTCACTTACAGGGACCAAAAAACAACCCGGAACCGTCTCCCCACCCCGCAATCTCAGTGCCGCGTCTGGCGGCCGAGCGCCCTTCGCCGCGGCGCTTCGCCCGTATCGGGCGGGAGGATTCCGACGGATCGCGGGGAGCCGGCCGTGCGGATCGGCCAAGGCCTACCGGGAAACTCACTCGGAACGGCGGGACGCCAGCCGGCGGAAGGGTCGGTCACGGCGTGGGGGCCGCGGCGGGTTCGGGGGGGGGCAGACGCAGCGCCGTTTGGAGAGCCTGGGCGAACCGCTTGACCGCTGGCGAGCCGTCGCGGATCGCCACCACCAGCGCGTTGTCGTCCGGGTCGCTTACCTGCCCGATCAAATATGCGGTCTGCACCAGCGCGTTATCGCTCCGCCGGCCGAGCTCCAGGATCGGCTGGTACGCCGAGCGGGACGACTCGGGCGAGACGAGCGTGAGCAGCACCCAGGCCTGTTCGACCGCCGAGCCCTTTTCGAACGCCTCGACCAGCGCCGCCACCGCCGACCGCGCCGCCGCCGAGTCGATCCCCTCGGCGTTGAGGCGGTTGCTCACCTGCGCCACCCGGGCCAGCGCGACGAACCGTTCCCGGCCCTGGGCCAGCGCCAGGTCACGGGTCCACGACTGCAGCGTCTCGTTACTCAGCGAAGGCACGAAGGCCTGGACCGAGCGGACCGTGTCGATCGCGCCCAGCGTCCCGGCCACCACCGCGCCGTTGGGCAGGAACGCCGGGCTGGAGATGAACGTCGAGTTGTACGACACCGTGCGGGGCGTGCCCGTGGTCAGCAACAACCCGAACACCGAGCGGTCCAGCCGCACTTCGGTCGCCCACCGTTCTTTCGGGCCCAGCGTCAGCCGCCGCCCCAGGTCCAACACGATCGGCGGCAGCTGTCCGAAGTTCTCGCCCCGCGAAAACGCCGACACGGTGACCAGCCCCGTCGTCCCGAGCCCCACCGCGGGGTCGAGCGGCAGCGGCATGTCCAGATTGTTTTGGAGCACCAGCTCGACGCGGATCGGTTCGAGGAACTCGGTCCGCGAGGTGTCGAACCGCGCCCGCACACTCACCCACGGGTTCCGCTCGGTGTCGAAACGCCACAGCGAAACCGGCAGCCGGTTCATCGCGTCGATGATCGCCTGGCCCTGCGCGCTCGGGAGCACGTCCCGGCCCATCTCCTGGAGCTTCCGCGCCGCGAGCACCCCGCCGAAGGTCCCGGGCCAGTCGTGGACGACTTTGCGGACAAAGCGTGCCCGACCCGCGTCGTCGCGGCCCTGGAGCAGGGCCAGGCCGTACGCCGAGAGCGCGTCGGTTTCCGCCGCCTGCGTGAACGCCTGCCGGGCCCACTGCTCTGTCCCCTCGCGCATGAACATAAACCCCGTCGCCCGCAGGTAACGCGGGTCGCTGCGTTCCTGGCTCTCGAGCAGCGGCCCGACCTCGTCGGTGTCCGGGCCGAAGACCGCTTTCACCCAGGCCAGCTCGAGGCCGGCGTCGCGGTCCCCGCCATCGACTTTGTTCTGAAGCTCTGTGACGACCCGGTCGTAGGCCGCCCGGCCCTCCTCGTTATCGCCGTGGAGTACGCGGCGGTGCAGGTCCACCTCGACCCGCAGGCCCATCTGCGCCTCGTCCGCTTCGTCCGGCGTGGCCAGCCCGGCCTCGATCTGGTCCAGAAGTTCCGCCGCCCGGCGGGTCTGCCCCGAGGCGATCAGGCTCCGCGTCCAGGTCGACCAAAATGAAGGCGAGATCGGCTCGCTGCGGGGCAGCCGCGACGCCACCTCGAACTGCTGCGCCGCCCGGTCGTATACCCCCAGGCTCGCCAGGGCGTCGCCCAGCACCAGCCGGGCCTCGGAGTCCGTCGGCCGGGCCCGCACCAGGTTGATCGCCGCCGCCGCGAGCTTGACCGGCGAGGCGTCTTTCTCGACCGCCAGCCGGTAAGTCAGGATCGCTGCTTCCCCGTTCGCCGGGTCCGCCCGCACCGCGGTCTTGAGGTGTTTGAAGTACCGCTTGTTGTCGCCGATCTCCTGCGCCGCCGCCGCCGCCGCAGACGCCAAGCGGGAACGCAACGCGTCGCTCATGGCTCCGCCGCTCTGCCCGGCGAGCCGTTCTTCCAACACCGCCAGCCGGCCGTCGAGCGTGGCGACCTCGGCCAGCTCCCAGAGCACCAGTTGGAGCCGCAACGCGTCGTCTTGCGGCCGGAGTTCTACGGTCTTGCGCAGGGCCTTCATCGCGGCGGCCCGATCGCCCGACCGCTCTAGCACGTTGTAGAGATTCCCCCACGCCTGCCCGTCGTTTGGCGTCAATTCCAGCGCGGATTCGAGGAGCACTCGGGCTCGCTCCAGCTGATCCAGTCGAAGCTCGCCGTCGCCGCGGGTGTCCGCCAGCGTCTGGAACACCACCCGCTGGAGCATATCGGACAACAGCTCTTCCCCGGTTTGTGCCGCCGCCCGACCCGTGGCGAGGGTCAGCCCCAGCGTCAGCACACCGCCGACCCACAGACTCACGGCACGGCTTCGTAATCGGGTCGATGTCATCTTGATTGGCCTCAAAATCAGCGGCCGTCTGCCCGGGGCGGGCCGCGTCGGTCCTGTGCAAATGCTCGGATTCAAGGGGCAGCGGGCGCCGAGCCCGCCGCGTCCTGCCTGGTCGATACGTCCAGCCCCGTCGCCAGTTCGCGGATCATCTCCCCGGCCCCGGCCACCACTGCTTCCTGACCGCTCCCACGGGTGACCAGGTCGTTAACCCGGCCCACCAGGGCCGACCCCACGATCGCCGCGTCCGCGACCTCCACCACTTCCCGGACCTGGGCCGCGGTGCTGATCCCGAAACCCACCGCCATGGGGAGCTGCGTGACCGCCCGCAGCCGGGTCAGCCTCGCCGGCAGCGACGCGGGCAACGCGCTGCGAGCGCCGGTGATCCCCGGCCGGGACACGACGTAAACAAAGCCCGTGCTCGCCGCGGCGATCGCCTCGGCCCGGTCGATCGGGGTGGTGGGCGCGATCAGCATGCTCAGCACCAGCCCCGCGTCCGCCGCCGCGGCCCGGGCGGGGCCCGACTCTTCGAGGGGCAGATCCGGGAAAATAAAACCGTCCAGCCCGGCGTCGCGGGCCTGCCCGACGAACGCGGCCAGCCCGATACGGTGCACGATCGAATAGCTGACCATCGCGACGAGTCCGAGCGCTTCGACCTGCGGCCGCACCTCCGCCACCTTCTCGAAAACCTCCGCGACTTCAAGCCCCGCGTCCAGGGCCCGCTGCATCGACGCCTGGATGACCGGGCCGTCGGCGATCGGGTCGCTGAAGGGGATCCCCACCTCGCACACCGCGGCCCCGGCCGCTTGCGCCGCCCGCAGGATACCCGCCGTAACGTCCAGGCTGGGGTCACCCGCGGTTACGAACGGCATCAGGGCTCGGCCGCCGCGGCCCCGCTGCTGAGCAAAAATGTCGTCGATCCGGTTCGCACCCATGAGCCCCACAGGATAAGCCGCCCCCCCCACCCCTGCAATCTCTGCGCAACCCCGTCCTGGACGTCGATAACGGACAGGTTTGAAACCCCGGGGCCGCTTCCCGAGAGGCTAGGCAAAGCGATAAACTCGTACGACTTCCGCGATAAACGTCGTGCTCGTACTTGGCCTGACCCGCCATGCCTACGACTCGACGGTCTGCAACAGCCACCCCGCCACGGGCAGATAGATCGCCACCGGCAACCACGCCACCAGGGCCGGCCCCCCCACCGGCAGCGCCCCGGCGGACATCTGCAGCATCAGCAGCCCGCCCCCCCACGCCCCGATGCACAGCCCCGCCGCGTTGAGCGAAGACTGCAGCGTATTGCCCGGCAGCCGTTTCAGGAAAAACGGGAGCCCGATCACCAGCACCAGCACGTTGAGCACCATCAGGCTGAATCGGCTGGAAATAATCCGCGCGATTTTGTCACGCTGCTCCCCGGTCACCGCGTCGTTGCGGGCCAGCGCTTCGAGCGAGCGGACCGACAACAGGTTCGCGTACAGCGCGTTCTTACGGGCCAGCATCACCGTCGGCGAAAGCTGGGTTTCGTAAGACTCCACGACGCGCACCGGCCGGGCCGTCGCCGACTCCGCCGCGGCCCGGTCCTGCGGCGTTTCCGCGTAGCCGTTGACCAACAACCATCGGCCCGCCGCGTCGTCCCACTGCGCGGACTCGGCGGTCACGATCAGCTTGGTGCTCCCGGTGGCGTCTCGGCTCAAGATCCGCACGTCCTGCAGCCGGCCGTCGTCCGCGTCGAACCGCGAGGCGCTGAGCAGGTCCTGGCTGCCCCGATCGGTCTGGGCGTAGTAGACCTCTTCGCTCTCGAGCCCCTTCTTGGGCAGCTTGAGTTCGGACTTCTTACGCACCAGCTTCGGGGCCAGGGGCGGGAGCAGGAACTCCTGCACCGGCAGCGTGACCGCGCTGAGCACCACCCCGGTCACCAGCACGGGCGCCGCCACGCGGTAGAGGCTCACCCCGCTCGAGATCACGGCGGTCAGCTCCCGGTGCCGCTGGAGCCCGACGATCGTAAACCCCATCGCCCCGACCACGATCAGCCCGTTGAAGAACACGTAGACCAGCAGCAGCACCGGCACGTAGTAGTCCACGATCGTCGCCGCGGTGGCCAACGCCGGGATCCCGTACCAGGAATCCTGATGTTTTTCCCCGGCCTGCACGAACTCGTCGAGGTCCACGATCAGGTCCACCACCACAAACAGCAGCATCACCACCGCGAAGAGGACCGCGAAGTTGGTCAGAAACTGTTTGATGATGTAGCGGTCCAGCACCTTCATCGTGGTTTAGTTCCGTGCCAATCGGTAGTAGGTCCCTACCAACACCAGCAGCAGCAGCCCGTTGCCCGCCCAGACCACCGCCATCCCCGTGGCCACCGACACGTCGGCCCCCTGGGCCAGGTTGACCCCGCTGCTGATGATGATCAGCGTGACGATCGCGAGCATGAAGCTCCAGAAATACACCACCAGCGGAGCCTGCCCCTTGAGCTTCATGCTCAGCACCGCGCCCAGGAGCAGCAGCAGCGCACACGACACCGCCGAGGCCGCCCGCTCGTGCCGTTGCCCCACGATGTCCCGCCGCAGGGCCGCCACCGCACGGTCCAGGCTGCCGGCCATCGACGACACCGTGGCCGACGCCGCGTAGGTCGGCAGCTCGGCCTCGGCCAAGAGCTCCGCCGCCGGCCGCTGCTCCAGGTCGTCGGGCAGAAACTCCGGCCACGCCAGCTGACGGAACATCAGCGACTTGGACCCGACCGTCGGCCCACCGCGGTGGTCCTCGATCTGCACGTCCAACAGCTCCAGGTCGATCGTCGGCTCGGGCGTGAGCGCGTTGGTCTGCACCCGCACGAACGCCGACTCGGCGGTGTAGGTCCGAAACGGCTGGCCCTCCACCCGGCCGTCGGCGTAGAACGACATCCGGATCGGCACGGCCTCGCCGTCCGCGTCCACCCCCGACGACATCCGCAGCAGCTCGCCGTCCTCTTCGACGCGCGGCACCGAGAGGACGTAGCGTTCGTCCTGGAGCGGGCCGTACAGCACCGCCCGGTCCTTGACCGCGCCGAACGCCTGCCGCAGGCTCTCGGTCGCCATCGCCGAGGCCAGCGACTGGATCGATTCGCGGATCTCGCGCGACCGCTCGGGCTCGCGTTCGTAGGCATCGAGGTCCGAGGCCGAGAGAAACTTCGGGTCGTCGCTGAACAGGCTCGGGATACGCAGCGGCCCGACCCGCGTCCACGCCACCCGCATCAGCACCCCCGTCGTCGGCGCGTAACGCGTCACGTTCTGCAGCTCGAACACGCCCCAGGCGTCTTCCGTGTCCCGGTCGCTGAAGACCATCAGCACCGCGTTCTCCGCGGTCGTGTCCTCCAGGATCCGGCCCCGGCCGTCGGTCCGCCCCACCACCACCCCGCCCAGCTCGACGAGCTGGGTCATCGGCAGCGCCGACCCGGGCACCTCCTGCGGCGGGAACTGGGCCGCCGAGTCCGCGTACACCACCACGTCCTCGCCCGGGAACTCGAAAAACTGCCGCTGCCCGAGCTGCGTGACCAACAGCCCGATCACGTCCCCCTCCACCGTCCGCTCGGCCAACCGGAAGAAGCTCGGCACGACCGCGTTGCTCAGGTAAAGCATCCCCCCCGTGAGCACGACCCCCAGGGCCAACACCGGCGCCAACACCTTCACGTAGCTGATCCCCGACGCCGAGCAGGCGAGGATCTCGTTATCCCCCGCCAACCGGATGAAGACCAGCGTGCTCGCGAACGCCCCGGCGAACGGCAGCGCAAAGCCCAGCACGGTAGGCGCGGTGAAGATCACGAACTTCACCAAGAGCGCTGCGGTCAACTGCCCGTCGGACATCGGCTGCACCGCGGTGGCAAAACTCATCACCACCACTAAAACCGCGGTGGTCAGCAGCAGCAGCTTCAGCAGCTCGCGCAGGATGTACCGGTAAAGCGTCCAGGGCATCGGGGCGCATAGTCTAGCCCAACCCGCCCCCGCCCGAATCCGGCCCGAGGCCCGCGCCGGCCAACGCGGAATAAGCCTCCGCACGAAGCAAAAACCAACCGGGATCGTGGAGGCCTCCGCGCCCGACCCGGCCCATCACCCGCCCCCCGCCGGCGGCCCCGCTGCTCAGCCCAGCGCCGCGGCCTGCACCGACCGCAGCTCGCCGATGCCCTTGGCCGCCAAGTCCAGCAGCGCGTCGAGTTGGGCACGCCGGAACGTCCCCTTCTCTCCGGTTCCCTGCACCTCGACGTATTCCCCGGCTCCGTTCATGACGACGTTCATGTCCACCTCCGCCCGCACATCGAGCGGGTAGTCCAGGTCCAGCGTCGCGACCCCGTCAATCACCCCGACGCTGACCGCCGCGACCCCCGCCGCCTCGCCCGGCGGCGAGACCAGCGCCGCGTCGATATCGTCAAGCCTTCCCTCGCCCGCCGCCCAGCGCAGCGCCTGCACCAGCGCGACGTAGGCCCCGGTGATCGCCGCAGTCCGGGTCCCGCCGTCCGCGACCAGGACGTCGCAGTCGCAGGTGACCGCCAGCCCCGGCATGCCGTCGAGGTCCACCGCCGCCCGCAGCGACCGGCCGATCAGCCGCTGGATCTCGGTCCCCCGGCCGTCGGGGCCCCGGCGTTTGCGGTCCGGGGTCGAGCCCGGCAGCATCGCGTACTCCGCGCTGACCCAGCCGTGCGTCGGCGTGCCCGTCTCGGGGTCGCGTTTGATCCACCGCGGCACGTCGGCCTGCACGCTCGCGGTGCACAGCACCCGCGTCTCCCCCGCAGTGATCACCACGCTCCCCGGGGCCCCGGCGGGGAAAGGGTCGATCGTGGTCGGGCGCAGCTCGTCGGCGGGGCGTGGTTTCATGGCCACGGTGTACCCGCCCCCTCCCCGCCACGCAAACCGGTGTCGGCCCACCCCTCGCCGACCGTAAACTATAGAACATGGAACCCAATCCCCCCGCCCGGCGGCCGCGCCCGTTTCTCCTCCTCCTCGCGCTGGTGGTCCTCTCGGCCGCGATGCCGGCGTGTCAGCGGCAGCTCATGCGGGCCCCGGTCATGTTTCACCAGAGCCAGGCCGACCCCTTCGACCAGTTGCCCGAATCCAAACGGACCCCCGCCGCAACGATCTTCTACGCCACCAACCGCACCGCGGACCCCGAGTCGACCGAAGAGCCCTACGGCCGTGCACGCGCCGCGGCGCTGACCCTCGGCAGGCTCGAGGTCGAGATCGGCAAGCAACTCGGCTGGGAGCAACTGATCGACAAAACCCTGGGGCCGCGGAACAGCGACCGCCCGCCGCTGCACATCGAGCCGCCCCACGAGTTCGGCCCGTTGCTCACCACCGCCCCCCCGCGCGTGATCCGCCAAGCCGCGGCCGCCAACCAGACCGACGAGGACGCCAGCGAAAAAGACCTGCAGGTCCGCTTCATGCCCCGCCTCGACCCGGGCCGCGGCGCATTCCGCTTCGGCGACGCGATCAACCGCGAGATGGCCGAGACCCAGCACCCCGACATCTACGTGTACGTCCACGGCTATCGCAACTCCTACTCGGACGCGGTCGAATCCGCCGCGAGTCTGCACCACTATAACGGCCGGCGGGGCGCGGTCATCGCGTTCTCCTGGCCGTCTCAGAAGCACCTCCTGGACTACCTCGAAGACCGCGAGTCGGCCCAGTTTGCGGTGTCCGACCTCCGCCAGTTGTTGGTGTTCCTCGCCGACCACACCGACGCCGAGCGGATCCACCTGATCGCGCACTCGATGGGCACTTTCCTGACCTCCAACGCGCTGCGTGAACTCCGCCTCATCGGCTTCGAGAAGTCGCCCGAAGAACTGCACGAGCGGTTCCGCATCGACAACGTGGTCCTGGTCGCCCCGGACATCGACGTGGACGTGCTGCAGAAACGGTTTTTCCGCGAGGGGTTCCACCACTCCGCCCGCCGGCTGACCATCTACGTCTCGCCCGACGACCAGGCCCTGGCCTGGGCCACGCGGCTGCTCTACGGCATCTCGCGGGCCGGCAGCGTGACCGGCGATTACCTCAGCGAAACCCAGCAGCTCTGGCTCAAGGCCCACCGCGAATCCGTCGCGATCGTCGATATCTCCGGCCAGAAGACCTACGGGCTGGGCCACTCGCATCACACGGAAAACCCGGGCGTGGCCTCGGACCTGCTCCTGCTCCTGGCCCACGACCTGCCCCCGGCCAAGCGCGGCCTCCGGCTCGCCCCCCGGACCGGGGTATGGAGCTTCCCCGAAGGCTACACCCCCGAGGTGCAGCGCATCGCCGAACGCTACTACCCGCCGCGCACTTCTGCCTCGACCGCCCGCAAACTCGGCGCGCCCCGCCCCGCCAACCCGGACCCGGACCCGGACCCCGAAACCCTCACGCCGCCGCGGTCACCATCTCCGGCAGCAGCGCCCTGAGCGCGAGCACCACCGACTCGGGCGTTGCGTCCCGCCAGAGCCGTCGCCCGTCGCCCGACCGGTCCCGCAGCCGATCGAACATCGCGGTGATCTGTTCGAGCTGGCCCGCGTCGGCCGCCCCGGTCTGCCAGAGCCGGATCGACGGGTGCGGCGTCGGCTGCATGTCCTCGCCGTGGTAGGCCAGTTCCTCGAAGAGCTTCTCCCCCGGCCGGGGCCCGGTGAGGTCGATCGCCACGTCCTGCCCCGGGGTGAACCCCTGCATCCGCAAGAAGCGGTCGGCCATGTCCATGATCCGGATCGGCTCGCCCATGTCGAGCAGAAACACCTCGCCGCCCCGGGCGTACGCCCCGGCCTGGAGCACCAGCCCCGCGGCCTCGGGGATCGTCATGAAGTACCGCGTCATCTCCGGGTGCGTCACCGTGAGCGGGCCGCCCTGCGCGAGCTGCTCGGTCCAGATCGGGATCAGCGAACACGCCGACCCCAGCACGTTCCCGAACCGCACCATGCAGAACGTGGTCCGGCTCTTGGCGTCCAGCCCGCGGATATACAGCTCGGCGAGCCGTTTGGTCGCCCCCATGACGGACGAGGGGTTGACGGCCTTGTCCGACGAGATCATCACGAAACCGCCGCAGCCGCAGGCGTCCGCCGCGTCGGCGATGCTGCGTGTGCCGTAGAAATTGTTTTCGACCGCCTCGGCCGGGTGGTCTTCCATCATCGGGACGTGCTTGTGCGCCGCGGCGTGGAAGATGACATCGGGCCGCAGCTCGGCGAGCAGGTCTGCCGTGCGTTCCCGCTGGGTCACGTCGTGCAACACCGCCCGCCGCGGCAGGCCTGGGAACCGCCGGCCCATCTCGCGGTCGATCTGAAAGAGGGCGTTCTCGGCCCGCTCGACCAGGACCAGTCGGCCCGGCCGGTAGCGCGCGACCACGGCCGACAACTCGGACCCGATCGACCCGCCTGCGCCGGTAATCAGGACGGTCTGCCCGGCGACCCGCGACGCGATCGCCGCGTCATCCAGCGGCCGCGGCCGCCGGTTGATGAGCCGGGCCACATCGACCCCGGCCCCACGCACCGCCCCGCGTCGTTCCGCCACGTCGCCCACTTCCGAGGCCCGGACCAGGCCGGCCAACTGGTCGGTCAGCGGCGGCAGGTAACGCCACGCCACATCGATCTCGTCGAGTACCTTCGCGAGCTTACTCAGCGTCTCGCCCATCGCGGCCGGGAGCGACACGAGCACCTGCTCCACGTCCGGGCGGGCGGCGAGGCTCGCCAACTGATCGAACCCCCCCAGCACCGCCAGCGGCAGGATCGCCGGCTTGGGCAGCAGGCACCCCACCAGGGCGGGCTTTACTTCCAGCGCCCCGAGCGCCGGGAGCAGTTGCCGCACCGTGCCCGCCGTGCCCACCAGCAGCGTCGCGGGGCCCGTGGAACGCGGGGGGCGCCGGTCCGGGACGCGGGGCGTGGGGTTCAGATCGGCTCCGGAGGTTCCGCGTGGCGTCATGTCCGAGTTATCGGCTTTGGGCCGGCTGTAACTCCAGCCCGGGTCGCGACGCATCTCCGGGTTACGCCGATTAAGTCGCCCCGGCCTGCCGCCGATAGAACTGCACCGATTCTTCACTCACGATCCGATCTCGGAGCCCGGCCATGCACCCCCCCCATCCCTTCTTGTCTCCCGAGGGCTCCGGTTCACCCGCCCAGGGCCCCTCCGAATCCACGCTCAACGCCCGCCGCTGCCCCCGGCTCAAGATCCCGGCCATGTACTCCCTGGTCCGGGTCCGCCCCGCTGGCACTGATCGCTACCTCTGGACCGGACACATCTACGACGTGAGCCTCTCGGGCATGCGGTTCGAGCTCGACCAGCCGCTGGACCCCGGCACCCCCGTGGAGGTCCGCGGCATCCTCCCGGGGCAGGAGCACGTGACCTTCCGGGCCGCCGGCCGCGTGGTGCGGCTCCACGACGACGCCTCGGACCTCGGCCCCGCCCGCATGGGGATGCACTTCGACCAGTTCCTCAGCGAAGTCGATCAGGCCCGCCTCACCGGGTATCTCGACGACCACGGCCTGAAAATCGCCGCTTAAATCCGAAGGTAGAACGCTGGACGTCTGACGAACCCCGGCCTCCACAGCGCTGGGTATGCCGTCAAATAAGAGCGGTGTGCCAGATCGGGCCGCCCGTCTTGTTTCCGCACGGATCAACCGGGCGGCGTTTTCGGAGCCGCGGATTCCAGGCCGAAAAAACGCTCGGCGTTGCGGTCCACGGTTTCGACGAACGCCCCGAGCGACATCCCGCGGCGGTCCGCTAGAAAGCGGGCGACGTCGGCAACGTATTTCGGCTCGTTGGGGCGTATTTTCCGGTGCGGCGCGGGGGTCAGGTAGGGGCTATCGGTTTCGATCATCAGCCGGTCGAGCGGGACGTGGTCCGACGCCCGGGCGACCCCGTCCGCGCTGCCGAAGGTGACGATCCCGGTGAAGCTGACCCACGCCCCGGTGGCGAGGATCGCCTGGACCTCGGATTCGGTTCCGGTGAAGCAGTGGAAGACCAGCCGGTCGCCCGAGATGCCGTGGTCCGCGATCATCGCCAGCGTTTCGGGGGTGGCCTCGCGGTTGTGGATGACCCCACGGAGCCCGGGGCGCTCGGCCATGAGTTCGAGCTGCGCCGCGAACACCGGGCGCTGCTGCGCGAGCGTCGGCTCGGGGTAGTGCAGGTCCAGCCCCATCTCGCCGATCGCTACCACCCGCGGCCGGTTCAGCAGTTCGCGCAGCGCGGCTTTGAGGGCGGGGTAATCGGTGACCTCGCCGCTGTAGCCCGGGTGGAGCCCCGCGGTGGCGTAGACGGCCTCGAACCGCGCGGCCAGCGATACCGCAGCCTCCGCATCGGCGACCGTGGTGCCTACCGAGATGACTCGGTCTACGCCCGCTGCCGCGGCGTCGGCGAGCACGGCGTCGACCCGCGCGGCGAGCCCGTTGTAGGTCAGGTGGCAGTGGGTATCGATCACGGTCGTCGTCTTGGGTTGATCCGGCGGTGAGGAAACGGCCGCCGGGCCAGCGTGGTAAGAGAATCAGCCGCCGCCGGCGAGTTCGACCAGGATATCCAGCCCGCGGTCGAGCGTGGCGTCGTCGCAGGCGTAGCTGAGGCGGAAGTGGGTGTCACGCTCCGAGAACACGGCCCCGGGGATGATGAGCAGGTTCTGGGCGACGGCCCGTTCGACGAACTGCGTGCCGGTGAGGCCCAGGGCCGGGGGCACTTGCGGGAAGGCGTAGAACGCGCCGCCGGGCACGGCCAGGTCATAGTGGGGGGACAGCCGCTCGACGAGGCGGTCACGTTTGCGGGCGTAAGCCGCGACGTGGCCGCTCATATCAAGGTCCAGGGCCATCGCCCCGGCGACCTGAGCCATCGAGGGCGCGCAGACAAAGCTGTACTGCTGGAGCTTGGTCATCTGCTCCAGGATGGCGGCCGGGCCCACGGCGTAGCCCAGCCGCCAGCCGGTCATCGCGTAGGTTTTAGAGAACCCGCGCATCAGCAGCACGTCGGGGCAGTGGGCCAGGGGCGAGGGCAGCCGCGGATCTTGGGTGTATTGGAAGACGTCGTAGATCTCGTCGCTAAGTAGCAGCAGCCGGTGCTCGGCACAGAACGCGGCGACTTCGCCGGCCACTTCGGGGGGAGCGACCACGCCGGTGGGGTTGCTGGGGGTGTTGAAGAGGACCAGCTTGGTGCGCTCGGTCACCGCGGCGGCGAGGCGGGCGGCCGTGACCTGGAAGTCGGGGTAGGTGTCCACGTAGACCGGCGTCGCGCCGGCGAGCGTGACCAGATGCTTGTACATCACGAAGTAGGGGTCGGGGATCAGCACCTCGTCGCCGGGGCCGACGCAGGTCATCAGGGCCAGCAGCAGTCCGCCGGACACCCCGGAGGTGACCAGCAGACTGCTGTCGCCCGAGGCGAGCGAGGGGCCCAGCGTGTTGGGGAACTCGCGCAAGAGCTCGTCGGTGAGCCGCGACCGGAGCTGGGCGATCCCCTGGGTCTGGGTATACCGGTTGGCCCCGGCGTGGATGGCGTCGGCGGCGGCGCGGCGGATGGGCTCGGGGACGTCGAAGTCCGGCTGGCCGATCGAGAGGTTGACCGGGTCGGCGAGGCTGGCCGCGAGATCGAACACCCGGCGGATGCCGGAGGAGTCGATGGCCCGCAGGCGGTCGGTGATGAAGCGGTCCGCGTCGAACATGAGCCGGGCCTGATTTGCGCAGCGAGTTTAGCCGGGTGCTGCGAGAGGGACGCCGGGCCAGCGGCGGTTGTTCCCGGGTACGGACAGCCCGCGGTCACAGCCTACGCACTACCGTAAACGGCGGCAGTCGTGAGACGCCGGGAGCGGGAACGGGCGTGGGCTTACTCGGCTTCTTTCTTCTTCTTCGATCCCTTGCCGGTGACGAGTTTGCGGTTGCCGACCTTGCGGATGCCCAGGGGGCTGTCTTCTTGCAGGTCGAACTCGCCGTTCTCGACGAGCTTGGCGACACGCTCGGCTCGGGTCAGGACGTTGCGGTGGCGGGAGAGGCCGCCGCCAGATTTCAGGGAGGCGTCAAGGCTCATGGGAGGGTCTCGGTTCGGGGGACTAAGAGGGGAAGGTCGGGTGGCTCCGTCTGTCGGAGGCCAGGGATTACCTGATGTTTTCGGGGACTTCTGGGACGACTTCCAGGGGGGAGTCTAGGCGTGCTTCCGGGGGGATCAGGGCGACGGGCCGCGGTAGTAGTCCGGGTAGAGGTCGCTCAAGTCGGTACCGAGGCCTTTGTTGTGGCGCTTCCATCGCTGGCCCAGTTCACGGATTTTCAACTCGTGAGCGTCGTGCAGCCCTTGTCTCCGCTCGGCCTTGGTGTAACCGCGGGTAACGTCGACCAATTGGCGGAACGCACCATTATTAGTGCTATCGAGATAGGTTGCAAGCCCGCCCTCGGCGAGGAACGCCTGGAGCTTGCGGACCTCGGCGACTTCGCTCGGGCGGACCGTGGACAGGATGTAATAGTTACGCCCCGGCTCCCGGGGGTCGGTGACGGCGATGCCGCCCTTGGCCCGGTCGTAGTCGTAGGCGGAGAGCCCCGGCTGGTTTAAGTCGAGGAGCGGGATCCCGCCGCCGGGCATCTCGGAAGACGGGATCGGAACCTCGCCCATCGCCACCACGGTGCCGCCGGGCAATACATCGGTAGTTCCGCCAGAATACGCGGTTACGGCAGGCGGCGGCGATGAGGCGGCGGATCGGCCCGCGACGTGCTGCCCGATCTGGAACATCAGGCCCATGATCGCCAGGGCGGTGACGCCCAAGAGGGCCCAGAGCCAGCCGGGCAGCCGAAGCCCCACCGGGTGGTGGACCGCTTCGGCCAGCTCCGTGACCTTGGCCGGGGCGGCGATCCCCCGGAGCCCGCCGCTCAGGGCGTGGGGTATCCCGCGGGTCGCGCCGAGACCGGCCCGTTTCACCGCCGCGCAGGCCGCGCCGAAGAACCCGACGCTGCCGCCGCGCACGTTCTTCATCGGCGAACGGGGCAGCGGCGTGCCGCTGCCGACGTGGCGCATAATTTCATATGGCGGCGTCCGGCTTTGTCTGCGACCCATGGTGCTTACTTTATCGGGCTTTTGCTCGGATGCGAAACAGTGTTCGTGAAATAAGCCACACCGCGGACCCGAGGCAAGTACCGATCGGCGTTTTTGTACGGTGCTCCTCCGTCAGCCCCGCCCCCTTGCGCAGAGCTTAACCCGTGGAAACCCCGATCGCGCTGGCCACGGCGTGGGTCTCGATGTGCGAAATACTCAGCCACCACTCGTCGATCCCCAGCTCCCCCGCCACCTCGGCGCACCGCCCGTGCAGCGCGACCGTCGGCCGACCCGACACCTCGCGTACCACCTCGGCATCCGTCCACGCGATCCCGCCCGACCACCCCGTGCCCAGCACCTTCAAGATCGCCTCCTTCGCCGCGAAACGCCCGGCCAGATGCTCCATCCGCCGCTTGGTATTGCCGTCGGAGTACGCCCGCTCCGCCTGGGTGAAGCAGCGACCGAGGAAGCGTTCGCCGTGCTCTTCGATCATGTGCTCGATCCGGGATTTTTCGACAATGTCCACGCCGTGACCGATGATGCGCATGGGAGCGATTCTACGGTACTTCGGGGCCCCGGGGAGGCTAGGATCTGGGCATGCTTGATTATGATCTCGATTTGATTGCCCAGAAGGTTTACGCCGCCCAGCGCCTCTCGGCCGAGGACGGGATGACGCTGCTCCGCACCCGCGACCTGCATACCGTCGGCGCATTGGCGAACTATGTGCGGCGGGTGAAGCACGGCGATGTGGCGTACTACAACGTCAACCGCCACATGAACTACTCGAACCTCTGCATCCTTTCGTGCAAGTTCTGCGAGTTCCACCGCAAGCCGGGACAGGACGGGGCCTACGAATACTCGCTCGACGATATCCGCAAGCAGGCCGAGACCGCACGCGACTCGGGGGCGACCGAGATGCACATCGTCGGCGGGCTGCACCCGAAGCTGCCGTTTAACTACTACACCGACATGCTCGCGGCGATCCGTGACGCCGCGCCGCAGGTCCACATCAAGGCGTTCACGGCGGTGGAAATCGTCCACCTGGCCCGTATCAGTAAGCGGGCGGTGCGGAAGGACTTCGCGGGGGCCGTGCACAGCGTGCTGAAAGATCTGATCGCCGCCGGGTTGTCTTCACTTCCGGGGGGCGGCGCGGAAGTCTTCGACGACCGGGTCCACGACGAGGCGTTCCGCGGCAAGATCCGGTCCGACGAATGGCTCACCGTCCACCGCACGGCCCACGAACTCGGGCTGATGACCAACGCCACCATGCTCTACGGCCACGTCGAATCGCTCGAAGACCGGATCCACCACCTCTGCATGCTCCGTGACGAACAGGACCACGCTTTACAGAATGACTTGCGGGGGCGGTTCCAGACGATTATCCCGCTGCCGTTTTTCCCCGACGGGAGCGAGTTGGAACACCTGCCGGGCCCCTCGGGTCTGGACAACCTGCGGATGATCGCGGTGGCCCGGCTGATGCTGGACAATTTCGATCACGTCAAAGCGTTCTGGATCATGCAGACGCTGCCGATGGCTCAGGTGATGCTGGACCACGGGGCGGACGACATCGACGGCACCGTGGTCTGGTACGACATCACTAAAGTCGGCGGGAGCGACACGCACCAGGAGGTCACGGTGTCGGACCTGAAGCGGGCGATCTACGAAGCGGGGTATCGGCCCGTGGAACGGGACACGCTGTACCGCCCCGTGAAGCGGGACGGGGCGTTGTGGGCGGTCGCGGACCAATCGGTCGGCGCGGCGGGGTAAGCGGGCGGGGCGATCGGCTGCCGAGCGGTGGGGTGGGGCCGGACCTTAGAGGGTGTTGAGTTGGTGTTCGACGGCTTGCCGCATGGTTTCGACCCGGTTGCGGAGGTAGGTCATGGCGTCCTGCGGGGACATGGCGGTGAGGGTTTCGGCGGGGATGGGCGGGCCGAACTTTACGCCGAGCTTGGGGCCCCAGAGCCGCGGGAGCTTGTGCCCGCGTTTCCAGGCGTCGGCGACGCCTTCGAGGGCGACGGGCACGACCATGGGCTTGGCGCGTTTGATGATGAGCATCGTGCCGGTTTCGAAGGGCTGGACCTGCCCATCGAGCGTGCGGGCGCCCTCGGGGAAGATCAGCAGAGCCTGACGGGCTTTGAGCACCTCGATACAGCGTTTGATGGCTTTGACGTCCCCGGCCCCCTGTTCGACGGGGATGGAATTGGTGACCTCGGCGAGGTTGCCTAAGAACCAATGGTCGTAAAGCGTGGATCGGCCGAGCGCGAAGAAGTGCCGCTTGCTCGCGGCCGAGCCGATGAGCATCGGATCAAAAAACGATTGGTGGTTGGCGGCGAAGAGGACGGGCCCGGTCGCGGGGATGTGGCGGACGCCCCACGACCGGTAACGGTAGACGAGCCAGATCACGTAGAAGCAGAGCGTCTGCATGGCCTGCCAGATGGCGATGCGCCAAAACGCCCGGCCGGGCTGACGGTTTTGGAGGTCTTCGATCCAACTCACGGCGCGGGTTCCTGGGCGGATCCCGAACGGGACTCAGGGAAAGGTTCCGGGGGAGGTTCCGGGGAGAGTTCCGGGGGGGAGTAGCTGGGGGATTGGCGGATGTGGGTTTCGAGGAGGTCGACGACATGGTCCAGGGACATGGCGTCGGTGTCGATTTTCCGGGCGTCGTCGGGGCAGATCAGCGGGCCGGTGTGGCGGGTGGAGTCTTTGCGGTCGCGGAGGATGATGGATTCGCGGAGGGCTTCGAGGTCGACGGGTTTGCCGATCTCGCGGAGCTGGGCCGCACGGCGGTGGGCCCGGATATGAGGTGAGGCATCGAGGAAAAACTTGACCTCGGCGTCGGGGAAGACGACCGAGCCCTGGTCCCGGCCCTCGGTGACCAGGCCGGGGTGGTCCTGTCCGATGCGGCGCTGGGCGTCGACCAGGACCTGGCGGACCGGGCCGAGGGCGGCGACGTCGGAGACGCGGGAGGTGACGTCGCGGTCGCGGAGGCGGGCGGTGACGTCGGCGTCGTTGATGTAGAGGGCCGGGGGGTCTTGGGCCCAATCGAAATGCAGCCGGGCGTGGCGGGCGAGTTCGATGACCAGGTGCGTCTCGGTGTCGAGGTCGATGCCGCGGTCGACGGCCTTGGCGGTGAGCCCGCGGTACATGGCGCCGGTGTCGAGGAAGTCGAGGCCCAGGCGTTTGGCGAGGGTGCGGGCGACGGTGGACTTTCCGGAGCCCGCGGGGCCGTCGAGGGTAACGATAAGGCGGCGCATGGGCGGGAGTTTAACAGGGCCGGTGGGTGAGGACGCGGGCGGGGTCAGGGTTTAAGAAAGAGATAGAAGAGCCTGCCCTCGGCGGCCTGGGCGCCGCTGAGCTGCTGGGCCCGGGGGCCGATGCCGAAATAGAGGTCGGCCCGGCCGGGGGCGCGGATCGCGCCGCCGGTGTCCTGGTCGAGCATGAGCTGGCGGTAGGGCGAGCCGTCGGGAAGGGTCGTCGAGACGAGGACGACGCCGCCGCGGGGGAAGATTTTTTTGTCGGTGGCCAGCGAACGCTCGGGGGTGACGCGGAAGCCCAGCGAGCCGGCGGGCCAGTCGCCGCCGGGGTACTCCTTGAAGAACACGAAGCGCTCGTTCTGGCGGATCAGGTCGTTGAGCTCGGCGGGGTTTTCCTGAAAGTACCGGCGGATCGTGGGCATGGACACGGTGTCGGGGTCGAGCTTGTTCTGGGCGACCAGGAGGCGGCCGATACTGGTGTATTCGCGGCCGTTGGTGCCGGCGTAGCCGACGTGGAGGATCGAGCCGTCGCGGAGGGTGAGCCGCGCGCTGCCGTTGACTTCGATGGTGTAGGCGTCGAGCCGGGAGGGGAGGAAGACGAGTTCCATGCCCGAGAGGAGGTCGGCGGACTCGATCTGCATACGGGTGGGGTAGGGGACGGTCGTGCCGGCGGGGGAGCGTCGGCCCAGGACCACGCCGGTGGTGGGGTCGGTGACCAGGTCGGGCGGGCGTTTGTAAAGGGGAAACTGATAGGGGCCCGTACGGGTGCGGGAGGCGGAGAACTGGGGGCTGAAATACCCGGTGTAGAGGACGACGCCCGAGCCGTCATAGCCGACGGACTGGAAGACGTCGAAACGGGCCGCGAGCTGCTGGTTACGAATGGCGGGGTCCGGGGACGACTCGGCGATGTCGAGGATCGCTTCCACCGAGCGGCGGGCGCGGTCGTGGGTGACGCCCTCGAGTGGGAAGAACTGGGGGGTGGAGGGCAGGCGGAACCAGTCGGCGCTGCGGCCGAGCGCCTCGACAAAATCCGGGGCGGCGAGCTGATCGGCGGCTTCCTGGAGGATCAGGTCGCGGCGCGGGCCGGTCACCGGCGCCAAGGCGGCGGCCCCGGCGGGGAGGGCGCGGGCGTAGTCGGGGTTGTCGGGAGCGGTGCGGCAGCCCGGGGCGGTCAGGGCCAGCGCGGTGAGGGCGGCGAAACCCAGGGCCGCGAAGCGAGAAAATCGGGGCGGGACGGCGCGGGAGCGGGTGGGCTGTCTTATCATGTCGTGGCCTTGGAGAACGGGGACGCGAGGTGATTGTCGATGCAGTTGTTTATCTCGAGACTTTTTAGCGACAACCCCGCGGACCGATTCTACTTCTTTGCGGTGGTGGTGACCGTGGTGATCAGCATTGTGTTGCACGAACTGGCGCACGGCTGGGCGGCGATGCGGCTGGGGGATCCGACGCCGCGGACTCAGGGGCGGATGACGGGGAACCCGCTGGTGCACATGGGCCCGTTTTCACTGGTGGCGTTGGCGCTGGTGGGGATCGCGTGGGGGCAGATGCCGATCGACCCGAGTCGGATGCGGGGGCGGTACGCCGGGGCGTGGGTCGCGGCGGCGGGCCCGGCGATGAACCTGCTGCTGGCGGTGGCGGCGTTGACGGGGCTGGCCGTCTTGGTACGGTTCGGGCCGACGGGCGCGGACGCCTCGGGGGGGATCGCCGGGGTGCTGGACAACGCGACCCAACTGCTGTCGATCGCGGGGACGCTGAACCTGGTGCTGATGGGATTCAACCTGATGCCCGCCCCGCCGCTGGACGGCTCGCGGATCCTGGCGGATTTCAGCCGGGGCTACGAGCAGTTTGCCTTTAACCCCGCCCAGCCGGGGGTGGGGCTGCTGCTGTTCTTCGGGGCGTTTTTGCTGGTCCAACCGATGTTCGAGTTCGCCACGCGGGTCGCGGCGTGGTACGTGGGGCTGCTGCTTTGAGCGGGCGTTTGGCAAGAAATGAAAGCGGGCGGAGCAAACAAGAGAGAGTCGCGGGGGAGTCTGGGCTCAGCCGGCGTGGCGGTGGTGGTCGTTGATGAGGTCGTACGCTTCACGCAGGAGCATAAATTTGCGCTGGTTTTCGGGGCCAGGGGCGACATCGGGGTGGTACGTGCGGGCGAGCTTGCGGTAGGCTTCCTTGACGTCTTGGGGGCTGGCGTCCGTGGGGAGCCCCAGCCGTTCGTAGTACTCGGCGAGCACGATGTTGGCTTCGACCTGGGTCGGAGACTGCCCGACGGAGGCGGGGGTGTCCTGGGCGGGTTTCACGCCGTCGGGGGCGATGAAACCGAAGCGGGCGATCGTGGCGAGGGCGACGGATTGGCTAGGCTTGATGCCGTCGAAATGCAGTCCGACCTGGGCGCCACCCAGGAGCCCGCTGCGTCGCCGCCAGACGACCCGGGCGGAGAGTGTCATGGTGCCGTGGGGCGTCTTGAGTTTGAGGGGCAGAACCTGGCCGGTGCGGATCGCGCATCGGCCCTTGATCGCGACACGCATCCCCGAACCCGAGAGGTCGAGGACTTCGCCCAGGCCGCACTGGATCGCATCGGTGGCGTGCCGGGGCATACGCCGCCGGGGATCGTCGTGGGGCTGGGTGGCCGAGACTTTCATTGATGTTCTATCGACGCGGGGAAAACCCGACTTAAATCGGAGCCTGTGGCGCCGCGGACAGACCCCCGAACGCGGATGAAGCGTTCAAGTTAACACGTAAAAAAGCCCACGGCGGGAGGGCCGTGGGCTGAAAGAGTAGGTCGGGGTGGCAAGGGAGCTCGCCAGGCCTTAGTAGCGGTAGTGGGTGGGCTTGTAAGGGCCTTCGACGGGGACGCCGATGTAGTCGGCCTGTTCCTGAGAAAGCTCGGTGAGCTTGACCCCGAGCTTGTCGAGGTGGAGGCGGGCGACCTTCTCGTCAAGGATTTTCGGAAGGACGTAGACCTTGCCGTTTTCGTAGACCTCGCCGGAGAGGGTGGGCTTGCCGTCGGCGTTGAGGGCCAGGTCGATCTGGGCGATCGTCTGGTTGGTAAAGGAAGCGGACATCACGAACGACGGGTGGCCGGTGGCGCAGCCGAGGTTCAGTAGCCGGCCTTCGGCGAGGATCAGGACGGAGTGGCCGTCCTCAAAGGTGTACTCGTCGTATTGGGGCTTAATGTTGGTGCGGGTGGTGACGGCTTCGAGTTCGGCCATCTCGACCTCGTTGTCGAAATGCCCGATGTTGCCGACGATGGCTTTGTCTTTCATCTTCGCCATGTGGTCGACGGTGATGATGTTGAAGTTGCCGGTGGTGGTGATGAACAGGTCGGCCTCGGGGAGCGCGTCCTCGAGCGTGGTGACCTCGTAGCCTTCCATCGCGGCCTGGAGGGCGCAGATCGGATCGATCTCGGTGACGATCACGCGGGCGCCTTGGCCTTTGAGCGACTGGCAGCAGCCCTTGCCGACATCGCCGTAGCCGCAGACCACCGCAACTTTGCCAGAGATCATGACGTCGGAGGCGCGGAAGATGCCGTCGATCAACGAGTGGCGGCAGCCGTAGAGGTTGTCGAACTTGCTCTTGGTGCAGGAGTCGTTGACGTTGATGGCGGGGAACAGGAGCTTGCCGTCGCGCATCATCTCGTAGAGGCGGTGGACGCCGGTGGTGGTTTCTTCGGACACGCCACGACAAGCAGCGGCGACTTTCTGCCAGCGCTCGGGGTTGGCTTCGAGGCAGCGGGCGAGGGTGCTGAGAACTTCTTTGAACTCGGCGTTGTCGGTGGTGTCACGGCCGGGGACTTCGCCGGCCTTCTCGAACTCGACGCCTTTATGGATAAGCATCGTGGCGTCGCCGCCGTCGTCGACGATCAGCTCGGGGCCGAGGTTCCCGCCGTCGCCGAAGTCCAGGGCCCGCTCGGTGCACCACCAGTACTCGGCCAGGGTCTCGCCCTTCCAGGCGAAGACGGGCACGCCCTTGGGCTTGTCGGGCGTGCCGGACGGGCCGACAACGACCGCGGCCGCGGCGTGGTCCTGGGTGCTGAAGATATTGCAGGACACCCAGCGGACCTCGGCCCCGAGCTCGACGAGGGTCTCGATCAAGACCGCGGTCTGGATGGTCATGTGGAGGCTGCCCATGATGCGCTTGCCCTTAAGCGGCTGGGCGTCGCGGTATTCGGTGCGGCAGGCCATGAGCCCGGGCATTTCTTCTTCGGCCAGGCGGATTTCTTTGCGGCCGAAATCGACGATCGCCTGCGAAAGGTCGGCGACTTTGAAGTCCAGGCCGTTGAGGGTTTCGACAGAAGGAAGCGGCGTGGCGAGGGCGGTCATGGGGAGCTCCAAAGGATGGGTCAGGGATCAAAAAAAATCGGTAGCGAGAAAACAGCTTGGCCCGCGAGACGCACGCGGACGTTTGTGAGGTTTAACGGACGGCGGTGGCCAAGAGCAGGGCCGGGCCTTTGGCATCGGGAGCCGGGGGTAAGGGGCGAGATCGAGGTTGCTTGAGGCCGTGGTCGGTCAGCAAGGTATTGAGGGCGTCGGGCGTGAAGCCCAGAGATCGTTGCCCCAGCGAGCGGCGGAAGTCGTCGCGGTCGTGGCGCATGAGGTCGACGATCGCGGCACGCCCGCCGGGCTTGAGGACGCGGGCCATCTCGGCGATGACGGCGGCGGGGTCTTCGACATAGGTCAGCACCAAAACACAGAGCGCGGCGTCGCAGGACGCATCGGGCAGTGGCACGTCCGTGAGCTCGCCGTGCTTGAGTTCGACGTTGTCCAGGCTTTCGGTGTGGGCGGCGGCGGCGGCGAGCATGGCCGGGCTGTTGTCGATCCCGATAACTTGATGGACGTGGGGGGCGAGGTCGGCGACCAGGCTGCCGGTGCCGCACCCGAAGTCGACGACCGTCCAATCCGCGGGCAGGAGTGCGAGCAGCGCGTCGGTGCCGAAACGTTGGCCGTAGAGTTCCTGGCGGGTGCGGTCCCAGCCGGCGGCGGCGGAGTCGAAAAACGCGCGAGAGTCGCCGGCCCGCTCCGCCAGACGGGCGGCGAGACGGACCTCATCCTGGGCGAGCGTGGGCCACTGGCCGATGCGGTCCCGGGTCAGGACCCAAAGGTCGCGCTGGGCCGGGTCGAGCTCGTCCAGCACCATGCGGTAGAAATGGGTGGTGGCTTGCCGGCGGCTGATCAGCCAGCTTTCGTCGGCGAGGACTTTGAGGTGCCGGCTCACCGTAGACTGCGGCAGTTGCACCACGGTGCACAGGTCCGAGACCCCCAGTTCCTGCCGGTCGAGCAGCCGCAGCAGACGCACACGGGTCGCGTCGGCCAGGGTGGCGAGCCAGCGGAGCATGGCATCGGGTTGAGAATCGGTTCGCGTCATGGGAGAGCCCGCGTAGCGGCGGTTATACCTAATCGGTCAACAGCTTCGATTGCTCCATCAGTCTATCCGGATTGATGATTTTATCTAGTCGGATCCGTTAATTTTTTGAACACGCGGGTAGAATATGGCGGTGCCGGTAAAGTAGACGGGCGAGGATATAGGGCCGGAGAATCAAAGTTTTATGCGTTTATTTGGCTGTACTTTCCGAATCTACCGCGGATCGCGGACCAGTGGCGGTCGGGCTTCACGTGCAAGCGGTTTGTGGGCGGGCTGGGCAGCAACGTGTGTCGCGGTGCTGCTCGGCGGCTGTATCGAGACGCGGATCATTCGGCCCGAGAGCGACTGGCCGCGGCTGCGTGATTTCGCCGACGCCCCGCGGGACCCGGACCGGCCGCAGGCCGGGCGACGCGGCCAGGCCTGGGCGATCGAGCTCAAACGATTCGAGGGCCGCGAACGGCTGGCCGAGGCGTACAAGTTCGCCGACCTGGTCCGGCGGGAAGGCCAGATCGGAGACGTCTGGTTCCTGAACCGTGGCTCGGACACCGTGGTGTTTGCCGGCCGCTACCACCGAGCCAATGACCCCGACGCCCAAGAGCGGCTGGCCGAGATCAAGCGGGCCAAGGTCGAAGGCAAGCGGCCGTTTCGGAAGGCCAAAATCGTCGAGGTGGACCGACGCGGTGGCCAGCGGGGCGAGTACGACCTCGCGCAGTTTTCGGGCTATCGCACGCTGGTGGTCGCGGCGTTCGACCGGGAATTCGGCTCAGACTTCCGCGCCGCGGCCGAGCGCTACGCGGCCGAACTGCGCACGCAGCACGCCGACCACGAGATCGGGTTTGAGGTGTACTACTACCACGGCCCGAACCAATCGCTGGTGTCGGCCGGCCTGTTCACGCAGGCCGACTTCGTCTCGGTCAACGGCGTCGACCGCTACGGGCCGGCGATCCGTGAGCTCCAGCTCGTGTTCGCGCATTCGCTGCGTAACGGCGAGAAAGTCCCCGTCCCGACCCCTCCCGATGCCGAAAGCGTCTTCGAGCCGACCGTGATCGTCCGCGTGCCGTGATCGATCCGGGCGGCCTAACCCCGCCCGCTTGGGGGACGGGTCATGTGGCCGCGCCGCTCGGCACCGATCTGCCGCGCGACCGCCCATGCCCCCCAGCCGACCGCGGCGTACACCGGCACCCAGACCGCCCAGGTCACGGCCAGCCCCGGCTGGTACCGGCCGTCAAACGCCCCGCCGTTGATGTAATGGACCCACGCGATGTAGGACCAGGGCATCGTCAGCGCCGCGACCCACACCGCCGGACTCACCACCGATTTGCCCGAAGCCCACGCCACCGGCAGCAGCGCGGTGGCCCAAAGCAGGTACCACGGATGGGCCGTGCTCGACAGGCACACCATGGCGAAGAGGTAGGTCATCGCGGCCCGCCAGGGCACGCGGTGCGCGAACGTTGCCGCGGTGAGCACGGCCAGCAGCAGCCCCCCCGCCACCTGGTCGGCCCGGAGTTTGGCCCCTTCAACCCCCAGCGGCTCACGCCAGGCCGACTCCAGCAGCGCGTGGATCGAACCGTTGAACCGCCAGCGTCCGACAAACTCGCGTGACGTTTCGAGCATCCCCGTCAGGCCGCCGTCCATCAGCGCCAGCGGCAAAAACAAAAGCCCGAGCGTACCTACGCAGCCCGCCGCGGCCGCCGCCGTGCGTAAAAGTCCCCGACGCCAACCCGCCTCGCGTACTAGATGCCAGCCCAGCGGCAGCGCGAGCGGCAGGACGATAGGTTTGACCCCCGCCGCGAGGCCAAGGCATACCCCGGCTGCCACCGCCGCCGCCCACACGCTGCGACTCGAGCCCTCGGCCCGCGCCGCGCCGGGCGCGATCAGCAGACACCCCACCATCGCCGCGATCCCGATCCCGTCCTGGTGCCCGCTCCAGGCGACTTCCGTGACCACCAACGGGCTCCACGCGTAAAGCACCGCCCACCACGCCGATCGCCCCAGCCCGCGTAGTTTCCGCAGCAGCATGAGAACGATCGCCAAGTCGAACAGCGAAAACACGGCGCGGTACACCCGCTGCGCCGCATCGGCGGTCCATCGGCCGCCGGTGACCACGTCGGTGATGAGCGTGGCCCCGGCGAAGACGTACTGGCTGGCCGGCTGGTAGATCGTCACCAGCGTCGGGTTGTTGATCCAGCCCAGCCACCGCTCGCCCGCCGGGTCGTACCGCGCGGCGAGGGCCACACTCTCGGGCCCCTGTCCGGTGTCGAGGGCCTGGATCACTTCCGCGGGCGAGACGGCGTACGGGTTACCGCCGTCCACTAGGGTCCGGCCGTCGAAAACGTACCGCCAGATATCATCGCTTAGGGCCGGCGGCATCGCGGCGACGTAGCCCAGCCGTACCAGCGCCGCCACGCCGAGGATCACCCAGGGTGCGGGTTTCTGCGGCAGCTTCCACCGCCGGACCACGACCACCGACAGGCCCAGCCACACCAGGGCCGAGCCGATCCACACCGTCCACAAAAGCAGCGTGTCCGGGAAAATCAAGGCTTTGTTTCGCTCCCGTTACCCGACACGCTGCCCGCCTCTGGCCGGTCACCCGTCGTACGACGCCCGACGGGAGCCGTAGCCGAACACGACCGCTCGGCCTGATTCCGCGCCCCCGGGTCCGGGCCGGCTCGGTCCAACGCCAGAGCAAGCTCCGCGATCAATCGCTGCTTGATCTGAGCCATGGTGGGGCAGGAAGGCCCGAGCAGATCCGCCAGACTGGTCACCGGTCGGCCGCCGAGCCCGCAAGGGTCGATCGTCTCGAAAGCCGTCAAGTCGGTCGTTACGTTTAGCGCCAGCCCGTGCATCGTTGTGTGTTTGCGCACCCGTACGCCCATGGCACAAAGTTTCGCGCTACCCAAGCTCTGGCCACTCGGCGAGGAGCCCCCCGCTGCCGCCTCGACCCACACCCCGGTGGCCCCCTTTTCGGTCCGCCCGGCCACGCCCCACCCTGCCACGGTGGTGATGACGGCCTGCTCCAAGAGCCGCATGTAGGATCCAAGATTCAGGCCGTGGTCGGTCAGGCGGAGGATGGGGTAGACCACCAACTGGCCCGGGCCGTGGTAGGTGATGTCGCCGCCGCGGTCGGTTTCTTGCACGTCGATCCCCCGCCTGACCAGCTCGGCAGGCGAGGCGAGGAGGTTTTCCCGCACCGTTTTCCGTCGGCTGAGGGTCACGACCGGCTCGTGCTCCACGAGCATCACCGCCGGCTTCGCTTCGCCCCGGCTCACCGCGAGGTTCCTCTCCCGCTGCCGCTCGAGCGCCGGGGCGTAGGCCATCGTTCCCAGATCTATCACGTCCCAATCCATAGCGATCCGCCGAGTTTGCCGCGTCCGACCAAGAGGCCTCCCCACGAGCCGCTATCATACTCCGCCGCATCCGCCCCGAGGAAAGCCGTCTTGCCCGAGATCCACCCCACCGCCATCGTCGATCCGTCCGCCCAACTCGAGCCTTCGGTCGTCGTCGGCCCGTACTGCATCGTCGGCCCGGAGGTCACCGTCGGGGCCGGCACCCGTCTGATTGCCCACGTCCACCTGCAGGGGCCGTTGACCCTAGGCAAGGACAACACCCTCTACCCCTACGCCGTGCTCGGCGGTCCCGCCCAGGACCTGAAGGTCGACCCCGACGAGCCCGGAGCGGGCTTGGTGGTGGGGGACGGCAATTTCTTCCGCGAGGGGGCGACCATCAACCGCGCGACGTTGGAGGCCCCCACCCGGCTGGGGAGCCACAACTATTTCATGGCCAACACCCACGCCGGCCACGATTGCCAGGTTGGCCACCACTGCATCCTGGCGAACGGGGCGGTGCTGGGCGGACACGTCACCCTCGGCGACCGCGTCATCCTCGGCGGCAACGCGGGGATCGCCCAGTTCACCCGGGTGGGTCGGCTGACCATGATCGCCGGGGCGGAAGGCGTGACCCTCGACGTCCCGCCGTTCTGCATGGTCCACCACACCCGGCAGGTCTCCGCGCTGAACCTGGTCGGACTCCGGCGGGCGGGGTACCGCGACCACATCGCGAACCTCCGCTCGGCGTTCGACCTGCTCTACCGTGAAGGGCACACCACGCCCAACGCGGCCCAGATGATCCTCGACCAGTTCGACGACGACCCGATCTGCCGCGAGTTCGGGCAGTTTGTCGCCGACGCCGAGCGGGGCGTCACCCAGTACGGCCAGTACAAATAAGAGCGAGCGGTCTTTTTCGATCCGTTCAAAAAAAGCCCACGGCGAAAGGCCGTGGGCTCGTAGGGTAGATGCGGTAGGTAAGCCGATTTAGCGTTTCGAAAACTGGAACCGGCGGCGGGCGCCGCGTTGGCCGTACTTCTTGCGTTCGACTTTACGGGGGTCGCGGGTCATGAAGTCCTTGTCACGCAGCATCTGCTCGAGCGAAGGGTCGTAGCCGACCAGGGCCCGGGCCACACCCAGGAGGATCGCCTCGGCCTGGCCGGTGATGCCGCCGCCGGTGGTGGTGACAAAGACATCGAGGTTGCCCAGGGTGTCGGTGGCTTCCAGGGGGGCGACGCAGGCGTTGCGGTGCTGGGGCTCGCTGAAGAACTCTTCGACGGTTTTGTTTTTGGTTTTGGGGCCGGAGATCAGGAACTTGCCCTGGCCCTTCTCGGCGGGCTTGACGCGGACCCGGGCGATGGCGGCCTTACGGCGGCCGGTGCCCCAGACGAAGCCGCCCTTGTCACGCTTGGCGGGCTCACGCAGGGGGCGGGGTTCGGGGGTCGTCTCGGCGTCGCTGCGGGGCGAGCCGTCGGCATCGAGGCCGGGGGTCGGGGCGTCGAGGACGGCGTTGTTTTGGTCTTCCATCGGGGATTCTCGGGGGTGGAGGCGTTACCGGCGGGCGGTAAGAAGGTGGGTGCGGGAGCGATTGATCGGGCGGTGACGAATTAAGCGGTCTGGAGGTCGAGGGTGCGCGGCTGCTGCGCGACGTGGGGGTGGTCCGTGCCGGCGTAGACGTTGAGCTTTTTGCTCATCGCGACCCCCAGTTTGTTTTTGGGCAGCATCCGCCGGACGGACTCTTCGATAAGCCGTTCGGGGTGGGCCTTGAGGACTTGACGCAGGCTGGTCAGCTTGCGACCCGAGGGGTGGCCGGAGAACGTCTCGTGGAATTTCTGGTCCAGCTTGTTGCCGGTGACACGGATCTTCTCGGCGTTGAGCACGATGACGAAATCGCCGACGTCGTGGTGGGGGGTGTAGGTGGGTTTGTCTTTACCCATAAGAATCGTGGCAATCTGGGTCGAAAGGCGTCCGAGCACGTGGTCGGACGCATCGACGATCACCCACTCGCGGGGGACTTCGTGGTTTTTGGCAAGGGTGGTCTGGCGATTCATGTTAGGAATTCCGGGTCTTTCGAAGTCGGACAGAGTTCGGTTAGGCCGAGCACGGCGTCACCGCGGGGAGTTCGCACAGCGTAGGCCGGGCGGGTAGTTCATCAAGCAAGCGCTCGGATTCGAGGGCTTGCAGGCAGTATCGCGACGGGGTGCTGGGACGAAAAGAGGGATATGCTGTTTCGTACCAGCTCTTGCCGAGTCGGAAAGTGTATATCGTCGTCGCCACGGCTGTCAACCGCCCACGCCAGATACTGCCGACGAGAGATTTGCATTCCGTCGGGCAGACTGCCATAATACTTGGCTCGATGATTCGTCGTTGTTTTTACCGGCGATGCTTTGATTGTAGAACCCTGTAGACCGTCCATACTTTTCAAATTAATTCCGCACCCCGCACCCCGCTTTCCGAGACGCCCATGGCCAACTCCCCTTCCGCCAAGAAACGTATCCGCCAGAACATCAAGTCGCGTGCTCGCAACCGGTGGACCAAAGCCGGCTACCGCGTAGCGATCAAAGACTACCGCGAAGCGATCCTCCACGGCACGGTCGAAGAGGCCGAGACGCAGCTTAAGGGCATCTACAAAACCCTCGACCAGGCGGCGTCCACCCCGGCCCTCCACAAGAACACCGCGTCGCGCTACAAGAGCCGGCTCGCCGCCAAGCTCAACGAGAAGAAAGCCGACGCCTCGGCGGCTTGACCCCCCCCCCTTTCTGTGACCTACCGACCTCGCCCCGCGGCGAGGTTTTTTTTTGCCCCGGACCCCGGAGCCACTAAATGCCTTATCTCAACGTCAAACTCACGCGCGAAGGCGTCACGGCCGAGCACAAGGCGGAACTCGTCAAACGGTTCACCGACACGCTGGTCGACGTACTGGGCAAAAAACCCGAGCACATCCACATCGTGCTGGACCTGGTCGATGAGGAAAACTGGGGCTACGCGGGGATGTTGACGACGCAATACCGACGGGACCAGACCCGAGCACGCTCAGGTCGGTGAAGTTTCTCGTGCTCACCGCGGGGCGATATGGGAACACGAATTCATCCGTCCTATGCAAGACCGGAGACGGACCGGGACCGCGGCCACGTTTCGGAGCGGGATCAGCGGCTGATGACCAGCACCGCGGTATCGGCATCCTGGTTGGGCCGGCCGGCGGGGGGCGCGGGGATCCGCTCGTCGCGGTGGGTGTCGAGGTAGACCGCGTCGTGGATCGTAGCGTTTTTGTGGCGGCAGAGGTCTTCGACGTCGGCGATGCTGGGGAAGCGGCGGTTGGGGGTGTTGTACCACTCGAAGTCGTACTCGCCGGGCGCTTTCGGGCTGCGGCCGCGGCGGACGTAATCCTCACGCAGCGTCTTGTAAGCGAAGTTGGGGAAGCTGACAATGACCCGCCGGCCGACGCGGAGCATCTCGTCGAACAGGGTCTCGACGTTTTCCACGGCTTGCAGGGTCGCGCTGAGGACCACCACGTCGAACTGGCGGTCGGTGAAGGCGGGTAGGCCGTGGTTCAAGTCGTAGTCGATGATGTCCAGGCCGCGGGCCGCGGCGGCGATGATTTTCGGCTGCGCCACTTCCACCCCGATCAGGTGGTCGTGCCCGCGTCGCTTGAGTGCCGCAAGCAGCCGGCCGCTGCCGCAGCCCAGGTCGAGCACGCTCGCCTGCTCCGGGATCAGGTCGAGCACCAGATCATCGTCGCGGCGCAACTGGGGCAGGGGGTTATGCGTTCGGCCGAGCCTGGCGGCAACCAGCGGACCGTACTGAGCGATCTCCCGGGGCAAGAGAAAAGCGTCGTGCCCAGCGTCCGTGGTGATCTCGGCGTAGGTCACGGGCTTGCCCAGGGCCGTCAGGGCGTTGACCAGGTCGCGGGACTGCCTGGGGGTAAACAACCAATCGCTGCTGAAGCTGGTCAGCAGAAAGTCGCAGGAGGCGTCTCGGAAGGTATCGATGAGTTCGCCGCGGTTTCGGCCCAGGTCGAACAGATCCATGGCCATCGAGATCGCGATGTAGCTGTTGGCGTCGAACCGCTGGGTGAATTTTTCGCCCTGGTGCGCGAGGTAGGAGCCGACGCTGAAGCGTTTCTCGAAAGCGGTCGCGATGTCGCGGGGCTCGAGGCGGTCGGGGTCGAACTTGGCGTCCATCGCCGCCGACGAGAGGTAGGTGATATGCCCGAGCATGCGGGCGATGGCGAGGCCGGTGTCCGGCTGGGTGGGCTGGTCGTAGTACTGCCCACCGTGGAAGTGCGGGTCGGACTGGATAGCGTTGCGGCCGATGACGTCGAACGCCAAGGCCTGGCTCGTCAGCCGCGGCGAGGTCGCCACGGCGACACACGTCTGCACCCGCTCGGGGTGCCGGGTCGCCCACGCCATCGCCTGATGCCCGCCCAGCGATCCGCCCACTACCGCCCGCCAGCGCGCGACCCCGAGGTGGTCGGCCAGCCGCCGCTGGAGCTCGACCATGTCCGCGACCGTGATCGGCGGGAACGCCGTGCCGTAGGGTCGGCCCGTCGCGGGTTCGGCGCTGCCCGGCCCTGTGGTGCCCCGGCAGCCGCCCAGCACGTTGCTACAAACCACAAAGAACCGCTCGGTGTCGATCGCGTAACGGTCGCCCGGACCGATGAGCCCGTCCCACCATCCCGGGTCGTCATCCGTGTCGTGGCGGGCGGCGTGGGAGTCGCCCGAGATAGCGTGGCAGACGAGCACGGCGTTGGACGCGTCGGCGTTGAGGGTGCCCCAGGTTTCGTAGGCACACTCAACGCCGGGTAGTTCACCGCCTAGCGCGAGCGGCAGCGGACGGTCGAACGACACACTCTGCAGGTAATGCAGTTGGCCCGCGGTGCGGCGGTCGTCGGTGCTGGGGGGGTGATCGGGGTTAACCACGGAGAACACGGAGTAAGGGAGCAAGGCAAGCAGAGTAGTAATTAATTTTCGACGATTCGCTTGATCCCCGTCGCGCAAGACCGGGACGTTGACGTTCATGAACAGGCCGATTCGTGACCGCTGAGTTTCAGGTACGTGATGAACTGGACGGAGTAGACCGGGAGCAGTTTTTCGACCGCTTTCAGTTCGATCACGATCCGGTCTTCGACCAATAGATCGATCCGGAACCCGATATCCAACCGTTCACCCTTGTAGACCACCGGCACGGGGACCTGAGCCATCGCTCGGAGGCCACGGTCGCCGAGTTCTCGGAGTAAGCCGATTCCCATAAACCAGGCCCCAACTCCCGGTGGACCTCAAATCGCTGCACCAATTACCTGCCCGGTCAAGTCTTCATGCTTCATGGCCTTGCCTCCGTGCCCTCCGCGTCTCCGTGGTGAAACGGCCTTAGACCGCCACCGCCGCGGCGACGTCGAGCGCCTGGCTCAGGTCGTCGATGATGTCTTGCACGTCCTCGATGCCGACGCTGACGCGGACGTACTCCGGGCTGACGCCGGTGCGTTTTTGTTCGTCTTCGCTGAGTTGGCTGTGGGTCGTCGACGCGGGGTGGATGACCAGGGTCTTGGCGTCGCCGATGTTCGCGAGGTGCGAGCAGAGCCTGGTGGCGTTGATGAATTGTTTGCCGGCCTCCACGCCACCCTTGATACCGAAGCCGAGGATCGCGCCGCAGCCCCCCGCAAGATATTTCTGGGCGTCCGCGTGGTCTTTGTGAGATTCGAGGCCGGGGTAGTTGACCCACTCGATGGCGTCGTGGGCCTCGAGAAACTCGGCCACTTTCTGCGCGTTTTCGCAGTGCCGGGGCATGCGCAGGTGCAGCGTTTCGAGGCCCTGCAAAAACAGGAACGCCGCGAACGGCGACATGGCCGCGCCGGTGTCGCGCAGCCAGTGCGTGCGGATATGCAGGTTGTAGGCGATGTTGCCCATGGGCCGCAGGTGCTCCTCGAACACCGCGCCGTGGTAGCTCGGCGACGGACCGCAGAACTCCGGCCATTTCTCGGGCTGGTCGGCCCACTTGAAGTTGCCGCTGTCGACCACGGCCCCGCCGATGTGCGTACCGTGGCCGCCGATGAACTTGGTGGTCGAGTAGACGACGATGTCGATGCCGTGGTCGATGGGTTTCAGGAGCAGCGGGGTCATCGTGGTGTTGTCGCAGATGACGGGGATCGCGCCATGGGGGGCGGAATGGGCGGCGTCGGCGATGGCCCGAAAGTCAGGAACTCCCAAGGCCGGGTTACCAATACTCTCCATGTAGACGCAGCGGGTGTTTTCATCAACCAGGCCGTGGATGTCTTCGGGTTTGTCGGCGTCGAAGAAACGGACCTCGACGCCGAGGTTTTTGAAGGTCTGGGTGAAGAGGGTCCAGGTCCCGCCGTAGAGGCTGGTCGCCGAGACGATATTCTGCCCGGCGTGGGCGATGGTGAGGATCGCGGCGTTGATCGCCGCTTGGCCGGACGCGAAAGCGAGCCCGGTGACGCCGCCGTCGAGCGCGGCGAGGCGTTTCTCGAGCACGTCGTTGGTGGGGTTCATCAGCCGGGTATAGATGTTGCCGAACTCGGCGAGGCCGAAGAGGTTAGCCGCGTGGTCGGTGTCGTTGAAGGTGTAACTGGTCGTGGCGTAGATGGGCACGGCCCGGCTGTTGGTAGCGGAGTCGGGCTCCTGGCCGGCGTGCAGGGCGAGGGTTCCGGGGCGGTAAGAGGTGGACATCGGTACGCTTCCTTATCAGAGGGATTGTCTGGGTGGATGATTCTGTTTGCGATCTCGTACGAGGGGCGACCTCGGTTCTCGTGATGACTCAGAGCCTTTGCCGCCGCGGCAGTCTACGCCCGCTGCCGGATATAGGCCTGGACCCCGGCGAGGTCGTTCGGGAGGACGTCGTATTTCTCGGGCCGGTCGTAGAGGTCCGCGAGGTGTTCGGGCAGCGACGGCCGGACGCCCGTAGCGCGTTCGACGGCGTCGGGAAACTTCGCAGGGTGGGCGGTCCCCAAGACCACCATGGGCGACCGGCGGACCGGGTCGGCGGGGTCGGCGGCTTCGATTTCCTGCCGGGCCGAAGCGACGCCGATAGCGGTGTGGGGGTCGAGGAGTTCGCCGGTCTCTTCGTAAGTCTGCTTGATGGTGGCGAGGGTTTGGGCCTGGTCGACGCGGCGGGCGCCGAAGAGGGGCCGAACTTTACCGAGGGCCTCCGGGGAGACCCGGAACGTGCCGGCGGTTTTGAGTTGTTCCATTTTCTGTGCGACCGCCCCGCCGTCTCGGCCGAGCATATCGAAAAGCAGCCGCTCGAAGTTGCTGCTGATTTGGATATCCATCGAGGGGGCGAGGGTCTGGGCGACGGCGCTGAGGGTGTGCTCGCCGGTGTTCATGACCCGGGTGAGGATGTCGTTCTGGTTGGAAGCGATCAGCAAGCGGGCGACGGGGAGCCCCATCTGGGCGGCGGCGTAGCCTGCGTAGATATCGCCGAAGTTCCCGGTGGGCACGCTGAAACTGGTCGGCGTATCCGCGGCGTCCCGGCCGTGCAGGGCGAGCGCCGCGGTGAAGTAGTAGACGATCTGCGGCATGAGCCGGGCCCAGTTGATGCTGTTGACGCCGGACATATTGACCTCGTCGCGGAACGGCGGGTCGTTGAACATGGCCTTGAGGAGGTTTTGGCAGTCGTCGAACGTGCCCTCTACCGCGAGGTTGAAGACGTTGGGCGCGTCGACGGTGGTCATCTGTTTGCGCTGCACGTCCGAGGTCCGGCCGTGGGGGTGGAGGATGAAGATGGAGGCCCGTTCGCGGCCGCGGATCGCCTCGATCGCGGCGCTGCCGGTGTCGCCGGAGGTCGCGCCGATGATGGTGACGCGTTGGTCGCGTTGTTCGAGGACGTGGTCGAAAAGCCCGCCGAGGACCTGCATGGCGACGTCTTTGAACGCGAGGGTGGGGCCGTGGAAAAGCTCCATGAGGTGCAGCGGGGTGC
Source organism: Planctomycetota bacterium (assembly GCA_039180025.1). Taxonomy (GTDB): domain Bacteria; phylum Planctomycetota; class Phycisphaerae; order Phycisphaerales; family Phycisphaeraceae; genus Algisphaera. The sequence continues at coordinate 52,609 of JBCDDZ010000007.1, forward strand.
CGCCGACCTCGCCGAGCGGTTTGAGCGGGGCGACAGTCTCGTCACGGAACGTCGCGTAGGCGCGGAGGACGATCGACCGGAGGGCGGCGGGCGGCAGGGCGTCGGCGATGAAGGGGGAGATGATGTGCTGGGCGACGTCGATGTAGGGCTGGCGGGCGAGGTCGGCGATCTGAGCCGGTCCGAGGCGGGGCCAATCCTCGGGGACGTACAGCCCCCCGTCGCGGGCCAGACCCTCGAGCAAAACATTTTCGAATTCGAGCGGGCCCGACTGGCCCCGCGTGCTGAGGTAACGCAACGTCGTATCTCCGTGGCCGCATCGGTGGCGGCGAACGCTCAAGCATAGAGCATGCCTTAAACTGCCGCCATGACCAGGCCGAGGATCGGGATCACCGTGGACAACCTGGAGAACCACGCCGCGTCGGGACACTACGAAGTCGGGATCGGGTATAGCCGCGCGGTGGCCGAGGCGGGCGGGGTGCCGGTGCTGCTGCCGCATGAGCCGGGGCTGGCCGGGGCCTACGTCACAGGCTGCGACGGCGTGATCCTGACCGGCGGCGTGGACCCGGACACGTCCACGCTGCCCGCAGACTGGCCCGGCCACGCCCCGCTGCACCCGCGGGCACGGGTGATGGATCCGCGGCGGCAGGCGTTCGAGCTTGCGCTGCTCACCGAGATCGACCGGATCAAACCCGAGGCCGCGCTGCTGGGCGTCTGCCTGGGCATGCAACTGCTGGCGTTGCATCAGGGCGGGACGCTGAATCAGTACCTGCCCGACACGCATCCGAGCGAGGTGGTCGAGCGGCATCGGCAGGCAGACCATGCCGTCGTGGTCACTGTGGCCGACAGCGTCCTGCCCCGGCCCAGCCCGGGCGAAAACCGTTTCATCCATTCCCACCACCAACAAGTCATCGACCGTGTGGGGGCCATGCGTGTCGTCGCCGTAGCCGAGGACGGGATCATCGAAGCGATCGACGACCCCGGCCGGCCGTTCCGCCTCGGCGTGCAATGGCACCCCGAACGCGGCGATCATGGCCCACTGAGCCGCGGCTTGATCACTCGGTTTGTTCAAGCCACGCGCTGAGCGTTTTCCGCTCGGTGGCTGTCGATGGATAAAAGCCAGTCCGCCGCGGCTACGCAGATCAACGCGCTCCAGCAGACTTCGCCCCAAAGCTGATCACCGCACCGAGACGCGACGCTTTAAGACGGCCTTAACCCGGCGGAACGATATACCCGACCCGTTCCATCAAGTTGATGTATCCGCCGGGGGGCTGGGGCGGGATCTTGTCTGAGTCGAGCATGTTGAACGTCAACAAAACAGCCGGCGGAGTTTGATACTCCAAACAATCAAAAGCGTAATGCCAAGGGTAGATCGCCAATGAGCGATCCTGATTCACCATCGCAATGGCTTTGGAGTCCGCGACCTCAGGGTTCACCAGAGACACCCATTGCCAATCGAAACGACGCCGGATCGCCAGACCCCACAGGCTGCCGACCGGCAACGCACGTTCGGTCCAGTTGTCAGCGTCGGCCGCCCTACGCCGTTTCTTAAACCAACCTTTTTTACCGGTTCCAGATATTGATTCACCGCCCGAACGATGGCCAAAGGTTCGTCTTCAACTCCAACGCCCACAAGTTGAGCCCCCTCGCCCGCCGCGGCCGTCATATTTTCGAGCATGGACTCAACGATGGGTTTTTCGATCATGCCCGAAAACCTTCTGATCTCAGTCATCTACGGCTGCACACGATCGGGTGTGCTCGCCTTGGTTTGTTTCGCCCCGGACCGCGTCGCCGCGTCGCTCCGCCACGTTGTGATCAACACCAGCCCGACCCCGACCATGAGGGCGACGTCGGCGGGGTTGAAAATCCACGGCCAGACCTCGGTGATCCCGCGGGGCCAGGCGAGTCCGAAAGGCAGGTCGACGCCCGGGAGCATGTGCAGCATGTCGCGAACGGCGCGGTAAACGATGCGGTCGTAAAGGTTGCCCAAAGCGCCCCCGAGAATCAGGGCCAGCGCGATTTGAAAAGCCCAGGCCCGGGCGGGGCTGCGCCAGAAGAGCAGGCCGATCACGGCGGTGGCGGCGACGCTAACGGCGATGAAGCCGGTGCGGTTGCCTTTGCCCAGGCCGAAGACCGCCCCGGTGTTGGTGGTGAGCTGAAGCTGGAGGAGGCGCGGGGCCAGGATGGTGGGCTGGTGAGGGTATTTGCTCCAGAACCGCCGGTGGCCGTCGGGGCCGTCGAGCAGTTCGTCGGTGATGACCACCGGCCGACCGGCGACGTGATCGAACGACCAATACTTCAGTCCCAGGTCCACGGCGAGGACCGCGGCCATCACCACCAGAAAACGCGCCAGGGCGGGGAGGTGTCTCCCCGCGATCGGAGACGCGGGCGGTGGTTCGGGGGGTTGGCGGGGCGTGGGGGTCGTCATGGTTGACGGGAAGGATCGGGCCAGGGGCGGGAGGTCGGGGACTCACAGCCCGCGGCGTTCGCGCTCCCGGGCGATTTCGATGCAGTATTTGGCCCAGGGTTTGGCATCGAGACGGGGGCGGCCGATAGGGACACCGGACTCGATGCAGACGCCGTAGGTCTTGTCTACCAGACGCTGGAGGGCTTCGTCGATTTCGATCACGATCCGGCGCTCGGACTCCATCAACCCGAGGGTAAATTCCTGCTCGTAGTTGTCCGAACCCACGTCGGCCATATGGAGGGGCATGTGGGAGATCTCGCCGGCGTTCCCAGAGCGGGCGGCCTCGAGGCCCTGAACGTCACCGATAATTTCGGCGCGGCGTTCAAGGAGGAGCTGCCGATACGCCCGCAGGTCCTTGACGGTCAGGCCGGTCTTGATTTTGCGGAGCTGGGCGGGCGTGGGCGGCGTGTGGTTGTGGGGATCGTAGGCGTCGCGGGGCGGATCGGAGAGCGCCGCCAGGGGGGGGCGAGCAGCGACGCGGGGGCGTTTCGGCTTGGCGGCGGGGGCCGGGCGAGCGGCCGAGCCCGTGGGCGTTTTCTTTCTAATGGTGCGGGCGGCGGGAGCCTTTTTCTTCGACTTTTTTGTCGTGGTTGTCTTTTTCGTGGTTTTCTTGCTGGGCTTTTTCGTGGCTTTCTTTACGGGAGCCGCCGGCTTGGCCGCGGCGGCTTTTTTGGCGGGCGCCTTTTTGACGTTTTTTTTGGAGGAAGCGGAAGCCGTTTTCTTTTTGGTGGTTTTGGCGGCTTTTTTCTTCGCGGAGCCTGCCGTTCGCGCGGCCGGGGAGGCCTTGGAGCTGGCGGCCTTGCGGGTGGTTTTTTTCTTGGTCGACTTGGCCACGCAACGTCTCCGTAATGCTGAACTTACTGATCGAAGGCCCGAGACAGAAAGGGAGCGGCAGGCCCCGGACAGGACGCGGGAGTGTAGTCTCGGCCCCCACGCGCCGCAACCGATAGCGACGCCGGGGGATCACAGCAGTACGCTGGAAATCGGACAAGGTTCATCGATCTGTCGAGACGAGGGGCCGAGGAGACGGCCGGACTCACCGCCCAGCAACTCGCCATATCGATCACCCGACCGCCCCGAGGTTCGGGGCGGGACCAAGAAACCCAAGAAAGCGACACGGCAAGAATTTAGTCGTTGTGCTTCTTCCGGAGCCGGCCGCTGAGACGCAGCAGCAGGTGGACGCGCTCGAACTGATCGACCCAGTCCTGGATCTCGGCATCGAGTTCCTCTTTCGGCACCGGGGCTCCGGGGAGCGGGCAGTTGGCGCCGAGGGCTTGCGCCGCCGCGATGCGGTATCGGCTCAGAAGTTTGTCGCCCGCCCAGCCGACCAGTTCATGGTCTTCCGCCGCGAAGACGACGATCGGCACCCGATTACCGGCGTTCACGGTCACCTTTTGCTGCAGGTCCATATGCTCGTCGCGGTCGACCCATTTCAGATTGATCTTGCCGCCGCCCTGTGTGCCGGCGGCCTCGGCGATTTTCTGGATCATGGGTCCTTGGCGGACGCAATCGCCGCACCACATACCGGAGACGACGGTCACGTTGATTTCGCGGACAAAATCGCCCAGGAGTTTGGTTTGCTCGTCCGTCAGTTCAATCTGGTCATAGGTGTTTTGCCAAGCGCTCTGCAAGCCTTCGTTGCCGGTCGCGACATAATCGGCGTAGACGTGGCCGGCTTCGTGCTTGGCGCGGAGATAGCTGGCGTCGGTGAGGCTCGCGGTCGGGGTGGTCGGGGTGCTCATGGTCGGCTCGCAGAAGTGGAGGATGCGGGGGTTTCAAAGCGATGCGGCAAGGCGGGGTATGACGCCCTCTCGAAGCGATAGCGATTAGGCGGTCGGCAGCATGCCGGTCTGGCGGGCGTAGGCGAATACGCCGCCGGCCTCAATAATCGGCTTCACGTCGCCCAGCGGGTTGAGATCGTAGGATTTGCCGGTGGTGTGATTGGTGAGGGTGCCGGCCTCAAGGTCGACCGTGCACTCGTCGCCGGTACGGATCTCGTCGACCAGGCGGACGGGGGTTTCGCAGGGCAGCAGGTAGCCGCCGTTGACGCAGTTACGGAAGAAGATGCGGGCGTAGAATTCCGCCACGACGACTTGGGCACCCGCCTCGGCGATGGCAAGCGGGGCGTGTTCGCGGGAGCTGCCGCAGCCGAAGTTTTTACCGCCCACCACGATGGCGTACTCCGATTTGAACTCGCCCTCGGGGACAAAGGGGAGGTCGCCGTCGGGCAGACCACGCTGGCCCTGAGGGACGCCGACGTTGGCGTACATGCCGAAGAACTTACGTTCGTCCGGGTCGGACGGGTTGTAGGCGAGGTATTCGGCCGGGATGATCTGGTCGGTGTCGATGTCGTCGCCCAGCACGTAGGCTTTTCCGGTGATTTGGGTCTGCATAAGCGAAAGTATAGCTCAGTGGTCCGTTTTGAGGCGGCCGCGCCGCGAGCCCCACCGTCAAACCGCACGGATCCTCGCGGTAGGCTGACCTGCGCTGCAGTTCCGCGAAACGGAAAACCGAGAAGTGCCGGCTTCAGCCCTCGGGATCCGGGTGCTGCGTCATCCAATGCCGAAGCGGCGTCTTGCCGTCCGCCAACCAACTCGTATTGAGGAAGCAGCGTTCGAACGCTTCTCCCGTGATCCGCGCGCCTTCGCGGCACAAGTCGAGATACGGCGGGTTCGGTTCGACGGTGTGATCGATATATACGTTGCCTTTCCAAGGCTTCGCCGTAGCACAGAGTACGAAACCGACGATGGGCACGGCGGCGGGCTGGTCCCAGGCACGACGACGACGGGCTCGAGGTGGTAGCTTTTTTCGCGGTCACGGAGCCTCGCGATGTCTTCGGTGGAAAGACGGATGAGTCGGCCGTTCATCACGTCTGCGGGGTTGCCGGTCCACTGAGCGTTCAGCACCGCTCGCTGTCGAGACGCCGGGGCGTCGGTGTTTTTGTCTTGGCCGCGTGGGGCAGTGGACCCCGGTATGACGTAATTGAAGATGCGTCGGGCGCCGAAAGCCAGCACGGGGAGATGACCCCGAGCCGGGGTATCGGCCACCGTTTTGGCCGCCGACTCGGGATGCATCAATGAGCCATACCCGACCAAAAAGAACGGTTCCCGGCCCGCTCCACAGAGCGTCTCAAGCCCGTCCCAAGGATACTCAAGACGCACGCCCCGATTGTCGCGTCCCCAAAGCTCCGCTTCTTAAACTCGATCTTTCCAGTACACGGAAGCAGAAATCTTGGTCATACCGAGTCACCATACGGGAGTCTGCGGCGGCTGCAGACCACTTAGCGTTAGCCAACAAAGGGGAATTCAGAACCACGATTGAGGCTTGCGAAGCGATAATCCGATCTTACAATGAACCGGTTTTCTCTTTCGGTAGTCCGCCGGTTTTCAAAAATGAATCAAGGGTTTTTGGAGGTCCCGGAACATGCCAATGTTTGAGCTCTCATCGCGTCCGGGGTGGGTGGCTTGTCTTTGGCTCAGTGGCATACTTTGTGGGCTGATTGCATCTGACGTCTCCGCGCAGTCGGCGAAGACGCTGTGGTCGCCCGAGGATGCGTGGCTGCGTAACAATTGGTCGTGGGTTTTTTGGTGGGAAGCGAATGCGGACACCGTGCTCGCCGATCGGGACACGTCGGCGACGCTTCCCGCGGTGGACCGGCTGCGAGAGACGCTAGAGGCGATCGCGACAGACGTGTCGGAGGAAAACGCACTCCGTATCGAGGCGGTCGTGGGTTTAGGCCGTCTCGGCGGCTCCGGGACGCTGCCGGTACTGGAGCAGTTGACTTCGGACCGGTCCCTGCGGGTACGGGAGGCGGCCTGGGTCGCGGTGGGTTTGAACCGTTCCGAAGACGCGAGACAACTGCTGAGCGATCAGATCGCCAACCGGGTCTCAGCGGGGACACTCATCGCGGCCGGGCTGATTCAGCCTCAAGGCGAGGCCGAGCGTCTCGAGTGGGCCCGGAAGATCACCGGGTGGGTCCGGGAGACGGGAGACCAGGAGGCCACCGCCCTTTCGATCTGGGCGCTGCGACAGTTGGTGCCGGACCAGGCGGCGGAGTTGGCCCCAGGCTGGGCACGCCGGGCCCGATCGGTGGACGTCGCCGTCGAAGCGATCCTGACGGTGCGGCCACTGCCCGAGAAGGATCACGCGGAATTACTGGTCCAGACTTACTACGACCTGCACCACGACCAGAGCCGGCTGCCGATCCTGCAGGAGATCTACAACGACTATCGGCCGAGACCCCGGGTACTGGTACCGTCTGAGGGGCTGCCAGCCCGCGCGGTACGGGCGGCCGCAGCGAAAGCGCTGACACGCGGAACGTGGACGGCCGCGGATCCCGATAAGCAGCGTGAGGCCGATCGGATCCGGAGTTATGTGTACGAGTCGCTGAAAAAACCGTACGAAAAGATCAGGGATCAAAGCGACAACGTGGTGATGTGGCGTCCCGATAAAAGAGGTTTGAACTGGAATTTGGAAACCGGAGGGCACGAAAACCGGTGGGCGCTGTTGGCGATCGCCCAGCTGGCCGAGGGCGCCGAGAGCGAGATTCTCATCGATGCGTTACGCGGGGGCCTGAACCCTCGGTTTTTCGATCACCGGGAGGCACACCCCGGGCGGGCTTTCGGCGCGATCGCCTTGGGCCATTATCTACAAGCGGTGAATCGTGACCCCCAGCGGGCGGGTTCCGCGGACGAGCAGGCTCATGAGCGTCGGAGTCTCCGCGAACTCGCAAGGGTGGTCGGCGACCGAAGCGAGCACGAGAACCGGCGGGCGGCCGCGCTGCTGGGCTTGGGGATCGCGGGGTCTCCGGCGGCGGCGAAAACTTTAAGAAAAACCCTCGCCGATACGCAACTCGATAGCGCCTTCACGCAGGGGTTTGCGGTCCTCGCGCTGGCGATGACGGGCGAACGAAAGGCGGCGGTGGCGCTGGCGAAGTCCGCAATGGTGGACGCCACGACCGTCCCCGACGTTCGAGCGATCCGGATGCGTTACGGCTCAGTAGATCTCACCGTCGGCGAAGCACTGGGGGTGCGGGCCATGTGCTACGGGTTGGGGTTGGTGGGAGGCAGTGAAGCCGCCGCCATTCTGCGCCAAGTTATCGGAAGCGACCTGTACACCACGCAAGCCGCGGCGCAAGGCCTGCGGATGTGCGGCGATGGCTCCCTGGTGGAAACGCTCTGCGACCTGCTGGAAATCGATTCTCTCGATGGACCCGGGGCGGGGCTCCGTCGGTTGGCGGTCCTCGCCCTGGCGGAGATGGGCGACGCGGACGGCTCAAACAGCCTACGCAGGCGTTTCGTGGGCGACGGGATCGTGTCCTGGCCGAGCCGGTTGGGGGGTGACCTACAAGAATGGCTCAGAGAGAAACCGGTTTTCCATTTCAAGGTGATGGCGCACCCGTTCTTATATGAATTGCTGATTCCCGCGAGAGAAACAAGCCGTGGCTGATCGGAGTTGGCCGCAAGACGAGGCCAGCCCGGCCGGTACCGCCGGACCCTCTACCCAGAGAGAAACCCGGGGGTGGCGAGATAAGCCGCCCCGTCGTAGTGCCCCGACTTACTTGCGGAGGACTCCGCGCTATGTCGTTGTTATCTGCCCGATCGCTAACTTGATGCCGGCTTGAAGCCTAACCCGTAGCCGCAGGGTTTAGGGGGTCGCGGAATCGGAGGCCGGGGCCGGGGCGGCGAGTTTGTCTTCGAGCCGCCGCATGCGGGCGGCGAGTTCGAGGTTGTAGGAAGGTTCCGGGCCGTGGAGGAGGCGGAGGCCGTCGAGCAGTGCGGTCGCGGTTTCGGTGCGGCCCAGGTCGGCGGCGCGGTGTCCGGCATCGATGAAGTGGATCATCAGCGGGTGGTCGGTGGCGGCAGGATCAATGACGCCGGGGTTGGCGGGGTCGGCGAAATAAGCCCGGGCGGCGCGGAAAGCGGGCTCCACCCGGCCGGCGCGGAGGTAGGCGGGGATGAGACCGGCATAGAGGCGGTCACGCTGGTGGGAGGCGAGGCTCTGCCGCGTCGGGTCGTCGAGTACGGCGGACTGCTGGGTGAGCAGCCATTCGAAGTCGATCACCGCGAGGTCGGGTTCCTGCATCGCCAGACGGTTTTCGCCGCGGCGCAGGCGCAGTTCGTAGTGGTTGGCCACCGCGGCGGTTGAGCCCGCGGGGTCCGTCGGAGCCGAACCGGCGGCGGGGCCGGGGGGACGTGCATCGGCCGAGCCCGAGACCGCTTCCGCGGAGCCCGCCGCCGAGGCAGTGGTTTCCGGCGCCCCGTCGCCACGCACGGCGGCAAGATACGTCGGCTCGTGGCCGTCGATCGCCGCGGTGTAGAAGCGTTCGAGAAACGCAAGGTCTTGGCGGTCGCGTTGGAGCTGGGCCGCGATATTCAGCGAGAGCCCGGCGTCGACACGCTCGGCCATCGCCACGAGGGCACGCTCCCAGGCCGGGACGACTTGGGATTGCTGCGGGGGGTTGTCGACGAGTCGGCGAAGCGTTTCGGGGTCGCGGCCGCGCTCGCTGGCGGCGCGGAGGACGATGGGCTGGATGATCGGGTCGCCGGCGCGTTCCGCGAGGATCGCGAGGGAGCGGTCGGTGGCGTCGGCCCAGGCCTGGGCGGCCGCCTGACGGGTCACGTCGTCGGGGTGGTCGATCCAGGCTTCGATACGCTGCCATTCTTCGTTAGAGCCGATGCGCCCGAGCAGCCGTATGGTCTGCGGGGAAGGAGGCGACGCATCGACCAGGTAGCTGCGAAGCCGTTCGAGCACCGCGGCGGAGCGTTTGGGCGTGAGCATGCCGTCGCGTTCGATCGCCGCGAGGGCGGCGCTCGCGTCGGCGCGGAGGCCGGGCTCTTCGAGGAGGCGGAAGGCGGCTTCGGAGGCTTCTTTACGGGGGAGACGGGCAAGCAACTGGAGGTAAGACGATTGCACGCGGGCGACATGCTCTTCGTCGTTGATCAGACGCTGGGCGACTAGGTCGGCGGAGGGGGCGTCGGCGAGGTCGCGGAGCAGGTCGGCGACCTGACGGCGGACCTCGGCGGAGTCTGGGTCGCCGAGTTGGTCGCGGAGGGCGGCGCGGAGTGAAGGATCGAAACGGCCACCGGCGATCAGGCGGGTTTGGGCCAGGTCCAAGGCGAGGAGCCGAGTATCGACCAAGGGGCGGCTGAGCATGTAGGCAAGCACGCCGGGCTGGTCTTCGACCGAAGACGTGAGGTAGAGCGAACGTTCGGCCTCGCGGAGTTGTTCGGCCAAACGCTGCTCGGTGACGCTGCCGCGGTTCTGCTGGCGGACGAGGTTCTGGACCAACTGACGGTTCCAGGCGAGGTCATCGAGCCGGCGAGCCTGGTCCCACCACTGCGCCCAGGCGCGGCGGTCTTCGCCCAAGCGTTCGAGCCCGGTCAGGCTCGTCAGCGCGGCGTAGGCGGCGTTCTGCACCTCGGCGGGCTGGGTGAGTGCGGTGAGCCCCACCAGCAGGGCCGCGGTCTCGGAGGTGCGCTGCTCCGCCAGGGCGGCGATGGCCCGGCGGCGTTCGCGGGTAGGGAGCGTCGATGAAGCGGCGGTCTCGCGGAGACGCTGGGTCATCGCCGGGTCCTGGTAGCGGCCCAGGGCTCGGGCGAGGTCGGGGACCAGGGCATCATCGGCGGTATAGAGCAGGGTGAGCATGGGACGCCAGAGACCCCGGGGAACCTGATCCTCTTCGGTCGCGACCGCCTGCAAAGTGGCACGCCAAACGGGTTCGGGCTGGCTGCGGCTCAGGGCGGCGGCGAGGGCGCGGTCGGCGGAGAAGTCGTCGATTTCGATCAGCGTCGAGGCGGCGGCGGCGCGCTCGCCGAGCCCGGCGGTGCTGCCGGTAAGTTGCCGATAGGCGTCGGCGACGCCGGGGGGAAGTTCCTGGAGTTCGACCGCGACGGGCTCGTCGCCGATCTCGGGGGCTTCACACCCCGTCAGAGATACACAAAGGATGCCCGCGCAAACGACCACGTCCCGGATCCGACGGACCGGGAGCATTAAAAATCGCCGCCGAAACCCGGATGCCCGAAAGCGAACCGCTGAGAAGAAAATAGGCAGAATCATATCGATCGACCGGGCGTGGGCTAGAATAAAGGGTGCCGACCGGGAAAAGAGGCTGGGTTCGACGGCCAAGGCATCGCGGTACCGTCTTTATCGTATGGGTTAGGCACCGGCCATGAGCGAATGGAATCAGGCTCAACATCACGCGCGGCGGGCCCGCAGGTTTTATCGGGCGGGGCAGTGGGAGCGTGCGCTCGAAGAGCTGCGAGAGGCGTTGGAGCGTCGTCCCCACGAAGGCGACTGGTGGTTTGGGCTCGGGCTGACGCTGGACGCTTTAGATCGTTACGACGAGGCGGCCGACGCGTTCGAGAAAGCGCTGAAACAGCGGGGCGAAGACGTGCCGGGGCTGTTGCACCTGGGGATCGATCTGCTGCGGGCGGGTAATCCCGGCAAGGCGATCGGGGTGTTCGAGCAGATGAATCGGCTGGACCCGGGGGTCGAGCTGGGCTACGTCCACCGCGTGCTGGCGTACGGCTTGCTCGGGATGCACGACCAGGCGGAACTGATGTTTTACCTCGGTCTACAGGTGGCGGAGGACGACCCGTCGGGCGGGGACGACAGGGCCCAGGCGATGGCCCACGACCATATGGCCCAGTCGCTGCTGGTCCGCGGCGATCATACGCGGGCGGTGTGGTGCTGGCAGGAAGCCCTGCGGCGAGACCCGGCACATCCGGATGCCCACCGCAGCCTGGCGATCGTGCATCAATACCTCGACCAGGACGACAAAGCCCGGCTTCATTTTGCTCAGCAGCTCGAAATAAACCCGTCGGATATCGAGACGCTGATGGATTTCGCGGATCACTTGCTTAAGCACGGACGGTCCGCAGAGGCGGGCGAAAAATATCGGCGGGCTCTGGAATACGACCCAACACGCGGGCTGGCCCACCAGCGTCTGGGAGATATCGCGCTGAGCCACGGGCACTACGGGGCGGCCACAGACCGCTACGAACGGGCCGGGCAGCTGGACCCGAGCCTGCCGGGCGTCCGCCTGGGGCTGGCCACGGTGTGCCACGAGCGTCGCGATCACGCCGGGGCAAAGCGCTGGCTCACCGGGGAACTCGCCGTCGAGGGGCAGACCCCGGAGCAGGTGTTGGAACTGGCGGCGATGCTGGTCGAACTGAGCGAAAACGGCGAAGCGATCCGGCTGCTCAATCCCCTGTTGTCGGGGGCCGACGACCTGCTGATGGCGGAGAACGAGCTGTACGCCATGGGGCTGCTCTGCCGGGCGGCGGCGTGGGTGGGTCAGGGCGATCTCACACGCGGGATCCTAGACTGCGAGCGCTGCCTGAGCGTGGTGCCGGGGCACCGGATCGCGATCCTGCAACTCACGACGGCTTACTACCAGGCCGGCCGATTCGAAGACGCCCGGCGGTGGCTGGCCCGGGGGCTTGAGAACCAGCCGGACGATCCGGAGTTGCGGCAAATCAAACGGAAGCTTTGGCGGGCTCAGGCTCTACAGGGCATACGGCGGTGGCTGGGCGGGTCGCGGTAAACCGTAGCAGATGGAAGATGCGTAACGGCGAGCGCTGCGGCGGGAAATCATTTGCGATCGGGGGAGCGTGGGGATCGACGATCAGCACGGGTGGCGCCGGCCGAAGGCACCGCAGCCCGGCGGCGGCACATCAATTACTATCCCCGCATGATCGACCTCAAAGACCTGCGTCAGGACCCCGAGAAATACCGCAAGGGCGCTGCCGATAAGCAGAGCCCGGTGGATATCGATGCCTTGCTCACACGGGACGAGCAGGTGCGTGGGCTCCAGACCCGACAGCAGCAACTCGCGGCCGAGAAGAACGCGATCGGCAAAGAGATCGGGCAGCTTGCAGGCAAGCTCAAGAACGCCGAGGGCGAGGCACTCGCGTCGCTTGAGTCCCGGATGGAAGCGCTGCGTTCGCGGCCGCAGGAACTGAAATCCGAAGAAAACACGTTGGCACAAGAATTGAGCGAACGGATCGCCCAGCGCGACGAACTGTGGCTGCGCGTGCCTCAGCCCGCCGACCTCGACGTGCCGGTGGGGCGATCGGCCGAAGACAACGTGGAACTGCGGCGCTGGTGCCCGACCGCTCAGGACGGTTTAGCGGGTCCGATGTCGGGGTTCGACCCGGCCCGGCCGTTCGCGGAACAGCGTGGGTTTTCGCCACGGTCGCACGTCGAACTAATCGAAAGCCTCGGACTGGTGGACTTTGACCGCGGGGTCAAGATCGCCGGGTCGCGCAGCTACGTACTCACCGGCGACGGGATGCGCTTGCACCAGGCGGTGCTCCGCTACGCGTTCGACCGGATGACCCAGACCCACGGGTTCACCCCCCTTTCCGCGTCGTGCCTGGTTCGGCACGAGACGCTGGTGGGCACCGGCTTCTTCCCGCACGGGCGGGAACAGGTCTACGACATCGCGAACCCCACCACCTCGGCCCAGAGCGGCCAGGGGTTGGCGCTCACCGGCACGGGCGAGGTCGGGCTGATGGCCTACCACATGGACGAGATCCTGGATCTCCGAGAGCTGCCCAAACGGTACGTGACCGTATCGACCTGTTTCCGCCGCGAGGCGGGGAGCGCCGGGAAAGACACCGCGGGGCTGTACCGGATCCATCAGTTCGACAAGGTTGAACAGGTGGTGATCTGTGAAGCGGACGAACAAGTCAGCCGGGATTGGCACCAGAAGATGATCGGGTACGTCGAGTCGTTTTTGCAGAGCCTGGGGCTGCCCTACCGGCTGCTTCAGTGCTGCACCGGGGACCTGGGGCCGAAGAACGCGGACATGATCGACCTCGAGTGCTGGATGCCGTCCCGCGCCGAGGGGAGCACCGCGTCGCCCGCCGGTGAGCCCGACACCTCGGGGGGCTGGGGCGAAACCCACAGCGCCTCGCGGCTCTACGACTACCAGACACGCCGTCTGAATCTCCGCCACCGGGACCCGGCGGACCCCAAAGGCAAAAAAACCGTGTTTTGTCACTCGCTCAACAACACCGTCGCGGCAAGCCCGCGGCTGCTGATCCCGATCTTGGAGCTTTATCAGAATGAAGACGGCAGCGTGACCGTGCCCACCGTGCTCCGCCCGTACATGAACGGGCAGGACCGGATTGTCCAGCCATGAAATGTCTCTTGGTCCATTCCGAAACCTATCACCGAGATTAAATCTCCAAAAGATCTGCGGCAGCCGATCTGCACCCTCCGCCGGAGCGATCGAGCGGGTCGTCGAGCCACAAGTGTTTATGGCCTCTCACCCTGTGTCCATAGAATACGACGCAAAGTATTGAGATATTATGGTTTATACCTAATAAATTGACTTTTTCTGGGATTTAGCTAATCTTAACAGGTTATGCCATCTTCCACCAAAACATCCAAACGTAAGCCTAAAAAAACCGCTTCCTCTACCCGTCTCAATCCCTCTTCGGCAAAAAATAACCGGGCGTCGGAGACCGCGCCCGGACCGATCACCAACTACACGACGGGGCTGCGCTGGCTCTATGACCATGTCGATCACGAGCGGCAGCGGATGGTCAAATACGACGAGCCGACCTTCAATCTCGACCGGATGAATCGGCTGTTGCACCTTTTGGGCAACCCACACGAACAGCTCAAGATCGTCCACGTCGCGGGGACCAAAGGTAAAGGTTCGACTTGTGCCATGGTCGGTTCGATGCTCCGGGCTTGCGGCTACACGGTCGGCTCTTACAGCAGCCCCCACCTGGTCGATCTGCGCGAACGGATCACCATCAACGACCACATGATCTCGTACCACGATTGCGCCGAGGTCTTCAAGCAGATCGCCGCGGTGGAGCACAAGTTCGGCAAGGCGAATCAGCTAACGTTCTTCGAAATTATGACCGCCGCGGCGCTGGTCTACTTCGCCGAGCAGGCGGTCGACGTCGCGATCCTCGAAACCGGGCTGGGGGGTCGGCTGGACTGCACCAACATCGTCACCCCCCTGGTCACGGCGATCACCGGCCTGTCGCTGGACCACACGCAGCTCCTCGGCGAGACGCTGCCCGAAATCGCCCGGGAAAAAGCCGGCATCTTCAAACCCGGGGTGCCGGCCCTCTCGATCGTGCAGGAAAAAGAAGCCACCGAAGCACTGCGTGAGGTCGCCGAAGAGGTTGGCACCACCCTGGAATTCACGGGCAAAGACGTCGATTTTTCGTACCGCTTCGAAGCCAACCGCGAGCTTGGCCCTCACACCCGCGTCTGCCTCACCACCGAACAATCCAAATTCGAACACCTCCCCGTGCCGCTCAAAGGCGAGCATCAGGCCCAGAACTGCGGCCTCGCGCTCGCGGTGCTCGACAAGCTTAAAGCCCACGGCTTTGTGCTCCCGGTCAATCACGTCATTGATGGCTTGGCCGCGACCCAACTCCCCGGCCGGATGGAAACGGTCCACGAAAAGCCCCGGGTCATTATTGACGGTGCGCACAACGCCGCGTCGATCACCGCGCTGACCAAATCCCTCGGGGCACACGTGAGCTACGACAGCCTCGTGATGATCTTCGGCTGCGGCCAGGACAAAGACATCACCGGGATGCTCAAGCAGATCGCACTGGGGGCCGACAAAATCATCTTCACCCGCGCAAAAGCCAACCCGCGTGCGGAGGAGCCGGACGACCTCATGCGCCGCTTCGCGGACCTGTCGCCCAAGATGGCCCAAGTGGCACCGAACCTCGACGCGGCCCTGAAACTCGCCGCCCGCGCGGTGTCGCGTGAAGACCTGATCGTCGTCACCGGCAGCTTTTACCTCGCCGGCGAATCGCGCAAATACTTTATCGATGCACAGGCGAAGAACGCGAAACGCTGACGTGTCCCCATGCCATTCGCTTTATTTTATTTAGGCGTTTGCTTGTAGCGGAACGCAGCGGAATCCGTTGCGGAAGGTTCTCCGTTATCCAGGGGGGGCGAATACGGAGAAGCCCGCACCGAACTGGGGACTCATCCGGAACGGGATGATGAGATCGCCACGCCATATTACGAGCCGCATCCAAGCGGCCGCGAGCGCACGTTATACTGAATGCGGCAGCGGGTTGGTTTAACCCTGCCGCCGCAGGAACAAGCGATCAGGGATTACGCAGCGCCTCCCGGCCCGTGGTAGGGCCGGCGCGAGGGCGTCGTGGACCAGGAGTTTGTGGTGAGTTTCAGCAGCCGTCGCGCACGGTCCAGGCAAGAGGCGGACGCGCAAACCCCCGCAGGGGCGAGCACGTCTTATAACGCCGCGTCGCCGACGGGGGGCGGACGCTCCACCGCCTCGGAAACGCGGAGTAGCGGGGCAAAGATCCGGATCAGGCTGACCCGGCGGTGGCGGTGGGTGTGGCTCGCCACGCTGATCGGGGGTGCGGCCGGAGCTGCGGCCGGGTGGTGGGCGGGGGGCAGCCCGACATACCGGGCCGAAGGCGCAGCCCGGCTGGGCCTGACCACAGAAACGGGCGACGACGCGGTGCTGGTGATGGACCAGGTGGCTCAGCGCGAACTGAAAAAGCTGCAGGAGCTCGCCCGGTCGGCGGCGGAACCCGAAAACCCAACGCGGGAAAACAAGCCGGCCCAGACATGGCGGGCGGAGGTCGGCCGAGATGCCACGGCCCCCACCCGCCTGATGGTTGCCGCGTACGCGGAAAATCTCGGTGTTGCGTCAGAGGCGGTCCGCGAGATTCTGACCGAGTACGCCGCAACCTCAAAGCTGGGGGACGAAGCGCAGAGCGACACGGCCCGCGCTGCGGCGGCAGCGGAGCTGACCCGCTGGCGGGCAGAAGCCGCCGAAGCCGCGGCGGCATTGTCCGCGCTGCGGACGACGACCGCCCGGGGCCTGACCGAACCGGCGGGGGCGGACACGCAACCCCGAGACGGCGATCTCGAGGCCGCCTGGGCCGGGGCCCAATGGACCCAGCGCGAGGCGATGCGAAACTTAGAACGGCTGCGCCGCCGGCTCGAAACACTGCGTACCCACCCGCTGCCGACCCTGACGCAGACCGCCGCGGTCGACCTGGAAGCCGAGGCATGGCAGAGCCAGCTCCAGTCAATCGACGATGAACTGGTCCGGGTGGTTTGGCCACCAAACCCCGCGGTGGCGGCACGGCTTCGCGAACGCGCGGAACTCGAGCGACAGCTGCGCGAACGTGCGGCGGATACCCGGCTGCTCCCCTTGGGCGAAGACGGTGCCGCGCTGGGTGGGATCAGGATCAGCGAGCTCGCCGACCAGGTACGGGGGTTGGAAGGGGCGGCCGAGCGGGCCGAGGGACGGGTGACAGCGCTCGAGCCTCGGGTGATGGCGCTGCGGGAGAAGACCGCTCAAGCGCAGCGGCTGGCGGCGGAAGTCGCCCAGCGCGAGGCGGCGCTGGCGGAACTGCCGGTGGGGGTGGGGGTCAGGCTGATCGGCGTGGACCTGCCGACGCCGGAAGGTGGAGAGGCCGGGGCTTTGTGGGCGGATACACGGCCGGCGTGGGCGGCGGGGCTCGGCGGCGCGGGGGCCCTCGCGGTCGCGGGGCTTGTGGTTCTTGGGCTGCTACTGGATCGGCGGGTCAGGCAAGGGGCGGACGGCGGGCTTATCGGCTCGGCGATCCCCGTGCTCGGCGCGGTGCCTACGGTAGACGGCCGCGACCTTTCGTCCACCGCGACAGCGCCAGGATCAGGCCCTTCGGACGGAGAAGATCAGGTGGCCCGCAACGGCGTAACGTCGATCCAGGGGGTGCGGGCGGTCCTGGAGGGCAGGATCGCGGCCGGGGGAGACAAAGGCGGCGCTTTCGCGGTGGCGGGGGTGGCGTCGGGGAGCGGCGCGACGAGCGTGGCGGTGGGTCTGGCGGCGTCGATGGCGCTATCGGGAACACGGGTTTTGCTGATCGACCTGGCGTGGCTGCAGAAGCCGGCGGGGAGCGGAGACGACGGGGAAGCGACGCGGGACGGGCTTGGTGTCGACGGGGTGGTGCAGGAACTGGGGTATCTGGAAGACGAGGACCGGGAACTGATCGCGCTGGGCGATGAGGAGGCGGGCGTGGGGTTCGGGGCGATGTTCGGCGGGGCGTCCCTGCGGCGGAGCGTGGTGCAGACGCGGATCGAGAACCTGGCGGTGCTGAGCGCGATGGGACGCGCCGCGGCGCTGCGGGCAGAGTGGTCCGGCCGGGTGTCGTCGCGCTGGCTGGGGCGGCTCATGGAGGTGTGCCAGCGGGGAGGGTACATGGCGACCATTGTCGACGCGGGATCGGCAACCGGCAGCGTCGAAGGGATGCTCGGGTGCGCCGCTGCGGACGGGACCGTGGTGGTGGTCAGCGGGGATCAAACGCAGGTGGATTACGACAAAGCGGTGGCCCGGCTGGGGCTGGTCGGGGCCGAGGTGATCGGGACGGTGCTGAATCGCAGCACCGCTCGACGGGGTCGACGTCGGGCGGAAGGTACGAGGAGCGGGCATGGGACGGCGGGCGGCGCACGCGGCGCGGCGGGCGCGACCACGGGCTCGGGGATTTTCGCGGCGGCGATCGAAGCGCGGGCCGGGGGCGGGGGGCCGGGGGCTTCATCGTGGCCGGGGAGCCGATCGGCCCCGCTGCCGCGGATCGAAGACGAGCCCACGGGAGAGCGGCGGGCCGACGCGCCCGCAGGAGCCTCGGACGTAGCTCCCGTCAGCCCGCCGCCGGGTATTGCGCAGGGGGTGGACCCGGTGGCGGAGCCGCCGGCGAGTGTGAAGCCGACACCGCGGCGGACTCCGCCGGCAGCGCGGAGCACGGCGGGCACGGCGGGTACGATGACTCCGGCGGTAGCGGAAGCTATAAACCCCGCCCCTGCGTCAAGCGGATCGCCCCAACCTCAGGTAGCGGACGACGTGATGGACCAGTTGGTGGATCACGCGATCCGGGCGGCTGAGCGGCGGCGCGGATCGGGGCCGCCCGCGGCACCGGTTTCGGATCCGCGGACCCCGCCTCCGCCTTCGACCGATGGAGCGACGCTGCCCGGGGACTGACCTTAGCCCATGCCCCCTTCCGCCCCGATTGACTCTGATCCGCTCGCCCTTGCCGCGAAGCGGCCTGTGATGACCCCGCTGCATCAGGCGGTGCTGTCGTCGCCCGCGGAAGCAGAGCGTTGGATGCGGTCCGAGGCGCAGGCGGGGGTCTCGGGGGTGCGTGACTACGCTTTTTTACCCGCGGGCCCGGAGGCGGATCCGGGCGTGGTGTTTGACCGGCTGCGCTGGGGCGGGCAAGTGGTGTTTACCGCGCGGCGGGCAGAGGCGGTCGAGGCTTGGGTTAGGCAGTACGACGCCAAGCCCGAATGGACCGTCGAAACGGGGACACGCGTCTGGGTGACGGGGCGTTACCCGTGGCTGCGGCGGGGGGCGGGGGGCTGTTGGCCAAGGGGGCTGCGGCGGATTCTGGAACAGCGGAGCCACTACGCCGTGGCGCGGAAGGTGCTGATCGATCCGGTGGATCGGCTGAGCACGAAGCATTCCTATGACGTGCGGCTGGTGCGATCGGGGGCCGGCGGGGGCGGGGATTGGGTGGTGCGCAAGTCGGTGCCGACGATGGAGCAGGCGGTGTCGCGGCTGATGCAGACCTGCCCGGGGGTGGCGGCGGACCGGCTGATCGCGATCGCTGCGAAGCTGGTGCGCAAGGTTTTTCCGGTGTTTCTGACCCGGGAGGCGGCGATCCTGAAGCTGCTGCAGCGGGACCTGCCCGAGCGGTTCCGCGGCCTGACCCCGCGGCTGCTGTCGATGGAGACCGAAGGCAACGGGCTGGCGAAATCGATCACGATGCGTTGGCTGCGTCAGGGGGGGGAGCCGCTGTCCCAATCGGATTTCGCGCGGCAGGCGGCGGCGCTGCTGCGGTCGCTGCACGAAGACGTGGGGGTGATGCACCTGGACCTGCGGCTGGACAATATGGTGGTGGCCGAGGCGGGGGTTTCGATCGTGGATTTCGGGTCCGCGGTCCGGATCGGGGAGGACCTGTCGACGAACCCGATGATCGAAACGCTAGTGCGGGAGATGCTTGGGGCGTCGCAGGTGACGCGGGACCTCGAGCGTCATCGACGGAAAGGCCTGGTGCGGGCCGGGGTGTTTGTGGGTCTGCCGTATCCGCCGACACCGGCCTTCGACCTTTTCGCGTTGGCGACGAATTTAACCCGCCCCCACGACAACCCGGAGTTCAAGGGGCTGGTGCGTTACGACCGGTCCAGCGAAGAGGCGCAACGGCTTTCACGGGTCCGACGGCAGGTGTTGCTGCCTAAAGAAAACGGGCAGAGACCGATTAAGACCGTCGGCGAATTGTTTCGAGCCTTGGCGACGGGCCGCGGCAAAACCGCCGGCCAGGCCGTGGCGGTCGGGGCTTGAGGGGACAGACGGAGCACGGGGGGCTGCGAGAAGCGGCAGCGCGAGGCGGCCGGGGATAAACTTCAGTCATGCTACGTATCGGCGAGGTCCAACTCCAGACGAACCTGCTCCTGGCGCCGGTGGCGGGTTATTTTGATTTGGCGTACCGGCTGGTCGCGCGGTCGGTGCCGGGCATGCCTTGCCGGGCGGAAGACCTGGGCGGGCCGAGGGACGTGGGGGACGGGACGTACGGGGCGCTGGGCTTGGCGTGCACGGAGCTTCTTTGCCCGCACAGCGTGCTGCGAGAGACGGACAAGGCGATGTGGCGGGCGGCGACGTCGCCGGAGGATACGCCGGTGTGTATGCAGCTTTACGGGAGCGACCCGGCGATCCTGGCCGAGGCGGCACGGTGGGCCGAGGGCCGGGGGGCGACGGTAATCGATATCAACATGGGCTGCCCGGTGGACAAGGTGACCAAAAAACACGGGGGGTCGAAGCTGTTGTGTGATCCGGGGCACGCGGTCGCGGTCGCGGAGGCGGTGGTGCGGGCGGTGCGGGTCCCGGTGACCGCGAAGATCCGGCTGGGATGGGACGACGATTGCCTGGTCGCCGGGTCGCTGCCGCCGCGGCTGTGCGGCGTGGGGGTCCAGATGATTACGGTACACGGGCGGACGACGGCGATGAAGTTTAAGCCGGCGGTGAGGCTGGCAGGGATCGCGCAAACGGTCGAGGCGGTGAAGGCTTGTTTCCCCGCGGTCCCGGTGATCGGCAACGGCGACATTACGACGGCAGCCGACGCGGAGCGGATGATCGCGGCGACCGGGTGCGACGGCGTGATGGTCGCGCGCGGGGCGATGGGTCAGCCCTGGCTGTTCCGGGATATCGCGTACCGGTTAGCGACGGGCCGAGACGCACCGCCGCTGGCGCGGTCGGTACGGGCGCAGCTGGTGCGGGACCATTTCGAAAACCTCTGCCGATACCGGGACGAAAAGGTCGCGCTGCGGACGATCAAGACCCGGATCAGCAAGTACTCCGCCCACCTTCAGCCTTGGCCGGGGCTGAAGCGTGACGTGCAGCCGATCGCGGAAGCCGAGGCGTTCCGGGATTTCTGGGCGGCGGGGATGGAGGCGATCCGAGAGACGGGGGCGCGGGCCGTGGGCGTGGGTTGACGGGGCTGCTGGTGAAGGAGACGGCGATTGATGGCGGGCATCGCGGGGTCAATTACGAAGAACGGCTTGAGATGCTTCGGGGGTCCGGGGAGGGGTCCAGGGGTCCGAGGGTCCGAGGGTCCGAGGGTCCGAGGGTCCGGGGGTCCAGGAGGCCGGGGAGGCCAGGGGTGGGCGGCGTAGACTTATGTTGATGGATCAGGCGCGCGAGCCGGAACTAGTTTTTTATGACGGGGGGTGCGGGCTGTGTCATGCGTCGGTGAGGTTCGTGGCGGCACGGGATCGGGGAGGGACGCGGTTCCGATTCGCGCCGCTGGGGGGGGAGACGTTTGCGGCGAAACGGGTGGGCGAAGCGACGCATACGGGCGGGGCGGACTCGGTGGTGGTGCGGCGGCGAGACGGGGCGCTGCTGACGAAAAGCGGAGCGGCGATACACATTTTACGACGCCTAGGCGGGGTCTGGGCGGGCCTGGGGTGGGCAGCGGCGTGGGTTCCCAAGCGGGTGCGAGACGGGGTGTACGACCGGGTCGCGGCGGTGCGTCACCGGGTGTTTGGCCGACGAACCGAGGCGTGCCCGGGGGTGCCGGCGGGGATGCGGGAGCGGTTCCTGCCCTGAAGAGAGCGAACCGGTAGAATCGGGTTTTGGCGAAACCGAGCGATCCCGATGACCCTGACCACGACACAAAATTACTACGACACGATGGCGGAACGGGGGCTGGTGGCCCAGTGCACCGATTCCCCCGAACGTATCCGTGCCCGGCTATCGCGGCCGACGACGGCGTACTGCGGGTTCGACCCGACCGCGGACTCGCTGCACGTCGGCTCGTTGGTGCCGATTATGGGGTTAGCGCACCTGCAGCGGGCGGGGCATCGGCCGGTGGTGCTCGTGGGCGGGGCGACGGGTATGATCGGGGACCCGTCGTTCAAGAGCGAAGCCCGGAACATGATGGGCCTGGAAACGGTGCGGCAGAACGTCGAGGCGTTGGGTCAACAGATTGGACGGTTCATCCGGTTCGGCGACGGGCCGGGCGACGCAGTGCTGGTCAACAACCTGGACTGGATCGAGCCGCTGTCCTGGATGCAGGTCTTACGGGAGATCGGCAGCAAGGTGAGCGTCAACCGCATGGTGCGGATGGAATCGGTGAAGCAGCGGATGGCGGGCGAAGGCGAAGGTATCAGCTACCTCGAATTCAGCTACATGCTGCTGCAGGCGTACGACTTTGCGCACCTCCATGAGGAACTGGGTTGCGTGTTGCAGCTCGGCGGGCAGGACCAGTGGGGGAACATCGTGATGGGGATCGAGCTGGGGCGGAAGCTGCACGACGCGGACCTGGCGGGGCTGACGTTTCCGTTGGTGACGAAGTCGGACGGGGGGAAATTCGGCAAGAGCGAATCGGGCAACGTCTGGCTGGACGCGGAGCGGACGCCGCCGTTCGAGTTTTTCCAGTTTTGGCGGAACGTCGCCGACGGAGACGTGGGGCGATACCTGGGGTATTTTACGTTCTTGCCCATGGAAGAGGTGTCCGCGCTGGCGGTGGCGGAGGGCATGGCGATCAACGAGAGCAAGGCCCGGCTGGCTTACGAAGTCACAAAACTGGTTCACGGCGAAGAAGAAGCGGCGCGGGCACGCGACGCGGCGGCCGGGGCGTTCGGCGCCTTGGCCGACATGACCGGCGACGCGATCCCCCACCAGGCGATCGAGCAGCACACGCTGTTCGCTACGCCGGTGCTTGTGCTTTTGCGGACCGCCGGGTTCACCAAGAGCAACGGCGAGGGGCGGAAGCTGATCGCGAACGGCGGGGTGCGGGTCGGCGACCGCAAGCTCACACCCGAGCAGACCCATTTGGCGGCGGCCGACGTGAGCGAGGGGCACGTGTTGCTGCGGGCTGGGAAGAAACGCCTGTTCCGGTTCGATGTCCGTTAAGCTGTGCCCGACCGATCCGGAACCCGCCGACGACCGCCTATGCCCTCTAAACAACCTCATATCCCTGAACGCAGCTTCGGCAAAGATTTCAAGACTTTTTTCGTCCGTGGTTTGGCCATCGTGCTGCCCACGGCGCTGACGATCTGGCTGCTGGTGATCGCTTACACATTTGTGAACCAAAAAATCGCCGGCCCGATCAACGCCGGGGTCCGCGCCGCGGTGATCCGGTTTGCGGACTGGCCCCAGCCCCAAGACCAGGACTTCGTCGACATCTACGACGACCTGTCGCGGTCACGCAAGGACATGTGGGAGATTATCGAGTACGAAGAGCTCCGAAACCGATTGGGGCTCCTCGCGGTGCCGCCGGGGATCGCCCGCGACGAACGGCTGAAGTGGATGAAGTCGCAGGACGACATCGTTTTCAAAGCCCGGCTGCATGCCTTTGAGACCCATTGGGACAGCATCCGGCTCGGCGAGCTTCGGCTTTTGAATCTCATCGGGATCGTACTGGCGATCGTATTGATCTACATCGCCGGGGTGCTGGTGACCAGCTTCATCGGTCGGCGGTTCTACCGGATGGGCGAGAATATGATCGCCCGGGTACCGCTGATCCGGAGCGTGTATCCGGCCGTCAAACAAGTCACCGATTTTTTCTTCGGCGGCGGCGCGGAGGGCAAGGTCGAGTTCAACCGTGTCGTCGCGGTGCAGTATCCGCGCAAGGGGCTGTGGTCGGTGGGCCTGGTCACGGGGGATACGATGGAATTTATCGAACGGGCGGCCGGCAAACCCTGCCTCACCGTATTCGTCCCCAGCAGCCCCACGCCGTTCACCGGCTACGTCATTACCGTCCCACGAGAAGACACGATCGACCTGCCGATCAGCGTGGAGGAGGCTTTGAAGTTCGCCGTCTCGGGCGGCGTGGTGATCCCCACGAATCAGGTCATCAACCGCCAGGCCAATCAGATGGAACTCCCCGGCACAGCCCCCGCCACCGAGACGGCGGCGGCCCCTTCCGCGGACCTCCACCGGACTTGACCCGTCTGGTATAACTTTTTCTCTTCCCCGCCATCTCTTCGGACCCTGACCACCATGAAACTCAGTGAATTCGTCGTAACCGACGCCATTGTTCCCCAGTTGGAAGCCAACTCCCGCGACGAAGTGGTGACCGAGCTTGTCGATGCCTTGGTGGAAGCCAAAGCAGCCCCCAAGAACCTGCGTGACACGCTCATCGAGTCGATCCTCCGCCGGGAGAAGAACGGTTCGACCGGCTTCGGCAAGGGCGTCGCGATCCCGCACGTCAAGCACGAGAAGATCAAGAAAGTTTCCGCCGCCATCGGCGTCAGCGCTTCGGGCATTGATTACAACGCGCTCGATAAACAGCCGGTTTACAGCGTTTTCCTGTTGCTCTCGCCCGAAGATCAACCCGACCAGCACCTCCACGCGATGGAAAACGTCTTCGCGAATCTGCAGAACGACACGTTCCGCAGCTTCTTGAAACAGGCCGACACCTACGACGCAATCGTCACGCTGCTCGAAGAAGCCGACAGCCAGAAACTCTAGCCAGGGTCAGCTTTCTCGCTCGGCTCGCTCCCGCCCCCCCACCACCATGCCTACCGCTTCCGTCAACCTCAAGATCGCGAACCGTCTGGGCCTGCACGCCCGGCCAGCGATGTCGCTGGTCGATGTGGCCAGCGGGTTCAGCAGCGATATCAAGATCGCCAAGGGTCCGCAGGTCGTCGACGCCAAGAGCATCATGCAGTTGATGATGCTCGCGGCGACCCACGGCACGACCCTCACGGTCACGGCCGAGGGATCCGACGCCGAAGCCGCCGTCGCCGCGATCTCCGCTTTGGTCGATGGGAAATTCGACGAAGAGTAAACGGGCTCATATCCCGGTGATCGCTTGACCGCTCTATGGATCGAGCGTTTGGCTTCAAGGTTTTGTGTCCGCCTAGGCTTGGACGCAGATTGCAGAGCCGAGGTGCTGCGGTCTCGCCCGTCTTCTCTGTACTGCCGAGGTCACGCGCCTTCAGGCGTGGGCACGGCTTTTCGCAGACGCCTGTTCCGCCACGACCGGCGAAACAGTGAAGCCACCGGCCCGCTCACCGCGTAGGCCACGAACCCCCCCGCGACCGCGGGTTGGGGCCAGACCAAAAGCAGGAGCACGACGATCACCCCCGCCACCACCGCGGGGAACGGTGCCCGCCCGCGGACGTAACGATTAAGTAGATGAACGTAGCGGAATCGGCTGACCATCGCGATCGCACAAAGCAGCGACGCCCCGAGCATGCCGTAGGCCGCGACACCCGCGCCGACCGATCCGTGATCGGAGGCCCAGACGCTCTGGTGCAGGAGGGCAAGCCCGGCCACCGCGCCAGCGGCCCCGGGCGAGGGGAGCCCTTCAAAATACAGGTGTCCGCCCGCGGCCTCTTCGTCGTCTTTTTCAATGTTGAAGCGTGCGAGCCGGAGCCCGGCACAGGCGACGTAGATACACGCGAACGCCAGCCCCAGACGGTCGTAGGTCGAGTCGCCGGTCGCCGCGAAGAACGGCGACTGTACCCCGATGATCTGCACAAGGATGAACGCCGGGGCCACCCCGAACGTCACCATGTCGGCCATCGAATCGAGCTGTTCGCCCAGGTCGCTGGTGCTGCGAGTCAGCCGGGCGACCCGGCCGTCGAGCGCGTCGCAAACCAGGCCAAGGAAGATGAAAATCGCTGCGCAGAAGAGCGGGGTCCACTCGAACGCCATCGGAGTACCGATCGGCCGCGAAGCGATAAAGACCGCCACGAAGCCGCAGAGCAGGTTGCCCAGCGTAAACAGCGTCGGGAGCACAGCGATGGTCCGCGCTCGGATTTTACGTCGGCGGCGAGCGGGCCGCGATGGCGGCGTTTCGGAAGACACACGGAATCCCATAGCCGACAGTGTAACGCTCAGCCATACAGCATTCCGAAAAGCCGAGCCCGTGGGTGATTTGAGAACCTTCGCTTACCGGCCTAGGCCATGCTTCACGGATCGCGTGAAACCCGTGTGGCTGTGGTTATCAAAGCCCTGACCCGTAGACCGTCCCGAGCGGCGCGGGTATCCTATGGTTTGTCATGCACGTCACCGCTCTCCCGACCGATCCTGCTTCACCTTGGGTCAGCCGATTGATCTCCCTCGCGGTGTTCGCACCGGCGTTGGCGGTATTGCTCGTGGCTTCCGGGTTGACGGCAGCCGAGGAGGGGATGGGCACGCATACGCAGCTCGGGCTCCAGCCCTGCGGGTTCCAGGCCGCCAGCGGATTACCCTGCGCGACTTGCGGGATGACCACGTCCTTTACCCACGCCGCACACGGCCGATTTACGAGTTCGTTTGTGGTTCAGCCCGCCGGAGCGGTGCTCGCGGTCTTGACCGCGGCGGCGGTGCTGGTCAGTGGGTGGAGTTTATGGACCGGCCGATCGCTGGCCCCCTTAGGCCGTGCGGCGTTGCGGCCGCGGTCGCTGGCGGTCTTGATCGGCCTCATCCTGGGAGGCTGGGCGTTCACGGCCGGGCGGGTGGCCCTGGGAGGCTGAAGGCCGCAACCCTTTGACTATTTTGGATGCCATGAACAAGAAAGAACTGGTCTTACGTCGCCACTACCGCTCGCTGGTTAAACGGGTGGTGCTGCTGTTTCTTCTCCTCTGGGCGGTGTTGTGGTTCAACGGCTGCAACATCATCGCCTACGGGGCGCAGGCGTTCCGGACCGACCAGAATCCGGTCGATGTGGCGGCGGAGTACACCGACCTGGAGGGGAAGCGGGTCGCGGTGCTGGTGGCGGCGGACGAATACACGCTTTTCCGGTTCCCCCGCAGCCCGTTCCGGACCGGCGAAGCGGTCAGCCGAGGCATCGTCGAAAACCTCCCGGAGGTCTCGGTGTCGCTGCCGAAAGAGATCGCCCGGTACCAACGCAGCAACCCTTACTGGATCACCACCCGCCCCAGCCGCATCATTGATGAGCTCGGGGTCGACCGGCTGGTGATTATCGACCTTAATGAGTACCGCACGAACGAGGCGGGCAACATCAATGTCTGGAAGGGCGTGATTGATGGCACGGTATCGGTGTATGAAGCCGACGGCGAAGACCCCGACAACCGCACCTTCGAGCGTCAGGTCCGGGCCGAATTCCCCCGAGACAGTGAGTTCGGCCTGGTGCGCGACCGGGCCGACGAAGAATCGGTCGAGGCGGCGGTGCTCGAAGCGTTTGCCCTCAAAGCGGGCGGGCTTTTTTACGATCACCAAGAGGATCGGCCTTGATGCGCCCCCGCCTGGTTTTCCGTGTCCACCCCACCGCCGCGGTGCGCGGCAGCTTTTGGTGCCTGTGCGTTACGGTGTGTTTGGCCGTGGTGGGCTGTGAATACGTGGCGGTGATCGCCCGGGCATCCGAAAACCCCATGAAGCCGCCGACGTATGTTCTGCCCGACGAAACGACGCTGGTGATGGTCGACGACCCCAAACACCTGCTGAGCAACCCCGGGCTGACCCGCCAGGTCGCGACCACCGCGGTGCATTACCTCAACCACCACAAGGTCCTGCCCACCGCCACGTTTATCGAACCCCGTCGGCTGGCCGCTCTGGAATCGCGGCTGGGTCACCGCTGGAACCAGACGGCGATCGATACGATCGCGAAAGAACTCGGCGCTCAGCAGGTGATCTACGCCAAGGTCGTCTCGGTCAACACGCAGGTCGCCGAGACGCTGTACCGGCCCGAAGGCGAGCTGGAAGTCAAGGTGCTGCGGGCTCGCGATAATGTCCGGCTCTGGCCGGAAGCGGTCACGCTGCCCGACCCCGACCGGCCACAGCCCGGCCACCGCCTCAAGATCCGATTGGACCACGTGACCAGCGACAGCCAGTTCGCCGGAGACGCCACCCCCGACGACCTGTCGCGTCGGCTGGCCGACGAGGCGGGGCTCCGGCTGGCGGAACTGTTCCACGAATCGCGCAAACCTCAGCCGGGTGACAAGCTGTGACCCGGCCGGTACACGTCGTCGAGCAAGCCGCAGCGGCCACGACCCCGGCTCTGCTAGCGTACCTCGCGGATCGGGACCGGGACGTGCTCTTGGTCGGAGGGCCGCCGCTCCTCGAGATGGCGGCTTCCGTCGGGCTATCTCCGCTCGGGCGGGTGCCCGCGGCGAAGGGCCGGGGGGCCTGGGGCTGGCCGGCGCTGTGCCGATGGTGTGCGAAGCAAGGCGTTGGCCGGGTCGATAACCATTTAGAAAATGAGGCAGATCAGAACAAGCGCCCGCTGTATTCGTGGTCGATTAATCTGGCGGTAGGCTTACAAGGGTTGAGCTTGCTCGGCGGGCCCCGGGCCGCGGCGGTTTGTTTGTATACCCGGCCTTCTGCACGCGATAACCGCAGGCTCCGTCGGCTGGACACCCAGGCCATCACGGTCAGCGAGGCGCTGCGTGAATCTGTAGTGGCCGACGGGTTAGCCCCCGGCCGCGTCGCGACGGATGCATTTCCGGCCGCCAAGCAGTCGGAGCGGAGCCGCGCTCGGCTCGTCGGTGAGCGGGCCACGCTGCGCGAAGCGTGGGGCGTGGACGAGGACCTGCCGGTGGTGGCGCTGCTCGGCGATCCACCCGACGCCGCGGAGGCCTACCACTCGATGATGGCGATCAGCCACGTCGCCGAGGCCACCGGCCGAGACCTGCGGCTGCTGGTCCACCCGCGGCAATACCTGCGGGTACGCAAGCAGTCGGTGCTGGAAATGTACGGCCACCCCGCCCGCTACCTGCAAGACGCACGGATCGGCCGGCCCTGGGAGATCTTGGCGGGCTGCGATGCCGTGATCGCGGGAGACCAGACGGCCCCGCTGAGTCTGGCCCACGCGCTGGGCGCGGGGGTGCCGATCGTCGCCGCGGATCGGCCGGACCATCGGGAAGCCCTGGGCTCGGCGGATCATGTCTTCTGGGCCCAGTCCGCCCGGGCCAAACACCTGGCCCATCGACTCCAGCACGATGCGCTCGATCTACCCACCATCCACATCGATTTGCCCCTGCCGATGCCTACGGTTTCGCTGGAGTAGGTTCGATACGGCGGAACGTTGATCGGGTAGACCATGTCGGCCAAGCATCTGAACACGACACCCAGGGAGATGGCTCCGCCCGCCCTGCCCGGTGAGCCAGCCACGGCGTGGCCGACAGATTTCTTGTGTGAACGGTGCGGGTATGGGCTATTCGGTCTGGAGCCCGAGGGGGTGTGCCCCGAATGCGGTCAGCCGATCGAAGCCTCGCTGCCTCGCTACCGAGTCGGCCCGGCGTGGCAGCGACGGATGACCTTCCGGGCCTGGGCCGATACCGCGTGGTCGGTGGTCCGCCGGCCCGGACACCTGTTTCGGACGATGCAACTTGGCGGGTCCAACCTCTCGGCGAGATTGTTTTTGCTTTCGATCGCGTTGCTGGTGGGCGTGGGCTGGGGGGCGTTCTGGATCGTGGGCCTGGACAAAGGGGTTCTCGCGGGCTGGCTGATGGGGATGCTCGCGGCCAAGCTGGTGCTGGGGATGACGTATCTCGAAGCGGCGGGGGTCACGTTTTTTAGTTGGCGGCGCGGCTGGCGGGTACCTTTCGGGACCGCGGAGCGGGTGACGGCGTACGCCTCGGTCGGTTGGGTCGTCGCGGCCGTGGTGCTTGGCGGGTTTCTGGCCTTGGCGGACCGGCAATGGATCGCGGATGAGCTGGGTGTGCGGCTGGAGCGGTGGATCCCCTATTACCGCTATCTGCTCGCGGCGGCAGGGTTTGGCGCGGCAGTATTCGGGTTCGAAATATTGGTCTGGACCGGGGTCCGTCGGGTGCGGTTTGGCAATACATCGGCACGATAAGCGGTTTCCGATCCAAGGTTTGGGCCGCTTGACGCTTTCCGCCGAACACGGCTAATATGAATGTCGTATGAATAACCGCTGCCCTTAGGCAGACTGACCCGGCACGTTTCCGGACCGGATTTTGTGTATCGCCCCGATCGACCGTATTTGACGCTTCCAAGGTCACTACGACGTTCCGAATGGTCGAACCGTACGACCTAAAAAGCTCGGAACAGGACCCTTATTCTTATGTTGTTGTTCGAACTGTGCTACCACTGGCTCGCGACGAAGCTGGCCCCCATGGCCCGCCTTTATCGTCATCGGCCGAGCGTGGCAAAACGGTCAGCGCTCTTCGGCAGAGGCCTGGCCCCAGTTGCTTTACCAGCCCGGCAGCCGATATCTCGAGCCGGTCAACCCCAGCCCCCCTTTCGGCCACGCACGCAACACTGACCTTGTCCTGTTTCTGATCGGATTCGACCCACACACCGCCCTTCCGACCCTCGGTCTGATCGGCTCCCCGGCCCCCGCGTAACGTGCCTTAACCCCGGCCGCGTATCTCCTTACGCTCGGCCGCCCGGAAAGGGCTGTTTTCGTGATCCACCCGCCACCTCTCGCACTTTCGTTCCCCCCGTTGCTACTCGGCAACTTCGGGCTGATTCTCGGCATGCTGACCTTGGGGCTGCTGCTCGGAGCCGGCGTCGCCTTTGGCCTGCTCAAGCTCACCGCCGGCAGCACCCTGGGTCAGGCCAAGCGTGAAGCCGACGACCTGCTCGCGAAAGCACGGACCCAAGGCGAAACCCTGGCCAAACAGATCGAACTCGACGCCCGCAACGCCCAGGCCCAGCGCCGCGAGGCCTTCGACCAAGAGACCGATGCCGCCCGCAACGAGTTGATGGAAAAAGAACGCCGGCTAACCAAGCGTGAAGACACCCTCGACAAAAAGCTCGACACCCTGACCACGAAAGAAAAATACCTGACCGAGTTGGACCTCAACGTCAAAAAAGCCCAGGCGGAGATCGACGGCAAACTCGACGAAGCCCAGGCCTTGGTCCAGCAGCGGCAGAAGGCCAACGAACAGCACCAGGAACAGCTCAAGAATGATCTTTTGCGCATCGCGCATCTGTCCGAAGAAGACGCGAAGCGCGAAGCCATGAACGTCCTGGAACACCAACTGACCCACGAGTCCGGCGAACTGATCAAGCAGGTCACGCAGCGAACCGAAGACGAAGCCAAAGAGATCGCTCAGAAGATCACCCTGACCGCGATCCAGCGCTACGCCTCGGAACACTCCGCCGAGTCCACCAGCAACTCGGTGCCGGTCGAAGACGACGCGATGAAGGGCCGGATCATCGGCCGCGAAGGCCGCAACATCCGCGCCTTCGAGGCCGCGACCGGCGTGGATGTCGTGGTCGACGATACGCCGGGCGTAGTCATCGTGTCCTGCTTCGACCCCGTCCGCCGCGCCACCGCCGCCGAGACCCTGCGGCGGCTCCTCGAAGACGGCCGGGTCCACCCCGCCCGCATCGAAGAGCTCTCCAAGCAGGTCTCCGAAGAAATGGAAAAGAAGATCGTCAAGTTCGGCAAAGACGCCTGCGAAGAGGCCCATATCCACGGGCTCCACCCCAAGATTTCCGAGATGATGGGCCGGCTGCACTACCGCACTTCATACGGCCAGAATATCCTCCGCCACTCCCACGAAGTTGCCTACCTCTGCCAGGTCATCGCCGACGAACTGAGTCTCGACGGTGAACTCGCGCGACGCTGCGGATTCCTGCACGATATCGGCAAGGCCATGGACCACGAAATCGAAGGGGGCCACCCCAAGATTGGCGCGGATTTTTGCAAGAAGTACGGCGAGAAAGAAGCCGTGCTCAACGCGGTCGCCGGGCACCACAACGACATCCCCGCCACCACCCCCTACACCCCGATTGTCATGGCGGCGGACGCCATCTCTGGCGCCCGCACCGGTGCCCGCCGCGAATCGCTGGACCGCTACGTCAAACGCCTCCAGGACCTCGAACACATCGCCAAAGACCAGAAAGGCGTCCGCGAAGCCTTCGCCATCCAGGCCGGCCGCGAGGTCCGGGTGATCGTCGATCCCAACGGCGTCCACGACGAGGCCTGCCACGCGATCGCCCGCAACATCGCTAAGCGGGTCAGCGAAGAGATGACGTTCCCCGGCGAGATTAAGGTCACGGTCCTCCGCGAGATGCGGACCATCGAATACGCACGCTAACGGCCGGCCATACGGAACCCCATCGATATAAAAGAGCCCGCGGCTTATCGTCGCGGGCTCTTTCCTTCGCGTGCTCGTATGGCCAATCCCCTCTTCGGAGATGACTCGCGAAGAGGTTTGGGCCGTTACGTATTTTTAGAGATAGCGGTTGATCAGTGCTTCGTATGCTTCCTGTTGGCCGCTGATCTGGGCCGGCTCGCCGAGCGACGCGCCGAGCTCAGCCAAGCCTTCGAGCGTCAGCCCGCTCTGTTCAAACTTGGCTCCGTCACCAGAATCGAAAGATTGGTAACGTTTGGCACGCATGGCCCGGTAGTCGGAGTTTTCGAGGATGGTTTCCGCCGTGATGGCGGCCCGGGCGAACGCATCCATGCCCGCGATATGAGCGATAAACAGGTCGCTGAGATCCGTCGAGTTCCGCCTGGTTTTGGCGTCGAAGTTGACCCCGCCGCCGTTGAGCCCACCGGCTTCCAGGAGCACCAGCATGCATTCGGTCAACTCGTTGAGGTCGGTGGGGAACTGGTCTGTGTCCCAGCCGTTCTGGTAGTCGCCGCGGTTGGCGTCGAGGCTGCCCAGCAGATGCGCCCCAGACGAATCGGTCGCGCCCGCGGCGACCGCCATCTCGTGCTGCATCGTGTGGCCGGCGAGGGTCGCGTGGTTAAATTCGAGGTTGAGCTTGAAGTCGTCGAGCAGGTCGTGTTCGCGGAGGAAGCCGAGGACGGTGGCCGCGTCGAAGTCGTACTGGTGCTTGCTGGGTTCGCAGGGCTTAGGCTCGATGAAGAACGTGCCGGTGAAGCCTTGGCTGCGGGCGTAGTCTTTGGCCATGTGCAGGAAGCGGGCGAAGTGATTCTGTTCCCGCTTCATGTCGGTGTTCAGCAGCGACATATAACCCTCGCGGCCACCCCAGAAGACGTAATTCTCACCCTCCAGAGCGATGGTCGCGTCGATCGCACCCTTGAGCTGCGCCCCGGCGTAAGCCACCGTGCTGAAGTCGGGGTTGGTCGACGCCCCGTTCATATAACGCGGGTTGCTGAAAAGATTGGCGGTCCCCCACAGCAGCTTGACGCCGGACTCGGCCTGCTTGGCTTTGAGGACATCGACCATGGTCGACAGCCGGCTCTGTGACTCGGCGAGCGTCGAGCCTTCCTGAATCAGGTCGAAGTCGTGGAAACAGTAGTACGGCACACCGAGCTTGGTGATGAACTCGAACGCGGCGTCGGCTTTATCCTTCGCCGCCTGGATCGGGTCCGTAGCGCTGTCCCAAGGAAAGCGTTTGGTCCCCGGGCCGAACGGGTCGCCGCCGGTACCGCAGAGCGTGTGCCAGTAAGCCACGGCGAACTTGAAGAGCTCTTTCATCGGCTTGCCGTTCACGACGCGGTTCTCGTCGTACCAACGGAAAGCGAGGGGGTTGTGCGAGTCGGTACCCTCGAACTGAATCTTGTCGATACCGGGGAAGTAAGTTCTGTCGCCGAGGGTAACGCTCATAGGATGGATTCCTTGATGGTGAATGGGGTGTGCATGGTCGAAAGCATTAAGAATCGTGTTGGATTTGGTTGGTCATAACGAGATAGTCGCTCCAGTGTTGATACGCGTCGTCCGTCGCCGCTCGGGCGGATGGATCGGGCTCGATGACGCCGACTCGTTCGAGGGTGGCGAAGGCTTGCTCCGGTGAGCTGTAAACGCGGGCCCCGATCCCGGCGCCGCGGGCGGCACCGACCGCGCCGTCGGTGTCGTACAACTCGATCCGCGTGTCGGCCACGTTGGCCAGGGTCTGGCGGAACAGCGGGCTGAGGAACAGGTTGGCTCGGCCGGCGCGGATGACGCCGAGATCGACGCCGTTTTCGCCGAGGATTTCCATGCCGTAACCGAAGGCGAACGCGATACCTTCCTGCACGGCCCGGGCGACGTGCGACGGGCCGTGGCGGTTGAAGTCGGCGAAGCCCAGGTGCGCACCAATCTCCGCGTTACCGAGCATCCGCTCGCCGCCGTTGCCGAACGGCAGGACGCAGAGCCCGTCGCTGCCCACCGGGGCCTGCTCCGCAAGCTCGTTCAGTCCGGGGTAATCGAGTTCGCCACCGATCAGGCGTTTGCCCCAGGCGTTGGCGATGCCCGTGCCGTTGATGCACAAGAGCAGGCCGATGCGTGGATCGTCCGTGGTGTGATTGACGTGGGCGAAGCTGTTGATGCGGGATTGCGGGTCGTACTGGATCTGGTCGCTGACGCCGTAGACCACCCCCGAAGTGCCCGCGGTGGCGGCGACTTCGCCAGCGTTTAGCACATTCAGCGACAGCGCGTTGTTGGGCTGATCGCCCGCCCGGTAGGTCACCGGCGTCCCCGCCGCGAGGCCCAGCAGCGTCGCGGCTTCGGGCGTGAGTTTTCCCTGATCGCCAAAGGTCGGTACGACCGGCGCGAGCATGTCCGAAGACAAGACGTAATGCTCCATCAGGAAATCCGCCGGACCCCCCAGCGCGAAATCCCAGAACATGCCCTCGGACAAGCCCGAGACGGTGGTGATAACCTCTCCGGTCAGCCGCGCCGCGAGGTAGTCGCCCGGCAGGCAGACCCGATCGATCTTCTCAAAAACCTCCGGCTCGTGGTCCCGCACCCAACGCAGCTTCGACGCGGTGAAGTTACCCGGCGAGTTGAGCAGATGCGACAAGCACCGCTGTTCGCCCAAGTCTTTGAACGCCGCGTCGCCGATCGCGATCGCTCGGCTATCGCACCAAATTATACTCGGCCGAAGCGACCGCCTCTCTGTATCCAGGCAAACCAACCCGTGCATCTGGTACGCGACGCCGATCGCTTTCACGTCGTCCGCTGCAGCGTCCGCGTCGGTCATTGCCGACACCACCGCCCGCTGCGCCGCGTCCCACCACGCCTCGGGGTCTTGCTCCGCCCATCCGGGTTGCGGCGCGTCGATCTCCATCTCGTGGGGAGGGTACTGCCCCGTCGCCGCGATCCGGCCGGAGTCAGCCTCCACCAGCGCCGCCTTGACCGACGAACTGCCCAGATCGATCCCTAGTAAATACATGGTGAAATCCGTGAGAGAAACGAAGTGCTGCGAACCGATTGGTCTGCTTGAACTACCGAGACTGAGACTGAGGAGTCATAACTCATCATTATTATCAAGTTTTCTATCCGTTTTCCCTTGACGATTCATCCATTTATTAGCACAATCTGCGCACAATTTTGCTATTTGGGTTGAAACGAAGGTTGAGAAAGGGTTGTTGTGCCAATCAAGGCTGTAGGCCGCCACTATTTCGATCCACAATCCTGCCCGGTCACCGCGGTCCGGGTCGCCACTACCGAAGCGGTCGACAAGGGTTCTACCGCGCAGGGTTCGCATCCCTTTGATCTGACCGAGATCGAGCACGACCACGATTTCAATGAACTGGTCATCGTCACCGCCGGGCGGGCGACACACCATCTCAAAGGTTTTGCCTACCCGATCGCGCTGGGCGACGTGTTTCTTCTGCAGAGCGAAGACCGCCACTACTTCAGTAATCGCAACGGGCTGGAACTGCTCAACGTAATGTACGACCCCAGACTCCTGGACCTGCCCACCGAAGAACTCCGCCAAATCCCGGGCTTCAACGCGCTGTTCCTGCTCGAGCCGATGTACCGCAGGCGTCACCGCTTTGCGAGCCGGCTTCACCTGCCGCCGGTCGAGTTGCGGGCCACGGCCCGGCTCGCCGCGGCTATCCTCGACGAGGTCGCAGCGCAGCCCCCGGGCTACGCCATCGCCGCGAAGACCAAGCTCTTCGAGTTGATGATTTATTTATCACGCCAGTACGACCGCACGCAAACGACCGAGGGCCGATCGCTGCTGCGTCTGGGCAGCATGATCGGCAAACTCGAAAACAGCTACGACCGGCCGTGGACCATAGACGCGATGGCCGATGCGGCGCATTTGTCGTCCAGCCAACTCGTACGCGTGTTCCGCAAAGCTACCGGCCTGCCGCCACTGAGCTACCTCATCCAGCTCCGCATTAGGCAAGCCGTTCGCCTGCTCGAAGACAGCGACCTCAACGTCACGCAGATCACGCACCGCGTCGGGTTCACCGACAGCAATTATTTTGCCCGCCAATTCCGCCGTTGTATGGGCGTCACGCCGACACAGTATCGCAAAGCCCACAGCTACGCCCCACGCTGATCCCGCCATTCCTGCACCACCGCCTCGGCCTTGTCGGCCAGCAACTCGGCGGCGTGACGCATCGCGTATTCGCGTGGGTGGCCATCGGCGATTCCGTGATACGCCGCGAGGCCTTGGTCGAGGCAGATCCGGGCGTCGTCGCTCGCCGAACCCACAAGCGCGACCGTTGGCACACCGTGTAACCCCGCACCCTCGGCAACCTGCATGACCGCTTTGCCCGAAAGCGATTGCCCGTCCAGCCGACCCTCGCCGGTCAAGCACAAGTCGCAGTCTGCAACACGGCTATCAAACTCCACGGCATCGAGCACAATCCCGATTCCGGGCACCAAGACCGCATGGCCAAACGCCAGTAGCCCCGCGGCAAGCCCGCCGGCCGCACCCGCCCCGGGAAGGTGTTCAATGTCGATATCGAGCTGGTCACGCAGCAGCCGGGCGAAATGACGCAGCCCGTCGTCGAGTTGAGCGACTTGTTCGGGGGTAGCGCCCTTCTGTGGGCCGTAGATCACCGCGGCGCCGTCGAGGCCGGTCAGCGGGTTACGCACGTCGCAGGCGGCATCGATATGGGTGGCGGCCAGGTCGGGCAGTACGTTATCGATATCGATCCGCGTGATGTGATTCAGCAAGCGACCGCACATAGGCCGAGCGATAAGTTCGCCCCCAGGGTCGTAGAAGCGTACGCCGAGCGCCTGGGCCATGCCGGTGCCGCCGTCGGTCGTGGCACTGCCGCCCAGCCCTACAAGAACACGGCGGCAGCCGCGGCGCAGCGCCTCAGCGATCAGCTCGCCGGTGCCCAGCGTCGTCGTATGCATCGGGTTGCGCTGCTCGGGGGCGAGTTGTTCCAACCCCGAGGCCGCGGCCGTCTCGATCGCCGCGACCTCGCCGGACAACGTCGCCCACACCGCGTCGGTCGGCTCACCCAACGGCCCGGCGACCGTCGTTCGCTGCAACTCGCACCCGCTCGCCGACGCCATCGCCGCGACAAACCCCTCACCGCCGTCGGAGATCGGGCAGTGATCGATGCGAATCGTCGGGTCGATCCGCGCGATCCCTACCGCCATCGCTCGGACCGCCGCATGAGCGGACAGCGAGTCCTTGAAACTATCGGGGGCAAGCATGATTTTCATGGCGGCCTATACTACACATGCTTTAACCCAAACATTAACTGAACGAGGTGCACGGATGCTCCGCGAACTCCATATCTCCAATCTAGCAGTGATCGAAGATGCAACGGTCGAATTCGAGCAGGGGCTCAACGTGTTCACCGGGCAAACCGGGGCGGGCAAGTCGCTGATCATCGGAGCATTCGAGGCGCTCATCGGCCTGCGCAAAGCCACCGACATGATCCGGCCGGGCACCGACGAGGCACGGATCTCCGGCGTCTTTGAAGCCGACAGTCCCGCGCTGGCCGAGGCGCTCACCGCTGCGCTCGATCAGACGATTGAAGCCGGCGATGAGGTGTTGATCACCCGGAAACTTTTTGCGTCGGGCCGTTCCTCTCTGTCCGTCAACGGCCAGCCCGCCACCGCCGCCATGATGCGTCGCGCCGCCGACCTGCTGGTGGACATCCACGGCCAGCACGACCACCAGTTCCTGCTCAAGCCGTCGAATCAGCTCGCGATCCTCGATGCGTTCGCCCGCTGCCGGGAGACGCGGGAACAATTCGGCAAGGCTTTTGCCGAACACCGCGAACTCCGGCAGACCAAAACCGAGCTCACCGCCTCGGCCACGCTCCGGCGTCAACAGCTCGACCTCTACGAGTTTCAAGCCCAGGAAATCGACGCCGCCGAGCTTATCTCCGGCGAGTTCGCCGAGCTCCAGGCCCGGGAACAACTCCTCAAAAATCTGCAGAAGATCAAGGGCGAAGCCCACGCCGCCCACGCCGCGCTCTACGACACCGACGGCTCGGTCACCGAACGCCTCCAGGCCATCACCCACCTCCTGATCGACCTTGCGGAACTCGATCCCGCGCTCACCGGCCTGACCGATCAGGTCCGCACGGCTACGCTCTCGTTACAGGAATCTGCTTTCGAACTGGGCCGTTACGTCGATAAGCTCGAGCATAATCCGGAGGAAGCCGCGGAGATCGCCGACCGGCTCAACGTGCTCCACCGGCTAATTCAGAAGTACAGCGACGGGATCCCTGCCGTCGACCCCATCGAAGCGGTATTGACTCTCCGGGCCGACCTGGGCCGACAGATCGACCTGCTCCGAGCACAGGACCACGACCAGTCGCGGATCGACGGCCGGCTGGCTGAGCTTGAGCAAACCCTGGGAGTGCTGGGCGAAAAACTGACCCTAGCGCGTCGCAAAGCCGCGAAGAAGCTCACCCCGCTGATTGAGCAGCAGCTCGCTGAACTCGGGATGGCCGAGGCGAAACTCCGTTTCACCGTCTGCCGGGTGGACGATAGCGCCGCCGGATTCGACGCCGCAGAGATCCTGGTACAAACCAATCCCGGACAAGACGCCCGGCCGCTGCGCAAGATTGCCTCGGGCGGCGAATTGTCCCGTACCATGCTGGCGCTCAAGTCCGTACTGGCGAATACCGGCGACGGCCAACGCATCAGCGTCCTGGTCTTCGATGAGATCGACGCCAACATCGGCGGCCGGCTCGGCAGCGTCATCGGCTCCAAGCTCCGCGCACTCGCTAAACCGCAAGCGGCCGCGAAACAAAATCGCCGAACCACGCAACCGTCTAACCACCAAATCCTTTGTATCACCCACCTCCCGCAGATCGCCGCCTTCGCCGACCGCCACTTCCACATCGTAAAGACCGTGACCGGTAAAGGCAAATCCAAGCAAACCCGAACCACCGTTGGCACGCTGGATGGCAACGCCCGCGTCGCCGAACTCGCCGAGATGATGGCCGGCGAAAAAGTCACCGCCGCCAGCCGCAAGCAAGCCAAAGAACTCCTCGCCGCAGCGAGTTAGTCTTCGAACTGTTGCCAGTAAGAATCAAGGGCTTTCGCGGCATCTTCTCTGTCGGAGCTGTCTTCCGCAAAGTCACGTATGTAGATCAAAAACCGCGCTACCGCTTTCGATTGCTCTGTGTTTAATGTTTCGTAACGTTCGAGGCTGTATCGCCGCAGCCCATTAGAATCTGAGCGAGCGAGCTGAAGTGAGTAGACCAGGTTATCGGAGGCAATAGAGTCTGAGTTATACCCTTCATTAAGCCACCACGTCATATAAGCGGGCAGGTAGTAACGCCAACCGATCGGATCGAGGAACGAAATCCCGCCGATACCGCAAACCTCGGCCAAGTCTTTTGTGGGTACTTGGCGCCAATCGTGGCCGGTGTCGCTGTTATCGTTTGGATGACTTCTGTCGAATCCATAAGAATCGATTTCTACGGTTTCGTGCAGGGATACCCCGCCGGCCCGCGTGACACCACGGAATGCGTTTTCAATATCGTCCAAGACTTCCTCAAGTCTGGTCTTGTCGAATTCATCGAGCGTATGCCAGTCCGGGGCACGCTTTTCGTCAGGCTCGGCGGGTCGTACATCGTTTAGAAAATCTCGCGTGGCCGCTCCGTACTCCGTATAATTCCGCTGGGCTTGTCGGAGTGTTATGCCGTTCGAGAACTGCTGACAGAAATGATCTTCAGCGAAAGGTGCATCTTCCCAAAAGCACACCGGGCAGATTTGATAGGTACCCCCGGGTTGATTATCGAGGGTGCGGTGGCCGCAACACTCGCAGGGATGCTTGGCCATGTGGAGGGCTTAACTCTGCCCCACCGTCAACGATGTCGGCTGGGCCCCGACGGTGTGGGTCGGCTCGACGGTGATGCCCAGAGGGCGGCGGAGGCCGTCGGGGCCGGTGGGCGGGAGGCCGTCGTTATCGATGATACGTTGGATCGCCATGACGCCTTCGATGAGCGTCTCGGGACGAGGCGGGCAGCCGGGGACGTAGACATCCACGGGGATGAACTGGTCGATGCCCTGGACGGTGGCGTAGGTGTCGAAGACGCCGCCGGTGCTGGCGCAGGCGCCCATGGAGAGGACCCATTTCGGTTCGGTCATCTGCTGGTAGATACGCTGGAGCACGGGGAGCATTTTCACACTGACTCGGCCGGCGACGATCATGAGGTCGGCCTGGCGGGGGCTGAAGCGCATGACCTCGGCCCCGAAGCGGGCCAGGTCGAAGCGCGACGAAGCGGTGGCCATCAATTCGATGCCGCAGCAGGCGGTGGCGAACGGCATCGGCCAGACCGAGGAGCGGCGGGACCAGTTGATGACCTTTTGCAACTGCGTGGTCAGAACGCCTTCGGCGGGGAGTGCGGCTTCGAGGCCCATAAGAAATTCCTTGGTCGGGGGTCAATGCATCGACGGTCGCGACACCACATCTATTTTAGGCCGCATCGGGTCCGCGTCCAACGCCGCCACCAACCGGGCTACGGCGTCGCGGGAACCGGGTGGGCGTCGGCCACCTGCGAGCGGTCGGCGTGTATCGGGAGAATCAAGCTAAACGTCGCGCCACGGCCGGGCGCAGATTCCACGATGATCCGCCCGCCGAGCATCTCTGCCAATTCGCTCGCGATGGTCAACCCCAGTCCCGTGCCGCCGTGGGCTTTGGTGACCCCGGGATCGAGCTGAGTGAACTTATCGAAGATGCGGATCTGGTCGTCTTCGGAGATACCGGGCCCGGTGTCGGCCACGGCGATGGTCACGGATTCCACCGCGTCACGCTCGGCGGACGCGTGGGCCGGGCCAGTGGGCGAAGGCTGGGCCCGCAGCGTGACGGTGCCCCCCGTGGGGGTGAATTTCACGGCGTTGGCGAGGAAGTTGAACACAATCTGCTGGAGCTTGCCCGCGTCGGTTTCGATCAGCGGCAGGCGCGGCGAAACCTCGACAAAGATACGGACCCGCTTTTTTTCGGCCTGCGGCCGGATAAGGGTGACCAGACCTTCCAGCGTGTCGGAGACCGAAGCCTTCGATAACCGCAGCGTCATCTTGCCCGCTTCGATCTTGGCGATATCCAACAGGTCGTTGATCAGGTCCAAGAGCCGGCGGCTGCTCACGATGATGTTCGAGGCGTAGCGTTGACGCTTTTCGTCGACCGGGCCGGTGCGACCGGCGAGGGTTTCCTGGAGCACTTCGGCGAATCCGATGATCGAGTTGAGCGGCGTGCGAAGCTCGTGGCTGACGTTGGCGAGGAATTCACCCTTAACTTTGTTGGCTTCAAACAGAGCGATATTGGACTCGGCCATCTCCATCAGCTTGAGGTCGAGAGTCTTGTTCGCGGAGGTTAGATCGTCCTGGTTGGCTTTGAGGCTTTCGAGCATTGTGTTGAACATGTCCGAAAGCTGCTCGAATTCGTCGCCGGTGTTGATGTCCGACCGGATCAGGAGATCGCCTTCCGAAACACGTTCGGCGTAGCCACGCAGGACCCGGACCGGTGAAAGGATGATCCGGGTGGTGATGTAGTAAAACACCGCGATGGCCAGCAGCCCCGCAAACAGCCCGGCGGCCACGATGTAGATGCGGTTAAGGGTCTGCTGCACCGCGGCTTCCTGGTCGCGGAGTTGAACGAGGAGTACCGCCCGCAGCGGGTCGGCCAGCCCCGCCGCGTCCAGCCCGGCGTCGAACGCGCCTTCGCGGCGGGCCTGATCCGAGGCCCTGACCGCCCGGGCGTAGCGGAATTCGAGCCGGCCTTCGCTGCCCCGGGAAGTGGTGAACAAATCGTTGGCTTCGGGGAGACGGTCGAAACGCTCGATCGCGCGGCGGACAAACGCATCGTTCGCAGCGGTTTCTTCGAACGCATCTTCGGGGAGCAGGCTCAGGACCACCCCGGTTTCGAATGCCGGAGCGTCCGCTTCGTCGATCCGTTGCACGGGCTCGCCGAAAGCGATCTGCTGAGCCAGCCACATCTCCGCGAGGTCCTGGGCCCGGCGTTCGGGGCCACGCTCCACGAGCGTTTGCATCCGCCACCCCACCACGGTCAGGGCCGCGGTCATCACCAGGACCACCGCCAGGCCGAAGAGCAGTTGGCACTTATTGGCGAGGCTGATACGGATGCCTTTGAGCATCCACAGATTCTATCGGCCCGGACTCGGCCGCGGGCTAATCGATAACGGCTTGCTCTTAGGCAAAAGCCTTCGCGTTGGCCGCCAGCCGGATCTTGACGACGACTTTGAGCACCTCGGAGTTTCCGCCCACTGCGCATACCGGCTTGTGAACATCCTGCGGAAAAAACATCGCGAATCGTCCGGGCAAAAGTTCCACCCACGAGGCGTCGGTGGCGGCGTGGAACCCGACGTCTCGGGCGGTGTCGTAGACTTCGACCGTTTCGAGGTCTGGGGTGTGCGGCGTCACGAAAACCGCTTCGTGACCGGTGAATACCGCCTGAATGTCGAGGTAGGCTCGGTGGGCTTCGTACCGTCTCGTGGCCGCGGGCTGAGTGGAATAGCGTTCGACGTTGGCGAACAGTTCGTCGCCACGCAGATCAACCCGGCCGTCGGGCGTGGCGGGATCAAATCCTTGCAGAAACGCAAACGCTTCCGCGCACCCCGGATGGATCCCGTGGTAGAGCGCCGCGTGGTCTAAGGTGTCGTAGATCATCGGCAGGTTTTAGGAAGGCTTCGCGCCCGATGTGTTCAAGCAGCGAGCGAGGGTTTGAGGGCGATGGCGGTAAGGCAAAGACGCTCTTAGCCAGGGGGGAGGTCGGCGGCGTCGATGCCCGGCCCGTCGTCGGTCTCGGCGGCTTTGGCCAGGGCGATCCGGCGGAACGCGCTGGCGTTGCCACGCCGCATCGCGATGACCCCGGTGCGTGCGAGTTCGATAATCCCGTAGGGATCGAGCAGTTCGAGAAACGCGGCGAGCTTTTCTTCGCTGCCGGCCATCTCGATCATCACCTGATCCGACGCGACGTCCACGATCTTGGCCCGGAACAGATTCGCGAGCGTGATGATCTCCTCGCGTTTATCCGCCGCCCCCGCCTGGCTTCGCGTTGAAACCTGAACGAGCACGAGGTCCCGGTCGACGTAGGCGACATCCTGGTAATCAACAACTTTGACCACCGGCACGAGTTTCTGGAGCTGCTTGCGGACCTGTTCAAGGACGCTCGAATCACCCATCACCACGATGGTCATCCGAGACATCTCGGGGTTTTCGGTTCGGCCGACCACCAGTGAATCGATGTTGAATCCGCGTGCGGCGAACATCCCCGCGACCTGGGCGAGCACCCCGGGTTCATTGGTGACCAGGGCCGCGATGACGTGTCGCATTACGAGATCTGAGGCTTTACTGTCGTTCATGGGCGGCATCATACCGTTCTATAGATTCTGCGGGTGTTACCGGCTTGGGGAT
Organism: Planctomycetota bacterium; assembly: GCA_039180025.1. Classification (GTDB taxonomy): domain Bacteria; phylum Planctomycetota; class Phycisphaerae; order Phycisphaerales; family Phycisphaeraceae; genus Algisphaera. The sequence goes on from JBCDDZ010000007.1 coordinate 95,990, forward strand.
CAAGGATGGCGGATCGGATCAAGCCGCGACACGAGGGGGAAAAACTGTGCAATATTTTCCGCACACGATCTTCAACAAATGGATTCGACGTGATTGACCAATAATACGGCACGGAAGACCACTAACAATCAATCGAAAATTAGATATAAACTTCTATTTTATAATTAATAAAACCATTGCACACAATCGTCTTGTTTAAAAAGGGATAAGATATTACTGCTTTCAATTGCTATCGTTCTAGCGAGATACACGAGTTACCCTATTGTGGATAAAGCCGATCGCTGAACGACGGTTAACCGATGCTTAACCATCATTTATACGTTGGTAACGTACGGCATTAGTGGATCAGACGCATTTCCCCGAAGTTAGGAACGATCTGTCGGCCCCGAGGTTGGACTGCATAAGGGGCGGGGAGATAGATGAAAAACGCTCGCCCGATCATGAGGCCGCGGGGGACGACTTGGGCGTAGTTGCGTTCGGCGTCGGGGATGTCGGAAAGCCGCCACGCTTCGGCTTCGGGGAGCATGCGTTTGCGGATCCAGGGCTCGATATCGTTCCAGAACCGGCCGTCGCTGCTGATCGGCGAGTTGTCGCCGAGGACAAAATATCGGCCGGGCCGGATGACGATGGGCGGAGAACGCAGCAGGTCGCCAGTAGCGGCACGGCGTGATACGCCGTAGGGAGCGTTTTCGAGGCTGCTACTCAAGGTAGGCGTATAGGCCAGGTCGCGGTCGAGTTCGACCGCGTGCAGCGTGGCGCCGCCGCCTACGACACGCAAAGACACCTCCGGCCGATCGAGCGGCGCGGGGCGTCCCACGATGACCGATTCGGGCCAATCGAAAGCACGCCGCCACACCACGCAGCCGTTGACCCATACGAGTAGCTCTTGATCCACCGACCAGAGTTCGATCGCCTCGGCTTGACCGACGGCCCACTTCACGGCCCCGCGGACCGAACCCAGCGTTTGGGTCTCGGTCGGCGATATCCTCCGCAGCGTCATGTTGCCCAGCGCATCGAAGCGTGCCACTACGCGCTCGGCCTGCGCATCGAAGCGTGTCGTCGTTTCCAATTCAACGGCTACGCCCGGTGTTTCGGGCACCACGGTCGCGGCGAGCCGTACGTCTTCGATCGGCTGCCGACCCACGACCCCGTCCTGAAGCACCGTCACGTTATAGGGATACCACGTCCCGCGTCCGTGGTAGCCCACCCAGTCAAAGCGTAGCTCTCCTCGGGGGGCCGCATTCTCGTGGGCGTCTGACTCCGAGCCCGGGTCCGCCGCGGGAGTCCACCGATAGGCGCGGTGCCACCCCCGAGCCTCGCTGTGTATTTCCCAACGGCCTTGTTCCGCGGCGGCGGCCTTCCACGGACTGGACCACGGCAGGGGGCGCCTCTCGCTGCGGCCATGGTCCAGGGGAACGTATTGGCTGTGGTAGACCGGCTGCCACACCGCGCGCTGAATCCGCTGCCAATGCCGGTTGGCTTTGGGATCGGTCTTGCGGGCGATTTCCCAGCCGTCTCGGGGGCCGTCGAGCGGCCGAACGTAAACGTTGCCGTCGATGATCTGGAGGGCTTCGTTGGGCAGCCCCACGAGCCGCTTGATGTAGTTGGTCTTGGGGCCCGGGGTGCCGTTGTCATTCAGGGCTTGGGGGTTGCGGAAGACCACAACGTCCCAGCGGCGGGGCTCGGCGAGGCTGTAGACGTACTTTTGTACCAGCAGCCGATCGCCCGAGCGGGTGGGCGTGGTGGCGGGCACTTCTTGTGGGTAGTGGCACATCGGGCAGGGTAAGACGAGGGGATCACGGCCGGTGTGACTCCGGCCGGACTGGTCGGCGGTAAATTCGTAGCCGCACTGTTCGCAGCCGACCGCGACGTGCTTACCCAACAGGGTCGGTGCCATCGACCCGGTGGGAATCACGAAGGCTTCGATCACGTAGGCCCGGAAGATGAACGCGAGGATCAGGGCGATGACGATCGCCTCGAACGTCTCCCTGAGCGTCTCGTCGGTCGTCCTGGGGGTGGAGATCGGGGGTGGCGGAGATGGTGCAGCCAAAAGTTTCTCAAGAGCGAATGGACGGTCGGCAACGGGCCGTAGGGCACGGGCGGTATTGTACGCCGCAGGGGTTGCGAGCTAAACTCAGCGGCACGATCGCGGCACGGCGTCAGCGTGCGGCGGAGTCAAAAATCCCCGATCCGAAACCGCCCCATGCTTAGCGCCCAATTCTTCGTCAGCAGCCTCGTCATCCTCGTCGTCCTGCACACGATGCTGCTGGCCACCGCGTATCTGATTCTGCTGGAACGCAAAACCGCGTCTTGGGTGCAAGACCGTACGGGGCCGAACCGGACAAATTTTTCGTTTGGCCTCGATGACTTGTGGAAGAAGCTGGGGCTGTATTCGCTTTTCGAAAACCGCAAACACCTCGGGCTCGGGCAGGCGTTGGCCGACGGGCTGAAGCTGCTGGTGAAAGAGGACTACACCCCGCCGGGCGTGGACCGTGCTCTGTTCTTCGCCGCCCCCGCCTTGGCGGTGATCCCGGCGATGATCGGCTGGGCGGTGATCCCGTGGGGCGGGCTCTGGGACTTCCCGGGGCTGTCGATCTTCGGCCTGCAGATCGCGGAAGCCGGGCGGGTCAGCGTGGCGGTCGCCCCGGTCCAGATCGGCGTGATCTTTATCCTCGCGGTCAGCTCCCTGGCGGTCTACGGCATCGTGGTCGGGGCGTACGCCTCGAACAACAAATACTCGTTCCTCGGCGGCTTACGGGCGACGGCGCAGATGGTGTCCTACGAAATCCCGATGGGGCTCTGCGTCCTGATCATGGTCCTCACATTCCACACGGTGGATACGCAGCTGCTGACAAATCTCCAGGCGGGTTCGGGGTCGGACGGGGTGTGGGGCATCTTTTTCCATCCGCTGCTGGCGATCATTTTTTTCATCTGCATCCTGGCTGAGTGCAACCGCGCACCGTTCGACTTGGCCGAGTCGGAACAGGAACTGGTCGGCGGCTTCCACACCGAGTTCAGCTCGATGAAATGGGCGCTGTTTTTCCTGGGCGAATATATGCACATGATCGCGGGATCGGCGTTTTTCTGCGTGCTTTTTCTGGGCGGCTGGGACCTCCTGCCGTTCGTCGAAATCCTGCCCCGGGTCAACGAAGAGGGGCTGATCGCGGGCACGCTGTTGGTCCTGCTCAAGCTCAGCATTTTTGCCGGCAAGGTCTTCCTGCTGCTGTTCATCATGATGTGGGTCCGCTGGACGCTGCCCCGGCTGCGTTTCGATCAGCTGATGAAACTCGCTTGGCGGGGGCTGATCCCGTTGATGTTGCTAATGCTGCTGATGTCGGGCTTCATCGTGCTGATCGACCCGGCGATGCCCAAGCTGTGGTATCTCGGGGCCAACCTCACGCTGATCGCGGTCGGGGTCTTCGTCGCCCCGCGTCTGCCCCTGGGCCCGCCCGTCAATCGCCGTATCCCGCTCGCGGGTTCGCGCTACAGCCCGCTGCCCGCGGCATCCGAACCGCTGCGCTAACCGTCTGCCCGGATCGGGTTCGCGTGAGAAATGAGCGAAGCGATGCGGCCACCCTGTTTTTAATCCTTATTCCACAGTTTCAAAGCGGATTCGATTGCCCCCCAAGGCACGCGAACGTAGCGGAGACTTCTGAGTCCAGACTGGTTTGTTGGATCGCCATGTCTTCCGCCTAGAAAAACACCGCTCGCCGCAGCTCGTTGATCCGTTAGGCTTTTGATGTGACGATTGCTGTGCAGCAAATATGCAACCGTAGTGCTGAATCCGCAGGACTGGTTTCAACGTATAGGCTTTAATCAAAAACCGCATCTAATCAACGATCGCTACGAGATGGGTCTCGTCAGAGTAATGTCCCGCCTTCACGCCTAGCCGCCGGGCACCGACCGCTAACCGATCGTAGCGGAGCGAGGACAAGTGTTCGCAAAGATTCCTGTTCGGCACCATCTTGTCTACCGGCGGCCAATCCGTGCCGCGGTCAGCAAACCTGCCGTATTGCATTTCTGGAACCGAACGCAAGCCACGGCCCATCAAGATTCGTTTAGGATCGGATATAAACGGCATAGAATCCGCAGCCGTCGATCAATTTCCCCGCCGAACCAATGTCTACCCTCCCACCTTCTTCCTCGTCTACCCCCCCACCGTCGCCTGAAGCGTCGGCCGCCCCACGCCGACGGACCAAACCCCAGAAACCACTCACGGACGTGGTTTTCCACACTTATCCGAAGCTGATCTTCGTCTGGCCGATCATCGCGGCGGGGTACCTGCTTTGGCCATTGGCCGGGTACTGGGAATTGAACCTTGAAGTCGTGGGCTGGGTGTATCTGCTGGCGGTCTCGCTGGTGCTGCTCACGATGGGCATCGACCTGGAACGCGACCACGCGGTGTTCTGGCTGGTGGTGTTCCTCGCTTTGTTTTTTCTCGGTAAGTGGCTCGACGCCAGTCTGGATCGGTTCACCGGGCTGGGGGATCTCTACCGTTTTTTTGCAAACCGGGACGTCCGCTACGACCCCGCTCTGGGGTTTTGTTTGAGCTTCCTGCTGACGCCGCCCTATGTAGCTATGCTGATCTACGCCCGGCTGCAACACCGCTGGCGGATCACGCATAACGAATTCGAACACTATGCTTGGGGTCGGGCCGACGACTCGCTGGCCCGCGGCGCGAAGCGAGTCCGCAGCACGTTCCCCGATCTGCTGGAGCTTTTGCTTTGCGGGGCGGGCACGCTGGTGGTCTACTCCGCGACCGGCCGCACCGAGCTCCGCCGCATCCCCCACGTACCGATGATCTTCCTGGTGCGCCGCCGGATCAACCGTTTACTTGAGGCGACCGCTGTAATTTCCGAGGCCCGTGAGCAAGAGCTTTATGAAGAAGAAGCGGACACCGAACGAGACGAGGAGAATCATTTGCCACGTGAACGGCGTGAGGGCATCGGCGACAGCGAACCGCTGTAATATCGCCGTAATCCTCATACGCTCCGATCGCAATTCTACTTCTCCTTGTCTACGCAAGTTCCGCTTCCGTCAACGAGAAAACCATCGACAATCTAGAAATTTCCCTTTTTTTACCTCTATCTCTCGCCGATAGTGCTTAAATCAGCTAATATGCATAGATTGATGGGGGATGAGATTGTAAGTAGTAATCCACGCATACCCGGTTCGGCCGAATTTTCGGTAACCGTGAATCGACCTGTAAGTCAAAAACTGTTCGGTGGGTCGATTGGGCTCACCGAGCCACTGGGTATTCCAAGCCTATTCGGGTTAACCATCTTCCACCTGAGCGGCGGCACACTCTAAAACGTACATAGCCAATTTCAGCCGCCGTCTTCGCCCAAGACCACCTTAGAGTTTCTTATGACTACTCCGATTCGTTTCGCCGCTGGCGACACGGTCCGACACCCCAAACGCCCCGAATGGGGCAAGGGTACCGTGCGCTCGATCCAAGCCATCGTCCAGCCCGACGGTTCTCGGGCCCAGCGTCTGACCGTCGATTTCGCCAACCAAGGCCGTAAGCTGATCAACACCGCGATCGCGCCCCTCGACCGCGCCGGCGCCGCTTCGCCTTCAAAAACCGATAAACCCAAGACACGGCGAAACACCCCCGAAGCCCCGCTCCCCGACCACACCCACACCCGGACGCCGGTGGCGACCACCTCGGCTCCCGTGGCCCGCGGCAAATCGGCTGCCGCGGCACACGCCCCCGAGGCGGGTTGGCTCGATGATCTCGACGGCTCCGCCATCAAAGGCAAGGAACTCTGGGAGCTGCCCGATGCACTTTCCGATCCGTTTGCCAGCGCTCCCGAACGGCTAGCGGCGACGCTACAAACCTATCGTTTCTCCACCGAGCCGCGGGCCCTGATGGACTGGGCCGTGGCCCAGACCGGTCTCAACGATCCGCTCTCAAAATACACCCGCCACGAACTCGAACAGGCGTTCCCTCGGTTCGCCCGCGACCGAGACGCGCACCTGAAGGACCTGGTGCGTCAACTCAAACGCGAAAATAATTACGCCGCCCTTAAAGACGCCGGTCGCGGCCTATTCTCCGCCGCCCAGTCCGCGTTGGATAAAGCTATCCGCAGCTAGACTGCCCCCTGCGTCAGCCTCAAACCTTTCCCCACTTCCATCTCCCTTAGCGTTAAGCGATCGGCTATTCCTGCGCCCACCGAGGACGCCGGCGCTACTACAATCGGTGCCATGTCTGCCCCTTCCGAGATCAGCCACCGCGCCGCAGAGCTTCGCAGCCAACTACACCGCCACAACCGGCTCTACTACACGGACGCCAAGCCCGAAATCACCGACCAGGCATTCGATTCTCTACTCCGTGAGTTGCAGGCACTCGAGGCCCAGTACCCCGACTTGGTCGTGGCGGACTCGCCCACGCAACGCGTTGGCGGTGAGCCGATCGAAGGCTTTGTCACCGCGGCGCACTCTTCGCCGATGCTCTCGATCGATAACACCTATAGCTTCGAAGAGTTGCAAGCCTGGTACAACCGCACCGCGAAATCCTTTGCCGACACCCAAACCATTGATTCTAACGCCGGCTCTCTCTTTCCTTCTGCTGACGCGGTGACCTGCGAAGCCCGGCTGATTCTCGAACCAAAGATCGACGGTGTGGCCTTGGCCCTCCGTTATGAGAAAGGCCATCTGGTCCAAGCCCTGACCCGTGGAGACGGACAAAAGGGCGACGACATCACGCAAAACGTAAAGACCGTCGCCGCGATCCCTCTGCAACTCGAAACCCGCGAGGCCACGCCCCCCGATTTTTTGGAAGCTCGAGGCGAAATCTATATGCCCCGCGCCGCGTTCGTGGAGCTCAACCGTCAACGCGAGGCCGATGGCCTCGATCTCTTCGCCAACCCACGCAACCTCACCGCCGGCACCCTGAAACAAAAAGACCCCAGGAAAGTCGCATCCGGCTTGCGCTATTATGCCCACGGCCGCGGCGAGATTCCCCCCTCATTCGCCGCCACCCACGGACAGTTTCTTGAGCAGGTCCGCCGCCTGGGACTCCCCACCAACCCGCATACCCGCATCGTCTCGTCGCTCAAAGAAGCGTGGCGATTCATCTCCGAATTCGAACAAACACGGCATACCCTCGACTACGCAACCGATGGGGTGGTTCTAAAACTCAACGACTACATCCAGCAGGACCGCTTGGGCCACACCTCCAAATCACCGCGCTGGTGTATCGCTTATAAATTCGCCGCCGAGCAAGCCCACACCACGCTCTTGGCTATCGAGTGGCAGGTCGGTAAAACCGGCAAGCTCACGCCCCGGGCGACCATGGAGCCTGTCCCCCTCGCCGGCACGACGGTCACCCACGCATCGCTCCATAACTTCGGCGAGGTCTTGCGTAAGGACCTCCGGATCGGCGACAAGGTAGTCGTGGAAAAAGCCGGCGAGATCATCCCGCAGGTCCTGCACCCGCTGCCCGAGCACCGCCCCGCCGACGCTCCTCGCCCTCACGCCCCCGACCGTTGCCCCCGCTGCGACACCGCCGTTCAAATCGAAAACGATAGCCGGAGACTCCAAGAATTCGAGGTTTACCAGCGCAAAGTCGAGCGTGAAAAAACCAAAGCCGAAAAAGAAAACCGGAGCCCCGCTGCGATACCTCCTCCCGAACCGATCGGCCCGCTGGACGAAACCGCCCGCTATTGCCCCAACCCCGACTGCCCCGCTCAGTTCCGCGAGCGTCTGACCCACTTCGCCGGCCGACACCAGATGGATATCGACGTCTTAGGTGAGAAAACCATCCACCAGCTGGCCGACGCCGGGCTCATCCACACGCTCGGGGATATCTTCCGGCTCCACGAAAAACGCGAAGAGCTGCTCGCTCTGGAAAGGATGGCGGACAAAAAAGTCGATAACCTGATCCAAGGTATCGAAGACGCCAAGCCCCGCGGACTGGCACGGGTACTGGCCGGGCTCACGATCCGCCACGTCGGCCGCAACAGCGCTCGGCTCTTCGCCCAAGCCTTCGGGAGCCTGGAGAGCCTCACCGACGCCAACCTGGAAGACCTCCACTCCCTGGAAGACATCGGGCCTATCACCGCCCAATCGCTTCATGACTTCTTGCACTCGGACGCCGGGCGGCACGTGATCGAAGAACTCAAACAGGCCGGCGTCGACCTCACCGAACCCCGGGCCCCCAGCGATTCGTCTCCATTGTCCAGCCCGTTCCAGAACCAGACCATCGTGCTGACCGGCACGCTTGAGCACTTCACCCGCGACGAGCTCAAAACGAAACTCGAATCCCTGGGGGCAAAGGTTACCGGCAGCGTCAGCGCGAAAACCCACCTCTTGATCGCCGGCGAATCTGCCGGCTCGAAGCTCGCGAAAGCTAAAACGCTCGGCATTAAAATCTGGGACGAAAACCAGCTGCTACAGAACCTGCCCGGGTAAATGATTCGCAGCTCTGTTTCTGAAAACCCACACTATGCCTAAGCCCATTACTAGTTTCCCACCCGAGGTCGCTGATCAACTCAAGACCTATGTTTACCGATTGATTGATCCGCGGAACGGAGAAACTTTTTACATCGGTAAAGGCGTAGGCGATCGCGTCTTTGCTCACAGCCGGGCGGAAACCAAAGGCGACGACACCGATGGCAAACTCCATCGCATCCGTGAAATCCGGCTCGCCGGGTTTGAGGTTTCTCACGTGATCCACCGGCATGGCCTGAATTCTAAAACGGCTTTTGAAGTCGAAGCCGCCCTGATCGACAGCTACCCCGGGCTCACGAACCTGGTCGCCGGGCTGGGGAGCAACAGCTTCGGGCCGATGCACGCCCAGGAAATTTTGACCCGCTATGCCGCTAAGACCGCGGATTTTTCGGGGGTACGGGCGCTGCTCATTAACGTCAGCCGCTCCGCGGGGACGACTTCACTCTACGAAGCTACACGGTATGCCTGGAAAATAAATCCCGTCAAAGCTCGCCGAGCCGAGGTCATCCTCGCGGTGATGCAGGGCTTAATCAGAGGGGCGTTCACCGCAGACCGGTGGCTCGAAGCCAACCCCGAAAACTTTCCCCAGCATCCCCCCCTTTCACCCGGCCGCTATGCCTTCGTAGGACGTAGCGCACCGCGTCAGATCCAATCACGCTTTGTCGGTAAACGTATCCCGGACACTTACCGGAAACGAGGTGCGGCCAATCCGATCAAATACACCTGGTAGACACGGATAAAAAACACCGCTCTGAAGCAGAGCGGTGTCGAATAGTTGAAAGCGATTAGAGCACTTTTCATAATTTCTGGCCGTATCCACACGCCTCGAAGTAGTTCGCACATTCGTTGGGCTTCACCGCCCGCAGGGCGTCGGCAACCGCGTCGCTCAACCCGTCGAACGTCGTGGCCGACACGCGACGCAGCCA
>JBCDDZ010000008.1:0-94194 GCA_039180025.1 Planctomycetota bacterium
AGAGCCCGAAGGGCGTCGGGCCGACGCCGAGGGTGACGGTGCGAAAGGGGCGGCCCCTGCCAGCTCCAGAGCCAGAGGCCGAGGTTTCATGTCTTGATGTTCGCGGACATTTTTCTACAGACAAATGTCTGTGGCGTTGTGTCGCTTAATCATTAAGTCGCGCTCTTATGTTTGTTCGTGTTGCCCATGATGTCATGGGCGGAACCACGACACGCACTGGAGCAAGCTATGTCCACACAGACACCGTTCGACTTTGAAATTACTTCGGCCAAACCTTCGCCGGTTGGATCGGCCTCAAATTTTCTAGGAATCGTTTCATTCGCATACGTTCCAAGTAAGCACTACCCGGTCACGCTCAAAAGATCAGTTGAAAAAGACGGTAACTGGAAAGACTTCACAATCGCCGAAATTGAAGGTGCGAAAACGGTTCGCGTTCGCTCGGCCATTATTCGTACCTCGCAAAAGGGTGAGCTTTATACGCACGTTCAAGGCCTCGATTTGCCGTGGGATTTGTCGAAGCGAATTGCAGAGACCGCTTTGCAGTTGATGAAAGAGATGGATTGATTCAATTCGGTATCTCACGGAGTAGAACCATGCGAAGAAACAAGCCTTGGATAGGAAACGAATCGTCATGCGGCATTGGGGAGTCTGTAACACCCAATGCCCAAATGTCAGCACCGGTAAAATGGCAGCATCAAGTCTCCGGCTTTGACACAGTAGATTTCGGTATTTATGTGAATTGGAATCGTTGGAGAAAATTAGAACGCGATTTGTCTGATTCAAAAGCCAAAGCAATTCATTCTCGTGACGATGCCTGCACGATTGATTTAGGTATCCCGAATATGCTTTGCAGAGCGACTGGCAAAGCCCCAATGTATGCGTTCGGTCTTGCTACGCCGCGATACAAGCTCTGGATCGCTGCACGCGAAGAACCCAACACGTACCCGAACGCCTACGCTTCGCCATCGGCGCAAATGCTTTGGGAGCATGGCGTCGAATCAACGGTTCGGATTATCCGTGACGATATCGAAGCCATCGGCGGCGATGTTGGCCGGGTTCAAATTAGCCGCGTGGATTTGTGTGCAGACTTCAAGCTCGATCGTGGCTTGAATGAACAATGGCTAGAGCATCACCGCGTATCCAGAGCTAAGAAGGTATCGAGGCATCTTGAAGGCGGCACGCTACAGACGTTCCATGTCGGTAAGGGCAAGGCCCCGGTTCAGCTCCGCATCTATGACAAGACGGCTGAGATTGAACACAGCAATAAGCCGTGGATGCGTGACTACTGGCCGAGCGATGGCAAGTCGAACGTCTGGCGTGTCGAGTACCAGCTACGCCGCGAGATATTGAAGCAGTTCGGCATCAACACGCCTAACGATCTTTTATCGAAGGCGGGCGGGCTTTGGCTCAATCTCACAAGCGCATGGTTCTCGCTTCGACTGCACGACAATGAGCACACGAGTAGGCGAACGCTTTGCCAATTCTGGCAGGCCGTGCAGCAGGCTGGCGAGCATCTTGCCCCCACTGTCGAATTGCAACGTTTTGATACAGGCAAGCGGATCGACTTAAAGCGGCTTTTACAGCAGGTACTTGGCTACTCGAAAACCTTCGCCGCTCATCGCGGGCTTTACGATCCAGACGAAGCGTTTACGCAACTCAAAGACGAAGTTCTCAAGATCACTGATACGAAGTCGTTCTCTGAATCGGTTCGCTGCAAATCGATCCAGCTTGGCATCGACTCGAAACCAAGATCGGAGGCAATGGATGAATAGCGGGCTTATTCATCGTGATAGTCCTGACACCGAGTTCTATACCCCGATGCAGCTTGCCAAACGTTGGCAGTGCGCACGCTCGACGGTTGATCGCATTGCACGCAGAGAAGGAATCACCCGCTACTGCTTTGGCACGGGCCGCAATGGGATCGTCCGTTATCACCGAAAGGAGGTGGCACAGTATGAAGCCAAGTGCCGGGCGTGATTGCTCGGCACTTATCTTGCGTATGACTGCCCCGGAGATGCAAGTCCGCCGGGGTGGTCTGCGTCGAACGCCGCGAATTACGATGCGTAATCGCCTGCCGTCCCGCTCTTATACAACGCCTCGGCGCTTGTCGCGTTCATGACTTCTTCGCGGACCTGCTCTTTCGCCAAATCCAAAACGCGGAGCTTGGCCCCGACTTCTGCGATCGCTTCAAATCGGCGGAAATGTTCGGCGTGGGTCTTCGCATACTCAGCCAAGCCTCGCAGCTTCGGCAGTGCATCCGCTAGATGAACGCCGTGCGGGTCCACAAGATCGACGACGACCTCTTTGCCTTGCTTGGCAAAGAAAATGAAGTCTGGCCGGACAATCTTCGTATCTTCCTCATCGGTGTATGCAATGCCTAGCGAGTCTTGGCTTGGCCTTGCCGGGTTGCGATACCAGAACAAAAAGCCGTCGCGGTTCATCTCGGCTTCCAGCACCGAGTTTTCCCAGCCGCCTAGCTCCGCTGGATAGACGCCTTGATCGTTGCAGAGCAAGTGATTCTCGAACGTCGGCAGCTGCTTCTCTGTACCGTCTTTGTCGCGTGCCGTCGTCGGTTCGATCCGCGAGGTCGGTTTGACTAGCTCGACATCCTGCGGGGCGTTACTCAACGCGATGATTTGCCGATACGCTTCCTGCCGATCGTGCGTCAGCTTTTTAATCTTGTCGCGGTACTTGTCGAACCACTCATCGGACAGCTTCTTGGCTTCATTGTCGAAGATGACTTGCAGGTTTTCGAGCAGGTGCAACGCCGCGACGTCTTCTTGAGCTTCGTACAGCGCTTCGTCTAAATCTTCGTCAGCGATCGGGTTGCGTAACGCCAATTCTTTCGTGTACGAGCGGGCAATCTGCGGGCTAATAATTCGGGCGGTTCGGCGGTAGGCGTCATCGATCACCGCATCATCCGCGTCCGCCTTAAACAGATTGTCGGTTGTCTCGCCGCTGCTCAAGTTGGCGACGATCGTTCGACCTTCGACGGTCATTATTGACGCACGCTTTTCCTTAAACGCCGCTTCACGATCCGCGATGAATTGATGCAGCACCTTGTGCATCGCGGCGTGTGCCTTGCCGCCTGCACCCGATAATAGGCCATCCGATGCCAGCTCATGCGCTAACGCCGTGAGCCGGATCGCGGGCTTGGCCGCTCGCTGCGGCCGGGTCTGCGAGGGGAGCGACACGAACTTGTCCCATATCGCATCTTCTACCTTCGGATTCGGCATCATCTCCACGGGATTGATGAGGATGCGGCCTGTAGGCGGCGTATCGCCAGCACCTTCACGCAATGCCTGGACGACACTTTCGACGGTCTGTTTGTCGAACTTCGGCAGCAGGCAGTCCACCGCGTTGAGCTTTTCGTTGCCGGGGATGCGGCGGGCCAGCGGGGTACGCACCATCCGGCCTAGTAACTGCGCGATGTAGGTCTGATCGCTTGCCGGGCGAAACGACACCATGACCTCCGCTCGCGGACAGTCCCATCCGGTGCTGATCGCATCCTTGGCGATCAAGATGCGTACCGCTGTGTCTTCCTGCACCCGCTGCGGCTCGATGTATGGCACCTCGTAATCGCCGAAGGTCTGCGTCTTGTGTTCGCCGAAGACGTGAGCGACGCTTGTTTCAGGTAGATCCGACCACTGCTGAAAGATCGTATGAAGGGCCTTGCCGATATCGCTCGCTTTGGGCGTGTTCGGCACCTGCAACACCATGAGCGGCGTCACCGATTCGTCGGTGTCTTGCAGCTTCGCGTAGGCCGTCCATTCTTTGGTGCTTTCCTTGAGCTTGTCGGCAGCTCGGCGGACCAGCACGGTATCGAAGTCGCCGACCGGCTCATCGGGGATATCCAGTGCGATCGTGTCTTTCAGTAGGCCCGACTCTTGAACCCGCGAAGCGTCCACGGTCACAGCGGGCAGCGTGCTTCGGCCCTTCGCCCCGTCCATCGCCTTATTGAACCGATCGACCGTTGCGGAGATACCCCATACGACGGGGATGCCCGGCACACTTTTTTCGCCGTTGATAAGCCGTTTAACGATCGTGGACTTTTCTTTGTGCTGTTTTCCCATACCCCGGTGCGCTTCATCCAGTACGAGATAAAGCGTTAGAGCCGGGTCTTCGATCGTGTTGCGGATCGTGTCCCAAATCGTGTAGCCGCGAAGGTCTGGCCGCATCGATGGGAAAACACTGTCGTCTTCGCCGTCATCGTCAAAACCGCGTACAAGCAGGCTTTTCTTGCTTAGCTTTTGCGTGTTCAGAAAGTAGATGCGACCGGCGTCGAACTTCGCCCGATGGAAGCTGTTATCGACCACGACCATATCCGTATGGTTCAAGCGGTCGGACGATTCCATGAGCCTGAATCGCGTCTGCTCATTCAGCGACGGATCATCGCTGAACCAAATCACGACGGCACCCGGATCGGCGTCGAACTGGTAGGTATCGCTGCCGTGGAATAATGCCTCGAAAACCGCTGCGGCCATCACGGTCTTGCCAGCACCCGTCGCGGCGGTCAGCGAAAAGGCGTGTCTGTCCTCGTCTTCACGCCAACGCTTGCGGGCCTTGCGGAGATTGTCCAGCACGTCGAGCACGGCTTCGTCTTGATAGTCTTTAAGCGTGAACTTCAAGCGTCGTCTCCGTTGGCAAAAGCGAAGTTGGTCAGGTAAGACTCATAGAGCCGGATCGCTTCGACGCCTTCGGGCAGTCGTCGGGCAAGGGCTTGAAAACGCCGCTCATCATCGGTCACGATGTACGCGATTCGGAGGTCTTTCGCCTTACGCACAGCTTTGAGAAAAGCGGTGGCGGTGTCCAACTCGACTAGCAGGCCGTAGCTATCCGCGACTGCCCAGCCGTCTTTCGGTTGCTTGTCGATGCGACTGCCGACACTGCCCGCACGCATCCAAAGCAAGGGAGCAATCCTTACGAACGCGGTCTGGTGATTAACTGCGATAGGCGTCTCGTAGGTCAGCGTAAAGAACTCGGCATTTTCCTCGAAGCCATCAGACATAGGGAACTCGTCGGTAAACTTGTAGTCACCACTGATCGGTTCGCCGTCTGGCGTTTTGCCGGTGATGGCGGCTTCGACTCGCGGCTTTGTGATGTAGTCACAGATACCCCACTGTTCCCAGTCAGGATCGCCGGGACGCAATCCATTTTCACGCAACGCCATTTGTTCATCTGCCCCTACTTCATTATTTGTCACGCAGATACAGACTCGGCTGCCACCATCTTGTTTATTGAGCCGCATCACTGCATGTGCAGCAGTGCCAGAACCAGAGAAAAAATCTAAAACCGTAGCATCTGGCTTGTCTTCAACAAAAAAACGAAGTGCATCCTCTATCGCAAAAACTGATTTTGGAAATGGGAATCTCCGATTTGGAATCAATTTTGAAAGAATGAGGGAACCGCCATTTTCCGCATTGTGTGAAGGCATATTCCATACACGCTTTGGAATGACACCTTTTTTCTCGCGGTAAATTGCCTGGACAGCATTGTCGGGGTCTCTGCCTGTAATCTCGATTCTACCGTCTTGAATAGCATCAACCGTACCACTTGTTAGATAGTGAATTGATGCTTTCTTTTTCTTTGGCTTATGATTACGAGAGCGGATAAACCCATTATTTAAATATCTATTTGCAGTTTCAGGTGTGATACCCCACAGCCCTTCATCACCGTTCGGTCGTAAAGGCCAAACGGCAAAACAGTTCTTTGGCGTAGAAATTGTCAGCCTATCGATATCATCAGAAATTGGATCGCCGATCGAATTGATGTATCCACTTTTTTCATTAACAAAAATCGGATAAAACTGATTCGGCCGTGCTCCACGCTTCGCTGTAGGCTCACGCCTCCGAAGTCCAAGCCAGCTTATTGTTTTACCAATTTGAGCACTTGCAGAGCGTGAATCATCGAGCATATTCTGCTCGCCTAATTGCACTGTAGAATCACCGAATCGGACAAAGTAGATGAACTCTTCTACGCGAGAAAAATCGCCAAACCTAGCGACTCCTTTTGCACTGATAACGGATGTCACCATCTCAATTTTTGCGTCAGGAAAAACCTGCTCAAGTAGTAGGCCTAAACGAAGATATTCTTTTTCATCAATCGAAACAACTAGAACTGAATCTGCTGGGTTCAATAAGTCTTTTGCGATAAGTAGACGACGTTCCATGAACGCCAGCCATTTACTGTGTCGGTATAGATCGTCGCCTTCGACATAATCGTTGTTGTATTTCCAGTCCTTCGCCCCGGTGTTGTAAGGCGGGTCGATGTAGATGGCATCGACCTTCCCGCGATGGGTCCAAGTCAGGGCTTTGAGGACGTGGTAGTTTTCGCCGTTAACGACGGTATGACACGGCTTGTCTTTGCCGCGTGAGACTTTACCGGTCGATGCGAGGCCCGGATAGATGATATCGCGGAACTGTGCGACGACGATCAAATCTTCGATCGGTTTGGTCGCTTGCTCTTTCGGCTTATCCAGCGTTTCCAGTTCGGCGAGCCGTTGCTTGCCTTTCCTTGTGAAGTTCTTTACCTGCCATAGGCGTTGATCGCCTTTCTTAGTTGAGCCTCGCGGCGGGAGGATGCGCACGCTGTCGCCTCGTCGGATGGGCCGCTGGGGTAGCTCGACGGCTTCGGGCTTGTGCCTCTCAAAGTTCAGGCCAAACGAAAGCCGCGAAGACAGGGCTTTGAACTCACGATCCAAGTCGGCCCCGAGCTGCGGGTTTTTGGCCTTGGCTTCGGCGATCAGTTTCGACAGTCGGGACACGTTCGTTCCTTGGATGCGTTTCGGTGAGTCGGTTTGATCGCGGCTATCCGCGACCGGCAAACAAGTAAGTATCGGGGCGGTGGTTGGCCGGTGCAAAATCGACCTCATTGTGCATCGCCTCGGGTACGACGCTCGCGTAGTGTCGGCGGCATATCTCCGGGGAATTGCCCATCAGCGAGCTGATCTTGTAGAGGCTGATGCCGCGTTGGGCGAGCTGGCTGCCGAAGGTGTGGCGGTAGTCCAGGCACGTCCACGCCAAGCCCACTTCGCTCTGTGCGGCCCGAAGGTCACGCGAGAAATTGTCCGGGTCCCACCATCCACCGCCGGAGCGGTGGCCGCGTCCGCCGGGCGAGGGGAAGAACCAGCCCTTGAAGCCGTCGGCGGGTTCGGGGCGCTCGGTCTTCGGCGGGGTGTATCGGTCGAGATACGCGCGAAGCGATGAGCTGATCGGCACCGCTCGATTGTTGGCGGTTTTGGGCTGCCAGCTCGTGCCGTCGATTGTCTTGGCCCGGACCTTAATCAAACCATGCCCTCCGTGGCGTTGTGATAGATCGATGTCGCTAAGTGTAAGCCAAAGCAGTTCTTCCCGCCTTAGCCCGGCGTAGATCAGTATGGCGACCATCGTTTGGAGCTGGGGCTTGAAGCGCAAGGCGTCTAGCTGCTCATCGATCTGCGGCAGGGTCAGATAGCTGATCTTGGAGGCCTGTTCTTTGTGCCGCTCGACGCGGGATGCGGGGTTGAGCTGGTTTGGCATCCGGATCACGCCTTGCCGCATCGCCCAATTAAAGAGCCTGCAAATAATCTCGCGGTATCGGTTCGCGGTCTTTGGGGCGAGGCCACGCGAGCGGACCCGCGCATCGATGAACTGCTGGATTTGGGAGGTGGTGACGGCTTCGATGCAGTCCGCTTCGACAGGCCGGTCTTTGCAGCGTCGATCTTGGCCGGGTTTTCGTGGTCGCTTTTTGCTCTTTGAAGTGACGCGGCGGCTTGTGATCTGGATTTGATCGCAGCACGGGCCGAAGGCCTCGCGGAGATAGTAGACGTCGGTCTGTGCAGACTTCGCCGTCTTCTTGGTCCGGATGTGATCGACGTAGGCCCCGACCACTTCGCCGATGGGCGTCCGGCTCGGGAGCGGGTTGTCGTTGCCTTGGGCCTGCTGCGACTCGATGCGGCGCAGCTTCTCCTTGGCGATTTGAAGCGAGCTAGTTTTGAGAGAGCGGCGGCGTTGCTTGCCGCCGATGTAGACCTGCGCGTAGTAGACGTCGCCACGTTTGAGAAGACTTGCCATGATTGACCTCCGGGGTCCTTTGTGAGGGAGCCTCGGCAGGTCTCTTTTTCGTGGCAGGGTACAAAACAGGGTCCAACTCGCCCATGTTTACCACAAAAAATAGGGGCCTGCGATGACGCAAGTCCCTTTCAAAGCTGGAATAGCGGGGAGTGGATTCGAACCACTGACCTCCGGGTTATGAGCCCGACGAGCTACCAGGCTGCTCTACCCCGCAATCTGGTTCGGAAGTATAAAACGTCAGGCCTCCGGCGTCAAACCGCTAGGCTCGGATCGTACGCAAGCGAGGCCGCGTACCGTTCACGGATGGGATTGATAACGTTTTGCACAAAGGTATCGACTTGTTCGGGCGCACGGCCGACAAAAGCGGAGGGGTCGAGCGCAGCCTCCAGATCGACTCCGGCGAACGCCGGCTCTTCACGCAGGCGGTCTAATAAATCGTTCGACAAGCCCTCGGATTTAACCCGGTGAGCGGCGGCCTGGCTGTGGGTACGGATGATTTCGTGGAGGGTCTGGCGGTCGCCGCCGCGCTGGACCGCGGCCATCATCAGGTTTTCGCTAGCCATAAAGGGCAACTCCGCCGCGAGGTTCGCCGCGACGGTTTTTTCGTAGACCACCAAACCCGAAGCAATATTGATAAGCAGGTCGAGTACACCGTCGAGCGCGAGGAACGGCTCGGGCAGGGTCAGTCGGCGGACGCTCGAGTCGTCAAGGGTCCGCTCGAACCACTGCTCACTGGCGGTCACGAAAGGGGTCTGCGTCATGCCGATGACAAACTTGGTCAGCCCGCAAATCCGCTCGCAACGCATGGGGTTTCGTTTGTAAGCCATCGCGGAACTGCCGATCTGATCTTGTTCGAACGGCTCTTCCATTTCCTTGCGGTTGGCCAGCAGCCGGATATCCGTCGCACAGCGCTGGGCGGCGGCGGCGACCGCGGCGAGGCTGGATACGACTAAGCCATCGACCACGCGCGGGTAGGTCTGGCCGGTGATGCTGAAACGCTTATCGACGGGCCAGCCCATTTTTTCGGTGACGAGTTGGTCCAGTTGATCGACCTTTTCGTGGTCGCCTTCGAACAGGGCTAGAAACGACGCCTGGGTTCCGGTGGTGCCTTTCACTCCACGGAAACGGAGCGTATCGAGGCGATGCTCTACTTCCTCGAGCCCGAGTACGAGATCATGCGCCCAGAGCGCCGCCCGTTTACCCACCGTCGTCGGCTGAGCCGGCTGGTAGTGCGTAAACGCCAAGGTAGGCCGTGAGCGGTATCGGTCCGCAAACGAGGCGAGGCGGTCGATCGCGGTCGCTAGTTTCCCGGCCACGATCTCCAGGGCTTCGCGGAGAAGGATCAACTCGGTGTTGCAATTCACGAACTGGCTCGTCGCCCCCAGGTGGATGATCGGCCGAGCCCCGGGAGCCTGATCGCCGAGCGCATGGACATGAGCCATGACATCGTGGCGCAGCTTTTTTTCGTAGACCGCCGCCCCTTCGAAGTCCAGGTCGTCAAGATGCTCACGCAGTTCAGCGACCTGTTCCGCGGTCACGGGGAGCCCCAACTCGTGCTCGGCCTCGGCCAGCGCCAGCCATAGCCGACGCCAAGTCGAAAACTTTTTCTGCGGAGACCAGATGGCCTGCATCTGCGGGGAGGCGTTGCGGCTGGCCAGCGGCGAGACGTAGCGGGTATGTTCATCCAAAGCGGCAGAATTCCTTGCGGTGTTTAATCGTGCGGAGGCTTGGATACAAAATCACCCGAGCCGACACCCCAGCCGTTGGAGCATGGTAACTTCAACCGCCGCCCCGATCTTAATCGAGCGCTTGTTTATGGACTTTACCGAAGAATCCGAATTGGTTGAGCGGGCCCGCCGCGGCGACCCCGGAGCGTTGGCCGAACTCTTGCGCTCGCAGGAAAGCCGGGTGTACCACGTCTGTTTACGCATGGTCAGTCACGCCGACGACGCCGCCGAGTTGGCCCAGGACACGCTGGTCAAGATGATGGAGCACCTCGCCGAGTTCCGCGGAGACGCGAAGCTCTCGACCTGGGCCACGCGGATCGCGATGAACCTGTCGATCTCCCACCTGCGCAAACGTAAGCCCCGCCGTACCGCGTCGTTGAGTCAACCCAATCGCTCGGGGCAGGCCGCCTACGGGGAAAGCATACCGGGCCGGGAACCTACGCCCGAGTCGTGCGTCGAACAGAAAGAGATGCTCGATGAACTTCAGTTTGCTATCGCTCAGCTTGACGACGACCAGCGGGCCGTGCTTGTCCTCCGCGACCTCGAACAGCTCGACTACCAGACGATCGCCGACACGCTGGACCTTCCGGTGGGCACCGTAAAAAGCCGCCTGTTCCGTGCCCGCCTGTCGCTGCGTGAAAAGCTTCGGCCCGCACCTTGCCCGGAATCCTGACCCGCTCCTCGCACCCTCCCGCCATGAACGATCGCCACGACCCCAACCTTATCCTCGGCTACGTCGAAGACGACCTGACCCCGGACCAGCGTGCCGATTTCGATGCCTTGCTCCGTTCCGACCACACCCTCGCGGCGTTGGTCGCCGACTTGCAGGCCCAGCGGGCACTCCTGCGCGGCACCCCCCCGCCGCCCCCGCCGCCCGGGCTCGCCGACGCGGCGACGGCGCGACTCGAACGCCGGATGCTTCTCCCCGAGCCCGACGATCTCCCGCCCGCCCCCTCTTCGTCTCGCCGCCGCCGCCTGATGCCTCTGGTCGCCTACAGCGGTGTGGCGGCCGTCGTGACGCTGACCGCGGCGGTGGTTTTTCAATCACTGCGGAGCGATCCGACCGATCCCGCCGGGTCCACCTTCTCACGCCCAGGGGTTGGCCTTGCTCAGGCCCCGATCGAAGCCCAACGACAAGCCATGCTTCCGCCCCGACCCGCGACAAGCGCGTTCGATCAAGATGACCATTCAGCCTCGGCCGCCGAATCTTCCCCGCCGGCGACCGTCGACCAAGCGATGGCCGCGGAAAACCTGACGCCGCGTGACCGCGGTGCTTTCGGCCGGTCTGAAGCCGAATCCGCTGACACCCTCTCCGCTCGGAGCGAACCTACCACCAAGGTGCCCGTTCCTGGCTCTAACCAGTCGCTGGCGCTCGGCGGCAGGCCGATCCGTTCCGACGAGCACTCGGGCGGTCGAATGCTTGGAGAGTCGCCGACCACCCCGTCTAATCGAACCGGTCGTCTACGTGATCGTTTGGCTCATGGGACTAAAGCCGCAGAAACGGCAGACCGTACGCCGGAGCCTGAAGTAACGCCCCTTTCTCCTCAAACCGGTGCACACCCCACCGCCATGGGGGGGCCGTCGCCGCCGTCCGCACCCCCCCGACCGCTCGGCGAGATTCCGGCGGGTGCATCCCAAAAATACAGGGCTGTCCAATCAGGCCGTCCTGATCTGCGGGGCTTCGAATGGCACCCTCGTTCATGGTACGGCCAGCCCGCCGATATCTCCGTACGGTTCGGGAAACGCGACGTACAAACAGCCGCGCTCCAACGACGCTGGAATTTCTTCGAGATACCCGCCCGGGACACCGCCGCCTCGGTGCTCAGCGATGTTTCAAGCGATCCGGATATCCCTGCCACGGATGCCCCGACGGATCCTGCCGAAACAGAATAAACCGTGTCGGCCGTCCCTCACTACGGCGTGGACCCGACCGCAGCCTCCGACGCAGAAGTCGCTGGCTTAAGAAACGTGGCCCACGTCATGCGGCCGTCGCCACTTACTTCCACGCGAACCATCCCCACTTCTTCGCTCACCAGGCGGATCGTCCCCCGCGTTTCGAGTAGCGCCGGCCAGCGGTCGCGGCGGAGCCGGGCTCGGCCCGTCGATTGCAGCACCAGCCCGGGCGACACCGCATCCAGCCACGTGGCACTCGCTTCGACCACACTGCCGTGGTGCGGCAGGTCGGCCACGTCGGCGTCCAGTTCTTCGGCATGGTCTTCGAGCAGCGCGGTGATCGCGTCCTGCTGGATATCACCATTCAGAAGCAGACGCCGCCCCGCCAGTTCGATCGCCATGACGACCGAGCGGTCGTTGCTTTTCGCCGCATCCCACCCTTCGCGTGGTGGCCAGAGCACGCGGAGGTGAGCGTCGCCCAATACCCGCTCGTCACCCCGCACCACCTCGGCCACCGGCAAGGCTTGGGCCTGCAATTGATCCAGCAAATAGGCGGTCGCCCGGCGAGGGTAGTTCCTGGCTTCATCCACCACGTTCGGCGAAACCCACACCTCACCGATCGAAAATGCGTCCGCGAGATCCAGCGCCCCGTTGTAATGATCCAAATCGGCGTGCGACACCACCAAGACATCGATCCGCTTCACCCCCATACGCCGGAGCGTAGGCACCACCGTCCGCCGGCCGATCAGCGGGTAGGCCTGCGAACCGCAGTCGAATACCACCGTTTTGCCCGCGGATCGCCAGATAAAACACGACCCGTCCGCCACCGACAACATCACGAGCTGACCGCCTTCTGCGTGCCCGTTCTCGCTGACGCCCTTGGGCAACCGCAGCTGGGCGGCGACGCTATCCGCTCCCAAGATCGGATGCGCGTAAAGCGGCAGCGCCGCCGGCCGCCGCTGATCCAACCCCAGCCCCCCCACCACCAGCAGCAGCGCGGCAACCCCCGCAAACCGCCGATCACGGAACCACCCCGCGAACCAGAGCCACACCACCGCCACGGCCGCCACGGCCCACCACAACGGCGGGCCGTGGCTCAAACGCACCGTCGCCCCGGGCCCTTGCGCCGCCTGCTCGACCAGCGACGACAGCCCCGTGCCGACCCACCGCAGCGGCCCCGAGAGGACCAGCGCCAGACTGGGCAAAACAAACCCCGCCATAATCTTTAAATAGCCTACCGCGAGTACCGCCGTGAGCACCGGTAGTGCCAGCACCGAAAGCACCACCGCCATCGGGTTGACCATCTCGAAATGGTACGCGACCAGCGGAGTCGCCGTGGCGGTAGCCACCACGCTCACCGCGGTGACGTCGGCCGCCCGACGGGCACCCCAGCCCCACGCGTCGCGCCGCCCCGGGTTGGTCTCTGCGGGGATCAACGGGTCCGGCCAGAACGCCTGCGACACCGGAGTGACGAACCGCAGCAGCGCCCACACCGTTAAGAAACTCAGCTGAAAGCCGGGCGAAAACAAATCGCTCGGCCGCCATACCAACACGATCAGCGCCGCGAGCG
The DNA here is from genome assembly GCA_039180025.1 of Planctomycetota bacterium. Taxonomy (GTDB): domain Bacteria; phylum Planctomycetota; class Phycisphaerae; order Phycisphaerales; family Phycisphaeraceae; genus Algisphaera. The sequence goes on from JBCDDZ010000008.1 coordinate 13,242, forward strand.
ACAAGAGCGTGGTCGCGCCGAGACGCCGCCCCGAAGCCACCCCCGTGAAATACAGCCCCGCCATAATCGAGGCCCGAACGATCGGAACCCTCAGCGGCACCGCCAACAAATACAAGGCCAGGATCGCCAGTACGAGCACGGCCGCACGCGGCGGGCTCGGGATCACCAGCCGCGCCACGCACCACACCAGCCCCATCAAGATCCCCAGGTGCGCTCCGGAAATACTCAGTATGTGCGCCAACCCCACGTCGCGGAAACGCTCACGGAGCGTATAGATATCGTGCGTCGTCTGCCCCAGCAGCAAAGTTTGCAGTAACCCGAGTGTCTGGTAATCACGCCCCATCCCGAGCCCGAGAGACCAGGCCGCGCGAGCCTGGAAACGCGTCCGCCACGCGGCGAAACCGTGGGTCGACGCCAGCGGCGCCGCGGGACGCAGGAGTTCCCAATTACCCCGGGCCGGCAGCCGGATACGGCCGACGATCCCTTTATCACGCGCCGCCGCGCGGTAATCGAAATCGCCCGGATTTTTCGGAGCCGACAGAGGCGACATCCACCCCCGGACCGCGATGCGTTGCCCACGCTTTAAATCCAACTCCGCCGCATCGATCTTGACGTGGAGTCGGCCCGCGACCAGCCGCGGACCCTGCGTGGTAGAGATCCGACGGGCATCAAGCATGAAATGCGTGGCGGGCGAGGTGTAACCGAACGCCGCGAACCGGCCGGCGGTTCCCTCGCGCAGCTCCGGGGTGTCGGCCACGACCCCCTCGATCTCCGCCAAAGCACCGTCGGGCTGGAGATATCCCGCCAGCGAAGTGTCCGCCGCGTCGGGTGCACGGGCGACGGCCCAAGCCGCCCCGAGCGTGAACACGGCCGTCACCCAAGCCACCCGCCACCGGAGCCGCGTCGATCGCCGGGTGGCGAGCAGTAACCCCGATGCGGCAATACTCGCAGCGCCCCACAGCCAGAAAGACGGCCAGGCCGCCGCGGCCCCGATCCCAACTATCCAAGCCGCCGCCGACGCCCGAGGCCACCAGGGCTCAGGCCGCCCGTATTGCCGCTCAGAAGGATCGTGATGCATGGCGAAAATTTTTACCGCGGGTACCATCAATCAGCGCGCTGCCCAGAGCAGAATATTGACCCACAACGCCCGAGCCGAGTCAAAACGGTAGCCATTGATGCCGTAGGTACGGCAGCCCAATCCGCCCAACGAAAGGTCGTAGGTTGAAAACAAAATCGCGGGTACCCCGTCGCGATCGAGCGCCCCAATTAAGGGTGCGGTGCCCGGTGGTGCGGTGGCTTGGGTGTAGCGGCGGTAGACCACCTCGCGGGCGTCGCGCCCGCCGGGCAACCCCTGGCCGGTGACCACCGGGTGCGGGTCGATCAGCCAGTAGCGCGGACGGCCCAGCGCCTCGCTGAGTTGAATACTCAAGCCATCGGCAAAGCCGCCCCGGCCCCCGACCGTTTCTACGAGCACCTTCCCCCCACGGTCGATATAGCGAATCAGCGCCGCAGCTTCTTCGTCGGACAGTTGCGTCGCATCGACGCCGGCAAGATGGACGAGGGCGGGCAGTCCGCCATCGTCGAGCGGGCGGTCAATTTCCGTAAGCGTTCGGACTACGACCCGAAGCGCGCGACCGGTGCGTCTATGCAGTTCGAGGCCCACGGCTTCCAGCGCAAGCGGCTCGAGATCGTGTTGCCCGGCGCGGACCACCCGGGCCACCGTGATGGGGGGCGTCTCGGCGGCCGGTAAAACCTGGGGGTCGTTAGGCCTCGCGGACCGCCAGGGGTGTTGCAGGCGGCTGCCCCGCTGGCCGCGGCCGGTGGCGGCGGCGTAGAGGTTCGTGAAATAACCCCAGGCTTCGGCACGCCCCCGGCCCCGCCGGGCGTCGCCCAGGAGCGCGGCCCCGAGGTCGATCCGCGCCAATACCATCAGGTCGCGGACCCCGTTGTTCAGGGTTTTGAGTCTCGGCGTGACGCGGCCGTCGGGACCGGCCAAGTCGATCACCAGCGAGGCGAGGTCGTGCCGCCGATCGACATTCCGAAATTCGAGACGGGGGTAGAGCTCACGCGCAAGCCCTTCAGCCCAGCGGGCTACACCAGAGCGTGGGCCTTCAGGATTGATAAAAACTTGCCCGCCGGCATCGAGGTATCGCTTGAGTTTGGCTTTTTCAAGGCCGCTCAGTTTGATCGGGCCGGGGAGCGAGAGGAGAAGCACCGGAGCGCGGAGCCAGTGGAGCGGATCGCCGTCGAAAGACACGGCCTGCCAGTTGAGTTCGGCTTCTCGCTGGTCGGAAAGATAGCGGGTCAGGGCGTGCAGATCGTACGGCCGCGCGCCCACCAGACGATCGGGGACAATCAATTTACTGGCCCAGATCGGTACCCGGCCACGCGCCAGAAAGAGCAGGGCAAACGCCGTGTCGATCCGACGGGACGTATCGTCGTTGCGGTGGGGCCGCAGCGAACCCTGACCCGCTTCTTCATCAAGAATAAAGCGGGCTCCGTCGCTGAACCAGTCACGCCCCGCTAATCTGGATACCCCACCCGCCAGGGCGAAACGCTCGATCCCGTAAAGCGTGTAGTACCGGAAACGGTCTCCGTCGCCGTAGCCGACGTTACGCGCAGGATCGAAATGCTGGTCGAGCCAGCGGGCTCCTCTCGCCAAGGCATCCGCCAGGCGCGGATCGCCCGGCAAGGCTTCGGCGGCGAGTTGCTGCTGAACAATCTGGAGCATCACCGCCCCGGCCGCGGTCATGGAGGTGGTGGACGCGCCCCCGCCCCGCAGCTTCGTGTGGTTGTAGCTCCAGCCGCCGTCGGCGTTTTGAGATTCCAAGAGGTGTTCCGCCACCGCGCGCCACGTCTCCGGATCGACCCTCCCGCCCCGCTTCTGGTACTCCCACAACCCCAGCACACCGTACTGCGTCAGCGAATTACTCCAGGTCGGCGAATCGTGGTGATAATAAAACCGGCCGCCGCGGTGGGCTTTCTTGAGATACGCCGCCTCGCGATTCAGCAGCGGGAGAAACCCATCGGGCAGCGCCGCCCAGAGGTGGGCCCGGATCGCCGCGACGTAGGTCGATTCGGCCTCACGCGCTTTAAGAAAATCGATCGCCTTGGCCAAACGCGGGTCCTGGTAGCTTTCCCCGCTGGCCAGCAGCGCGTAGGCCACCATCGCGGTCTCGGCGGTGGCGTGATACCCCTGACGGCGCAGCTCCGGCCAGTGCGGATCGTCCCAGCTCCCCGTGGCCGGATCCTGCTGCGCATAGAGCCATTCGCGCATACGCACCATGGCGGCATCAACTTCCGCGTCGGTCACTACCGAGGCGAGGTGCGCAGGGGACTCTGCCGTATCGGTTAATAAAGCCGCCCCAATCGGTTGCGCGGCGGCGGGCGTGGCGGAGTGGGCCGCACCAATCGCGTATATCACCCACGCTTTCCTCGGCCGGGCCATCGGTGCGGCCAATTTCCGCCCGATGGACGTAGCTGCCGAGATCCCCTGCTGGACACGGTGGGAGAGCCACCCTCGCCCCAGACTTCTATGGTGTAGTCCAGGCTGACAGGAAAGCAAGGATCAGGCCCCGAGGGAAAACTCAACGGATGAGACGAATTTAAGATCACCACCACCAAGCGGCATCGTCTACCGGAGACAAAGCGACTAAGACGGGATCATCCGGCAGACCGGCGTCCGGACGCGGTCTCCGCGGGCTCGGAGCGCTGGCGGCGGATCTGGGCGGCCGCGATTTCCAGCCGATCGATGACCTGGTCCATGTTGTCCGGCCGCTCATCGGGGCGACGGTGGATCATGTCTATGACCAAACTCGAGAGGGCCGGGGCGATCTCGGGATTAATTTCGATCGGGGGCAGGGCCCGCTTGGGGGTCTCGGAATCGACTTTAACGCCTTGGTGTTTCTTAGGCATCAGAGTAGGAACATGTTGGCCGGTGAGGAGCCAGTAGAACGTCGCTCCGAGATTGAATACGTCCGTACGCTCAGTGATCGCTTCGCGTTTGACCTGCTCAGGGGCGATGTAGTCCGGCGTGCCCTGGATGCGCGGCTTGATCGTCCCGGACTTACAACTCTGACCGAAATCGATCAGCTTGACCCCCGATTCTTCCGTCAGCATGATGTTGTTCGGCTTGATGTCGGCGTGCACGTAACCCGCCCGGTGCATAGCCCGCAGCCCCTCCGCCGCCTGATAAAACACCGTACAAATCTGTAATAAATCTGTCGGCCGATACTGCTCGAGCGTCTTCCCATCGACTAACTCCATCAGCACCAGAACCTCGCTGACGCGTATGACGTTGCGCTGTTTGATCACCTTAATGCTTTTTCGCACCCGGGGATGATCCACTTTGGAAGCCACTTCGTGCTCTGCCAAAGCTTGATCGATGAAACGCTGTTGGCTGGGCCCTTCCTTAACCACGCGCTTAAGAACCATCAATTGGCCGTGCTTGTCGCGGACCGCGTAAATAGTGCTGTGCGCACCCTCGCCGAGGCTTGCTACGACATCGTAACCCGCGATTTGATGGAACTCAGCCATGACTTATGTCAGGCATCAGAATCGAATATGACAACCGTATCGCCGGGCCAACGGCGGCGGGTGCACAAGATTTCATGATGTCGCTGTCCTAATAAATGAATAACGGATCAACTCAACATACCCCACGTGAAGGGGTACGACAAGACTGATTTACTCGAAATTCACGCCAAGCTAACCCGTTTCCACATAAACCCGGCGGTCCAGCGTCTATTTCCTGGATGTACGTTACTGTCCCATCGGGCCGCTACCCGCATATGCCGATACCCGAAAGACGCGATCCCCTCTCTATCGAGCCGTTCCCGGAAACAGCGAACGAAAGAGACTGCCAGAGCGCAGAACAGTTGCCCTGCCCCTCCCTGACACCCCATTTGGATACTTCGGATTGAGGAGGCTTGCAGAAAACTAGCCTACTCAGTCGACAGGTCACGCCTCACGGGCGGGTTGAAGAGAGGCTCGCCCCGCCGATCAGCCCGGCCCGGAATGCCCCGGGTGAGAAATACTTCCCTGCCGTCTGCGGGTCGCTCCCCAGATCCGTAAAGACATATTCCGCCGGGATATCGAAACGCTGCTGCAGTTGACGGACCAACCAGGTGAGCTCACGGATTTGGGCGTCGGTGAACGGCTGCTGGTCCGCGTCGCCGACGATACAGATGCCGATGGCCTTTTGGTGATACCAGCCGGCATTGGGCCCCAGAAGATAATCCCCGGACTCCTGGAATTTCCACCGGTAACCGACCTCGATACGGCCGTCTTCGTCGCCGGTGCCGTTGTTGACGACCAAGTGGTAGCCACAGCCGGCTTTCCCGGCCCTGCGGTGAGCCTTGTCGATCGCGTCGTAGCTCCCGGTCAACGTCCGGCTGTCGTGGATCACGATCGCCCGCCAGTCCCGGGGCGCCTCGGATACCGCGAAAAGCTTGTCTTCGGGCCGCTCCGTGGCGTTACGTTCGATCGACAGCAGCGTCACCCCGCCGATCGGCGGCACCGCGCCGGGCTCCATAATCCGCAAAGCCCCCGCGGTCACCGCCATACAGACGACCAGCGAGCTGAGCACCAGAATAGTTCGTTTTTCAGGCAAAACCTGGACCGCTTTCTACTTCAAACACTTTTCTATCCGGTCAATACCAAGGCAAGACACTGTTTTCCTCAAATCGAGCGGAAGGCTCCGCAAGTTGTTTTGTCCCTCGTAAAAACACATCGGCTGCCGCCCTACGTGCCGTCCAACTTTCTCTCTGTAGATAGACCCGATAAAACCCAGGCTATCTCGATTGGCGATCGCGCTGACCCGGGCTCATCCCCATCAACATAGAGATTAAGGGTCCAGCGGCGCAAGCCGAGCCCGCAGCGCCGGCTGCTCCTTCCCGAACGAATCCGTCACGGTTTTAGGGCGCTTTTCTCCGCGCAGCACCTGATAACGCTCGTAAGGCGTCCGCACCCGGTCGGAATCCTTAAAAGGCGTCCCGGGCGCACACCCCCCGATCCCCATGAGCGTAAGGAACAATCCCAGCGAGGCTGCCGTGCCTGTCACCCGTCCAACATCCATATAGGCAGTATAAACCCACTTCCGCACGGAGCGAGCCGGCCCGAGCAATTGGGGGAAACTTTCTGCTATCGTCCGCAACATGGCCAAGCCCGGAACCCAAAAATCTTCCAAAACCGCGATCACCCCCACCCGCGAGCAGGACTACCCGCAGTGGTACCAACAGGTGGTCAAGGCCGCCGACCTGGCCGAGAACTCCGATGTCCGCGGCTGCATGGTCATCAAGCCCTGGGGCTACGCGATCTGGGAAAACATGCAAGCGGTGCTGGACAAAATGTTCAAAGACACCGGCCACAAAAACGCCTACTTCCCCCTGTTCATCCCCAAGAGCTACCTCGAAAAAGAAGCCGAGCACGTCGAGGGCTTCGCCAAAGAGTGTGCCGTGGTCACCCACCACCGCCTCGAGTCCGACGGCGAGGGCGGGCTCCAACCCGCCGGCGAACTCGAAGAACCCCTGGTCGTCCGCCCCACCTCCGAGATGATCATCGGCGCCAGCTTCGCCAAATGGGTCGAGAGCTACCGCGACCTGCCGCTGCTGATTAACCAATGGGCCAACGTCGTCCGCTGGGAGTTGCGGACCCGCTTGTTTCTCCGGACCGCCGAGTTCCTCTGGCAGGAGGGCCACACCGCCCACGCCACCGAGGCCGAGGCGCTCGAAGAAACCGCGAAGATGCACGAGGTCTACGCCCGCTTCGCCGAGGACACCATGGCCATGCCCGTCATCAAGGGGGCCAAGCCCGAGCACGAACGCTTCCCCGGGGCCCTGGACACCCTCTCGATCGAAGCCATGATGCAGGACAAGAAAGCCTTGCAGGCCGGCACGTCCCACTTCCTCGGCCAGAATTTCGCCAAGGCCCAGGGCATCGAGTTCCACGGCGAGGACGAGCAGCGCCACTACGCCTGGACCACCAGCTGGGGCGTCTCCACCCGCCTCGTCGGCGGCCTGATCATGACCCACTCCGACGACGACGGGCTCGTCCTGCCCCCCCGCCTCGCCCCCGCCCACGTGGTCATCATGCCCATCACCTTCAAGGCCGACGACCCCGACGCCGTGCTCGCTTACTGCGGACAGCTCGCCGACGACCTGCGCGGTATCGAATATTCCGGGAGCCCGATCCGCGTCGAACTCGACACCCGCGACATCCGCGGCGGCGACAAGACCTGGGGCTGGGTCAAGCAGGGCGTGCCGATCCGCCTGGAGGTCGGCCAACGCGACATGGCCAGCGACAGCGTCTTCCTGGCCCGCCGCGACCGCCCGCCCAAAGACAAGGCCGGCGTCCCCCGGAAGCAGTTCCTGGAAACCGTCGCCGACACCCTTACCGACATCCAAAACACCTTGTTTGAACGAGCGAAAAATTTCCGCGCCGACAACTCCCGCGTCATCAACGCCCGCGATAAATTCGAAAAATACTTCCGGGGGGACGGCCCCGGAAAAGCCGGCTTCGCCCTCGCCCACTGGAACGGCGACGTCGAGATCGCCAAAAAAATTCAGGACGACCTGGCCGTCACCATCCGCTGCCTCCCCGACGACGGCGCGATCGATGGCCTGCTCGGCGGACCGAACGAGCCGGGCAAATGCATCTTCACCGGCGAGCCCAGCCCGCAGCGCGTCGTCTGGGCCAGGGCTTATTGATCCTTGCCCGAGGCCGACACCGCCCGCACCTCATCGGTTTTCATGCTCTCCACGGCCGGCGTCTCGCGCTGCGGAGCCGCCACCGCCCCGCGTAGCAGCCGCCGAATCTCCCGCGTCAGCCCCACCGTGACCCACCACAGCCACACCGCCACCGCCCCGACCACCGCGAACCCCGCCGTGACCGTGTAATGGTTCCAGGGCTCGGGCAGCCGGATCCCCGACCGCTCCGCCACATTCACCGCCAGCGCCAGCCCCACCACGACCCCGACCCCCAAGAGGTAACGCTTCCACGCCGCCCGGCAGGCCTGCGCGACCCGCGGCCCGTCGGCCCGCGCGGCCAACGCGAACAAATACCGCCACGCCTCGAGCATGCCCACCGCGAACGACGCCCCGACCGCGCAAAACAGGATATCGCCCAGCAGCCAATCTTTGGCCAGAAACGTCGCCCGGGTCGCCTCCCCCCACCGCCACCACAGCAGCACCAACAGCGCCAACCCCGCCCCCGCGCCCAGCACACTCGCCCAGCGGGCCGACAGCCGCGTCCCCCGTGCTTTCCAGCCCTCGCGGCGGCCCGGCTCCCGCCCGGTCATCAGCCACAGCCCCGCCGTCGCCACCACCAGCCCCGGAAGCACCAGCGGCATCGCCCCCACCGCGCCATAAAACAACCAGTCCGCCCCCCGCACCACCCGGCGGCACCATCCGGGGTCGGCCCGGCTGAACATATCCGCCTCGTCCCGGCTGACCACATCCAGTTCCGCCCCGCATTCCGGACACCCCCCCGGACGACCGGCTTCCGACGCCGCCGCACCTTCCCGCCTCCCCACCACGTCCGCGACCCGCTGCATCCGCAGGTTGTAGTCGCAAGACGGGCAAAACACGTCGTTGTCGATCCGCCCCTCCGCGTCGAGCCGGACCGGGATCGTCGCGGGGAATGCGGACATAGACAGAAACTCTCGCGGAATACTTGCGGATACCGGCGGCTTTGAACCCGCACCCTCACCGCGCGGTGACCCCTTCTATATTAGCGGCCAGAATGTGATCTCGGCGATCTTGCTAGCCTACGGCGTCTTCACGCAAACCCGCTTGGCTCGACCGATGTCTCGACACGCCGCCACCCAGATTGTCCGCCGCCTCCGTCAACACGGCCACGCCGCGGTCTTCGCCGGCGGCTGTGTGCGTGACCGCTTGCTCGGGCTCACCCCCAAAGACTACGACGTGGCCACCGACGCCCGCCCCGAGGTGGTCCGAGACCTTTTCCCCGGTTCGCGATCGATCGGGGAGGCGTTCGGGGTCGTCCTGGTCTACCCGCGGCGCAGAGACCGGAGGCCAGACGATCCGCCTCGGATGGGGATCGAAGTGGCCACCTTCCGCACCGAAGGGGTCTACTCCGACGGCCGACGCCCCGACGAGGTGGCCTATTCGGACGCCGAGCACGATGCCCAGCGACGCGACTTCACCGTCAACGGCCTCTTCGAAGACCCGCTGCACGACGCCCAACCGAACCCGTTGGCCGATCCCGACGGGGTCATCGACTACGTCGGTGGCCGGGCCGACCTCGCGGGCCGGATCCTCCGCGCGATCGGCGACCCGGCCCGCCGCTTTGCCGAGGATTATTTGCGGATGCTCCGGGCCGTCCGGTTCGCCGCCCGGCTGGGCTTCACGCTGGCCCCCGACACCGCCGACGCCATCCGCACCCACGCTTCGTCGCTCGATCAGATCGCTCGCGAACGGATCGGCGACGAAATCCGCGCGGCCCTGACCGGCCCCCGCCCTACGCTCGCCGCCACACTCCTCCAACAACTCCAACTCGACGCGCCCGCCCTGCGCGAACCCCACGCCGACCCGCCGCTGCCTACCCTCGACCGCCTCGCCCCCGAGGCCCGCTACCCCACCGCGCTCGCCGCGTGGATCATCGACCGGCACGGCCGCCCCTCGGCGTTAAACAAGCTGCCCGACTGGCGCGGAGCGCTCTGTCTAAGCAACGCCGAAGCCGATGCCCTCACCGCCGTCTTACGCCAAGCCACGGCCGCCGACGACTGGGGCCGGCTCTCTGTGGCCGCGCGCAAACGGCTCCTCGCCGCGCCGAGCTGGGACCAGTCGCTGCTACTTCTGCGTGCCCTCGGGCGCTCCGCAACGATCGAGGCCGACACCCCCCGCCTCCACGGCGACGGGATCGGGATCGCCCCCCCGCCGATCATCACGGGGGCCGACCTTCTCGCGTTGGGACTCGCCCCGGGCCCCCGCTTCAAGCCGCTGCTCGACGGGGCCTACGACGCCCAACTGGAAGGCAAAACCGCCGACCTCGAATCCGCGCTGGGCTGGGTCAAATCCCGGCTCGAAGAAGCCTGACCCGCCGCGCCGACCCCCTTGCGTTGCCCCCCTAATCCGCCTAACCTGCCACCATGCCCCCTTCGCCTCTTGCCGGCCCCGATCAGCTCAAAGACGCCTACCAACGGGTCAACGACCGCATCGCCGCCGCCGCCGCGAAAGTCGGCCGCCGTCGAGAAGACGTCGCCATGATCGCGGTCACCAAATACGCGGGTATGGAGCAGATCCGCCAGATCGTCGAGATGGGGCAGGCCGACCTCGGCGAGAGCCGGGTCCAGCAGCTCACCCAGCGTGTCCCCCAGCTCGCCGAGTTTCTGAGCCGCAAGAAAACCCTCGCCGGCGCGTCCGCCCGCGCCGACGACGCCACCCCCGACAAGATCCGCTGGCACATGATCGGCCAGCTCCAGCGGAACAAGGTCAAACAGGTTGCCCCCCACGTCGACCTGATCCATACCGTCGATTCCCTACGACTCGCAGAAGAACTGCACAACTACGCCGCTCGCCTCGACGTCACCCCTCGACATCCTCGTGCAGGTCAACATCAGCGGCGAGACCGCAAGCAGTTCCGGCGGCGGGAACAAAGGCGGCATCGCCGTGCCCGCGGTGACCCACCTCATCGAATCGATCGACACCATGCTCCATCTCCGGCCCCGCGGCCTGATGGTCATGGCCCCCTACGCCGAAAACCCCGAAGAGACTCGGCCCACGTTCGCCCGCACCGCCGAGCTGTTTGCCGATGTCAAAGCCGCTCACGTCGGCGGCGAGGCTTTCAATGTGCTCTCGATGGGCATGTCTAACGACTTCGAAGTCGCGATCGAAGAAGGTTCCAACGTCGTCCGCATCGGCCGCGCCCTGTTTGGCGAAACCGAAAGCTGAAGTGGTGACGCTCCGCCGAGTTCGACGATCCGCCTGCTTCGGAGGTTCAACCCTTGCCTGCCTGTTTTTCCTGGTCGGCTGCTTCGGTCCCGCGTTCCCGGACCGGATGGTTTACAACTCACAACTGAACCACGCCATGATCCAGGCCGACACGGTCTACCTGGATGTCGTTTCGGTGGACGGCCAGGCGGTGCCTGAAGAGGCTTTGCAGCGTGCGGTGACTCGGTTGACGGCGCATACCATCGGCCAATTCGTGATCAGACCCACCGTCGAGTTGCGTCTGCCCGAAAGCGCGGAGGGTCAGGTTCCGCGTGGCCGTATCGCTCCGCCGGATGCCGAGGGACAACTCGACCGTGTCGCGCTGGTCTTCGCCCGGAACGTAGAGGGCGGCAGCCGCGGCGTGTTTATGCGGATGCAAGACGATTGGCAGCAGATCCTATTTTCATCTCAGCGCATCCAGGAGACGGCGAGCGTGTTTTTCCTCGAAGATCAAGTCTGGGAATTCGTGATCTATCACGAGTTGGGCCATGCGCTCGGCGTGCCGGAATCCGCCGGCCATCGCTGGCATGCCGGACACTGCACCCACCCGGACTGTGTGATGTACCCCAAAATCGACGCCCGGTCGATCACGACGTTCCTGATACGGCAAGGGCCTCCGATGGACTTCTGCCGCCGCTGCGCCGCTGAGATACGAGCGGCACGTGAATCCAAATAAAACTCGTGGGCACTTTCATCGCGGAGTGCCGATGACTCTCGGAGAGAAAAGCGGTCGTACGTCGCCCCGATGGTCCTGCAGACGACCTGTAGTGCCGCCCCGCCTGCCCTCCGCCCCCGATAAAGATGTTCTGCTCTCGCCTCGTCACCCTCCTAACCTAAAACGACGATACGCTTAACACCGCTCCTGGAAGAACCGTCCCGGCAGCCCCCGCCGCCGGAAACCTCCGGCGGCTCCCGACAACCCTGCCCCGATGGCTGTACTTCCAAATGACCGATGCGGCTAATGCCGCACCCCACGCTGCCCCGACCGTTGACCCCCACCACCTCCACCCGGAACCCCGCCATGCCCAACGGCAGCCCCATCACCGTGACCCGGAAACCCGAGAAGTTCTCGTCCGATGACAAGCGCGTCATCGCCCGGTTTTTTCAAGTAGGCGGCGAGCCCCGTATCCACAATATCCTGCGCCGTGTCGCCGGCCTCTCCGACCCGGCAGTCCAGGCCCTGCTCGATCAGGTCCTCGCCGATTTCGCGCCGCGGCATCGACGCATCGAAGACGTGTTTGCCCGGCACTTCGGCTATATCCAGCACCACGTTGCAGAGCCCGAGGCCTTATCTTCGGCCCGCAAACTGCTGCTCGGCTCGTACTTCACCATGGAGTATTCCATCGAGTCCGCCGCACTCTTCAACCCCTCGATCGTCCCGCACCCCGACCAGAGCAACCTCGAGCCCGGGCAGCTCCGCTTTATCATGTCGCTCCGGGCCACCGGCGAAGGCCACGTCTCCTCCATCGTCTTCCGCACCGGGGTGGTTTCCAGAGACGGCGAGATCGGTTTCGCTCCCCTCTCCAAGTTCGCCGCCAAGATGCGGGTCAATCAAGACCGCCGCTACGAAAAGAAACTCTTCTTCCTGAAGCTCATCGAGATGGCCGCCTACACCAGCGCCGCCCGCTCGGTGCTCGACGAACTGCCGGATTGGTTCACCTACCACGAGCTCGACCACAAAATCGCGGAGGTCAAACACCGGCCCGACCACCCCACGCCCTTCAACGAAACCGCCGAGAATATGCTCTGGCTCGCGCGGTCGAACTACCGCCTCACCGTGCCCTCAGACGCCGACCCGTCGGAGATCGTGATCTTCCCGACCTCCGAGAACGAGTCCCGCGGCATCGAGGATGTCCGCCTGACCCACTTTACCGACGACGACGGCAAGGTGACCTACTTCGGCACCTACACCGCCTACAACGGCTACCGCATCCTGCCCCAGCTCTTCGAGACCCCGGATTTTTCCAATATCGAGATCCACACCCTCAACGGGAAGTATGTCCAGAACAAAGGCATGGCGCTGTTCCCGCGCAAGATCGACGGGTTCTACCACATGATCTCCCGGCTCGACGGCGAGAACATGTTCATCATGAAATCCGACAACGTCCACTTCTGGAACGACTGTCAGAAACTCGCCGCCCCGCTCTACCCCTGGGAGTTTGTGCAGATCGGAAACTGCGGCCCGCCGATCGAAACCCCTCAGGGCTGGCTGCTGCTGACCCACGGCGTCGGGCCGGTCCGCCAGTATTGTATCGGCGCCTGCCTCCTGGACCTCGATGATCCGTCCAAAGTCATCGGCCACCTCGACCAGCCTCTCATCATCCCTTCCGAAACCGAGCGCGACGGCTACGTCCCCAACGTGGTCTACACCTGCGGCGCGCTGGCCCACGCCGGGCACCTGGTCATCCCCTACGCCATGAGCGATTCCGCGACCTCCTTCGCGACCGTCAGTATGGACGAACTGCTCCAAGAACTCACCCAGAACTCCAAAAGCTGCCCCGTCCCCGACCGGCGGGTCACGTCACGCTAACGCCGAAAACCCCCGCTCGTCCGAACAAAACTCCTCCGCGGCGATCGGCGTCTGCGGGGCCCCGATCAGCCCCCCGGCTCTTCTTCGCCTTGACGGCAACCCCAAGCCTGACTACCTTTTACGACCCGCCGCGTCCTGCACGCCCCCACCGACCACGCTACGGGCGGACTAGCTTATATCTAAGCCGCCGCCCGAAAAGGACTTGTATTATGCTCCCCGTTCAACGCAAAACCCGCACGCAAACCCGAAAAGGCCGTTCGCACCACGCGCTCTCGGCCGCCCAACTCGTCGCCTGCCCCCACAGCGGCGAACCCAAGAAACCCCACACGGTCTGTCGGGAAACCGGCTACGTACCGCCCAACGGCAACCGCCCCGGGTTTTTCCTGAACGTCAAAGCCCTCCGCAACAAAAACAAATAACAAAAGGTCACGCCTGTGCGAATCGCCCTTGATGTCATGGGCGGCGACAACGCCCCCGACGCGATCCTGGCCGGCGGGATCAACGCGGCCCCTCTTCTCGCCGAAGACGATCACCTCGTCCTCATCGGCGACGGCGAGATCATCCACGACGGTCTCAAGGAGCACGGCCTCCAGGACGACCCTCGCTTTGTCGTCGAGCCGACCACCCAGGTCATCGGCATGGCCGAGCCCCCCGTTTCCGCCCTGCGCGAAAAAAGCGACAGCTCCATCGTCAGGATGGCCTGGCTGGGCAGTAAAAAGAAATCGAAAGACCAATACTGCGAGGTCATCATCTCCGCCGGCAACACCGGTGCCTGCGTCGCCGCCGCCCAGATGACTATGCGCCGGCTCCCCGGGGTCCATCGGCCGGGCATCGCGATTGTTCTGCCGACGTTCCACGGCCCCGTCGTGCTCTGCGACGTCGGCGCGAACCCCGAACCCAAGGCCGGGCACCTCTACCAGTACGCCGTCATGGCCGCCACCTACGCCGAACGCGTATTGGGCATCGATGATCCCAAGATCGGCGTGATGAACATCGGGGGGGAAGAAGGCAAAGGGACCCCCATGGTCCGTGAAACCAACGCGCTCTGCCGCGCCGACGACAAGCTCAACTACGCCGGCTATGTCGAAGGCCGCGACCTTTTCAACGGCAAGGCCAGCGTCGTCGTCACCGAAGGGTTCACCGGGAACGTCGTCCTCAAGCTCTCCGAAGGCCTTTCCGCCGGCATCTTCCAGACGATCACCCGTGAGGCGATGGAAATCGACATGGACTTGGCCATGCAGTTCGAGCCCGTGGTCAAAAGCATCTACAAGAAACACGACTACCATGAATACGGCGGGGCGCCGCTCTTGGGCGCCAACGGGATCTGCATGATCTGCCACGGAAGCTCCGAGTCGCGCACCATCACCAACGCCATCAAAAAAGCCCAGCAGTACGCGCAGAGCGGCGTCAACCAAGCCATCATCGACGCCCTCGCCGAGCACGAAGGGCGTGCCGTCCACTCCCACGGCGGGGCCAAGGATTCCGAATCATGAATCAGACCGGCATGCGCCGGCCGGCCGGAGTGGCCGTCGTCGGGACAGGGGTCGCCCTTCCCGAAAAGGTGCTCTCCAACTATGACCTCGCCCAGATGGTCGATACCAACGACGAATGGATCACCCAGCGTACCGGTATCAAGACCCGGCACGTCGTCCAGGGGGACACCACCGTTCAGCACCTGGCCTGCGACGCCCTGACCCAGGCTTTGACGCGCGCGGAGCTTGCGCCCACCGACCTGGACCTGGTCATCCTGGCGACCATCACCCCCGAGATGGTCTGCCCCAGCACCGCGGCCCGCGTCGTGGCCGACCTCGGGGCCGCCCCCGCGGGCGCCATGGACCTCTCCGCCGCCTGCTCCGGCTTTGTGTATGCCCTCAACGTCGCCGAGAGCCTGATCGCCGCCGGCCGCTACCGCACCGTCGGCGTGGTAGGTGCCGAGACGCTCTCGAAGATCGTCGACTATACCGACCGCCGCACCTGTATCCTCTTCGGCGACGGCGCCGGGGCCGCGGTGCTCTCCGCGGTCGATGACGACAACCGCGGCTGCCTCCACCAAAGCATGCACAGCGACGGCAGCCTCTGGGGCGAGCTTTACGTGCCCGAGAAGCCCGAACACCTCCCCGAAGTCAACTCGTTTACCGGCGCCTACCACACGCTCCAGATGAACGGCCGCGAGGTCTACAAGTTTGCGGTCACCACCACCCAGAAGATGATGGCGCAGGCCCTCGACGCCGCCGGGATCAAGCCCGAACACCTCGCCCTGGTCATCTCCCACCAGTCCAACAAACGCATCCTCGAGTCGGCCCGCGACCGCTTCGGCCTCCCCGAAGACAAGCTCTACATCAACATCGATCGCCTCGGCAATACCTCCGCCGCCAGCGCCGCCATCTGCCTCCACGAAGCCTACGAGCAGCGCAAAATAAAAGAGGGCGACCTCGTCCTGTTCTGCGCGATCGGCGGCGGCATGACCTGGACAACCTCGCTCTGGCGCATGTAGCCCGCCCATTCCCCGCCCGACGGAACCGACCTCTCGCGACTGCCGTCCGAGATAAGGGATAAAGCGTGTGCGGTGCGATTCAGCTAGGCTCCCGTCACGCCTTAGCGCATCCCCACCGCGGCGATCGCGGGTCGAGGGAGCGGGGTCCCCCTCCGCCACACTCGGTCAGCGTCCCGGCTGCCGCCGCCCGCTCAACCTGCGGTGGGGGTGGCTAGAGACTCAAAAACCGCTGCGAGGCCGCGTGGGCCACAACAACCTTAAAAATGATCGTAGGCCGACTCCAACCCGGCATGGCTAAGAGGAAATCAACGGGCGGACCGACCATCGCCACTGCGGCAAGCGACCGAAATACTCCCGGAAACCTGCAACATATTACTCCGTGTCTGTGGAATCGTACGGCCCGGCCTCGGCAGCGCGGCTCTGCAAGAGCGGCGGGGATTCACTACAGTGCCCCATGACCCGCGAATCGGCCACAACATGGACGATTCCCTCGACAATGGTTGATTAACAGGTTCTTTTCTATGAGTCACACCCTCCTTCTTTGTCCGGGTCAAGGGGCCCAATCCGTCGGCATGGGCAAAGCCTGGCTCGACGCCCACCCCGTCGCCGCCCAGACCTTCGCCGCCGCGGACAAGACCCTCGACTTCCCGCTCAGCGAGCTGTGCTTCGACGGCCCGGCCGACCAACTCAACCGTACCGACATGGCCCAGTGCGCCATCTACACCGCCTCGGTGGCCTGTTTCCAGGCGCTCCTCGAGACCGAGCAGGTCGAGCGCTTCACCGCCACCGCGGGGCTCAGCCTCGGCGAATTCACCGCCCTGCACCTCGCCGGCGCGTTCGACTTCGTGGAAGGCCTCAACCTCGTCCGGCTCCGCGGACAGGCGATGCAGGACGCCGCCGAGGCGAGTGAAGGCTCAATGGTGGCCATCACCGGCGACGTCTCGGAAGACGCGATCCACGAGCTCTGCGACAAGGCCCGGGGCGGTTCGGCGGAAAGCGTTTTGGTGCCGGCCAATTTCAACTCGCCCATGCAGGTCGTCGTCAGCGGCTCGGTCGATGCGTGTGAGCGGGCCGTCGGCGTCGCCAACGAGATGGGGTTCAAGCCCACGCCGCTGACCGTCGCCGGGGCGTTCCACTCGCCGCTGATGCAGCCCGCCGCCGACCGCCTCGCCGCGGCGCTCGACGCCGTACAGTGGAACACGCCAAACGTCCCGGTCCTCTCGAACGTTACCGGGCAGCCGCACGACCACGACGTGGCGACGGTCAAGTCACGGCTCGTGGCCCAGCTCACCTCGCCGGTCCGCTGGAGCCAGTCGATGCAGTGGGCCGCGGAACACTGGCCGGGCCGCTACGTCGAGCTCGCCCCGAGCAAGGTGCTCACCGGGCTGATGCGGCGGATCGACCGGTCCTTGAAAGTCGAAAACTTTAGCGTACCCCGATAAAACCCATCACGAAGACGCGAAAGCCCGAAGACACCAAGAAGCCAACGTTTGTTCTATCTTCATACAAACTACTTCTTCGCGTCTTTGTGCCTTCGTGATTTATCCGCCCGACATTAAGGACTCCCATGATTGAAACCAACGAACAACGCGTCGCCATCGTTACCGGCGCTTCCCGTGGCATCGGTGCCGCGATCGCCCGGGCCCTCGCCGCCGACGGCAGGCACGTCGTCTGTGTCGCCCGCAACGCCGAGAAACTCGAAGCCGTCAAATCCGAGATCGAAGCCGCCGGCGGCTCCGCTTCCGTCAAGACCTGCGATATCTCCGACGGGCAAGCCATCACGGGGTTGATCGAAGCCGTCGCCGAGGAACACGGCCGCCTCGACATCCTCGTCAACAACGCGGGCATCACCCGCGATAACCTGTTGATGCGTATGACCGACGAGGAGTTCGACGACGTGATCGCGACCAATCTCCGCAGCGTCTTTATCGCCTGCCGCGCCGCGAGCCGGACCATGGTCCGCGGTAAATTCGGCCGTGTGATCAACCTCGGCAGCGTCTCCGGAGTCGTCGGCAATGCCGGGCAGGCCAACTACGCCGCGGCCAAGGCCGGCCTCGCCGGGTTCACCAAATCCTTCGCCAAAGAACTCGGCAAGAAAAACATCACCGCCAACGTCGTCGCCCCCGGCTTCATCCAGACCGACATGACCGACGTCCTCCCCGACAAGATCAAAGAGGGCGTGAAACAAATGACCGCCGCCGGCCGGATGGGCCAGCCCGAAGAAATCGCCGCCGCCGTGGCGTTTCTCGCCTCCGACAGCGCGAGCTACGTCACCGGCCAGGTCCTCACCGTCGACGGCGGGATGACGATGAGTTGACTCCCTCCTCTGGCCCCGCCCTCCCTATCCCCGCCTGATCGGCCACCCGGCCGGGGACTCTAATTGCGGTAAACCGAGGCCCGCCCGAGACGGTTCCCGGACCCTCGGCTTGGCATAAGCGTGCGGTGAGGCTATATTTCCCGCTTGCTTTGCCCGAATCTTCCGGGCGAGCAGTTCCCGCCCCCTTCGGGGCACGCGACCAGGCCTCGGGCTCTGCCCTGCCCTTCGCTCAATTCAAACCCCCGGCCACCCGGACACCCCGGACCCGGAACACCGGACTTTTAGGAGCCAACCATGGAAAAAGCTGAGATCAAAGAAAAAGTCGTCGCCATCGTCGCCGAGCAGATGGGCGTCGAAAAGAGCGAAATCAGCGAGTCCACTAACTTTGTGAACGACCTCAACGCCGACAGCCTCGACACCGTCGAACTGGTCATGGAGTTCGAGGACGAATTCGAAACCTCGATCCCCGACGAAGAAGCCGAGAAAATCCAAACGGTGGGACAGGCCATCGAGTTCATCAAAGAAAACATCGACAAGTAAGCCGCTGCTCGCTCGCCGATCGCTTTTCCCCTTGGCCCAGCCCGTGCCGCCCCGGGGAACGCCCTGCAAGCCCCGGCCCGACCGCTCTTTCGTGTAGAATCTATTGCCCCGCCCCGCGGTGATCCGCCCGTTATGGTGGGTCGCAGTCCCGGCATCTGCCGCTGCGAGCCCCCACCCGACGCGCCACCCCGGGGCGGTTGTTTCCCCCTACCGTTTCTCCCCGCCTCCTGCCCCCCTACCGCCCATGAGTGACCGACGCGTCGTAATCACCGGACTCGGCTGGGTCACCAGCCTCGGCACCGACGTCAACGACGTCTACGCAAAGCTTCTCGACGGACAAAGCGGCATCCGCACCGTCACCCGTTTCGACACCAGCGAATACCCGGTCAAATTCGGTGGCGAGTGCACCGATTGGGACGGGCCGCCGCAGTTCGAGCCCCCCGCCCGGAAGCAGGCCGCGAAGAAACTCGACCGCTTCGCCCAGTTCGCCGTCTCCGCCGCCATCGACGCCACGAACGACGCCGGCCTCGACTACGCCAACGAAAACCCCTGGCGGGTCGGCTCGATCATCGGCACCGGCATCGGCGGCATGGAAGAGTTCTGCGACGGCTACCGCAAGCTTATCGCCAAGGGCCCGATGCGTGTCAGCCCGTTCATGGTCCCCAAGCTGATGTGTAACGCCGGGTCGGGCAACGTCTCGATCCACTTCGGGATCAAGGGGCCCAACTCCGCCTGCGCCTCGGCCTGCGCCTCCGCCGCCCACGCCATCGGCGAAGCCGCCCAGTGCATCCGCCACGACGCCGCCGACATTATGATCACCGGCGGCGCCGAGGCTGCCCTCAACGACTTGGGCATGGCCTGCTTCGTCGCCCTCAAAGCCCTCTCCAAACGTAACGATGAGCCCACCCTCGCCTCTCGCCCCTTCGACGAAGACCGCGACGGCTTCGTCCTCTCCGAAGGTGCCGGCATCGTCATCCTCGAAGAATACGAACACGCCAAAGCTCGCGGCGCGAAGATCTACGGCGAACTCGCCGGCTACGGACAGTCCGCCGACGGCTCCCACATCACCGCCCCGCTCGAAAACGGCGAGGGCGCGTCCCACGCCATGACCTTCGCCATGCAAGACGCCGGCCTCGACGCCGCCGAACTGGGCTACATCAACGCCCACGGCACGTCCACCGGCCTCGGCGACCTCGCCGAGACCCGGGCCATCCAAAAAACCTTCGGCGACGACTGCCCCATCCCCGTCTCCTCCACCAAGTCGATGACCGGCCACACCCTGGGCGCCTCGGGCGGTATCGAAGCGGTCATCCTCGCCAAGGTCCTCGAGACCGGCCAGCTCCCGCCCACCATCAACCTCCACAACCCCAGCGAAGGCTGCACCCTCGACTACGTCCCCAACCAAGCCCGCTCCGCCGACGTCAGCCACGTCATGTCCAACAGCTTCGGCTTCGGCGGTCACAACGTCAGCCTCGTCGTCAGCAAGATGTAAACTTCTGCGTCACCCTCCCGGGTTAGCCTCCCGTCCATAGCGCGATCAGGCCCCGCCGGCGACGCAGGTTACTTTTCGGGGACACGCCATCGAAAAAGTGACTCATTGACTCAATTTTTTTCTGTACTTACAGACCAAATCAGCTAGTTTAATACGAACTGCTATGTAACCTGTTTGTTACTTAATCATTGTTAGGTCGCAACATGTTCGAAAATATTCGAATTCCATACTGGATGGTTTGCCTCAATCTTCTGCTGTGGCTCATGGTTCTCGGTGCGGTTCTGACCGCCGACGTAGGCAACGAGATACTTTGGCCGGCTGTTGCTGGCCTTATCTTTGCTGCGATTTGTCAGCATCAAGTTCACTATCAACGTGCTCGTGAGCGCTCCGTGAAGAGGTCAGCGTCAACCCCAAAAGCGACCTAACCAACCGCTGCAGTGGACGAGCGACGCCCGCGACTGAACGAACCCATCGAGTCGTCCGTTCACCCCCGCGGGCGGCTCGCCACTGAGCGGGGAGACGTTAGACCGCCATGGCCGGGGCATCACTCAAATACCGACGAGCATTCGCAGCGATCCACGATGTGCTGATCAACGAATGGGACCCGATAGGCGTCGGCGATGAGCCGCTAGCTCATGATGAGTACGATTCGTATATCCCAGTCATCTACCGCCTGATTACCGAAGGTGCCGACGAAGACAAGATAGCTCGGCATTTAAAAAAGCTTGAGACTATCAGCATGGGGGTGCGTTCTAGTGGAGACCACAACCGGACCATCGCGCAACGGTTGAAAGAGGCGGTCTAACCAACCGCTGCAGTTGACGAGCCACGCCCGCGAGTCCTGATCTTCTTCGAGCCGTCCGTTTACCCTCGCGGGCGGCTCGCCACTGAGCGGGGAAACGTTAGGCGACAGCAGCGATGTCACCGTACATCACGCACAACTACTGGTTCCTGCTGTTCTTCGTCGCAACTCCGCTGATTATCTTCTGCGGCTGGCGGTCGGTCATGCTCGGCGTCTTCCGGTGTGGCATTGCCGTTCTGGCTGGCTGGGTTCTGATCCACTTTGCCGTCGACCGCCACTGGGATCTGCGTATCGCGTTCCTGCCTGCGAACGCGACCGAGCAGCAGATAATGGATGCGACCGCCGATGGTGCCAGTCGTGTCTTCTACCTTATCCTCGGCTGGGTTCCTGCTGGTTTTTACGCGTTGTTTTGGCTCCTCCTGTGGCTGCCGTTCTGGTGGTTCATGAGTCGCCGGGGGAAGTCGCCTAACCAACGGCTGTAGTTGACCGGCGACGCCCCGCGCGATTGATGTTGTTGTCGGTTTGGAGCCCGCTCTCCGCGGCCGGCCGGCAGCTGCGCCTTTTACGTTAACCCCGAGTCCATGACCCGGGGCCGCGTCTGCTAACCCTGCCCCCCTTTACGACACCTCCGCCAACGCACCCCCCGACGCCGAGGGCGGCGTGGGCTCGGGATCGTCGAGAACTCTGACCTCCGACTTGTCTCCGATCAGCAGGATCGGGGCCGCGATCGCGATCGACGAATACGTCCCGACCATCACGCCGATCAGCATGGCGAACGCGAACCCGTGGACCCCCGGGCCGCCGAGCACGTATAGCGTCAGCACCGCGATCAGGGTCGTGCCCGAGGTCAGCACCGTTCGGCTTACGGTCTGGTTGATCGAATCGTTGACGATCGCCGGCGTCGCCCGGCTCAGCCGGCCGCGGTTCTCCCGGATCCGGTCGAACACCACGATCGTGTCGTTGAGCGAATAACCCACGATCGTCAGCAGCGCCGCGACCAGCGCCAGGTTGATCTTGAAGTCGTCCAGCAGCAGCGCTTGGTGGAAGCCCGGGATATTCGTCAGGTAGCCGCAGATCGCCAGGATCCCCAGCGTGATCGACACGTCGTGGACCAGCGCGGCGATCGCCGCGAGCCCGTAACGCAGGCTCCCGAACCGCAGCCAGATGTAGCCCACCACCGCCAGCAGCGACAGTGCCATCGCCACGATCGCCTGCCGCTTCATCGTGCCCGACACCTGACTCGAAAAATTACTCACGCTCGCCAGGCTCGTATCTCGCTGCAGTGCATCACGCACCAAGTCCCACTCGGTCGCCGCGAGCCCCAGTTCTTCGGTGAATCGGCTGCGGTCTTCCGCGTAATTCGTATCCGTGTCCCGTACGACCACCGCCAGCGTGGTGTAGCTCGGCTCGCCATCGGCCGAGGTCCCCGACGCGTTCGAGCCCGAAGACCCGGAACGGCCGCGACCCCAGCAGTTCGTAGTCCGGCTGGCGACGCATCCGGGTGATCCGCTCTTCCACGTCTTGCACGCTAACTGCCGGGCTCACGTCTTCCAACACAATCGCCACGCCGCCGACGAAATCCTGTACGTCCGGGTCCTGAGCGGTGAACTGCCGCCCCATCGCGTTTTGATAAAGCGACCCGCCCAGGATGGGCTCGACGATCCCCTTGGCCTGCCCCACGTCCAGCGCCCGGCCGGCAAAATCCACTGAAGCCGTGACGTCTAACTCGTCGCGGAACACGTACTTGATCGCGTCGCTGATGGCCGAGGAGTTCTCGATCAGCGTCGCCACGCTGAACCCGGTGGCCTCGCCGTTCTCGGCCGGGTCGCCGACCGTGACCACCTGTGCGGTTTCCAGAAGGGTCCAGTCCGGCACGGTCGGCAGGGGCGTGTCGTCGCCCTCGATCTCCGCGTTTTGCGCCGCGATCCGCTCGGCCTGCGCTTCGACGTCTTCGATGATCGCCGCGGCCCGCCCGGTTTCGCCGAAGCCCGCCAGCCGTTCACGCACCGTGTCCAGCGGCAACGACTGCCCCTCGCCCAGCTCAAACGTCACCTCGGTCCCCGAGCGAAACTCGATGTCTAAGAGGTCTTCGCCCCGGTACATCGCCGTGGTGATCCCCGCCACGATCAACACCAAACTCACCGGCAGGAACAGCTTCCGCAGACCGATCCAGTTGACGTCGGGCGAGAGCAAACGCCGGAGCGCCGGCACGAGGGTCGGGAGCATCGGGAGGCTCTTGGCCTTAAACAAGACCATGTAAAGATCGATGATGACCCGCGTGGAAAACAAGGCCGTGAAGAGCGTAGCCAGGATCCCCACCCCGAGCACCACGGCGAACCCCTTGACCTCCGCGGTCGCGGTGTAACCCAGCACAACGCAGGTAATCAGCGTCGTGATGTTCGCGTCCAGGATCGTCGACAACGCTTTGGCGAAGCCCAGCCGGACCGCGGTCGGGAGGTCCGCCTTGGCCTCCAACTCCTCCCGGATGCGCTCGAAGATCAGCACGTTCGCGTCGACGGCCATCCCGATGGTCAGCACCAGACCCGCAATCCCCGGCAGCGTAAAGGTCGCCTCGATGAGCGACATGATCCCGAGGATAATGACCATGTTCGCCACCAGCGCGAAGTCCGCGACCAGCCCGGCGAACAGGTAGTAAAAGGCCATGAACAGCCCCACCACAATCAACGCCGTGACACACGCCCGCAGCCCTTTTTCCAGATTGTCCTGACCCAGCGACGGCCCGGTGGTCTTCTGGGAGATCGGGTCGTAAGACAACTGCCCCTCGAGCGATCCCGCCCCGAGCGTGTTAATCAGGTAAGTGAATTCCGCGTTGCTGAATTCGCCGGTGATGGTGCCGCCCGACGTGAGCTGCCCTTGCAACTGCGGGGCAGACATCAGCTCGCCGTCGAGCACGATCGCCATCTGCCGGCCGACGTTGGGGCCGGTGAGCTGCCCCATCAGCACCGCGCCCTTGCCGTCGAGGTTGAACCCCACGGCCGGCCGACCCAGCGTGTCCGCGGTCCGGTACGTGTTGGTCAGCGTCCAGTCCTGGCTCGCGGTCATCGAGTCGCCGGGGGTGTTCGCCAGCAGCACGTAGAAGTCGCCGCCGTAAGCCCGGCCGACCAGGCCGCGCTGCGCGAACTCAGCCCCCGCGGACTGCGGGTTTTCGATCAGCCGTTCGCGGACAGCCGCCCGGTCGAAAAACTGCTCGAGCGATTGGATCTTGAACCACCGCCAGTCCGCCGTCAGCCCCGCCCTCGGGCCCTTTTCGGCAAGACGCTGCACGTAGGTCGGTAAGTCCGCCGGCCGGGCCTGGCCTCCGGCCCCCGGCGTGGCCGCGATGCGGAACTCCAAGACCCCCGCCCCCCGCAGCATCCGGATCAGGTCTTCCGGATCGTCGAGCGGGCCTTTCTCGGCTTCAAATTCTTCGTAGGCCGTCGCCACCGCATCGATCTGCTCGGCCAGGCCGGGGTGCTGCGATTTGAGGTCTTCCCAGGCCAGCGTCCGCGGCGAGGGGTCGGTTTTCTTCCTCGCCTCACCCGACAGGGCCACGATCCGATCGAGCTGGTCCGCGGTGATCGCCCCGGACAGCGTCGCCTGCCGGGCATCGTTGAACGCCTGACGGGCCTCGCTGTAGGCCAGGGTCGCTTCGTTGAGGGCCGTAAACGCCTGGGCCTCGGCGGCCTGCGTCGCGTCGGTCGATTCGGCCTGTGCTTGCTCCAGTGCCGCGTCGTAAGCCGCCGCCGCCGCTTCGTAAGGTTCCCGCAGCGCGTCGCGTTCCGCCGCCAGTTCGTACAACCGTTCGAACGCCGCGATCCGGTCCGGCTCTTGCGTAAGCTCCCCGAACGCCGCCGCCCGCGCCGCCGCGTCGTCGACCTGCAACGCCGAGTCGACCGCCAACGGGTCCAGCGTGTTTTCGAGTAGTGCCGCCCGCGCCGCTTCGTAGGCCTCGCGCTTCTCCTTGACGATCGGGCCCGCCTGGGCCATCGTCACCGACAGCCGGTTGCCCGCCTCCTGCCGCCAGATCAGGTTCTTGGTTCCCGAGCTGTCCACACGCTCGCGCTGGATGGCGATCGTGTCGTTGATCACGTCCTCGGCGTTGGAGCCTTCGGGCACCAGCACGTCGTAGACCAGCGTCGTCCCGCCCGCCAGGTCGATGCCGGGCTTGAGGCCTTTGACCGTGATCAATGCGGCACACCCGGCCAGGAGGACGAGGATGAGCGCCGGTTTCCAGAGGGGATATTTCATGGGATTACAACAAAGTATCGGGGAATCAATCGAGAACAGGATCGGCCGCACCGCCACCACGCACGCGGGGCCTGAGGCCGGCTCAGCCCTCTGATCATCGGTGGCCGAGACGCCCGGGCAGGAAAACTAGTCTTCCAGCACCGCGCTGATGGCTGTCTTGGCGAAACGCATGCGGGTATTGGAGTTTTCATCGACTTTGACCAGCACTTCGTCGTCGCGGACTTCGACGACGGTGCCCAACACGCCGCCGGCGGTCTGGACCTTCGCGCCTTTCTTGAGCTGCTCCAGCATCGCGGCCCGGCGTTTTTTCTCCTTCCGCCCGCCGCTCATCGAGAAGATGAACAGCATGCCCACCACCAGGATCATGATGAACAGGAAGCTACTGCCGAACGGGCCCGCGGAGGTGTCCTGCGTCTCGCCGGTGGCCGGGCTGCCGTCGGCGGTCGTGGAGGCCGTCGAGCCCGCACCCCCGTCAGGATTCGCGGAAGGGGCCGCACCCGGCGGCGGGGCGTCGTCGGCCTGAGCCAGGAGTTGCGGGGCGGGAACCAGAGACCATGCTGAGGGGGGAGACCAGTCCATTGTGGGGTGGAGTTCCGAGGGGGTTACAGAAGCCGGGGACGCAGCGGCGGAGCGGGCCCCGCGGCCACGCAGAACCCCTAACCACCAGGCTCCCGAGCGGAGTCAATCGGTAAACGCGACCGGCCAACGCTCGGCCAAGTCTGACCACGCATTGTCACGGATCGCCCCGCGGATGTCCAATAGCAGACGCTGGAAATGACGCAGATTGTGCAGGCTCACCAAAATGCCCCCCAACATCTCCTGGGCCTGGAACAGGTGTCGCAGGTACGAGCGGGAGAACCCGCCGCCGCAGGCCGTGCAGTCGCAGCCCGCTTCGATGGGGCCCGGGTCGTTGGCAAACCGTGCATTCTTGAGCCGGATCAGCCCCCGCGACGTGAACGCGCTGGCGTTACGGCCGTTGCGGGTCGGCAGCACGCAGTCAAACATATCCACCCCCGCCCGCACCGCCGCGACGATATCCCGCTCGTAACCCACCCCCATCAGGTAGCGGGGCCGATCTTCGGGCAGGAGCCCCGCCGTGTGCTCCACCACCCGCCGGATCTCTCCGCTGCCCTCGCCCACCGCGACCCCGCCGATCGCGAACCCCGGGAGGTCGTGCTGGGTGACCCGCTGGGCGCAGTAAGTCCGCTGCTCCAGGTCCGTCCCCCCCTGCACGATCCCGAACAGCCCCTGCTCGTCCCACCGACCCGACGCGCGGTGCGCCCGGACGCAGCGGTCGAGCCAGCGCAGCGTCCGCTCGTTCGCGGTGCCGACCCGGGCCGTGTATTCCGCCGGGCTCAGCGGCTTGCCCTCGAGCCCGCCGGCGGCTTTGGCCGCGTCGCTCCGCGGGTTAAATTTCGGCACCACCGCCGGGGGGCAGTCGTCGAACGCCATGATGATGTCCGCCCCGAGTTCCTCCTGCACCCGCATCGACCGCTCGGGCGTGAGCTCGATCGTCGAGCCGTCGAGATGACTTTTAAAACGCACCCCGTCGTCATCGATCCGGTTGATGCCGCCCAGGCTGAAAACCTGGAACCCCCCCGAGTCCGTCAGCATCGGCCCCCGCCAACCCGTCCAGTCCTGGAGCCCGCCCATCTCCGCGATCAGTTCGCTCCCCGGGCGAAGCAGGAGATGATAGGTATTGCCCAAGACCACCTGCGCTCCGGTCTCCGCCACGTCCCGCGGCAGCAAGCCCTTGATCGTCCCTTGCGTTCCCACCGGCATGAACGCCGGCGTATCGAACCCCCCGTGCGGGGTGGTCACCCGCCCCACCCGTGCGGCGGATTGCGGGTCCCGGTGCAACATCTCGTAGGTGATCGCCGACATACGTGCTCGATCTTAAGGCTTACGGTTCGGGGCAGAGCAAGACACCGGAACCTGCTCCGAGGCTTCCGCGCACCCTACAGCGTAACCCCGCGGCCGATGCCTGGCCCTCGCGACCAGATCGTTCCCGCCAATTATGAAAAACAACCTCCCGCAAAATCCCACCAATCTCAGGCGTGAGACCGACCCGCGGGCCGTTGCTCGGTAAGGCCAGATGCGTGAGGCAAGCGATATTCCGCACATACCCGGCCACGCCCCGGCCGGGAGGTTTTCATATCGGATGCCCAGATAGTCGATAAGGCATCGACCGCGGACGCCGGTGGGCCACACCGGCCTCGGCGCGTGGCCGCCGCCCGTCACCGGCCGCCCCTTGCTTTTCCTGGAGCCTCTGTTTGGAACCGTCGCTACTCATCATCGGCTCGCCGCGCTGCGGCACGACGTGGATGTACCGGACGCTCCAGCAACACCCCGATGTGTTGGTGCCACTGGACAAGGAAACCGACTTTTTCTACCACCACAAGTGGATGCAGAAGCTGGGGCTCAAGGGCTACCACGCGCTGTTCGTGGACGCCCAGGGCAACCCCCCCGCCGACCCGGCCGGCAAAGTCGCGGTCGAGAGCTGCCCGCAGTACTGCAAGCTCGACCGGGGGATGATCCAGAAGCTGCACACGCTCTACCCCGAGATCAGGATCATGCAGTCCATCCGCGAGCCGGTCAGCCGGACGTGGTCCCTGGTTTCCCGGATGCGGATCGACCGGCCGATCACCGACGAAGCCGAACTCAAACGCCAGCTCCCCGCCATCCTCCGCCACGTCGAGAAGGCCCGGGTCTGGCGGTG
Organism: Planctomycetota bacterium; assembly: GCA_039180025.1. GTDB lineage: Bacteria > Planctomycetota > Phycisphaerae > Phycisphaerales > Phycisphaeraceae > Algisphaera. Next base: position 41,333 of record JBCDDZ010000008.1, read on the forward strand.
CAACGACTACGCCGCCATCATCGACCGCTGGCAGCCGGTCTTCGGCAACCGCTTTAAGTTCATCGTGTTCGACGACCTGAAAAAAGACGCCGACGCGTTCCGCTCCGATTTCCTCGGGTTCGTCGGCGTCGACCCCGCCTGGACGCCGCCGGTCGATCAGCACAAAAGTGCGACCGATCGCAATATCCAGATGCCCGAATTGTTCGCCTGGTACGTGGCGACGCAATCTATTGAAATGGTCCGCCGCCTCAACGAAAAATTCGACGGCCGAGTGGACGGCTGGGTCGAAAAGCTCGAGGGCTACCTGGGCCAAACCACCCCGACCCGCCGGCTGATGCGTTGGGTGAATCAGCACCTGCTCACCGTGCCCGAACGGGTCGCCTACAGCTTCTACGCTGGGCACCGCGTGCGAGCACGCAACCGGGTGATGGCCGACATGATCCGGGATTACCGCCAGCCGTCGGGCTCTTAGCCAATCCCGCGCGGGTGTTCGTGACGGCCGGTGGCCGGTGTGCGGCGCTACGACAGCCCGTATTCCGCCCAGCGTTCGTCAACCCGGCGCTTGATGTCGTCGGACATGTTGAGGAGGGTCGGCCAATCGCGAACGGGGTGGCCGTGGACCTCTTCGCCGGGGATTTTACGGGTGGCGTCGAGCCCGATCTTGGTCCCCGCGCCCAGGCGTGGCGCGGCGTGATCGAGGATGTCCAGCGGGCCGTTGACCATCTCGATGTCCCGCCCCGGGTCCGCGTTCGCGAGCAGTTGAAACAGCACTTCTTCGTGGTCGTGGACGTTGACGTCGTGATCGACCACGACGATCGCCTTGGTCCACGCCATCTGCCCCGCCCCCCAGATCGCGTGCATCACCCGGCGAGCCTGGAGCGGATACTCTTTTTTGATCTTCACGAACGCGCAGTTGTGGAAGCAGCCGAACATCGGCAGGTCGTAGTCGAGGATGTCGGGGATCAGCGTCTTTAACAGCGGGAGAAACACACGCTCGGTCGCTTTGCCCAGGTAGTAGTCTTCCTGCGGCGGCCGCCCCACGATTGTGGTCGGGTAGATCGCTCCCTCGCGGGGCGAGTGTTCTTTTGCCGCCGCCCCTTCGCCGGACGCCGCTCCGCTTTTTTTCGGAGACACGGGGCCGCGGTGGGTGACGGCCGTGACGGTAAACACCGGGTAACGGTCGGGCAGCGAGTAGAACCCGGTGTGGTCTCCGAACGGCCCCTCGAACACCGCGCCGGGGCCCAGTTCCGGGGGGGCCTGGCCGTACCTCGGCCGCGGGTCGTATCCGATCGGCCCCGCCTCGGTGCTGACGTAACCCTCGATCACGATCTCCGCGTTGGCCGGGACGTGGAGGTCGATGGTTTTACATTTAACCAGTTTGATGCTCGACCGGTTTAAAAAACCCGCAAACATCAGTTCGCTGATCCCCGGGGGCAGCGGCGCAGTGGCCGCGTAGGGCAGCACGCTCTCGCCGCCGAGCACGATCGCCAGCGGCATACCCGGGCCGTGGTCGCCCGCCGATGCGTGGTGCTTCTTCCACGCCCGCCAGTGGCTCGCCCCGTCGTGGTGCATGTGCCAGTGCATCGCGGTGCGTTTCGCGTCGATCAACTGCGCGCGGTACATCCCGACGTTGCGTGACGGCCGCGGCTCGCCGTCGGGCTTGCCCGCGTCGTCGGGGTGGATCGTGTACATGCCCGCGAGCGTGATATATCGCCCCTGCCCCGCCGCCGTGCCCGACGCCTCGGGCGACAGCCCGTACCCGCAGGTCCGCGGGTCGCCGTCGTCCGGCCAGCACTTGATGATCGGCAGGTCGTAAAGATTCACCTCGTCGCCGATTTTCACCACCTCTTGGCAGACCCCCGATTTGACGACCTTGGGCGGCGCCTGCCCGGCGACCTTGGCGAGTTCGACCCCCTTCTTGATCTTGTCCATCAGCGACGCCGGCGGCTCGGGCTTGACCAGCGACGCCACCCGTTCGGCCAGCCCATCGAATCCCGAGTCGAGACAGCCCATCGCCATCTCCATCCGCCGGTAGCTGCCAAACGCGTTAATCAGCAGCGAAAACGCCGCCCGGCCCTGGGGTGTCTGAACGTTTTCAAACAGCAGGGCCCGGCCCCCCAGATGGTGGTGCAGCGGGTCGAACGCCGATGCGTGGTCCGAGCGGTGCGCGGCCGGAGACTTGCTGACCCGGTCCGCGATCTCGGTCACCTCGAGCATCGACGACACCGGGGCGGTCACCCGATGCAGCTCACCCGCCGCGTCGAGCGCATCTACGAAATCTCTCAAGGTGGGATACGTCATCGCGGTCGCCTGGCCTTTCTTTTCCGCCCGTCGGGGAGTCCGAGCATAGCCCCGCCGCGGCGCGTCGGCCCGGCCACGCTCAACCGCCCGAGGCTTTTCGGCCCCGCCACAGGTGATCGATCGACAGCCGCCCCGGCCCCACACACGCCAGCAGGAACGCGGCCGCCGTGGTGATATAGTTCGCGCTGAACGGCCCCCCCGACCCGCCGGGCTGCGCCGAAGGGCCGAACTTCATCGCCAACGCGATGGTAAAGCTCAGCACCATCAGCGCGGTCAATGCCGCCATCACCGTGCTAAACAGCCCCAGCACCAGCAGCGCCCCGACCACCACTTCCGCCCACGGCAGCGCGTAGCCGTAGGGAGCCGCCAAAGCATCCGGCAGCCAACCCGGCTGGAGCCCTTTGAAGTCGCCGCGGTAGAAATGGCCCACCCCTTGATTCAATTCACCCCGCACTTTGCCGACCCCCGCCAGCGCGAGATACACGCCGATCGCGACCCGAGTCAACAGGAGGGCGAGGTCGATGAGAGCCTTCTTTTTATGTTGCATCCGTATCCCTTTCGAAAATAACGAAGCCGATGTCCCACGACAGGGACGCGCCGCGGCGGATTTTACCCCCCCAACTCGACCGACCGGTCCCGGGCCGCCCGCAGCGCCGCCACCACCGCCTCGCGGACCCCGCCTCGGTCCAGAGACGCGATCGCCGCCGCGGTCGTGCCGCCCGGGCTCGTCACCTTGCGGCGCAGGTCCGACGCCGAATCCGGCGAGGCGGCGAACAATTCGGACGCCCCCCACAGCGTCTGGCTTACCAGCAGACGGGCCTGCTCGGACAGGCCGAGTTGGTTCGCCGCGTCCTGCATCGCCTCGGCGAGGTAAAACAGGTACGCCGGGCCGCTGCCCGACACCGCGGTCACCGCGTCGAGTTCGGTTTCGCGGACCCGGATCGCTTCGCCGCAGGCCCCGAACAGTTTCATCGCCAGGGCGTCGTCGCCCGGCCGAGCGTGTGTCCCGAGCGCTACCCCGGACATCCCCCGGCCGATCATCAGCGGCGTGTTGGGCATGACCCGGACCACGCGGGCGGGCTGGCCGATGGCCGCGGCGATCCGGTCGCTGGAGAGCCCCGCCATGATCGAGATCACGGTCTGCCGTTCGCAGTCGAACCCCTGCCAGATCTCGCCAAGCTTGGTCAGCGTCTGCGGCTTGACCGCCAGCAGCACCGCCTCACAGGACGCGACCAGTTCGGTGTTGCTTTCTGCAGAAGCGACCCCGAATCCGCGGAAAACCTCCAGGCGCTGCTCGCTCGGGTCGCTCGCCAGCAGCCGCTCCGCGGGGACAACGCCGCGGTCCACCGCGCCGCGGGCGATCGCCTCGGCCATGTTCCCCGCGCCGATCATCCCCAAGGTGTATGTGGTCATCGCGGCGGGCTTTCTTCAGGCTTATCATTCATCAAGGGCCGCGAGGCAGCGGCCTGCGTATCCCCCCAGGCTTGCCGGATCACCTGGGCATCCGTCAGGAGGTCGAGCAGGTCGGTGTGCTTCGCTTTGCGGATCGTGCCCCGCAGCTCGTTGAGCCGGGCGGCGAGCCGGTCCAGAGCCTCGGCGATCGGGGCGCGGTTGGCCTCGATGATATCGCGGCGCATCGGGGGGTTGGAAAGCGCCAGCCGGGTCGTGTCGCGGAAACCGGTCGAGGCCAAGTCGAGGGGCCCCATGTCGTCGGCCGTATGCGCCAAAAGCACCGCCACCAGGTGCGGCAGGTGGGACACGGCCGCGACCTGCCGATCGTGGGCGTCGGCGGTCATCGTGTGGAGCGTCGCCCCGAGGCCCTCCCAAAACGCCGTGACCAGCGCGAGCGCGTCGGCATCGGTATCGGCGGTCGGACACAGGACACACGGCCGACCTCGGAAAAGGTCGGCCTCGGCGTGGTCCGGCCCCTGCCGCTCGGACCCCGCCATCGGGTGCGCGGGGACGAAAAACTGCGGCTGGCTCAGATACCGCTTCGCATCGGCGGCCACGCTCAGCTTGGTCGAGCCCACGTCGGTGACGTACATGCCCCGCCGCTGATGCGGCGCCAGGTCCCGAAAAATCTCGGCAAACCCCCCGACCGGGACCGCCACGACCACCAGCGTCGGGCCGGGCGTCCCGACCGCCTCCGCCAGGTCTTGAACACCGCGGTCGATCGCCCCGGCCGCGACGGCGCGCTCCACCGTGGTCGGGCTCCGCCCCACGCCGACCACCTGACCGGCAAACCCCCCCGCCCGGAGCCCCAGCCCCACGCTGGCGCCCAGCAGGCCGGTGCCCACGATCGTGATCTGCTGAATGTCCTCGAGCATAAATTCCAACTATAATGTGGTTTGGTCCCCGCCACGAACCGCCGGCAGCCCCGGTCTCTGCGTCCCGCGTCCCCCTCTCGCTCCCCACCATGACCACGCTTTCTGAATATACCGGCACCTACGAGCTCGAATTCGAGCGGCCTCTTCTCGCGCTCGAACGGCAGATCAACGAGCTCGAAGCCCAGGCCGACCCCAGCCGGTCGGCCGTCGGGCTCGATCCGAACCTCGATTTCTCGGCCGACCTGCGTCGGCTGCGGAAGTCGCACACCGCGATGCTCAAAAAAATCTATAAGAACCTCGACGCCTGGTCGACGGTGCAGGTCGCCCGCCACCCCGGTCGGCCGCAGACTTCGGACTACATCGCGGCGTTCGTGAAGGACTTTACCGAACTCCACGGCGACCGGCACTACGGCGACGACCCGGCCATCATCGCCGGGTTCGGCCGCATCGGACCCCACAAATGCCTCGTCGTCGGCCACCACAAGGGCAAAGACGTCAAGGACAAGATCGCCTGCCACTTCGGCTGCGCCCACCCCGAGGGCTACCGCAAAGCGCTCCGCTGCATGAAGCTCGCCGAGAAGTTCGGGCTCCCGGTGGTCACGTTCGTGGATACCCCGGGGGCTTACCCCGGCATCGGCTCGGAGGAGCGGGGACAGGCCGAAGCGATCGCCGTGAACCTGCGTGAGATGGCTCGGCTCAAGGTGCCGATCGTGAGCGTGGTCATCGGCGAAGGCGGCTCGGGCGGCGCGATCGGGATCGGCGTCGCGGACAAGCTCGCCATGCTCCAGCACGCCTGGTACTCGGTCATCTCGCCCGAGGGCTGCGCCGCGATCCTCTGGAAAACCGCGAACCCCGAAAACAACGCCCGGGCCGCGGAAGCGATGAAAGTCACCGCCGCGGACAACCTTAAAATCGGCACGGTCGACGAGGTGCTCGACGAGCCGCTGGGCGCCGCCCACCGCCGCCCCTCGGCCGCCAGCGACCAACTCGAAAAATACGTGATTCAAACGCTCCGGGAACTCAAACGCTTCAAGCCCGAGAACCTCGTCAAGAAACGCTACGACCGGCTGCGTCAACTCGGCTCCTACCTGGGCGATTGACGCCTAGGTAGAAAGCCGCCGCCCCCGAGTAAAACGGCCTTCAGTACACACGGTGTGATTAACCGGTGGAAAAAAACTTTCGTATTTGTCTATTGGCGGCACGGGAGTTGGACGATAATGAAGTCAACTCGCGACCTGTCAACAAACACGCAAAGGGCCACGTCTTGGCCCATGCTGGAACTAGGGCAGCGCTTCGCGGGTTTTTTTACGCGCCGACGGGCCTAGGCACCGGGGCGAGCGTGTCGCCACGGGCGAAGCCGTGCCCCCGGACGAAATCGCTAAACGCGAGCGTCCTGCCGCCCGGGACCTGGACCTCGAGCAGTTCGACCGCACCGTCGCCACACGCGACCCGCAGGTCGGCCTGGACCGTCCCGGGCGGCTGGGTGTGGGGCGCACAGGTGTCGTCGGCAACGCGGCGCAGCAACAAAATCTGCGATTCCGGTTGATTCGCCGAGCGCCACACGACCCGGCAACCCGGCCAGGGCGTAAGGCCATGCACCCGGGCACGCACCCGGGCCGCGGTCAGCGAAAAATCTACCGTGCCATCCGCCTTCCGCAGCTTGGGCGCCTGGGTCACCGCGTCCTCCCCCTGCCGCACCGGGTTCAACGTGTCCGCGGCGAGGTCGGCCAAGACCTTGATGACCGCATCGGGCCCAAGTTCGGCGAGACGGTCGTGCAGTTCCCCTGTGGTTTCTTGCGGGTCGATCGGCGTCTCGCTGAGCGCATAGACATCGCCCGCGTCCATCTTGGTGGCCAGCCCGATGACGCTCACCCCGGTCACCGACTCGCCCTCGATGATCGCGTGGTGGATCGGCGCGGCGCCGCGGTACTTGGGCAGAAGCGAGGAGTGTACGTTGACGGCCAGCCGGCCCATCGCGTCGATCAGTTCCGGCGAGAGCTTCTGCCCGAACGCGATCACCACGGACGCCTCCGCCCCGAGTGCCCGGATCTTTTCGATAAACGCCGGGCTGTTTACGCCTCCGGATTTATGCACCGGCAAGCCCTCGGCCTCGGCCCATTGCGCCACCGGCGTGGGAGTCGTTTTTCGATGGCGTCCCGCGGGCTTATCCGGTTGTGACACAACCGCGACCAGGTCGTGCTCTTCGTGCAAACGTGCCGCCGTCGGCAGCCCGAACGCACCCGACCCAAAGTAAATCAGCTTCATGGTTATCAGTTTAGGGCCAACCGATGACGGCGGGTGGCGTCCGAGTTCATGAATAAAGCTTCACGCCAGCAGCCGGCCATCGCCGGTACGTGAAATCCCGGGTCCGCAGGCCGATCGGGATACTTCCCGAATAGCCCAGGGGTTCCATCTCCTTTGGAATGTGCCGTCCGATCAGTGAATCACTCATCCCGCATCAAGCAACGACTGGATCGCGCGCTTGTTGGCCATACGGTCGATGCGGGTCATCTTGTCGAGGATGAGGGTGCCCTCGAGGTGGTCGAACTCGTGCTGCCAGACGCGGGCGGGGAAGTCGTCCGAGGTTTCGCGGAAGGCCTGGCCGTGCTCGTCGAGGGCTTGAATGGTGATCGTGGTCGGGCGGGTAACCTCCGCGGTGATGTGCGGGAGGCTCAGGCACCCCTCTTCTCGGGGTTCGGAATGAGGGCCGGGGGAAGAGAGGGTGGGGTTGATATAAACCCGATCGTCGCCGGGGTCATTGGTGGGGTTGGCGACGAACATGCGCCAGGGAAGCCCGACCTGCGGCGCGGCCAGGCCGACGCCTTTGGCCTCGTGCATCAATTCCACCATCCGCGCGGCGACCGCCCGTACCGCATCGTCAACCTGGTCCAGCGGGGCGGCCTGCTGGAGCAAGACCGGATCCGGGTACATCACGATCCTCAGGGCCGAGGGTTCTACGTTTTCGGGGCGGGGCACAGTGGGCATAATGGAATCCAAGCGGAAAAAGCAACCGGCCGACGGCGTCATCATAGAGCCTACGGTCGGGGTCCTGGCCGCACTTTGGAGAGTCAAGTGGCGATCCAAGGGACTGCCCTAATGCATACCAATATAGGGTTAATCTTAGTCCACGACACGATTTGAGGCTTGACCCGCCGGCCGCGGCTTGCCATACTGCTTCGGGGTCCGCATGGGTTATTTACCCATCCGGGCTCGTCTCGACGGGTCCACCCAGACCGCCACGCTCGGCCCCGGGTTGCCGTGCTAAGGCCTGTACCCGTCTTTATTCGCCTGCCGTCCGTACGCCGCCGAGGTTCCTTATCCATGGCCACCGTCACCAAAAAAGAACTCATCGACCAGATCGCCGAAGCCACCGGGCAGAAGCGGGTCGTCGTCAAAAGCATCGTCCAGACTTTTTTGAATTCCATCATCGTCGAACTGGGCAAGGGCAACCGCCTCGAATTCCGGGACTTCGGCGTCTTCGAAGTCAAGCAGCGCCGGGCGCGCATGGCTCAGAACCCCAAGACGCTCGAGCCCGTGGAGGTCCCGCCGAAACGGACGGTGAAGTTCAAGGTCGGCCGCCTGATGAAACTCACGCTCAGCCAGGACGGGCTCGCCGACGACGAGATCGAAATCGACCTCGATGAATCCGACGAATAATCCGCTCTCTCCACCGCCTCGCTCCGCTCTATTGCCCCCGGATCAAGCGGTTGAACCTCTGTTCTATCGGCGTCTCCGCGACGGGCTGGACGGCCTGGATCGCCAAACGCTGCGTCGGTGGCTGCGTCCTCTGCCATCGACCGGACGCCTGGTTCGATTGGCCGGCCGTGAACTCCTGAACCTCGCGGGCAACGATTACCTTGGGCTTGCCGAACACCCGCACCTCAAAGAAACCGCGATCCGGGCGATCGAGCAGCACGGCGTGGGTGCCACGGCCAGCCGACTGGTCGCCGGCCATCTCGACCTTCACGCGCAGATCGAAAGCCGCTTCGCTGCGTTCAAGCACGCGGAAGCCGGCCTCCTTCTCCCTACCGGATACGCCGCCAATCTGGCGGTGCTGACCGCCTTGGCCGGGCCGGGCGACTTGATCTGCCAGGACAAGCTCAATCACGCCAGCCTCCTCGACGCCGCGCAGGCGTCCGGCGCGCGGGTGCGAACCTTCCCCCATCGGGACTACGCCAAGCTCGAACGCCTCTTGAAAAAGCACGCTGATCGCGGAGTTAGCACAAGCGGCGGCGGCCCCCTCGGGCAACGATTCATTGTGACCGACGCGGTGTTTTCGATGGACGGCAACGTCGCCGACCTCCCAGCGCTCTGCGCGTTGGCGGAGCGCCACGACGCGGTGCTGGTGGTCGATGAAGCCCACGGCACGGGGGTTCTTGGCGGAGACGGCGCGGGGCTCGCCAGCGCGCAAGGCGTGGCGGATCGGGTCCCTATCACCGTCTCTACCGCGAGCAAAGCGCTCGGCGGGCTCGGCGGGCTGGTGACGGGGCCTCGCGTGGTGATCGATACCTTGATCAACCGTGCACGGCCTTTGATCTACTCCACCGCCGTCCCTCCGGCACAAGCCGCTACGATCGGTGCGGCCCTCGACGTGATCCGTGACGAGCCGGAGCGTCGCCTGTGGCTCGCCGAACTGTCAAAACGCTTGCGGACTCAGCTCGCCGCCGCCGGCTGGGCGGGGCTCTGCGGTGGAGACGATCTGTACCCCACGCCGATCGTCCCGTTGATCGTAGGCTCCAGCGAGGCCGCGGTCGCATTGCAGAAGCAGTTGGAACACCACCACATTCTCGCGGTCGCGATCCGGCCGCCTACGGTGGCCCCGCGCTCGGCACGGGTCCGTCTGAGCCTCCGGGCGGACATGACGGACGCGGACCTAAGCCTCATCGTGTCGGCCGCCGGTTCGCCGCCCCGCTAGACCGGCCGCCGCTGTTTCACGAAGAAGCTTGCTCTGTACGCGTTTCGGATCATCGCATTGCCGAAGAGGCATGAGTCAAGGCTGAGTCAGTTCGGCGGTGCCCACGGTTTCGAGGAAACCCGCGTAAAGCTGCCGATCCCCAACAAACCAATACGCCACCGCGTAGCCGTCCTGGATTCCGGTGAGTATGGTGGACCGGGTCGCACGGTCGGTGTCTGAAGTCATGTGCAGCCGGTGCCAGTCGTGGCCCGCGACCGACATCGTGCGTTCACTCTCGCTGAAACGGAAGCTGCCGAAGGGATCAAGAGCACGAGACGTATCGGTAAGAATCGACTGCATCTGGACCCGGAAGTTGCGGTAGGCCGAGGCCTCAAGGCCGGTGGCCGCAGGGCCGAGCGCGACGCCGATGGTAGCTTCCTGCCCGGGGCCGGTCATCCGCTTCACCACATCGCAGGCTTGGGCGATCGCCTGTTCTTCAGAAACCTCGGTATCCGGCCACGGCACCCGCCAGTTGGAGACGACCGGCCCGTCGCGGTCCAGTTCGTGTTCCGGCGGGATCCGCAGCATGGTCTGGCCACGGGGCGGCAGAGCCGACACCACGCCGATCGACGGATCGGGCAGGTCTGCTTCGGGGTTCTCGGTATCTACCTCTCCCCCCTCGGTACCAGAGGATTGGCCGGGCTCTTCACCGGGGGCCGATTCTTCCCCGGCGGGTGGCGTCGTGATGGAGGCGTTATCGGTTTCGGGGGCGGTCTCGACGGCCGGCGACGTGATCGCCAAATGTCCGCTCCCGGTGTCCGGACTCGAAGGCGGCTTGAGGAAACCGACCCAGGCGCCGTAGCCCGCACCGCCGATGACCGCAAGGACAATCAGTGCGATCACCGGCTTGGGCAGGAAAGAACCCTCGACCCGTTTGAGCACCGGCCGGTTCCCCGCCCCGCCGTCCGCGGCCCGGGACATCGCCTGGATCGCCAGGGTTTTGCCCGCATAGATTTCCGACTTGCGCCGCTTGTATTCGTCGTTGGAGATGGCGCCGCTGTGTTTGAGTTCGTTGAGTTCACGCAGCTCCCGCATCTGCGTCTGGCTGTCGTTGGCCGACGCACCTGCTGCGCTGCCGCCGGCGGACCGGTGGTTGAGCGCGTAGCCGGTGCCCGTCGCCGAGTTCGAATTGTCGAGCTGGATCGACGATCCCCCCATGGTGGACCCGTGCGGCCCGCCGTCGAGCAGCGGATCGCCCGGCTCGAGTTCCAGGTGGGTCATGTCCACCAGGTCTCCTTTGAATTTCGAGAGGTCAAACTTATCGACTTTGAGGAGCGTACCGCAGCTCGTGCAGTTCATCGTGCCGCCGAACACGCTGTGGGGGACACGGATCGTTTTCTGGCAAGCCCCGCAGCCGATCAATACCTGACGCAAGCGGCGGACGCCCGAAGCGTCCGAGCCCGACTCCAAAGCCGAAAAATCGGCCATCGGCTGAGCCGTCTCCTCGAGCGTCGGGACACGCTGTGCCTCTTGACAACCCGGGCAACGGACCCGCTTCCCCGCGTACTGATCGGGTACTTTTATTTTGCGGCGGCAAGATGCACAGTGGAAAGTCGGCATGGTTGGTGTTCCCGGAGTCCGGAATATTTCGGCGTGGGCCACGCCGCCTTGACGGTTATGCTCTTAACGCAGAATACGCAGCCTGAACAATGGAGCGGTTCGCTGCGGTTTCATCGATCGTTCTCAAACCCACGCCCCCTAATGTACAAGCGACGTCGTTCCACGGGTGACGTTAGGGTGCAAAAAAATACCGTCTCTGACAGAAACTATCTTTCGGGTGACGGGGGATCGACTTCCTCACCGGGGTGGATGAAACCGAAATGCATTTCGGCGTGCCGGCACTGAAACTGCTTCCATTCTTCGGGGGTGAGTTTTCCAAATAGAGGGCTGGCGTGACGCATCGGGTGCTGCTGGGCGTAGCCGACTTCTTCCCGCAGGCGGGTTAGCGCCGCCTCGAGCGTCGTCTCGGGGGGCGGTTCGAAAGCGGCGGCGATCTTCGCGGGCGGCTTGATCCCCGGCCGGACGGGCTTGGTGTGCAGACCGAAAAACCGCATCGTCCGGCCTGCTAGCCGTATCGGGAGAGGGATAGGCAAGTCGATCCCGTGGTTGGCCATCTCGAAGCCCATGGCGACGTGGCGGATGATCTGGGCGGCGGTCCAGTTGCCCGTGGTCACGTGCGGCCCGGCGGTAACCTGTTCCGCATCGGCCAGGATTTCTTCTAAGTCCGAAAAATGCAGGACCCGACGCTCGGCTTGCTTGGTTTTTACGGGCATGACCAACTGATCGTAACGTAATCCAAAGAAAAAGCCCACGGGGATAATCCGTGGGCTCGTTCAACGTAGATGGATGGGGTAGGGCGGAGTAGAGCGGAGCCCGGGAGGCCGGGGTCAATCGGTCGACGCGCCGCCCTGGCCGAAGGTGATCTTGTCGGTGCCCAGGTGGTCCCCGTCGCCCAGCCCGCCGCCGAAGCTGCCGCCACCCGCGGGGGGCTGGGGGCGTTCGGAACGCTCGGCCGCGGCGTCCTGCTCGCTGGTCCACATGGCGCGTTTCAGCGAAAGGCCTATCTTTCGGTCGTCCAGGTCGACGCGGAGGATCTTGACTTCGATATCCTGGTCTTGCTTGACCACGTCCTGCGGGTTCTCGACCTTGTGGTCGGCGAGCTCGGAGATGTGGAGGAGGCCTTCGAGGTCGTCTTCCAGTTCGACGAATACGCCGAAGTTGGTGATCTTCGTGACCTTGCCCATGACGATCATGCCCGGCTGGTAGGCCGAGGGGATGGCTTCGTCCCAGGGGTCTTCTTCCATCTGCTTGAGGCCCAGGGCGACCCGCTGCTTGTCGCGGTCGACTTCGAGGACCACGCATTTGGCGTCGTCGCCCTTTTTGAGCAGCTCGTTGGGGTGGCTGATCTTCTTGGTCCAGGAGAGGTCGCTGACGTGGAGCAGGCCATCGATGCCCGGCTCGATTTCAACGAATGCGCCGTAGCTGGCGAGGTTGCGGACCTTGCCTTCGACCACCGTACCGGGGGGGTATTTCTCGGCCACGAGCTCCCAGGGGTTGACCTCGGTCTGCTTCATGCCGAGGCTGATTTCCTGTTTCTCCTTGTTGATGTCCAAGACAACGACTTCGGCTTCTTCGCCGATGGACACCAGTTCGGAGGGGTGATTGATGCGTTTGGTCCAGGACATCTCGGAGATGTGGACCAGGCCCTCGACCCCCTCTTCGAGCTTGACGAAAGCTCCGTACGACATGATGTTCGTGACTTCGCCCTTGAGCCGGGTGTTGGCGGGGTACTTGGCTTCGATATCTTCCCAGGGCGAAGAATCTTTCTGTTTGATACCCAACGCGATCTTCTCTTTTTCGAAGTCGATGTTGAGGATTTTGACTTCGATCTTGTCGTCGATCTTGACGACGTCGGAGGGGTGATTGACCCGGCCCCAGGACATGTCGGTGATGTGGAGTAGGCCGTCGATGCCACCGAGGTCGACGAACGCCCCGAAGTCGGCGATGTTCTTGACCGTGCCGGTGACGATGTCGCCGACTTTGATCTTCTCGAGCAGGCCCTTGCGCAGCTCCGCGCGGCGTTCTTCGATGAGGTTGCGGCGGGAGATGACGATGTTGCGGCGTTCCAGATCGATCTTGAGGATCTTGGATTCGACGGTCTGGCCGATATAGATCCCGAGGTCGGCGGGCCGACGGACGTCGACCTGGGAAGCGGGCAGGAAGACCGGCACGCCGATATCGACGAGCAGGCCGCCCTTGATCTTCCGCATGACCTTGCCTTCGACCACGTCCCCTTCTTCGTTTTCGGAGATGATTTTTTCCCAGCCCCGGATCCGGTCTGCCTTGCGTTTGCTGACGACCACGGTGCCGCCGTCGCCTTCGACCTCTTCGAGCAGGACCTCGACGGTATCCCCGACTTCGATGTCTTTGGGGTCATCGAATTCGTTCTTGTCGAGGATGCCTTCGGACTTCAGTCCGACGTCGACCAGGAAGTCGTCCCCGGCGTGGCCGATGATCTTGCCCTGGAGGATCGCCCCAGTGCTGAAGTCGCCGATCGTGCCTTCGAGCAGGCCTTCCATGTCGCCGTCGGCGACCGCCTGGCCCAGGGCGTCGGCGATCATCGCTTCGGCTTCCATGTCTTCGACGCTGAGCGACGCGATGAGATTCTGATTAACCATTCAATATCCTTCGTAATCGTTTTACCCGGCCCCGCACGCGGTGTGCGGGAGGACCACCGGGTCGCGGCCCACGGTTAGGCCGCCTTGGTGAAAAAAAGCCCACCCACGCGGGCAGACACTCTCGTGGGAGCGAGTCCTACAGCTTAACAAAAAACATCCTATAGAGCACGTCTCGACGCGTCTCCGCGGAACTCTCTCGACCGACAGCCCACTGCCATTCAGCTAGCCGCGGGGCGGGGCTTGGTTTGGACGGCCTTGACGTACTCCACGGCGTTCTGGAAATATCGTAAGCCGATCGGGGTCTGCTCCATAAAATCTGCCCCCTGCCGAGTCCACTGCGGGTGATTGGTCGGGTGCAGGAAACGTTCGGGGTGCGGCATCAGGCCGAAAACCAGGCCGGTCGGATCGCAAATGCCGGCGATGTCGCGGTCCGAGCCGTTGGGGTTTTTCCCGCCCTCCGAGATATCGTACCGCAGCGCGATTTGCCCCCGAGATTCGAGCCGATCGAGCACTTCGGGGGGAGCGGTGAATCGCCCCTCGGCGTGGGCCATCGGCAGGTCGTGTTTCTCCAGATTCCTGGTCCAGATGCACACGGTGTCGGGCTCGACCGCCACCGACGTCCACCGATCGATAAATCGCCCGGTCGCGTTGTGGGCGAGCGTGACTTCCTGCCGCCTGGCTTGCGGGTCGGGCAGCAGCCCGAGTTTCACCAGCACCTGGAACCCGTTGCAGGGGCCGAACATCGGCACGCCGCGGTCGATCGCCGCCAGCAACGCATCGTAGAGCCGATGCTTGAGGCGGTTCGCCAAGATCCGCCCCGCCGCGATGTCGTCTCCGTAGCTGAAGCCGCCGGGGAAGCCGACCAGATCAAACGCCTCGAGTTTGCGCGGGTCTTCGATCAACTCGTGCAGGTGCAGTGTGGTGGTGCTGGCCCCGGCCAATTCAAAGGCCTGGGCGAGCTCGCGGTCGCAGTTCGTGCCGGCGGCACGCAGGATGAGGGTATGCGGGGTCATGGCGTCAGAATAACGGATTCGCATCACCGCTTGCGTCACCGCTTGAGGCGATCTTTCGAGCCCTCGTCCCCATTTCCGTGGGCCGGGCAGCGTCCGCGATTCGCTGATCTCCGGGCCAACGGGCGCAGCATGTGGTCGATTCGGCCCCGGAACAGCGGACTATGCACTCCCCCGATCTGAAGACGGACGTTCTCGGCCGGAGCCGGCAGGTTCCGGAGGGTTTTGACCCCCCGCCGGGGATGGGGGTACGATGAATCGGTTGGAAGATCCGGCGGCTGCTGGGAGTTTTGATTTTGAGCGCAAGCAAAATGCTGGTGGCCGTGTCGTCACCCTGGGCCAGTGAAAAACTTGCGGGACCCATCGCGGACCTGGCCAATCGGCTCTCCGCCGAGGTGCTGGTGTCCCACGTCACGACCCTGCAGGACGAAGACGAGCACGAATCCGACGCCACCGAACGCGGCGAGCAAACCCTCAAGCTGATCGTCAATCAGTTGCGCGACGCGGGGGTCGAAACCGAAGGCGTGATGCTGTTTTCGGACGACACCGCCAAAGCGATCCTCAATACCGCAAAAGCCCGCGACTGCACGATGATCGTGCTGGGTCTCACCGGCAAGGGGGTACTCAAGCGGCTGATCGCCGGGGACGTGCCGGCGAATATCATTCGGCAAGCGGACATGCCCGTGCTGCTGTGCCCGGCGAATTGGAACGGCACCGTTTGACCCGGCCGGGTCGACCCGAATCTCATCTTTAACGAGCGCAAAGCAGCGTAGAGCGAAAAACTACGTTGACTTTGGGTCAGTCCAGTTGCTCCCGCGCTCTGGCCGCGATCGACTCGCCGATCGCCAGCGAGGCGGTGGCGGCGGGCGACGGGGCGTTGTTTACGTTGATCACCCCCGGCCCCTGGTCGATCAGGAAGTCGTCAACCAGCCCGCCGTCGGAGGTAACCGCCTGCGCGCGGATCCCCGACGGGCAGGGGGCGAGGTCCTCTTCCCGGATTTCCGGCATGAGGCGTTGCAACGCCTTAACGAAAGCGGTTTTCGAATAGCTGCGCCACATCTCACCCAGCCCCATCCGCCAATGCCTCGCCGCCATCTTCAAGAACCCGGGGTAGGTGAGTGACCCGGCCAAGTCGCCGGGGTGGATCTGGAATTTGCCGTAGCACTCCCGACCCCAAGCGAGCACCGCGTTGGGGCCGCACTCGACGCCGCCCTGGATCATGCGGGTGAAGTGGACGCCCAGGAAAGGGAACGCGGGATCGGGCACGGGGTAAACCAGCCCCTGGCAGAGGTGGTGGGCTTGCGGCTTGAGTTCGAAGTATTCGCCCCGGAACGGGATGATTCGGGCCGCGGGCTTGATGCCAGCCATCCGGGTGACCCGATCAGACTGGAGGCCCGCGCAGTTAATCACCAGGCGGGCGGACACGTTTTCGTTGGGGGTGATCACACGCTGCCGGGGGCCGTCACGCTTGAGAGCGATCACCCGGGCGCCGGTCAAAATCTCGTGGCCGGCGGCGCGGATCTGCTCTCCCAAGGCGTCGCAGATTTTCCGGTAATCCACGATGCCCGCCTCCGGGACATGGATCGCAGCCGCCACGCGGACATGCGGCTCGAGCTCACGGCAGCGCTCGGCCGAGATCAGGGCGCAGTCGACGCCGTTGGCCTGGCCCCGGGCAAAAAGGTCGCGCAGCTTAGGCAGCTCCCGGTCGTCGGTCGCGACGATCACTTTCCCGCAGAGCCGGAACGGGATGCCGTGCTCTTGACAGAAACGCTCCATGGCGGCTTTGCCGGCACGGCAGTTCCGGGCTTTCAGCGAGCCCGGCTTGTAATAGATCCCGCTATGCAGAACCCCTGAATTGTGCCCGGTTTGATGGTGGGCAAGGCGGTCCTCCTTTTCGAGAACGCTCAGGCGGAGCTTCGGCTGCTGACGCATGAGCGCGTAAGCGGTCGCGAGGCCGACGATGCCCCCGCCGATGATCGCAACGTCGGGAGTTGAAGCAGGCATAAGCGGGATCTCATCACAAAAGGATCGGCAGATGACGGGCGGGCCGGTAAAACGGCGTAAGCTCCCTAACACCCCAGACGAGCCCCGGGTTTCAAAAGTTCTGAGGAAATCAGCCGGCTCCGCGGGTGCGGCGGAGCTGCTGACGCTGCTGGGCCACGGAGAACTGTTGGATCGCGCGTTCAACGTGCCGCTGCTGCGTGAGGCTGACGAACTCGAACTGGCAGCCCAGGGTGACCGTGCGGTAGGCGGTTTCAAAGACCCGCACGACGCGGATCGGCACCGTGAGCGGTTCGGCTTCATCGGGCAGACAGATCGCGGCGTCGAAGTCGCAGTCCTTCATTTTCTGGGCGAGCGTCAGCGGCACCGGCAGCGTGATCCCCATCCCGCGGTCGCTGAGGTCGGCCACCTTGGCCTTCAGCGGGGCTTGATCCTCCGGCCACGCGGCGTGCCGGAGCTGCACGAGCATCGACATCCCCGCCGTCGGAAGGCGGAAACACGCCCGCCGCTGGGCGGAAGCGATGGCCGTGACCGGTGAAAAGCGGAGGGCGTCGATCTCGGTCCGGGCGTTGAGGCGGAACCGGCAGCGTTCCAACACGGCCGAACGGCCCTTGATCCGGGTGGCCGCGTGGATGAGATAGATCTCCACCGGCGTGCCGGGCGGGAGGCCGTCGGCCCGGCTAGTCCCACCGGGCCGCTCTAAATAGATCGATCCGTCGTCCTCCACCCCCAGCACCCGGACGCGCAGGTGCGGCATCGCTTCGCCCGACGCGGTGAAAGGAACGACCTCGGCGGGGCCGTTGTGAGCCATAACAATGTCGAGCGTAGCTCGCCAGCTATGGTCCAGATTAGGGCGGAGTCGGTGGTGGGCCATGGCGTGAATCCGGAGCGCATCGGAGGCGGCGGACCCTGTTTAAGTACTTCTATCGGCGGGATCGCGGCGACAAATCAACCCCGTCGGTAGAACGCACAACGCTTGCCCGACCGCGCCAGACCGCCTCCTGCGACAAGCGTCTGCGTGAGTTATCGGTTGGATCGGGTGGACAGCGAGGCCATCGAATCGTTGGATACGGGTATGTTAAAACGTAAATCTTCCCCCGACGACAAGCGGAAGCCGGGCCGCAAGCCCCGGCTATCATGGAGCCTGGCGGCAGCCGTCATCGCCCTGCAATTAGGGATGCTCGGCACGCTGGCGCTAACCACGCAGTGGCAACCGCCCAAGGTACGGGTGCTCGAAGCGCTCTGGGTCTGGGCCCAGAACGTCTCGTTTTACCCGCTGCTGCTGCTCTTGGTCGGCGGGCCGGTACTGACCTGGTTGGCCTGCCGAACCGACCGGAAAAAACTCGGGGTGTTGTCCGTGTCGTGGGCAACCTTCGGGCTGACGCTGGTCCTGGTTTTCGGGGCCGAGGCTCAGTCGCTGCTGCGGACCCTGTGGGATCAGGTGCCGGTGTAAGAACGGCGGGCTGTCTCTAATCAATCCGGCGACGACCCGCTTGGGTTTTGATACCCCGTCGCTTCGCAGCACGGTGTCGGCGCGGGGTATGATGCTCTAAATTCATTTAGGAGCATCGTGATGATTCGGAGTATCCGTTGGCGTGGGGCGTGGGTCTTAGTGGGTCTGCTGTTCTGTCAGACGCTCGCTCCGAGCGCCCGCGGGCTGGACGTGGAACACCAGGCCATCGCGCGCGAGGCGATCGAACAAGGGCTCGCCTATCTGCGGCAGACCCAGGCGGCAGACGGGAGCTGGAGCCCCCGGCCCGGGCCGGCGATCACGGGGCTCATCGTCACGGCGATGCTCGATCAGCCGGATATCGACGCCGCCGATCCGACCGTGGCCAAGGGGCTCGAATATATCTTGTCGAAGGTCCAGGCCGACGGATCGATCCGCGACGGGGCGGAGGGGATCCTGGCGAACTACAACACCGCGATCTGCCTGTCGGCGCTGGCGCGGGTCCACGACAATCCGGAAATAGCAGCGGTGGTGGCGGGGGCGCAGGCGTTTCTCAAAGACCTGCAGTGGAACGTCGGCGACGTCACGCCCGCCGGCGAGACGATCACATCGGGGCACCCCTTCGTGGGCGGCGCGGGATACGGGCGGCACGGGCGCCCGGATATGTCCAACACCCAGTTCATGCTGCAGGGGCTCTACGATTCGGGCGTCGACTGCGACGACCCGGCGTTCCAGGCGGCGGTCCGGTTCATCGGCCGCTGCCAGGGGATCGAAGAAAACGACTACTTCCCGGCGGGCACGATCGTCAACGACGGCGGAATCATCTACGCCACGTCGATCAACGGGCAACACCCGGAGATCCCCGTGAGCTACGCGAACCCCGAGGCGGTCGACGAGGCGCGGGCCGGCCGGCCGGTGTCGGGGCTCCGCGGGTACGGGTCGATGACCTACGCCGGGTTCAAGAGTTTCCTGTACGCGAACCTGGATCGGGACGATCCCCGAGTGCGCGGCGCCCTGTCGTGGATCGAAAACCACTACACGCTGGAGCAGAACCCCGGGATGCCCGAACCGGTCGCGCGGCAAGGCTTGTACTACTACTACCTGACCCACGCGCGGGCGCTCGCCGCGTGGGGGAACACCTACCTGACGGTCAGCGACGGACAAAAAATCGCAAAGATCACCGTCGGAGCTTCGGCGGAAACCCAAGAAGTCTTCCGCTTGATTACCCAATACCAAGCACGGGGCTACGAGGTGGACCTCGTCACGGTAGGCGGTGAGGACGCCCCAAAGAAAATCGACGTGCAGGAAGTCAACGCGCCGCGTGAAATCGACTGGGCGAACAAGCTCATCGCGAAGCTGGCATCGCTCCAGCAAGCCGACGGATCGTTCGTCAATGACGAGGGGCGCTGGATGGAAAACGACGCCGACCTGGTCACCGCCTACTCCGTGCTGGCGTTACAGGCCGCGGCAAACTGAAGCCGCCCCACCCCGGCAGAGATCAGGCCGAAGCGGCGGCGCGGTAGACTCCGGGCATGGCGAAGGCACCCCCCCCCTCTTCTTCCTATTCGTCGAAGGGCACGCTGGTTTTAACCCTGGGCATATCCCTGGTGGTGACCGCGGTGGCCGCCTATTTCATCCTGGGTCGGACCCCGCCGCCGCCGGCCGAAGCCAAGAGCGAGATGTTTCCCTTCCGCGACGCGGACACGGGTAAGTGGGGCTACCTCGGCCAGGACGCGAGGGTGGCGATCCCCGCCAAGTTCGACTTCGCCGATCTGTTCCGCGAAGGACGCGGGCTGGTCGAAGTCGAAGGATTGGCAGGCTATATCGATGACCGGGGGCAGTGGGCGATCGCCCCGCGGTTTGTGTTGGACCCGGAATTTTCCGGGGACCTGGCGGCCCGGCCGTTCTGGAACGGGCTCGCCGCGGCGCGGCAGAACGGGGCCTGGGGGTTTATCGATACCCAAGGCGACTGGACGATCCTGCCCCGGTTCCGGGGTCGCGACGGGTTCGAGTGGGTGGGCGACTTCCACAACCAACGGGCGTGGTTCAAAGACGGTCGGCGGTACGGCTTTATCGACCCCGAAGGCAACGCCGTCATCGAAGCACGGTACGACGCGGCCAACGATTTTTCGGAAGGGCTCGCGGGGGTGCTGATCAAAGACGAATGGGGGATGATCGACACCGCCGGCAAGCTGCGGATCCGGCCGGACTTCGATGGCATCGGAACGTTCGGCCAGGGATTGTGCCAAGCCAAAAAAGACGATCTCTGGGGGTACATCGACCGCCGCGGCGACTGGGCGATCCAGCCGAAATACGCGGCCGCGCTGTCGTTCTCCGAAGGATTGGCCCCGGCCTACAACGGGGTGGCCTGGGGCTACATCACGCCGGAAGGCAGCTACCAGATCAAGCCACGCTTCGATATCGCCTGGCCGCACGAAAACGGGCTCGCGGCGGTCGAAGTCGACGGCCAGAAAAAATACATCGACGCCAATGGTCGGGTGGCGTGGCCCAAGCCGCGCTAGAATAAGAATCCTTGATGGCGAAGAAACAAAGTCATCCATCTCTATGAAGCTTGACGACTAAAACGCAGACGGACGGCGCGGCACGGCACGGCCGTGTTCCTTGGTGAAGAGACACGACGCTTAAGCTTTTTACGCCGACTCCGCACCGTCGTATCAAGCACCGCGTGGCGTTACACACGTTCCACCCGACGCGGGATTCCCGTAGTTTTTAGGTTACTCAGGCCGTTTCTCAACTTTGTGCGACAACGCTGGCAACGACAGGGGTATCGGTGGGCCGCCCGGCGGTTTTCGTGCGGGTGGTCGACCCGTACAGCAGCACGAACGCCGCGGGCCCCAAGGTCAACGAAAGCAGCGTCGCCCCCACGACCCCGCCGGCAATCGCGACCACCAACGGCGGCCAAAACCCGCCCCCCGCCACCAGCAACGGTGTGAACCCCGCCACCGTCGTCAACGTGGTCGAGACCACGTGGCGGGTCGCGTCCACCACGACCCGCCGCACCGCCGCAACATCCCCCGACCGCGCCGCCGGGTCTGCCCGCAGCGCCGCCAGGACCACGATCGTGTCGTTGATCGCCACCCCGATCAGCCCCATCGTGCCCACGATCGCCATAAACCCGAACGGGTACTGGAACACCCACAGCGACCCGAGGCCGAACCCCACCGCGGCGAAACCCACCACCCCGATCAGCGCCGCCAAACGGAACGACCCAAAGCTCAGGACCAGCGTCGCCGCCATCATCACGCCCAGCACCGCCACGTTGGCCATCAGGTTCCCGACCGCCCGGTCCCGCTCCCCCGCGGTGCCCCCCTCCACGATCGCGTAACCCGTCGGCAGGTCGATCGCCCCCGCCGCCAGCCGCGCGTTCCATGCCGACACCGGCACCGCGGGCAGCAGGCCCGGCTGAACGTAACCGTAAACCCGGTTGGATCGCGTCCCGTTGACCCGCTCGATGGTCCCCGGCTCGGGCACCAGATCCAGTTCGCCGACCGCCGACAGCGGAACTCCCGCCGTCGCCAGCGCGTCGCCGGCCCCCGCCTGCGCGTACAGGTCAATCGACGCCACCCCCCCCGATTCGGTCCGCGACGTTTCGGTCAGCCGTACCCGCACCGGCAGTTCCGTGGTCCCTTCCAAAAGCGACCCCCCCACCGCCCCCGACAGCGACGCCTCGAGTTGGGCCGCGACCCCCCGGTTGTCCAGCCCCGCCAGCCGCGCCGCCTGCTCGTCCAGGGTCACCCGCAGCGTCGGCCGCACGTCGGTTTGGGTCGTTGTCGTCCCGATCACCCCCGGGATCTCCGACAACTCCCGGCGGACCTGACCCGCCAACTCCGCCAGCACCGCCGGGTCCGGCCCCGTGATTTTCACCTCGATCGGCGCATCCACCGGCGGCCCCTGCTCCAATTCAATCGTCAGCACGGTCACCCCCGGCAGTTCCCGCTCCAGCGCCGCCTGAATCCGGCGGAGCACCGGCCGCTGATCCCGGAAATCGTCGAGTTTGATCATGCCGTGGGCGAAGTTCGGGCTGTCGTCGAACCCGCCCGCGACGTTGTAGTAGAACATCGGGGCCGCCGCCCCCATGAACCAGTCCGACCCGGTCACCCGCGGATCGTTCGCCAGCACCCCCCGCGCGACCGCCACCGCCTCTTGCGTTCGTTCGATCGGCGCGTCCGCCGGCAGATGCAGTTGCACCTGAAACATGTCTCGGTCCGCCTCCGGGAAAAACTGCTCGGTCAGCGTCCCCGCTTTCAGGAAACCCAGCACCGGCACAACTAACACCAGCCCGATCGTCAGCCCCGGCCGGGCCAACATCGCGCCCACGCCCCGCTCGTACCACCGCGTCAACGCCGAACTCTCCAGCCCGTTCCGCCACCACCGCTTCGCCGCCCCGCCCCAGGGCCCCCACCGCCCCGCAAGCGTCGGGATCACCGTCATCGACAACACAAAAGAACTCAGCAGCGCCAAGATCACCCCCAGCGCGATTGTCCCCACAAACTCCCCCGCCCCGCCGGGCATCAGCACGATCGGCGCGAACGCAAATACCGTCGTCAGTGTCGAACCCAAGAGCGGCACCGCCAGGTGTTTCACCGCCCCGCCGACCGCTTCGGCCCGATCCGCCGTGCCACCCCCCTTGGCCAGCCGCCGACGCACCTCGTCCGTCACGACGATCGCGTTATCGATCAGCAGCCCCAGCGCGATGATCAGCCCCGTGATCGACATCTGATGGATCGGCACCCCCAGGTACCCCATAAGCATCAGCACCACCATCGCGGTCAGCGGCAGCGAAGCCCCGACCACCAGCGCCGAGCCCAGCCCCATCGTCAGCCACACCACCGCCATCACCAGCGACACGCCCAGCAAAAAATTCACGACCAGCCCACTCAGCCGTGCCTCCATATACGGACGCTGATCGAAGAGCACCCGCACCTCCACCCCCGCCGACCGCTCCGCGTCCATGGCCTCCACCACCCGCCGCGCCATGACCGACCACCGATCCACCCGGTAATCCACCGCCATCCGCGCCCCCACCGCAACCCCCGGCTTCCCCCCGATCAGGGCCAACCGCCGCGGCGGATCCGCCACCGTTTTGGTAACCGTCGCGATATCCCCCAGCCGCACCGCCTGCCCCGACTCCCCGAGCTTCAGCGTCACGTCCCGTACCCTTTCCAGCGTCAGCACCTCGCCCTCCACCTCGAGCTGGAGTTCGTTGTCCCCGGACCGCAGCAAGCCCGCCGCCACCTTCGCGTCGCTCACCCGCACGGCATCCGCCAGGTCTGTCGCCGAGAAACCCAGCGCCGCTAGCCTGGCCGGGTCCACCTCCACCTGGACCTCTTCGTCGGCCACCCCGAACCGTGCGGTGTACTCGGTCCCCGAAACCGCCCGCAGACCGTCTTCCAAATCCTCCGCCAAACGGTTCAGCACCGCGCGGCTCACCGGGGCGTCGCTCTCCCACACCACCGCCGCGATCATCGTGAACGCGTACATCTTGTCGTTATCGAACGTCGGCTTGCTCGCCCCCGCCGGCAGCACCGCTTCCACGTCCCCCAGCCGGTCTCGGACCCGCGACCAAACCTCCGGCTCTTCGCCGACCTCCACCGCATCTTCCAGCTCGATACTCACCACCGATACCCCCGCCTTCGAAACCGTCACCACCTCCAGGACCTCGTCGATCTCCAGAAGTTCCCGCTCGATCGGCTCGCTCACCAGCGCCTCGACCCGCTCCGCGTCGGCCCCCGGCAGCTCCACGATCACCGTCGCCGCCCGGTTCGCGATGCGCGGGTCCTCCGCCCGGGGCAGCGTCGATAACGCCCCCAGCCCCGCCACCAGCAGCAACGCGATAAAGACGATCAGCAACCGCGGATTGCGATAAAACAGCGTCGTCACGGCGCCGCCCCCCCGCGCACCGGCTGTGGGCTCGCCGCCTGGCCCTCGACTTCTTCTCGCAGATCCCCGCTGACCACGACCGACTGCCCAACCGCCAAGCGATGCACCCCTTCCGCCACCACCAGGTCTCCCGCCACCGCCGCCCCCCGCACGTACACCCGGCCCGCTTCGGGGTGAAGAACCTCCAGGTCCAGCCGCTCGATCCGCCCCGCTTCACTGACCACAAACGCCGACCACAGCCCCCGGGTTCCCCGCGACAACGCCGACGTGGGCAACCAAAACCCCGACTCCGCCACCTCGTCTTCCAGACTCAATCGCACGATCCGGCCCGGCACCGCTCCGTCCGACATCTCCGACGCCTCGAACTCGAAAACCGCGTCCACCGTCCGCGTCCGCGGGTCCACCGTCGGCAGCACCGCCTTGACCCGCCCCGTCAACTCCCGGTCGCCCAGCGACAGCCGGCTCCTCTCCCCCACCGCCAGCTCCGACGCCACCTCCACCGGCAGCCCCACCCAGGCCTCTCGTGGGCCGCCTTCCACCAGCTCCACCACCGCCTGTCCCGCCGAGACCACCGACCCCTCGTCCACCGCCCGCCGCCGGATCGTGCCGGCAAACGGCGCCTTGAGCACACTGTCTTCGAGGTCCACCTCCACCGCCGCGATCAGGGCTTCGAGCTGGGCCACCCGGGCCCGCTGCGACGCCAGCCGCTCGGGCCGTGTGCCGTTTTCCAGTTCTCGCCGCTGGGCATCGGCCGCCGCCAACTCCGCTTCCGAAGCCTGCAGTTCGAACACCGCTTCGTTGAGTTCGTCGTCGTTGGCCGCCGATCGGCCGTGTAGATTCTCCACGCGCGCGGTCCGGATCTTGACCCGTTCAAGCAGCGCCCGACGACGCGCCACCTCGGCCCGTGCCACGTCGATATCCTCGGCCCGGGGGCCCGCCACCAACTCATCGAGCATCGCCCGGGCCGCGTCGTATTCCGCCGTCCACTGACGTTTGCGGGTATCGAGTTGCCGTGTGTCGAGCCGAGCCAGCACTTCCCCGCGGCCGACTTCGTCGCCCTCCCGGACCGCGACGGCCACGACCTCGGCCGATCGTTCAAACCCCAAAACGCTGGCCCGGCGGGCTTCGATCCGCCCGCTGTAAGCCCGCGTGATCCGGTACCCCGGCTCCGTCTTTACCGCGACCACGGGTACCGGCAGCGCTCGGACCACTTCCGCGTCTCCGTCCGCGGCGCGCGTCCCCCCCGTCGCCAGGAAGAAAACGGCCGCCAGACAAACCACGCCCCCGAAAATCCCCGCGGATATCCATTTCTGTCTGACTAAATATTGACGCATCGTCAAATCTCCTGCAAACGATAATCGTTGGGCACTGCCGTCACCGAGTGACGACGGCCCCTAGCGATCGAACTGAGCATCCTCGGGGTCGAACTCCGGGAACGCCTCGGCGACGATCCGGTCACGCGACGCGAGGTAATCCCATTGCGTAGACAGCGGGGTCCACCCGTACCCGTCCAGCAGGGCCAGGTAGTTCTGCCACAGCGACAGCCAGCCGGGGAGCAGGGCCATCTGCTCGCTCGGGTCGCGGCTGCTCCGGATCGTGTGGTGGCCCACGGACAGACTCCACAGCCCGTAGAGCACCTGGCAGTGCGGCACCCCCTCGGCGAGTTCCAGATCGCCGGCCGAGACCGCCTCGGCGACGACCCGATCCATCGCCTGCATCATGCTCTTTTTGATGCGGTTTCGCATTTCCTGGCGCTGCGTCGAGGTTTTAGAAAACACGATATCCAGGTCGGCCAGGTTCTCGATCCGGAAATGATCGGGGTGTCTGGTGACGAACAACCGGTCCGCCACGCCGATCGCCGTGACCCGCTCGCGGGTGGTCCCCCGGAACGCACAGGCTCGCTGGAACATCGCGGTCCGCTGCGCACAGGTCTCGATAAACAGCGCGGCCACCACGTCTTCTTTCGACGAAAAATGCTGGTACACCGTCCCCTTGGAATAGTCGATCTCCTCCGCGATCCGGTCCATGCTGAGCGCCCCGTGCCCGCCCTCCAGGATCATGCCGCGGGCAACGTCCAGAATTTTCCGCTCCCGGCCGACGATCTCGCGTTGTTTCGGAGTCAGGGTTGGCATCGCGTCATTATTGACGGCGCGTCAATTTTAATCAATGTCCACCGGGAATTTTCTCGGCCGGCGTATCCGTCACACCTTACGCGGCCGTGACAAACCGAAGCGCCACGCGCGGCACCGGCCCGCCGCGCGGTATTTGCGTCAAGTCGCCCCTGCCTCGGGACGATCCGGCTCTGAGAGACCCCGAGCATCTGCCCGGGGGCGACGTCCGATTGCGCCGTTTTTTCCCACGTCCCACCGCCGGAGTTCAGCCGTGTCGCTACGCCCCATCACGCCGATCAGTGACACGGACCCCCTGCCAGACCTGACCCACGGGGTGCCCGGGGTTCAGTGGAACGACGATGACGACGCGCCGGGAAGGTCACGGCCCGCCCAGCTCCGTCACGCCAACATGCCCGCCGACGACCAAGAGTCGTACGTGCTTTACCTCGCCCTGATTTTCGGCATCGCGCTCGTGCTGCGGTTGTTGGTGGTCATGATGGGGCCGGGCTTCGCGATCGACCAGGCCTACACCGCCACCACCGAGCACCAAATCGCCCTGGCGGAAAACCTTGCGGAGCATCAGGCTTTCGGCGTTGAGAGCCAGCCCGCGGGCAGCCTCGCCGCCGATCTCGATCAGCTCCGCGCAGACCGTGGCGAGCAGACCTCGGTGGGCGACACGGGCCTGACCCCCGAGGTTTATCAGGCCCCGGGTTACCCTGCCGTGCTCTCGCTTTTTACCCTGACCGGCCTGCCGCTGGTATGGCTCTTGGTGATTCAGTGTGTGCTGGGGGCCCTCTGTGTGCCGCTGGTCTACCGGGTCGGGCTCGGCGTGATTGGTCGTAAGATGCCCTCGACCCTCGCGGCGGTGGTCGTCGCGCTGCACCCGGCCATGATTTTTGCGCCCGCGGCGCTCGGGGCGGATGTGATCGTGGCGATACTGGTACTCGCCGGGCTGTTTGGGATCGCGCAAGCGGACAAGCGTGGATTCCGTAGCGTCTTGGGTGGCGGGATCGCGCTGGGCGGCGCGGCGTTGTTTGCCCCGATGACGGCGTGGTTGGCCCCGGTGGCGGCGGTGTGGCTGGTGCTCACGCAGCGTCGGCTACCCGCGCTGGGGCTGGCGGTGGTCTTGATGTTCGGGGCGGCCCTGCCCATGGGCGGCTGGGCGTACCGCAACATCCAACACGGTGCAGGGCCGATCCTTACCGCGCAGCCGGCGATGGACCAGGTCTTTGGCACCTTGGCGGCGATCCGAAACCCCGCGGCGGGGCCCTACACGGCGTCGACACGGGAGAAGCTTTGGCCGAGTTTCGTGTCCTACTCCCGGCAGGAAGCGGTCCGAGATCAGCCGACGCTGGTGTTGTTGGGACGCTACGGGCGTGAGCAGCTGAGCCTCGACCGGGGCGAGCACCTGCGCCTCCTCGGCGAGTCGGCCAAGGTTTTCGCGCTCGACCATTCGCTCGATGAAGCTTACGCCCGGCTGGGGATCGACTACATCCCGGCGGGCTACGCGGCGCAGGTACTGGGGGAAGACCTCGCGGCCAACACGCCCGAAGAACCGGTCACCGAGTGGATTATCAATAGCTGGGTCGGCCTGAACGCGGTGACGGTCGCGGCGATGGCGGTCGGGGCGGTGCTGATGCTCTGGCGTCGCCGGGCCGCGGGGCTGCTGCTGTTGGTGGGCGTGTGCGGCGTTTTTGTTTACGCCAGCACGGCTGGGCCGAGCGAAAGCCTGCGGCTGCCGATCATCGGGCTCCAAGCCCTGATGGTCACCGCGATCCTCGCCCCCGGGCCGCTCCGCGTCAAAAAACCCAAAGCCCGCAAGCTCCGGAAGATGAAAAAACTCGAAGACGAAGCCGTGCGCGTCACGGGCAGCCCGCTGGCAACCGAGGCCTCGCTGCGCCCGGCCCAGGCCCCGCCGACCGCCGGCCAGGTCGAAGCCGCCCCACCCGCCGAGCCGTCCGGATCGCTCCAGCACGCGGTGCACCCGGCCCTGACGGCGACGCCCCCGCCCCCCCCGACTCCCGAAGAAGAAGCCCAGGACTTTGCCAACCAGGTGGCGGACGAGCGGGCGAAAAACCTCGCGATGAGCGGACGCCCCATCTAACCCTTTCTTTTTTTCAAAGCGGATCGGCTTCGCTGCACGCAGACGAAAGCCCCGGAGGCCGACGTCCGAAAACCCGGGGGCACCACCACGGTTAAGCCTAGCGGTCAGAGCGACGATACGGGTTATAGCGATTGGGGCCACCCCGGCCACCAACCCCCCGCCGACCCGAGACCCAGCGATGTCTACCGCGCCCCGCATTACCGTCATCATCCCGTGTTTGAATCAAGACTTGTATCTGGAACGAGCGATCTGCTCGGTCCTGGATCAAGGCTACGAAAACCTCGAACTCATCGTCATGGACGGCGGGTCGCACGACCAGAGTATCGAAGTCATCCGGACGTACGAAAACGACCTGGACCACTGGCAGAGCGATTGGGACTCCGGCCCCGCCGAGGCGATCAACACCGCGTTGACCTGGGCGACGGGCGACCTGGTGGCGGTTCTGGACGCCGACGACACGTACCTGCCCCATGCGTTGGACGAAGCGGCCCGGGCGTTCGCGAACGAGAAAACCGGCTGGGTCGTCGGCCAAGGCGTCCGCGTAGACGACACCGACGAACGTCTCGATCAACTGCCCGCCAAGCCGGCCCGCACCTTCGCGGGGTTCCTGATGGATGAGGCCGGCCCGCTGCCCAAAAGCTGCGTGTTCTACCGCACCGATTTGCTCAAAGCGATGGGCGGCTTCGACAGCGGGCTCAAGCTCGCCTATACCCACGAGATGCACGCCCGGCTGTACGCCGCGAACCAAAAACCAACCGTTGTTCACGCCGCCCTCGCCGCGGTGCGGGATCACGAAGAGAATGCGTCAAAGGCTTACGCCCTGACGTGCGGCGAGGAATTCGTGGACGCTGCGGAGCGTTACGCGACGCACCTCGCGCCGACCCACCGTTATTTGCTCTGGCGACGCCACGACGAGACCCGGCGGCTCTACGCCGCGGCCGCGGCGGAAATCGCCGACGACAACACGCGGCGGGTCATCTGGCAACAGCTCATGCGGCGCCCGGCGTGGCTGGCGGATAACGACTACCGCCGGAAGCTTCTGAAAAACCTGTATCCGGGCGAGCCGGTCCGGGCTTCGACCGATGGCCCGCCACAGCGCCGCGCTGCGTGAGTCGACGCGACGATGGGGATGCGGAACCTCAGCCTCAGTTGAACAAAAACCCGCGGGATGAGCCGCGGGTTTTTGGAAATGGTTTAGAGGAATCGACCGGCGAGAGGCTGTGCCCCGCTCGTCGGGGGCGAGCGGATATCAATCGAATTCGTCGTCGCCGTCGACGAAACCGACCAGCTTGCGGCTCCGGACCGGGTGCTGGAGTTTGCGGATGGCTTTGGCTTCGACTTGGCGGACACGTTCGCGGGTGACTTTAAAGATACGGCCGACTTCTTCGAGCGTGTAGGTGTAGCCGTCGCCGATACCGTAGCGGAGCTTGATGATCTCGCGTTCGCGGTAGGTCAGGGTTTTGAGGACCTGCTCGATACGTTGGCGGAGCATATCGCTGGTGGCGGAGTCGGCGGGGTTGTTGGCGGACTCGTCTTCGATGAAGTCGCCGAAGTACGAATCTTCGGATTCGCCGACGGGGCGGTCGAGGCTGATGGGGTGCCGGGAGATCTTCATCACGCGGCGGGCTTCGACGACCGGCATCTTGGCGGCCTCGGCGATTTCTTCGATGGTCGGCTCGCGGCCGAGATCCTGCAGCAGGTTCTTGGCGATGTTGCGTAGCTTGGACATCGTTTCGATCATGTGGACCGGGATGCGGATGGTCCGGGCGTGGTCGGCGATGGCGCGGGTGATGGCCTGGCGGATCCACCAGGTGGCGTAGGTGGAGAACTTGTAGCCACGTTTGTATTCGTATTTGTCGACCGCCCGCATAAGGCCGGTGTTGCCTTCCTGGATGATGTCGAGGAACGAGAGGCCGCGGTTGCGGTACTTCTTGGCGATCGAGACGACCAGGCGGAGGTTGCCGCCGGAGAGGTCCCGCTTGGCTTCCTCGTACTCGTCGAAGACCGTGGTGACGTTCTGGACCATATTTTTGAGGTCCTGCGGCTCGCAGAGCACGAGGCTGCGGAGGCCGGCGAGTTCTTCACGCATGACCATCACGTCCTCGGGGTCGTAGCGGTCGGGAAACTCGTCCGCCTTGGCGAGCATTTTCTTGAGATCGTCCATCTTCTTGACAATGGAGCGGAGCTTTTTGAGCATCGGCTGGACCTTGCTGGTGCGGAGGCAGCACTCCTCGATCAGCGTGGTCATTTTCCGCCGGCGGGTGGTGATCTGTCCGTGTAGGGCTTCGACCTCGGCTTTGGGCAGACGGCCGGAGGCTTCGAGGGTTTCCCAGTCGGTCCGGTTGAGGTCCATCATCCGCTTGACGGTCTTGAGGTTGTTGGGGATGCGGGCGGCGATCTTGCCTTTCGCATCTTCCTCGGCGGTGCTGATCTTCATGGTGCGATCGAACGGCAGGTCGCCTTCGTGGACCATCTCGAGCGTCTCGACGCAGGTCTTGATGGAGTAGTCGTTCTGGAGCACGAGCCGGCGGAAGAGGTAGCGGCAGGTTTCGATCTTCTTGGCCAGGCGGATCTCTTCGTCGCGGGTCAGCAGGCTGATCTCACCCATCTGCGTGAGATACATGCGGACCGGGTCGTCGATGCGCTTGTGGCCCGATTCGGAGAGGGCTTTGGCGATTTCGGCTTTGGCTTGTTCCTGGGTGAGCAGTTCCTCGGCCTGGTCGTCTTCGGGATCGGACTCTTCGCTGTGTTTAGCGGCTTGCTCGGCCACGGGCGCGGGGGCGGCCTCGGCGGCGGGCGCGGGCTTGGCCTCTTCGGCCGCGGGCTTGGGCTTGGTCAGCACCAGGGTCTTGCCCACCGCGGTGGCGGCGGCGACCGGGTTGTGCGGCATCGCCGCGGCGGGGATGTGGTTGGGGTCCACCAAGCTGATCCCCAGGCGTTCGAACAGCACCAACAACTCGTCGAGCTTGTCGGGATCCACGTAGTTGTCGGGGAGCAGGGCGTTGAGCTGGTCGAAGCTGAGGATGCCGTGGCGCTGGCCAGCGGCGATAAGTTCGAGCAGGGCGGGATGGAGGGGGTCAAGCATCAAAGCGGAGGTCTCTCTTCAGTGGCGTGAAGGCTGGCGGACAGGTTTCGGGAGTCTCGGGGGCGAAACGGCTGATTTGGGAAAACAGTGGGTGGGGGCTTCAGTTTCGGGGGCGGGCGATGCGGGTGGGGGAGGGATTGGCTCTGCGGGTTTCGAGGTAGCGTTGGAGCAGCTGGGCTTGTTGGCGGGTTTGGTCCGGGCTGGGCGGTTCGTCGCCGGGGCGGGGCACGAGTTGCTGGCGGAGC
Organism: Planctomycetota bacterium; assembly: GCA_039180025.1. Taxonomy (GTDB): domain Bacteria; phylum Planctomycetota; class Phycisphaerae; order Phycisphaerales; family Phycisphaeraceae; genus Algisphaera. The sequence goes on from JBCDDZ010000008.1 coordinate 73,000, forward strand.
TGCCGGGCGTGGGTTTCGTCTCGCTGCTGGAGCACCACGCGGGCGGCGTCGCGGAGTTGGTGTTCGACCGGCTCAAGCTCGTCGGCGGCGGGCCGATCCGGGGCGGCGAGGGGGAGAGCGAGGTCGAGTTCATGGTCGGCGGTGGTGGCGAGCTGGATCAGCTCGTGTTCCCCACGCTCGGCCAGGTTGCCCAGCAATCCGGCCAAGCTCAGGGGCCGGCCTTGGGCCAGCACGTCGTAGACCTCGGCGTACAGTCGGCGGTGGGCGGCATGGTTCATCTCGGCGGGCGAGATGGCCTGATCGAGGTTCGATCCATCTTCCAGCGTGACTTGGAACAACTCGGGGTGCCGTACAAGTGCCGCGATAAACCGTCTTTCTGCCTTTCCGACTGCCTGAAGTCTAGACCGAGATTCGCCGATCGCAAGCGGATTATGAACATCATTTTCGTCGGCGTTTTCCGCGTTCTCAACCCTGCCCGGAGCGACACTATCGGCCGGTAACCCGCCCGACTCCATAGACCGAGAAGAACGCGGCGATCTTCGTTTTAGCTGGTCGTCGATCGCCTGCTCACTCATATGCAGCATCCGGGCCAGCCGACTCACCACGAACGCCCGCCGCACGCCGCCCATGCGAGTCAGCCCCAGCTCGACGAGCTGATTCATGAACCCCTCCGTCACCCGCTGACGGCCCGTCACCGTATCCGCATCATCCAAACGAGACTGAACCCGCGCGAAAGCGAAACCCAAAGCGTCCTCGGCCTGATCCAGAACCGCGTTCCACGCCTCCATCCCCCCTGCCTGGAGCAGTTCGTCGGGGTCCTGGCCCCCCGGGAGGACGGCAATACTTACATCCAGGTCGCCGGTGAGGAATACTTCGACGGCGCGGTCGGCGGCTTTCTGCCCCGCCGCGTCGCCGTCCATCACCAAGACAACCTGCTCGCAGTAGCGGCGGAGTTCGCGGACGTGTTCCGCGGTCAGCGCCGTCCCCAGCGCGGCAACGACGTTGCGGGCCCCGGCCTGGTGGCAGGCAATCACGTCGGTGTAGCCTTCAACGATCACGGCGGTTTTGGCGTCGATGATCGGTTTTTTCGCGGCGTGCAGACCGTAGAGCGTGGCGGATTTATTGAAAAGCGGGGTTTCGGGCGAGTTGAGGTATTTTGGCTCGTCCTCCTCGCGGAGCTTCCGTCCGCCGAAGGCGATGGGCCGACCGATCGCGTCGAAGATGGGAAAGATCAGGCGGTGCCGCAGGAAGTCGAAATCCCCGCCGCCGGTTTTGCGCGGCCGGATCAGGCTCGCCGACTCAAGACCCGACCGATCCCACCCCTTCTCACGGGCCATGGTGACCAGGCCGTCCCAGCGGTCCGGGGCGTAGCCGAGCCCGAACGTCTCGATCATCTCGGCCGACACCCCGCGGCGTTCGAGATAGGCCCGGGCTTCGCCGCCGTGCGTTTCGTGTTTAAGCAGGGCTTTGTAAAAACTAACCGCCAGGTCGTTCGCCGCCGCGATCCGCTTGCGCTGCGAAGGTCCTTCGGATTCGGTTGCGTCGGCTCGGCCGTCGGGACGCCAGGGCGTGAGTTCAATCCCCGCGCGTTCGGCGAGGTATTTGAGCGCTTCGACAAATCCCATCTTGTGATAGTTCATCACGAACGAGAACGCGTCGCCCCCCGCGCCGCAGGAAAAACACTTATAAATCTGCTTCTGCGGGCTGACCTGCATGGAAGGCGATTTGTCGTCGTGGAACGGGCACAGCCCGGCGAATTCCTTGCCTTTGGGGCGGAGGTTCACCTGCTCGCCGATCAGGCGGACCAGATCGGTGGCCGCCTGAACTTTTTCTTTATCGCCGTTGTCTCGGAAGGTCATGTCACACCCCGTTCAGCCTGGACCTGAACGGCTCACCACCGACGCAGCCACCTCATTCGTTTTTCGGGTTGCCGCGTCGCTGGAGTCTACGCCCCGGGGTAGGGCGAGCTGTGGGGGGGCGAGTCGAGCTCAATCCGGGGCCGTCGTATGCGGGTAGGCGGCGTCGTCCGTGGCTCGGGTCCCGCGGGGGATCGTGCGCTGGTTTGTGGTTCCGAATCCGGGACTAACCTTGCCCGGCGGACCGCGGAAAACCGTTCATCCATGGAAGTGTTGCGCTTGAACCGGGAAAGTCAACCTGAACCGGCCAACGTCCCGTAAAAATTGGTTCCAAACCCAACCGAGCCTGCATCCTTGGTAAGGCCCGTTTATTTTTCCGATCTAGCATCTCGGCATCGGTACCAGGCCTAGTTGGCCGTTTCGGGCTTGTAGGCGTATTTCCGTTTGAGCGGTTTCACGATCAGCCCCATACGGATGGCTTTGGCCGAGGCTTTGACCTTGCGGACGCTGCCGTCTTCCATGACCGCGTTCACGGTCTGGATATTGGGCTTGAAGGTCCGTTTGGTCTTGCCGGTGATTTTGGTCCCGACGCCGCCGAGGTACTTCTTTTTACCGCGTAGGGTGTACTGGAAGCCGGTGCCGGTGCGTCGGCCGGTAAATTCGCAAACTCGAGGCATGGCAACAACCTTGCAGATCGAAAGGAAAGACGGTTTATTCAGCACGGCCGACATCGGCCGAGCCACATAAAATAGCGATCCCGGCGTTCTTACGCAAATCGATCCCCCGAGCATCTCCCCGCGTACCCAACCACCGGGCAGACGGTTACAGGATGCTGCCTGCCCACCTACCAATTTATCTATCGTAGAAGCTCGCCCCAATATATTCCGTAAGTCAATTCATGAATTACACTTAACGCATATCCCTCGCGGCCGCGTCGATACTCGGGTACAGCCCCATCACCTTGTCGAGTTGAATCACGCTCAAGACATCGGCGACCACGCCCTGAACGTTCGCCAGCCGGACCTCTCCGCCACGGGCTTTGAGTCGTGACTGCATGCGGACCAGCAGCCCCAGGCCCAGCGACGAGATCGACTCGAGCTTGCCGCAGTCGATCACCAGTTTGTTGAACTCGCCGGTGAGTTCACGGTCCAGGGTTTCTTCCAACGGCTTGACGTCGTTGGCGCCCATCGACCCGCTGATCATGACCACCTTGAGGTCTTCGCCGTGGGGGTAGGTCTGAATATTAATCATCTTGGTTGAGCTCTCAAAAAACGCGGAACAAGGAACCAGCACTGTAATCGATAACGCTCCGGCCGTGTCCGCCGCGCCGGTTCGGCTACACTCCCCGGAATGGAAACCGGCCAACGCGAACAACTTGCCGTCGCCTCGGAGCGGGCCGTCCTGGTGGCCTGCCTCCTGCCCGAAACCAAGGTCAACCCCCACGATCCGCTCGACGAGCTGCGCGCCCTCGCGGCGACGGCCGGCGCGGTGGTGGTCGACGAGATGCTCCAGAAACGGCAAAAACCATCCGCCAAAACCTTTTTGGGCAAAGGCAAGGTCGCCGAGCTCGCCGAGCGCGTCAAGCTCCACGAGGCCGAGGTCGTGATCGTCGAAAACGACCTGTCGCCGTCCCAGATCGGCAACATCGAGAAGGTCTGTGAGGTCAAGGTCCTCGACCGCTCGGAGCTGATCCTCGATATCTTCGCCGCCCGCGCGCAGACCCACGAAGCCCGGCTGCAGGTCGAACTCGCGCAGCTCGAATACACCTACCCCCGTCTCCGGGCCATGTGGACCCACCTCGAACGCATCGCCGGCGGCGCCCCCGCGGGCATCGGCACCCGCGGGCCCGGCGAGCAGCAGCTCGAGATCGACCGCCGGATCGTTCAGCGTAAAAAGTCGCTCCTCAAAAAAGAGATCGCCAACCTCCAGTCCCGCAAAACCCGCGAGGTCGAGTCGCGGAACAACGACCACTTCACCGTCGGGCTGGTGGGCTACACCAACGCCGGCAAGTCCACCCTTTTCAATACCGTCACCCACGCCGAGGCTTACGTCGCCGACCAGCTCTTCGCGACCCTCTCCACCCGCACCCGCGAATGGAAGCTGGGCCACGGCGATGTCGTCATGCTTTCCGATACCGTCGGCTTCGTCCGCGACCTGCCGCACCACCTGGTCGCCTCGTTCAAAGCCACCCTCGAAGAGGCGGTCCATTCCGACCTGCTGCTCCTGGTGCTCGACGTTGCGGACCCCCACTGCCTGCGTCAGCTCCACACCGTCACGCAGGTGCTCGACGATATCGGCGCGACCAAACAAACCCGCGTCCTCGTGCTGAACAAGATCGACAAGGTCGACCACAACGCCGACCTCCTGCTGCTGCAAAAACAGCACCCCGATGCCGTCGCCGTCTCCGCCGCCACCGGCCGCAACCTCGACGACCTGGTCGAAACCGTCCGCGACCATCTCCACGGCGGTGTCGTCACCGTGACCCTCACCGTGGACCAGGCCGACGGCAAAGCGCTCACTTTCCTCGAAAACCGCGCTGCGGTACTCGAGCGCGACTACGGCGAACTCAGCGACGTGGTGAAGCTCACCGTCCGTATCGGACGCCGGCAACTCGACCAACTCCAAGCCATGGGCACCTCGGCACTCCTGCCCGAGGCCTACCTGGACGCCCCCTCGGGCTGGAGCCGGTGACCGCCTGATATCGTCAATCGTTTCCGGAGGTCCGAAAACCCTGCACAGGTTCAATTCCGGCCCCAAAATCCGCAGTATTACAGAGTTAAGCCCGGTCGCGCTAAAGCCGGACGCGGGATCGTAGGATAACTCCCGGGGGTCCCCGCCGCTCCGTAGCGCATGGCTGCACGGTGTCGAGAGGTAGCGAGGGGCTCACCCAGCTTTACTTTTCGATATCCGCACGAGCCACTCCATGTCCAATCCGATCTCTCCTGCCCCTGCCGTCGATGACCACAGCCCCGAGCACATCGCCCGCCTGGCCGAAAGCCTGATGGATGGCCTGGGCGATGCCCTGAAGCAGATCGGTAAAGTTAACGAAGAAACCCGGATGCTCTCGTTCAACGCCGCGATCGAAGCCGCCCGAGCCGGCGGTTCGTCGGGTAAGGCCTTCGGGATCGTGGCCGAGGCGATCCGTGGCCTCTCCGACCGTACCGCCGACGTCGCCGGCACGATGAGTCAGCAGACCGGCAGCGTAACCCGTGAACTCCGCGAATCGCTCGATGCGCTGGCCAAAGACGTACGCGGCATCCGGCTGACCGATCTGGCCCTCACCCACATCGACCTGATCGACCGCAACCTCTTCGAACGCTCCTGCGACGTGCGTTGGTGGGCCACCGACGCCAGCCTCGTCGATGCGCTGGGCCCGGGCACGCCCGGGGGCGGTTCCAGCGGGGCCGAGGCCGATCCCGACAAGCTTGCCTTCGCCTCTAAGCGTCTGGGCGTGATCCTCTCGGCTTACACCATCTACCACGACCTGGTTCTCGCCGATGCCACCGGTCGGATCATCGCCAACGGGAAACCCCATAAATACACTTCGCAAGGACAGAGCGTCGTCGACCGGCCCTGGTTCCGCGACGCCATGGCCAGTTCGTCCGGCGAAGATTACGCCTTCGAAACCCTCCATGAGTCGCCCCTGATCGAGCAGGAACGCACCCTCGCCTATTCGTGTGCCGTCCGCACCGGCGGCGAGGCCCACGGCCGACCCCTCGGCGTCTTGGGCATCCTTTTCGATTGGGACAGCCTCGCTCAAACGATCGTGAACGATCCCTCGCTGACCGAAGACGAAAAGCAGCGCAGCCGCTGCTGTATCGTCGATGACGACGGCCTGGTCCTCGCCGACTCCGAGGGCCGGATGCTCAAAGAGAAACTGCCTCTGCCCAACCTGCCTTCCGTACTCACCAAAGAAAACCACCACTTCACCACCACCCTCGACCAGAAGCCCACCGTGATTGCGCACGCCTACGCCCCGGGCTATGAAACGTACACCACGGGGTGGCACTCGCTGATTATCCAAACCCTCGCCTGACCAAAGCTTCGGCGCATTCCCGCGGAGAGCTCATCGGTTTGAGTCGCTCAAGCGTCGGCAAAAATCTGGTTGCCGTGAGGCGACATCGGCCGTGTTTCACCGCCATCGCACCGGCTATCCACCTGCCGCCCGGGGCACTTTTCATAAGTGCTTCAGCATCTGCTTCCATCCTTGCGCCGCGTAAAATCGGTGCCCCCCGTCGCCGACGATCAGGTGGCAGTGGTCTTCTGCGCCGGCGGCCTTATAGATCGCCTTGAGCTCGCGAAACGCTTTGCGGACCCCTTTGATCGGAAAATATTCGTCCTCCTGCCCCGTCACGACCACCACCGGCCGAGGCGCGAACAGCCCCAGCACGTCGCTCATCTCCGCGTCCAGCAGCAGCCCCGGAATGTAATTGTCCATACAGTGCGGCAGCGCCATCACTGAATCGCGATAGGTACAAAACCCGCAGGAGGGCATCATCACCTTGACTCTCGAAAGCATCGCCCCGCTGAGCACGGAGATCAGCCCGCCCCCAGAATTCCCCATCAACCCTAGCCGTTTCATATCCACATCGCCCCGCTCGGATAACAGGTCGATTGCGCGATCGACGTCGTACACCCGCTCCGCCGCCAGCGTCCGCCCGAGCATCAACGCCTGGCCCGACGCCTCGTAACAACTCAAATGCGGCGCGGAACTCAGGCTCGCCTCTTGCACCTGTTCCCGCCGTTGTCCGAAGCCCCGCTGCTCGATGCACAACGCGGCCACCCCCCTTTCCATACAGCCGATCGCAAAGTCCCGATCGCCCTGGACACTGACGGGCGTCACCTCGTCCTCGGCCGATACGCCGATCGACAGATGCATCCCCGTGCTGTGACCCTGCAAACAGATGAAAACCGCGGGCGGCCGCTCACCCGCCGCCGGCAAGCAGAGATAGCCCACCACGTCCGACCCCGGCTCGCTCGTGAACACTAGCTTCTCCACCGTCCCCGGCCCGAGCGGCCGCTTCCAGAGTGTCCGCACGTTCAGCGGCGTCTTGTCGCGCGGCATCCGGTCGTAACCCGACCGCTGCACGAGCTTCCGCCGCAGCCGGGTTTGCCAGCTTTTCAGGTCCGCGCTCTCCGCTTGCAAAGCAAAGGACATCGTCGGCACGTGCTCACGTACAAGGCGGGTGTGGACCTGAGACGGCGATAGATGAAGCTTTTTCATCACCTGAGTATAAATCCGAAACTCACCCCGCAGCCATCCGGTGGCCCCGTACCCGTCTCGGGCAGCGGGCGGTCTACTTCATCGCAGCACCCGCTAACTCCGTTCCTTGCAGAGGACCGGAAAACCCGGCCACCATCCTGAAGGGATCGACGGGTGAGGCGGTCGATACGAGGTCTGCTTCAGATATCGAAATACATGCAGAACTCATAGGGATGCGGACGCTGGCGGAGAGCCCGCACCTCTTCTTCGCGTTTGTACTGGACCCAGTAGCGGATCACGTCGTCGGTGAAAACACCGCCTTCGAGCAGATAGTCGTGGTCCGCCTCGAGCGCGTCGAGCGCATCGGACAAGTCCGCCGGCGTTTCGGGGATCGCCTGGGCCTCCGCCGGGTCCAGGTCGTACAGGTCCTGGTCAAGCGGGTCTCCCGGGTCGATTTGATTCTTGACCCCGTCGAGCGCCGCCATCAAAATCGCGGCGAACGCGAGGTAAGGGTTGCACGACGAGTCCGGGCAGCGGAATTCGAGCCGCCGCGTTTCGTCTTTCTGTGAATACTGCGGGATACGGATCGCGGCGCTGCGGTTGCGGGAGGAATACGTCAGATTCACCGGCGCTTCGAACCCGGGCACCAGCCGTTTGTAGCTGTTCGTGGTCGGGTTGGTGAACGCCAGTAGCGACCGCGCGTGTTTCAGAATCCCACCGATCGCGTGGAGCCCCAGGGGCGAGAACCCGCCGTACCGCTTGCCGGCGAAGAGGTTTTTCGAGCCTTTGTACAACGAAAAATGGGTATGCATCCCGCTGCCGCTGTCGCCGAACAACGGCTTGGGCATAAACGTCGCGACCTTGCCGTGCCGGGCCGCCACGTTCTTCACCACATATTTATAAAGCATGCACGCGTCGGCCATCGGCAGCAGCTTCAGATACCGCAGGTCGATCTCCGCCTGCCCGCCCGTGGCTACCTCGTGGTGGTGGCACTCCACCGACAGCCCCATCGACTGCATGACCGCGGCCATCTCGCTCCGCAGGTTGTGCATCGTGTCCATCGGCGGGCACGGGAAATAGCCTTCCCGCTGGCGTACCTGGTTCCCCAGATTCCCCGGCCAATCCCGGCCGCGGTTCCACACCCCTTCCGCCGAATCGACCTCGTACACCGCCGAGTTGACCGTCTGGTCGTAGCGCACCCGATCAAACAGAAAAAACTCCATCTCCGGCCCAAAATAGGCCGCGTCCGCCACCCCCAATTTTTTCAGATAACCCTCGGCCTTCTTCGCGATACTCCGCGGGTCCCGGCTGTACGACTTCTTCGTGACCGGGTCCTTGATGTCGCAGATCAGGCTCAGCGTGGGGCGCTCGTAAAACGGATCGACCTTGGCCGTATCCGCCACCGGCACGATCAGCATGTCGCTTTCGTTGATCGCCTGCCACCCCCGGATCGACGACCCGTCGAAACCAAACCCCTCGGCAAACGACGCCTCGACCAATTCCGAAACGGGGTACGTCGTGTGCTGCCAAAGCCCGGGAAAATCCATGAACCGGCAGTCGATGAATTCGACTTTTTGGGTCTTGACCAGTTGAAGCACTTGTTTCGGCGTCATAATGAAACTCCAAACCTCAACCACGACTCGGCCGACGCCTCACCAGCATAGGTCGGCTGGCCGTCACCCCGCCACCGCCGGTCGCCAGGACTTCCCCCGCCAAAAAAACAAACCGCATGGGGTACGCAACCGCCACCCCTCCGGGGCAGCGAAATCAGTGCCCGACGGCGACGGTCCCGAGTTTGGGCTTGATCTCCGCGAGCAATTCCGCGAGCGTCACCTTGTCTTTCGCCTCGGCGTTGAGCCGCAGCAGCGGCTCGGTGTTGCTCGCCCGCACGTTGAACCAGAAGCCCCGGCTGTCCCAGCAGTCGATCGTGACGCCGTCGAGTTCCATCACTTCACCGTCGGGGCCGTAGGTCCGCTTGAGGTCGGCGAGGGTGCCGTCTTTGTCGTCGTTTTCGAAGTTGATTTCGCCGGACTGGGGGTATTTACGGAACGGGGCGATGGCGTCCGACAGCTTCTCGTCTCCCTGGCTGAGCACCCCCAGCGCCGCGGCGAGGGTGATCGCCCCCGAGTCGGCGTAGCTGTTTTCTCGGAAGTAGAAGTGGCCGGACAATTCGCCGCCGAAGATCCCGGCGGTTTCACGAAGCTTCGCCTTCAGATTGACGTGGCCGACCTTGGAGATCGCGGGCTCGGCCCCGAGCGCTCGGATGGTTTCGGGCACGACCTTGGAGCTGCGCAGGTCGTACACGATGCTCGTCGGTTTCTTCGACGCCGGGTCCGTGCGGTTGATCTCCACGAAATGGTGCGCCAGCCACGCCGTCAGGTGGTCGCAGCCGCAGAGCTCGCTGGTATCGTCCACCAGCATGCAGCGGTCGGCGTCGCCGTCGAAACACGCGCCCAGGTCGGCCGAATGTTTCTGTACCCCGTCTTGCGTCGGCCGCATGTTCTCGGCGACCAGCGGGTTCGGCTCGTGGGCCCAGTCGTCGGTCCACTGGCCGTTCGCGGTGATGATCTCCAGGTTCGGGACGTTCGAGAAGACTTTCTCCAGCAGCGCGATCCCGCAGCCGTTCGACGCGTCGACGAAGACCTTCATCGGCCGCTGGAGTTCTCCCATGAACCCGAGGATGTGTCCGCGGTAGGCGTCCCACACGTCCGCTTCTTCGTAGGACCCCACCGGCTCGGGGCAATCGCCTTCGAGGTCCTGCGCGATCGCTTCGATGGCTTTGAGCCCCGTATCGGCCCCAACGGGCTTCGCGCCCTCGCGGGAGATCTTGTAGCCGATGTACTCGATCGGGTTGTGCGACGCGGTGCACTGCACGCCGCCGACGCCTCCCAGATGCGGGATCGCGAAGTACTGGATGGAAGTGTCGCATCGTCCCAGATCGACCACGTCCATCCCCGAAGCACGGAGCCCCTGGATCAGCGCCTCGGCCATGCTCGGTGCGGCGGGCCGGTGGTCGCGGGAGACGACGACCTTGCCCTGACCGTTTTCCTGTTTCAAAAACTGGCCGGTCGCGTAGCCCACCTTCCAGCCCGCTTCTTCGTTCAGGGGGTCGGGGTAGAGGGCGCGTACGTCGTAAGCCTTGAAAATCTTGCCGATCATGGGGATTCCATCATTTCGTAAATCGAGATCAAAAACGCCGCCCTCACTGCCCCGCCCCGCGGCCCGAGCCGAGATCATAACCCCCGCCTCGGCGTATCGCGACCGCCCGGATCGGCTGAATCCCTCGTTCAGATGGACGGTGCCGCTTCGTGCCATCGATCCGCACCCCCCTATCGGTTTCCGTTGCCTCGCGGCCGCGATCCGGAAAGACGCCGCGATCACCCCGGACAAAAATACCCGGGCCCGACGCCAAAAGTAAACCGCGCCCCAACTTGAAACCCCGCGGCGACGCGCCGACACTGTACCGATGAATAAGCGATATACCTTGGTCGGCGGGGGTGTGGCCGCGGCCCTGGCGATTGTCGCGGCCGCGGCGTTCCTCGGCTCCCCCGCTCAGACCCGGCCCGCCGGACCCGAGCCGGCACCACCAACGATTAGCTCCCCCGGCGTCACCTACCGCGACCTGGAACGCCCCGAACGCGACCTGGGTCAGCCGGTCGAAGTCGTCCGCCAATTCGAGATCTACCGCGAAGACCCCGACCGTAGCGTCACCCGGTTCAGTGCCGCGGAGGTCTCGCCCCTCGCCGATTTTGTCGCCGATGCGGTGGAACCCGCCGCCGAACTCCGCTTCCCTTCGGGCAGGGTCCTGCTGATCACCGCGGACCGCGGGAAGTTTTTCCACCCCGGCAACCAGCCGACCCGCGGCGAGTTTCAAAAACATACCGTCGTCACCCAGTTCCAGCCGCCCCCGGGCCAAGCCGCGGACCTTACCTCCGACCGGCACGTCCAGTTCCGCCTCTACCTCGACGACACCACCACGTTCGACCGGCAGCGCGGCCACGTCCGCTCGACCGGCCCCGTCCGGCTCGTCGCCCCCGACCTCGACTTCACGGGAACCGGCCTCGACCTGACCTTCAACCTCTTGGCCGACCGTATCGAACGGCTCGTCATCGAAAAGGGTGACCTGCTCCGGCTTGCCCCGTCCTCGAATCTCAACCCCACGCCCGGCGTTGGCGGCGACCCCGGGATCGCGGCCGGCGATGCAGAGCCAGCCGCTAGTTCTTCCTCCTCCGGATCCGACGCCGCGTCGACCCAGCCCTACCTTGCGGTCCTTCAAGACGAGCTGACCATCAGCATCGGGCAGAATGAAGCCACGCTCCAAGGCGACCGCCTGGAGGTGCAATTCACCCTCAACCCTCCGGGCTCGGCCGTGGATGCTCCCCCCGGGTCGACCGCCCGCGCCGCCCCGGCTTTCGACCGAGAAGCCCCCTTCTACGTCAGCACCGACTCGCCCCGGCCCGACGGCCGCGCGCTGCTCGCGGCCGGCCCCGACGACATCCTCGTGCAGTGGTCCGGCCCGCTGGTGCTCACCCCGCTCGAAGACACCGACCTCTCGACGCGCGACGCCCGCCTGACTATCCTCGGCTCGCCCGCCCAGATCGATACGCAGCGCGACGAACGCATCACCGCCGCCCGAGTCGGCTATACCACCACCCGGAAACGGGTCTTCGCTCAAGGCTCTCCGGACCACCCGCTGGTCGTCTCTGCCCCGGACCTGGGCACCCTGACCGGCGACGACCTTTGGATCGAGCAGGCCAGCGCCAGGGGCGAGATCGCGGGCCCGGGCTCTCTCGTCTCCGGCGATCAGCAGCTCACCGTCGAATTCAGCGACCGCCTCGACCTCGCCTTCGCCCCCGACGCCGACGGCCGACTCGACGCGATCGAATCCGCTTCTTTTATCGGCAACGTCCACGCCCTCGCCAACCACCCCGATCCCCAGAAGCAGCTCGACCTGACCGCCCAGACCCTGTCTTTGGCCCTCACCCGAGATGTCGACGGCAACGCCCAGCCCACCCATCTCCACGCTACCGGCACCCCCGAACAGCCCGTCCTGGCTCTTCAGCCCTCGACCACTTTCCGGGCCCAGCAGCTCAACCTCGACCTGGCACCCACCGGCCCGGGGCGGGCTTCGCCGAGCGGCCCCGCTTCCGAAGCGTCCGCCGCGCGGCCGCTTTCCCCGTCTGCGTCCGGCGAGGCTTCCGGCGAGCCGGAGCCCGACCAGAATTTCGAAGTCGTCCGCCTCCGCGCCTTGGGCCAGGTGTTCGTCAAACTCACCGACCCCGGGAACGAGGCCACCCTCACCGCCCACGCCCTCGATGCCGACCCCCGCATCAACCGCCTCGAACTCTTCGGCCAGAACGACCAGAGCCCCGCCACGCTGATCCGGTCCGATGCCACCCTCACGGGCGTCCACCTGGTCCTCCTCCAAAACGAGCAGTCCGCCCACGCCCTGGGCCCCGGCACGTTCTCCGCCCAACTCGACCCCGCGGAACCCTCCACCCGGCTCAATATCACCTGGTCTCAATCCATGGATTTCAGTAATGCCCAGGGCACGGCCCTGTTCCTGGGCCGGGTCGATGCAGCCTCGACCTCGCCCACGGACGACACCTCGCTCACCTCGGTCCATCGGCTCGACCTCGAATTCGTTCCGCAGTTTTCGGCCTCGGAAGCTTCGTACGCCGACCCCCCGTTAGCGGCCGAGACGGGGCCGACCGCGCTGGACCTCCGCCGAGCCCGTGCCCTGGCGGACCCCGACGATCCCGATCAGCAGGTCCAGTTCACCGCACAGACTTTTGATCAGACCGCGCCGCGTCTCGACGGCCAGCCCACCCGGCCCCTGACGCGGATCACCCTCATCGGACACGAAATCCTTTTCGTCAATCAGCCGCCCAACCGGACGAATCAGACTCCCGTGGACGACCACCTCGCCGTCGAACAAGTCATCATCCCCACCCGCGGCCACATGCTTTTAGAAAACTACCGGCCCGCTGCGTCAGAAAATCCGGACGCCCTGGCCCCCGGTGAATCCGCCGCAGCGGCGGACCCGCAAGCAAACGCCGAGCCCGCCCCGGACGGCCCGGCCGTCAACTTCGCTGGCCAAGGAGTCACCGTATTCGCCTGGGGGAAAAAGATGGTCCTCGATGCGCTGGCCAACGACCTCCGCCTCGAACAAGATGTTTTCATGCTCCACCGCCCCGCCGCTCCGCAGACCGCCTCCGGCGGCGAAGACCCAGACCCGGCGGACCAAACGCCTCTCAAATTAGACGCCCAGCGTCTCGTCGCCGACCTCACCGAAACCGGCGGCCTGGGGGCCTACCTCGCGGGCACCGCCCCGAAAGCACAGATCCGCAGCGTCAAAGCCGACGGCCAGGTCCGCGTGGCCCGCGGCGACGCCAACATCGTGGCGGACCACTTGGAGTACGACCAAGCCGAACGCTACGCCCTCTTCTGGGCCGAGCCGCGGCGCGAAGTCCTGCTGACCCAGGCCGACACCACCACCGCCGCCCGCCAGTTCCGCTGGGACCTGGACCAGAACCAATTCACCGCGGTCGCCCCCAACGCCGGCGTCATCCCGATCGAATAGCCCGCTCCGCGTCCCCGCCCGAGCCTCGGCCTTCCATCTCCCGGTCTGCCGCCGCTCCGCTGCGTCGTGTACGTCAGAAACTTAAGCCGGGACGATCCGACCCCGTGCCGCATCTTCCTTGAGCCCCCGCGTGGCCCCCCGGGTATCTATCGTCAGCCGCGCGTGCCGGGTGATCTCGTCCCAGTCGTACGCGCTGTGGTCCGTCGCGACGACGACCGCGTCGTACCCCGCCACCGCCTCCAGATCCCAGTCGATACTCCGCATCACCGGAAGCTGCGGGTAATGCCTCATCCGCGGCGTCTCCGGCACGTGCGGATCGTGATAGTCCACGGCTGCGCCGAGCCCCCGGAGCTGGTCGATCAGCTCGAACGACGGCGACTCACGCACGTCGTCGATATTTGGCTTGTACGCCAACCCCAACACCAAAACCCTGGCCCCCCGCACCGCCTTGCCTTCGTTATTGAGCGCGAGCATACACCGCTGCACCACGTACCCCGGCATCTCGTGATTGACCTGACCCGCCAGTTCAATAAACCGCGTCGTCTGGCCGTGCTCCCTCGCCGCCCAGGTCAGATAAAACGGATCGATCGGGATGCAATGCCCCCCCAGCCCCGGCCCCGGATAAAACGCCTGGAACCCGAACGGCTTGGTCTTCGCCGCGTCGATCACCTCCCAGACATCCACCCCCATCTCGGTCAAAATCACCTTCAGTTCGTTCACCAGCGCGATATTCACCGCCCGGTACACGTTCTCTAAAATCTTCGCCGCCTCGGCCACCTCCGCCGAGCTCACCGGGATCACCTCCCGGATCGCGGCGCGGTACAACGTGGTGGCCAGTTCCCCCGCCTCGGCCGTGACCCCCCCCACCAGCTTCGGGATCGTCTGGGTCGAATGGTCTTTCCTGCCCGGGTCTTCTCGCTCCGGCGAATACGCCAGGTGATACCGCTTCCCCGTGGCTTCCAGCGGCGGCCCCATCAGCTTCCGGGTGGTCCCGGGGTACGTGGTCGATTCCAGCACCACCAGTTGCCCGTCGCGAAGCTGCGCCGCGATGTCCCGGGCGGTACGTTCAACGTAGCTCAGGTCCGGCTCCAGGTGCTGCCCCAGCGGCGTGGGCACGCACACCAGCACCGCATCGACCTCCCCCAGCCGGGCCATGTCGGTGGTCGCTTCGAACCGATCCGAGGCGGCCATCTCCCGCACCATCCCCTCGCCCAGATGCTTCAGGTAATTCTCGCCCCGGCGGAGCATTTCGATTTTCCGGGGATCCACATCGAACCCGAGCACCCGGAAACCCGCATCGTAAAACGTCCGGATCAGCGGCAGCCCCACGTAACCCAGGGCCATCACCCCCACCACCGCCGAACGGTCTTCGATTTTTTGCTTTAGCGACATAGCTCCACAGAATAACGCCCCGTCCCCGCGGCGTTCCCTTGTCGCTACAGACGGCAAACATCCCTTGATCGCTATGGCTGTTTATATTGAGGTCCGACGCCGGGTTATTTCTGCAGCGCCGCCGCTTTCACGCTCATCTCCATCATCGACTGGCCGATGGCGTTTCGGATTGAACGTTTTTAACCAGACTGTTTACCCGCCCGCGCCGGCTCCTGGAGCTTCTCGAATGCCGCTGACCATCGCCAAAAAACTCGCCCTTGGCTTCGCCGCCATGACCCTCCTCACCGTCGGCACCACCATCTTTGTCGAGCAGAATGTTGCCCGCATGGCCCAGGCCCAGGACCACGCCTTCAACCGCCTGACGGTCGCGGCCAAGACCGCCTCGGCCATCGAAGGCGACCTCGACGCCGCCCTGGCCTACCACCGGGGCTACATCATCCTCGGCACGGCCGAAACCAAAGCCGACCGCGCGAGCGCCTGGACCAAAATCAACCAGAACCTTGAGCAGCTCAACCGGCTCTCTCGCGACATCGACTCCCCCACCATCACGAAAAAAACGCAGGCCCTGACCGCCCTCCTGCCCCAGTACCACGACGCCCAGCAGCAAATCATCGATCTCGACCTCAGCGCCCCCGGCCAGCACGACCACGCC
This sequence comes from Planctomycetota bacterium, assembly GCA_039180025.1. Taxonomy (GTDB): domain Bacteria; phylum Planctomycetota; class Phycisphaerae; order Phycisphaerales; family Phycisphaeraceae; genus Algisphaera. The sequence continues at coordinate 88,686 of JBCDDZ010000008.1, forward strand.
GTCACGCTCTGCCGCGAGACCGTCACCCCGCTGGCCACGCTCGCCGGGCAAGCCGCAGAGGACCTCCTGACCGAGACCAGCCAACTCGTTCAGAGCACCGAGCAGGAACTCCTCGCCCGTTCCCGCACGCTCGTCGACATACTGATCTACACCGCGGTGTGCTCGGTCCTGTTGGCCCTGACGCTGGCCTTCCTCACCTCGCGAAGCATCCTCAAACCCCTCCGAGCCGTCATCGACCGTATCGCTCAGCTCGCCGAGGGCGACGGCGACCTGACCCAGCGCGTCGATGAAACACGCCGCGACGAGCTCGGCGAACTCGGCGCGAAAGTCAACGCATTCATCACCAACACCCACGACGTCATCGCCACCGTGCGCCAGACCACCCACGAAGTCGCCACCGCCGCTACCGAGATCAGCGCCACCGCCGAGCAGACCGCCACCACCATGACCCAGCAGACCCAGCGCGTCGACGAAATCAGCCGTGCGATCGAGGAAATGAACTCCGCGGTCATCGACGTCGCCCAGAAAGCCGCCGACGCCAGCAACACCTCCAACCGAGCCGGTCAAGCCGCTACCCAAGGCGGCGACGTCGTCCACCAGACCATCGAAGGCATGACCGCCATCAGCCAAGCCGTCACCGACTCGGCCCGATCCGTCGAAGAGCTCGGCAAACGCGGCGACCAGATCGGCGAGATCATCGCGGTGATCAACGACATCGCCGACCAGACCAATCTCCTGGCCCTCAACGCCGCGATCGAGGCCGCCCGCGCCGGCGAGCACGGCCGCGGCTTCGCCGTCGTCGCCGACGAGGTCCGCAAACTCGCCGACCGTACCACCCAGGCCACCGACGAAATCGCCCAGTCGATCACCGCCATCCAGAACGAAACCCGGGGCGCGGTTGAGCGTATGGACGCCGGCACCATCCAGGTCGAACGCGGCGTCGAGTCCGCCCGCGAGGCCGGCACCTCGCTCGCCCAGATCGTCGGCAACGCCAACGAAGTCGCCGCCATGATCCATTCCATCGCCGCCGCGACCGAAGAGCAGTCCGCCACCGCCGACCAGATCAGCCGCAGCATCGATGCCACCAGCTCCGCCATCCGCGAAACCGCCGACGGCGCCGCCCAGAGCTCCCTCGCCGTCACCAGCCTTTCGGAAAAAGCCGAAGAACTCCAGCGCGTCGTTTACCGCTTCAAACTCGCCGACCAGCCCAATACCTGAAAACAGGCTCTGCCGCCGTGTTCTTGCTGCGGCTCGGATTTGACCAGAGTTCTCATCGTCTCACGCTGCCGCGATCGATCAGCCGCGGAACACGACTTTCGCCACCCCAACCGAGCCGCCGCGTCCCTCCGATTTCCACACCCTCGGCCGTTTCATGCGGTAGCTTGTCCGCAATGCCCGCTTCCTGACAAGCACCCCGCCGCCGCGCCATGATCCGACCCGGACTCGCCTCCGTCACCTTCCGCGACCTCGCCGTCCCCGAGGTCTGCCGTCTCGCCGCGGACCACGGCATGGAAGGCATCGAATGGGCCGCCGACCGCCACGCCCCCCCCGGCCAGTTACAACACGCCCGCCGCCTCGCCCGCCTCAGCCACGAACACCGCCTCCACGCCGCCGCCTACGGCACCTACTACCGGCTGGGCGTCACCGAGCCTCGAGCCTGGGCCGGTATCCTCGACACCGCCGAGGCCCTGGGCACTGCCGTATTGCGCGTCTGGTGCGGCGACCTCGGCTCGCACGCGGCCGGCCCCTACGACCGCCAGCGGGTCGTCGACGACGCCCGCCGCGCCGCCGACCTCGCTCAACGCCGAGGGATGACCATGGCCTGCGAGTGGCACGGGGGCACGCTCACCGACACCCCAGCCTCTGCCCAAAACTTATTCGAAGCCGTCGATCACCCCGCGTTCCAAACCTATTGGCAACCCCGCGCCCGTGTCCCCCACCCGACCTGCCTTGCCGACCTTCAAACCGCCCTGCCCCGCCTGATCGGCTTGCACGTATTCCACTGGCACCCCGCCACCGCTCAACGCCTACCCCTCGCTCTCGGCGAAGACAACTGGCGCGCCTACCTCCAACAAGCCCGCTCCCATCTATCAGTCCACGCCCCCGAACCCCGATACGCCCTGCTGGAATTCGTCAAGAACGACGACCCGGCTCAATTCGCCCACGATGCGGAAACCCTTCACCGCCTACTCCGCCACACAAATCCACAGACTCGCTAATTATCCTCTCCAAAGCACTACGCTTGACCACAGACCGCGACCGAGTTTCCGCCGTGCCTAACTCACTCATCACGCATCTCATACCCGTTGCCAGCCGCCACGCATTGGCCACCAACACATGCTCCTCCGCGATGAGTCCAACGCCTCCGGCACATCGACACCGGCACGAAAACAAAACGACTCGCCGCCCCCCTTCCCTTGCTTCTCGCGAAACACCGACTTGGCCTGCTGAAAAAGGCCGACGAGCAGGCGGATCGACGAAGAGCGAAACGGCCGTTTACCCGGGACGAGTTTGAACGATTGCTTGCAACGGTTCCGCAGAACCGCGGCCGGGTGTACCTCTTTGGCATCCTCACCGGGTTCCGGCGGAAGGAGATTAGGACGCTCCGCTGGTACGACGTAGATCTGGAGAAGGCTGTCGTAGATTTGCCCGGTCGCATGGCCAAGGGGCGGGGAGAAGATGTGTTGCCCCTCCACGGGCAACTGCACGAGGTGCTGCTGGAGATGTACGAGGAGCAGGGCCGTCCCCCAGCAAGCCATCGGGTGTTCCCGACGATGCCGTCCGACCGAACCTGGAAGCGCGACCTGGAGCGGGCAGGGCTCACGTTCGTCGACGAAGACGGACGGCACCTCTACTTCCACTCGCTCCGGACCGCGTTCACGACCATGCTGCTCCGCCTCGGCAACACCGCTTCCCAGGCAAAACGAGCCACGCGGCACCGCAGCACGAAGGTGCTGGAAGATCACTACAACCATCTGAACGTCGACGACACCCGGGAGGTGATCGCGGGCCTGCCGACGTTTACCTCGCCCCGGGCGAATGGTCGTTTCGCGTCCGAGCCGCTCCCATTTGTAGCGCCAGCTGTAGCGCAAACTGATCCCGAAGCGGCATCAGACAGCGTCACGCTGCGCATGAAGGCGACCGCTGGCCGAATCGCGGCTGGGTTGATCGAGGAGCTAAGTCTGGTCTACAATGTGCGTTCTGACGCTGAATGGTTGCAAGGTGCACCATACGTCATCGAAGACTTTCGCAGGTCGTTTGACGATCTGGAGTTACGGGCGATTAGCTCAGCTGGCTAGAGCGCACGCTTCACACGCGTGAGGTCACAGGTTCGAGTCCTGTATCGCCCATTTCATCGGCCCGAATGGTTTGAGCCTTAAGACACCCACGAAAAAAACCGCGGCCCCGATAGCCTCATGAAAAACGGCTCCATCGAAATCCAGTGCGAAATCCCCAACGCTCCAATGCATAACTGGGATGCGATAGCTGGAGAGCGTCCCGAAGCTGCTGCATTGGCTTGGTTGTTGTGGAAGACGCGGGTCGAGCTAAATCGGCTGGTTGAAGGTGTGATCACAGCACTTGGGGCCTTTGGTGGGGAAGACACGATAGTGTCAGATCATCTGCTGGAGAAATGCCCGACTTTAGGCAACACAGAGCTTCTTGCTTATGCGCTAGCCATTGACCCGATTGAATTAAAAAACGAATCAGGTGGCCCGATCTCATATCACCTCTACGGTTTAGAACTCCCCGCAACAAATCACGAAATGCGACTAGTCATCGGCGATGCGTTGGCTTGTTTAAAACCGAGCAAAAGTCTTCCGGAAGTGAATTCGATACACCTTTTCGTATTGGCTGGCAAGGTCTACCACGAGCTCAATCAGCTTCACGCATTCAACCCCAAGCCGTCTTCGGGCTGCTCGATCAACATTAATTATCTCCGACCCTGCACCTCATCGTTGCAGGAATCATTACGTCAATTTTTTAAATTCCAAAACCGACAAGACTTGTTCGATTTGCTTGAGCGAGGCGCTGGCGACGAACACGCGTTGCGGCAACTCGCCCAATCTCGTCTGAAAAATAATGTGGCGAAATTTAAAACTTGACCGCGGAAGCGGTCCGGTATAATCGGGACATCGACGGGCAGATTTGGCATCTCTGCCCGACCAGGTTCAACGCTCGTCGAAGCTCCCGAACGCGCCCCGCCGGCTGATTACCGGCGGGGTCTTTTTTGCGCGGTCCCTTCCGGGGGCACTTGACACGGCCACTGATGCGCGCGATGCTCGAGCTTGAACCTGGTCGGAACCTCGCGACTAATCCCCGCACCCGGCCCACAACTCACTCGCCCCCTCGGCCGGCTTCGCCGCCCGTCGAGGATCGCGGCCCCCGGGCTGGATGCGTCGTCGTTGCCGCGTCCGCCTCGCGGGCCCCGACCCCGCCCCCGGAAGGGACCGCGGGATGGGCCGAACCCGGACCCCCGGAAAAGGGCTCGCGTGTCGGACTCGCCCATCAACCCGATTTCTCTCACCCCCGGAAGGCGGGCGGCTGCGCTTCGGCGCGCCGCTCGCTTTTTTTTCGCACACGATCACCCCTGGCGTCGGTTGTTGATCCGACTCGCCGCCGCGGGGTCTGGTCGCGCGATGCTCCACGCTTCCGCCGAGGCGACACGAAACCTCAGGAGGCCGTGCGTCGCGGCCATCGCTCGGCCCGGCGTGGGGTGTCTTTTTCCGTGCCTGGCTCGGTGTTTTCGGAGCCGCCAAGTCGGGCACTTTTTCGCCCCTCCCCGCGAGCGCACGGACGCGCTCGCCTCACCCGTCATGGAGCGACGATGAGCGAATCGCACCAGATCAGCCTCGAGGCCCTCGACCAGGTCCAGCAACTTCTCCTCAAAATCCCGGCCCACCACCGCGCGGCGGTGCAGGTCCAACTCGACCGCGCGTCGATCTACCAGCACGTCCTCGTGGGCTGGGACAAGTACTTCGACCACGCCGGCCCGATCCGCCCGCTGGTCCACCGGATGGTGCACAAGCTGATCGCCACCGGCATCCCGAGCACCAGCGGATCGGGGGGGCTGATCTGCTCGGACCCCGGCAACGGCCCGGACATCCAGGCGTGGCTCGGCGTCGGGATCAAGGCGGGCAAAGAGCTCGCGGCGTGGCTCCGCGATTGTCCGCTGATTAAACCCCACCCCGACCTCCCCGGCCAGCTTATCATTTACGGTCGAACGGAAGACCTGCGGCAGGGCGACGCACACCCGCAGCTTCCGCTCATCGACCCCGGCACGCTCGCCCCCGAGCCGTCCCGGACCGGCTCACCTTCGGGCGCAACTGCGCCCGAAGGTGATGCTTTTTGGGGCGCGATCGCGCCCCGTGACCTGGACACATCGGGCGCGGCCGTTGATGCCTCCACAGCCAAACTTTTGAACTTGATTGAAACACATGGCTTTTTGCCGAAGGAACTCCCATGAGTGTCACCCTCCGCGCCGACGGCCTGACCGGCTTCGTCACCCTCG
>JBCDDZ010000009.1:0-85759 GCA_039180025.1 Planctomycetota bacterium
CACCTTGCCGGGAACCCCGTGGGTCGACGCCGTGACGGGAACGCGGCCGAGGGCTCATGCCCGCCAACCCCGACCCGACGCCTGCCACCGCGTCGCGCCGCCGGGGGGGCCACCGCCCGCTCTTTGAAAACCCCACCCTCCGGCTTCAGCTTCGGCTTCGGCCCAGCGCGTACCCACCCCCGGTTGAGCTATACCCATTCCACCGGAACTGTCCTGCCGAACGCAAGCCCACCGATAATCTTCGATCATCGGAGGGCTTGCTCGCGGTAAACGCTAGGGCCGATGGACGATGCGTTAGGCTATCCGCTACGGTTTTCCAGTGACTTCAGGCGTTTTTCCATCGCCTTGAGCTTCGCGGCCATGTCGGGCAGCCGTTTCTGGTTCAGTACGATACGTTTGGCTTCAGTGAGGGGCGCTGCCGGGGTGCCGCCCCACGATTCGCCGCGGGGGATGTCGGTCATCACTTTGGCCGACGCGGCAATCCTGACCCCTGCCCCGATATTCAAGTGGCCGGCCACCCCGACCTGCCCGCCCATCACCACGTAGTCGCCGGTGGTGGTCGACCCGGCGATCCCCACGTGCGCCACAAAGAGGTTGTGTCTGCCGATCTTCGCGCCGTGGCCGATCACCACGTGGTCGGAAAACTTTGTGCCCTCGCCCACGACCGTGCTCCCGACGGTCGCGCGGTCTACGGAACAGTTGGATCCCATCTCGACGTCGTCGTGGATCACGGCGTTGCCGACCTGAGGGATTTTGTGGTGTCGGGGCTCCTGGCCGCCGACCGCCGCGGTCGCGTAGCCGAAGCCGTCCTGCCCAACGACGGTGTTGGCGTGCAAGACCACGCGATCGCCCAGCACGCAGCCGTCGTAGACGCAGACCCCCGGGTGCAGCACGCAGTCGTTGCCGATGACCGCTTTTTTGCCCACGTAAACCCCGGGGTAGAGGATGGTCCGATCTCCGATCCGGGAGCGCGGCGCAAGGTAAGCGAACGGCCGGACGGTGCAGAGTTCGCCAACGACCGCGGTGTGATGGATAAAACTTTCGGGGCTGATCCCCACCTCGGGCTGCACCCGGAAACCGTGGAGGGCGATCAGCGCTTGGCGAAACGCATAGTAGGGGTCCTCCGCCACCAGGGTCGCGCAGCCCTCGGGGGTGTCTTCGGCGTAGTCAGCCGACACGACCACCGCGGCCGCACGGGTGGTTCTCAATTGGCCCTGGTACCGGGGGTTGGACAAGAAACTCAGCTCGCCGGGCCGGGCGCTCTCGAGGGTCGCACACCCGGTGATCTCTCGGCTTCCGTCGCCCCGCAGCGAGGCGCCGATACGGCCAGCCAGTTCCGAAAGCATCATCTTCGGCATCCACTAATTGTAATCGGCCGGAACCCCAAAGGGGGCGTCCAAGCCCCGAGTGCGATCCCGACCCGGGCGGCATGGTTTATCCGCCTCCACGACGGATCGTGCGTTTCCCGAAGCGATCGGTGATCCGGTCCAAGGCATCGTCGAGCTGCTTTTGTTTTTCCTGATGGGGGTCCGGAAAGAGGACGGACTGCTCGCCCTGCTGGGTAAAGCCCGAGGTGCTCACCCCGATGAGGCGGACGCTGCGGAACCCGGCGTGGGCCCACTCCAGGAACAGTTTTTTCGCGGCGTGGTAGAGGGTCTCGGTGACGTCGGTGGAACTGGCAAGGGTCCGGGCGCGGGTGACGGTCTGGAAGTCGCCGTAGCGGATTTTAATGGTGACGGTCTTGGCACGGAATCCGTGTTTCCGTAAGCGATACCCGACCTGCTCGGCCTGGTCGAGCATCACGGACAGGACCTGGTCGGGGGTGTTCAGGTTTTCACCGAAGGTCTGTTCGTGGCCGATAGATTTGGCGGTGCGGTCGGGCACGACGGGGCGGTCGTCGAGGCCGCGGCAGAGCCGGTGGAAGCGGTCGCCGAAGTCGCCGAAGGCTTCGCGGAGCTGGTCGAGTGAAAGCCGACGCAAGTCCGCGACGGTGGTGATCTGGTGTCGTTCGAGCTTCGCCTGGGTCGCGGGTCCCACGCCCCAGATCTTGCTTACCGGAAGGGGCAAAAGAATGTTATCCATCTCGTCGGGGTCGGCGGGGATCACCGTGAGGCCGTCGGGTTTTTCAAGGTCGGACGCGAGCTTGGCGAGGAACTTGTTCGGCGCGACGCCGACCGAAGCGACCAGCCCGCCGGTCCCCCGGAAGATCTGGTCTTTCAGGTCTTGCGCGACCACCTCCGGGGGCCCCATCAGGCGGCCGGTGCCGGTCATGTCGAGGAAGGCCTCGTCGACCGAAAGCGGCTGGACTACCGGCGAAAAGCGATCGAGCACCGCGAACATCGCCCGCGAAGCCTCGCGGATCTTCTCGCCCGGCACCTTCACACACACCGCATGCGGGCACAGCCGAAGCGCCGTCGCCATCGGCATCGCCGACCGGCAGCCGTACCTGCGGGCTTCGTACGACGCCGTGGTGACGACCCCGCGTTTGCCCGTCCCGCCGGTCAGCACCGCCTGGCCGCGCAGCGACGGGTCGTCCCGCACCGCGATCGCGGCGAAGAACGCGTCCATGTCGACGTGGAAGATTGTGCGGGGCATGCCCGGAATTCTACCGCGGCGTAGACGACATCAATGGGTCTCAATGACCGGCAGTCCACGGAAACAGTATGCCACCAACGATGACCCTAGAGCCGGTTATGCATTTTTTTTAGAGCCTACCCTTCTGAATGGCAAGGAAGCCCTATCCCACCGCCGTGATCCTCGATAGCCGCACCCTCCGAAGCACCCCCGAAAGCGGGGGCCGAGCCGGCGACGACGGGCACAAGCAGAAGCACGGCCGTGGAATACCCCCCGGTTTCATACCCCCTGCAAGTTCCGTGCTTGGAGCGGGGCGAACGTCGCCGGGGCTGGTGGTCGGAGTGGACGATGGTGTCGAGATCGACCTTGCCCCGAATCGCCTTGCGCAAAGTGGTTTTCTTGACGTCGGGCACGACTGGGGGGTAGGCCTGGTCGCCGCGCTTGAGGACGCCGAAGACGATGGTTTTGCCTCCCGCGCCGCGTCCGCGTGGGCCGCGAACTCGCTTAGGACCGAAGTAGGATTCATCGGTTTCGCCTTCGCCTTGGAAGGGGCTTTGGGCTTCGCAGGCCTCGGCGATGCGGCGGCGGATTTTCAGGTAGATCGCGTTGGCCGAGCGGACCGACAGGCCGGTCCGTTCGGCGGCGTCGTTGGCGGTGAGGTCCATCGCGAAGGCCTTGATCAGACGCCGGAAAGTCGGTTCCGCGATTCGAGAACGGCGGTCGTAGCGGTTTTTGCCTGTATCCATAGGGCCAGTGAGAGTTGACTGGCCGCTTCGCTTGCTAAGCCCCTATTTTATCTGGAGGGCTTTAGGTCGATACCCGGAAGGGCCGTGGCGAGGTCCACGTGGGTGCCGTCGGTGATCGTTTCTCCCGGCGCGTGGTGGTGGGCTTCGAGGGTTTGGATCAGGTCCAGCATGGGGCGATGGAGGGGGGCGGTAAAAGTTCGATGGGTTTTGAAGACGGGGTGGTGGATTCGCAAGAGGGCGGCGTGGAGGGCGGGGGTGGCCATGAGCGGGGACTCGCCGGTGGCGGCACGCTCGGCGGCGTCGGACTCGATTTTTTGCCCCTCGGCTTTGGTGCGAGCGAAGTTGAGGTTCGGCCGCGATCCCGCGGCCAGGGGTGGGTCGGCGAGTTCCGGGGGGCCGACGGTTTCGCCGCCGTAAAGTTGGTCGCCGACGATCGGGAAGCCGAGAAACGAAAGGTGGACGCGGATCTGATGGGTTCGGCCGGATTTGAGTTCACATTCGATAAGCGAGTAGCCGCGGTATCGCCGCCGGACGCGGTAGAACGTGAGCGATTCTTTGCCGGCGGCATCGTGGCGGACCGCGTGCCCCTCGCGGATCGTGGGGTGTTTGCCCAGGGGCTGGTCGATGCTGCCCGAAGGCGGATCGGGGCAGCCGTGGACCAGGGCGAGGTAGCACTTGAGGTTGGTGCGGTCCTCGAATTGTTTGGCCAGTAGCCAGTGGGTGGCGTCCTGCTTGGCGAAAAGGATGACGCCGGTGGTGTTCATGTCGAGGCGGTGGACGACCCCGGGGCGCTGATCCTGCTGGCCGACTTCGGACAGGCCGGCGTCGGACGCGGCAGGCGGTCGGGTACGCTCGTCGACTCGGGGGGTGTTGAAGCCGGGGTTCTGAAAATGATGGGCCAGGGCATTGATCATCGTGCCGGATTTGTATTTGCGGGCCGGGTGGACGATGAGGTTGGCTTGTTTATTGACCGCCACCATATCGTCGTCTTCGTAAAGGATGTCCAGGCGGATGGGCTCGGGGCGGAGGTCCACGGCGGGCTTGGGGGGGACCACGACTTCAACGGTGTCGCCGGTGCGCAGCGAAAGCGAGGGCTTGACGCTCTTGCCGTTGACGGTCACGCCGCCCAGAGCGATGAGCTTCTGGATCTGGTTGCGGCTGATCCCCTTGAGGCGGTTCTGCAGATACTTGTCGAGACGCTGAGTGGAGTCGGTGGTGAGGTGGTAGACACGGTGCTCGGCGCCGGTTTCTTCGAGGTCCTCGAGGGTGGCGGCGTGGTAGCGGGCGTTGGGATCGGTGTCGGCGGGGGGGGCCGAGGATGGATCTGGATTTTCCGGAAACGCGGGAGACGGGGAGCCGGGGGCAGGCATGATGAGGCCTATTCTGCGGGGGCCGGGGGCTCCGGAGTTTCTGGGGTTTCTACGGCGTCCGGGGTTTCCGGGCGGTCGGGAGATGTGGCTGCCGGGGCCGTATCGGGGGTATCCGATTCGGCCGGTGAGTCAGACGGCTCGTCGACTTCGGGAGCGGCGTCGCTGCCAGGGACCGAGGAGGCATCGGCGGGCTCGGGTGCCACCGGCTCGGGGGCGAAGGTGATGCGTTCGGCGAGCTCGGGGAGCATCGCGAGCCTTTGGTTGGCCAGGCGTGCCCAGTACGGATAAGCCTCCCCGGCTTCTTCTTCCAACGCTTCATAGTGTTCGCGGGCCAGATCCATTTCGCGCAGCGCCTCGGCGACCACCCCCAGGCCGTCACGGGCGTTGAGGCGATAGATCGGATGAGGCGTATCGTCCAGGACCGCCTGGTAGTGGTCGCGGGCGGTGTGAAGGATCGCGGTGGCGTCCTGGTCCGATGCGGTCAGGGATTCCTGGCGGAGTAGATCCCCGGCTCGGAGATGGGCGACGGCCCGCACCGCGGGGTTGCGTGTGCTCTGCGCGAGAAGATCGAGCGAGTCCGGGCTGGTCGAAGCATAGAGGTCGATCCAGGCGAGCTGCCGGGCGCTCTCCGCCCGCTGCGTAAAGAAACTGTAACCCGCGAAAGCCAAGGCGAAGATCGCGACGATGCCCAGCAGCGGGGTGCCGAAACGGTCGGTGAACGCTTTGACGTCGTTGAAGAAATTCGAGAATTCGCCGGACTCCTGCTCGTGGGGATCCACGGGGAGCGACGCAGGATCCTTGGACGGGGGGGGGCGGTCAGAAGCCATAGGGCAGGGGTTCCGGGAGCAGAGCACCGAGGGAAGCGGCACCTCGGTAGGCGAGCGTGTTCAGGCGGGGTTTCGTCGAAAAGGGAGGTTTAGGGGCTGGCAGGGGCCACGGGGGTGAGGTTGACGTTGAGGGTGGTGATCCGGCGGTCGCCGGTGATGGTGATGCGGAGCTGTTCCGGGCCCTTGCGGTAGGCCTGCACGGTGGAGCGGGGGTCACCGAGGTCGGCCCCGTCGAGGGTCCAGCCGAAGTCATCGAGGTTGCGCCGGTAAAAACGTGCGGCGTCCTGGGTGTTGGAGCGGCCCTGATAGACATGGAACACGGTGCGTACGCCGGTAAGCGGATCGACGCTCGAAGTGCTGCGGGAGGGCACGGCCACGAAGCCGATGGGGCGGGGGACATCGCTGATTTCAGAATCCGGATCGACGACCAGACCGATGGCTGAGGGCGCAGGGAGCAGGTCGCCGTCGTCGGAGTAAGCGACGCCCGGGATAGGGCTCTGGCCGGGGGTGCAGGCCGTGAGAACAAAGAGGGCGGCGAGCAGGACCGCGGCGGCGGTATACCGCGGGGCTGTCGACCGCGTTTGAATATCCATATTCATATGATTTTCCAAGAGCAAATGAGGCAGCGGGGCGAGATTTCCTTGCCCGGAAGCCGGGGTAATCAAGCGGTTGATCGTAACGCTAGGCGGAGCGGTGGGCAAACCGTCGCACCGCGATCTGCCGGGGCGTGCGGCGGTCCGCGGTGGACCGCGGCGCAGGTTTGACACGGCCTCACGGAGCGAGATAATCTTGAATCCGGCTGACCGTCACGCGAGGAACGGTTCGCCTTACGCTGGTGAGCGTAGCTCAGTTGGTTAGAGCATCGGGTTGTGATCCCGAGGGTCGCGGGTTCGAATCCCGTCGTTCACCCTTGCCTTGTTCCGGCATCGGGTCGGGTTCCCCGCGGAGGGGGTATTCGATTGTTCCAAGGCGTGCTTTCCGGAGCACGGCCCGAAAGGTACCGGGATATGCCCGCCGATCGGATGGCAAATCTTGGCGCGGCGATCCTGGATCGCGTGGCGGAGTTCGGCGAATTCTCCCGCTTCTGCGGGGCCGCGGGCTACTGGGCGGTGCGGCGTCCGTCTGGCTACGGACGGCTTTTCCTGTTATTGCCCCAACTGTTTCGGATCGGGGTGATGAGTATCCCGGTGGTGATGCTGGTGGGCGGGTTCGTCGGCGCGGTGATCGGGATCGAAACGTTCAGCCAGTTTCAGGCGATCGGGCAGGAGAACCGGCTGGGGGGGGTGATCGCGTTGTCGGTGGTCAAACAGATCGGGCCGGTGTTGGCGGCGGTGATGATCGCTGGCCGGGTGGGGGGCGCGGTGTCGGCGGAGCTGGGCACGATGCGGGTCACCGAGCAGCTCGACGCGATCCGCGTCATGGGGACCGATCCGGTGCAGTATCTGGTGGTGCCGCGGGTGCTGGCGTGCGTGGTGATGTTGCCGGTGCTGACCGTGTTTTCCAACGTCATGGGGATCGGCGGGGGGTATTTGGTCGCGGTGGGGTTCGGCATCGATCAGGCCGACTATTGGGAGTTCAGCGCCCAGTTGGTGAACAACTGGGACGTGGCCACCGGACTGATTAAGTCCGTGTTTTTCGGGCTCTGTATCGGGCTGATCGCTTGCTACAAAGGGTTCAACTGCGAGAGCGGCGCCGCGGGCGTCGGAAAAGCGGCCACCGAGGCGTTCGTGCTGGGGTTTATCGCGATCATCATCAGCAATTTTTTTCTCGCCCAGTTCCTCAATATCCTGGACCCGATCATCAACGGGCGCGGCGGCCCGTCGGCGCTGGGATAGCGAGAACGGGCGTTGGTTTTTGTATACGCATCGGCCCATGAAGCATCTGCCGCTAGCGGCATAGCGTGGGGTGTGTGTCCGTGTGAGACGCTGGCGTTTGTCGGAACGGTAAAGCCGTGGACTACGGGAGTTCGGGTTGCCAGAGGTAATACGCCCCGGCTTGAGCGGCGGCAATCTCTCGGCCCAGGTTGACTTGCAGCAGGTTGATCTGCGTGCCCCGTGACGCGGAATCGACCGGGGCGCGGGAGTAAGGCGTGGCCACGTAATCGAGGGGGCGGTGGTAAAGCACGAGGTCGGCATGTTCGAGGTCGGCCAACTGTTTGGCCCGGGCGAAGGCGTCGTGGAGGTCGCCGACCGCATCGACCAGCCCGAGTTCATAGGCCCGCTGCCCGGTGAACACGCGCCCGTCGGTAACGATGTCCCAGGTATCGGGATCGACCTCGGGTCGGCTCAGGCGGACCACCTGAACGAAGTCGGCGTAGAAGCTGTCGACGAGTTGCTGGAGAATCGCACGCTGGTCGGGGTCGAGGTTTTCGAGCGGTGAGCCGGTGGCTTTATTCGGGCCGCTGACGATCGCGTCGGCGCGGATCCCGATGCGTTCGAGCGCCGGCTTAACCGTGACGGTCTGGAGGACCACGCCGATGCTGCCCGTGATCGAGCTGGGGTAAGCCACGAGATGATCTCCGGCGCAGGCGAGGTAGTAGCCCCCGCTGGCGGCCACGTCCATCATCAGGACGACGACGGGTTTTTCGGTCGCCTCGCGGAAGCGTTTGACCTCGCGATACATCATGTCGCTGGCGGTCACGGTCCCGCCGGGCGAATTGATCCGGAGGACCACGGCGGCGACTTTCGGGTCTCGTGCCGCGGCGTTTAGGGCTTCGACCAGCGTGGACACCGGGTTATATCCGGCCGAGAGGATGCCGGCCTGGTCGGTGTTCGTGATCAGGCCGGTGACATCGATCAGGGCCACCCGCGCACTCCCCAGTCGGCCGTCGGGCTCGACGGTGGTCGCGGTGAGCTTCTGCCCGCCCGGTGCCAGGCCGACAACAAAAGTCGCCGGGCCGCAGCCGATCAGGCCCATCACCACCAGACTCAGACAACACCACGAAGCAAGAGAGTAGCGGGCCATAACGAGATTCCTCAGCGTCAAATGGTCAGAAGGCAAGAGCCAGCGGCAGCGGCGAACAGATCTCCGTCATACCCACCGCGTCGGACGGAGCGCTCGATATACTAGACGACCTAGGGAGCGTAGCTCAGTGGTTAGAGCTGGCCACTCATAATGGCTCGGTCGCGGGTTCGAATCCTGCCGCTCCTATCTAACATTTATTGGTTGGTGCTTTGATCGTCTCAACCGACAAAGTGAACCAATGATCACGGTCAAGAGGGGCGGAAGCCGGGGCCGGGGTAACGGTGAAGTGGTCGTAGTCAATTAAAGCCGAAGCCGCGGCGGGACGATCGGCCGTCGGGGATCAGTGAGAGGCCGACCGTTTCTTCGTCGTCGATTTCGTCGAAGCCAACTTTGACGCGAAGCGTCCACTGGGGGAGTTTGCGGTCGACAATGAAGTCGATCTGGCGGGTGTCGTTGTCTTCGAAGTCGATGATCTGCTGGAAGCCGACGCGGTACTTGGCCGTGAGGTCGTAGGCAAACCCCCAAGTCAGCAGGCGGGAATCCAGGACATCGATTTCTTCGTAATTGACAAACGAATTGAGGCGGGGGGTGTGGTCGAGCGAGCTGCCCAGGCGCCACTGGACCACGTTGCCGGACTCGAAGGAGTTGGTGACTTCGCCGGTGACGCCGAGGGTGTCGGTGACCATCCAGAGCATCTCGCCGTAGAAGTGATCGCCGCCGACGCTGTACTCGGGGCGGTAGTCGACGTAGCGGGGGATAGGGTCGGCGACGTCCGCGTCGTCTCCGCGGAAGACGAAGTCGGTGCGGAGCGTCAGCCAATCGACCGTTCGTTCTCGGCCCGGTCCGCCGCGCCGGGTCTGGAGCGTGTTGACCGCACCGAGCCGGAGACCAAAGCCTTCGGCGAGGTCTTCGATATCGTCGTCGAAGGCGGGGAGGTCTTCGGCGTCGAGGTTGGTGGCGTTGGCGAAAAAAGTAAGCGAAGGTTCGACGATGTGGCGGATGCCGTTGACGTCCAAAAGGGGCGACCGGACGTCGGGGGCGGCGCGAGAGAATTCGGTGCCGAGCCGGAGGCCGCCTTCGCCCCAGACGCGGATCTGGTCGCCGTTGCCGCCGTTGAATTCAGAGAAGTCCTGGTCGTACAGGGTGATCCGCCCGACGGTGTACGGGGTGATGTCGATCGGGCCGGCCGCGAGGGGCAGGGATAGTTCGTGGCGCGAGTCGAGCCGACGGATCGACTCCGAGGGCAGACCCAGCAGGTCGAGGCGGTCGCGGAAACTGACATCGGCGTTGATACCGAAAAAAGCGAGCGAATCGGCGTCACTGAAGCCCCGGTCCTCGGGGGCGTCGTCTCCGGCAAGGATCCGGAGCTGGGTAAAAGTGGTTTGTCCGAAGTACGTGACGTTGCCGCCGAAGAGCTCACCACCGATGACTCGGGAAGCGAGTTCGGGGAAGCGTTCGATGTTGAACCCCTCGGCCTGGAGCGTCGGCAACTGCTCGGTGAAGCCGGAAAGGTTGGTGTTAATCAGCAAGTCGAAGGCCCGGTCGTTCTCTTGGTATTGGAGGTGGCCGGAGGTTTCGTACTCTTTGCCCTGCGCGGCGTCGTTGGGGTAGAACTCTTCGAGAAACGTCGGGTCGGAAACGAAAGCGCCCTCGGCAGAGAGCGAGAAATTAGCGGGCAGAAGCTGGCGGTGTTGGAACCGGGCAACGCCTCGCTGCTCGTCGTCCTGCGGGATGACGCGGCCGCCGACTTCGTCTTCGCCCGAATCGTCAAAGAGGAAGTAGGTAAGGAAGTTACCGAACGCCCGGCGGGTGTCGTAGACGCCGTTGGCACCGATTGCGGCGCCGTGTTCACCGATGAAATCGATGTTGGCTTCGGCGTCGATCCCGGCGGGAGCCTGCTTACCCAGGAGGGCAAAGAGGTCCCAGGTCGTTTCGGCGTCCACGCCGTTGTCGGAAGAGGTGCCTACGCGGACGCTACGCAGGGGCGATGCGTCCTGAGCCACGCCTGAGAGGTAAGGCCAGTAAAACACCGGCGTTTTACCCACGTTAAGCGTCGTGTCTTTGGCCTGGAAGAACTGGCCCGGTTGGCCGTCGGGGCGGCGGTACTGCTCGACGGTCACTTGCGCTGCGCCGATCGAGAAGTGGGGGGTGGCGAATTCCGAGGTGGTGAGCCGGGCGTTTTCGGCGCTGAAGTCGTTCGCCGCGGTCTGGCGGATTTTCTCGGCCCGGAGATAGAGGGGGATTTTATTGCGGGTGTCGTAGGTGTAGAACACCGCGTCGAGGAGGGTCGCCCGGTTGCGGGCCAGGTCGTAAAAGACACGGGGAGACCGGACGGTGTACTGGCCATCCGAAACGATCGCGTTGTCTTCGAGGTAGACGCCGCGGAGGCTGCCGGCGTTGATCTGCGCCCCGGGGGCGACGGCCGCGGCCCGGGTCTGCGGGTCGTCGTCGGGGTCGTTGGCGATGAACAGGACGACGCGCTGAGCCCGGAGGGTGACCACGCGGGGGTCGCGGTAGTCTTCGAAGACGAGGGTCACGTTTCCGACGAGCGAGAGGGTGGATTCTTCGGGGCCGAGTTGGAACGACCAGCCGTCGGTGGAATACGCGACGGCGCCGCGGGCGGGGAGGATATCTTGCGGGGGTGCGTCGGGCGGGGGAGCTTCGGCGGGCGGCGTGGTTTGGGCGAGCGCCTGGCCGGGCTGTTGCTCGTAGAGTTTTCGTTGTTCGAGCGCGATCTGCGCGCGGCGGCGTTCGCGGCGGATCAGGGCGTCCTCGGCGGGGCCGTCGGTGAGCGGGACACGCAGCCCGGGCCGGTTTTTTGATTCGCGGTGCTTACGGAGACGCTGCTGGGCTGCTGCGATGAGCGGGTGCCCGGGCGGAGCGGCCGCGGGATGGAAATGGCCGGGCTCTTCGATACGGACCGCGCCGGTGGTCGATGCGGTGACGAGCAGGCCGTTGTCTTCCGCCGGAGCGGGGGCTTGCGTAGGGGCCGGGTCGGCAGAGGAAGCCGACTTGCGTGGGTCTTGATTGAGCTGAACCTGCGTGCTCGTGAGCGGGCGGGCAGAGGTGAGTGGCTGGGCGTTCTGGAAGTAGGCGGCGAGGTGCTGGACGGGGCCGCGGGGCCCGGTCTGGGTTTCGACTCGGACAACGATGGCCGGGGCGCTGAAGCCGTAGACGCCGACCTGGAAAGAGGCGTCGCCTTCGAGCAGCAGCATCCGGGCCGGCCCGTCGTCCCAGGCGGTCACGCGGAGGGCGGTCATGCGTCCGGGGAAATCGACCAGCGGGTCGGCGAAAGGGGCGTTCAGGTCGGCGGGCGGGATGGGTTCAGAGGCAGGCTGGGCGTGGAGCGACAGGCGGAGTCCGAGCGTGGCGAGGAGTCCGAGCGCGAGGAGGATAAGCGAGCGACGCAGCGACGCCCAGGCGTGCTGCGTGAGACTCGGCGTCGTGATGCACGGGTTCGGACCAAGGGGCATGGCGGGCGGTGCGGCGCTGGAAGTAGAGGCGGGTTACGCGGGCCGGGCGAGGGACCGCGGGCGGGGCGTGAGGACGACAATCTGCCAGAAATCGATCACGCTCATCTTGAAATGGTAGAGGACGCCGAGGCCGACGCCGTCGAGGCATTCTTCGAGCTCCAGATCGCTACGCCAGCCGATCTTGACGAACAGCGGATTGAAGACGCGTTCGGCCCAGCCGACGACCGGCTTCGAAGACCGGAAGTGGTTGAGGACGATGATCCGGCCGTCGGGCTTAACCAGGCGCTTGGCTTCGCGGAGGAGCTTGTTGGGTTCGCTGACCACGCTGATGGTGTGGCTGATGACGACGTGGTCGAAGCTGTGGTCCGCGAAGGGGGTTTCGAGCGCGTTGGCGAGGCAGAGCTGGACGTGGGTGAGGTTTTGGCTCCGGGTTTTCTCGGCGGCCTTGGCGAGCATCCCGGGGGACAGGTCGACGCCGACGACCCGGAGGTCGCGGGGATAATGCTCAAGGGTCATCCCGGTGCCGACGCCCAGGTCCAGGACGCGGTCGCCGGATCGGTGCTGGACCTGCTGTAACGCGCGGTGCTGCCGCTTGTGGACTAGCCTGCCGAAAGTGTGGTCGTAGACGCCGGCCCAGAGGTCGTAGAGCCGGCTGGTGCTGGGCTCGCTCATTGATGCGTTGGTGCCGGGGGCGGAGGGTGAGAGATCATCCATGACTGGCGTGAAGGATACCACGGGTAAGGCCGGGTCGTCGGGCCCGGGCGGTGGGTTGGGGGTAGACTTATATGGATCATGAAGCTGACGATCAACGGACAGATACGGGAGTTAGAAGCGGATCGCGTCGACCGGCTGCTGGACGCGCTGGGCTTTGCCGGCCAAGCGGTGGCGGTAGAGGTCAATCGCGAGGTGGTCCCTAAGCGAGAACACGCGACGTGGACCCTCTACGATGGCGACGCGGTGGAGTTAGTCACCCTGGTCGGCGGCGGGTGAGGGCGGGCCCGCATGACGGGGTTGGGAGAACCGCACCGCACGGCTCGTATCGAGGTTGGATACGTTTTCATTGAGAGGTTTCGTTTTGAGTAGCACGGAAGAAGTGGATAAGACAGCGCACCAGACCGCCGGTGATGCGGACGACGGGGCTTTGGTGGTGGGCGGGAAGACGATCGGCTCGCGGCTGATCGTGGGGACCGGCAAGTACCGCGACTACGAACAGATGCAGGCGGCGCTCGATGCGTCGGGGGCGGAGGTGGTGACGGTGGCGGTGCGGCGGGAGCGGCTGATGGACAGCGAGGGCCGTTCGCTCTTGGATTATTTGGATACGGATCGGTATACGGTGCTGCCGAATACCGCGGGCTGTTTCACCGCCGCCGACGCGGTGCGGGTGGCGCGGCTGGGGCGTGAGCTGCTGGATCAACTGGACAACCCGGGGAAAGACTGGGTGAAGCTGGAGGTGCTCCACGACAAGAAGACGCTGCTGCCCGACCCGGTGGGCACGCTCGAGGCGACCCGGGAGCTGGTCGCCGACGGGTTTTCCGTGCTCTGCTACACCTCGGATGATCCGGTGATGGCCGGCAAACTGCGTGACGCGGGGGCGGCGAGTGTGATGCCCGCCGGGTCGCCGATCGGGAGCGGCCAGGGGGTGCTCAATCCCAACGCCATCACGATTATTTTAGAGATGCTCAAGGACCCGGCGAGCGGCGGCGATCCGGACTACCCGGTAATCCTGGACGCGGGGGTGGGGGCGGCGAGTGACGTGACCGTCGCGATGGAACTCGGAGCGGATGGGGTGCTGCTCAATACAGGGATCGCGCACGCGAAAGACCCGGTGCGCATGGCGGAGGCGATGCGGCACGCGTGGAAAGCGGGCCGGCAGTCGTATCGGGCGGGGCGGATCCCCAAGAAGCTTTATGCCACGGCCAGCTCGCCGTGGGACGGCGTCATATCGTATATCCCCGGTGAATAGCTTTTCCGGGGCTTCACGCCGCGGGTGGAACGTTACGCTTCCTGGCCTGTGAACGGACCCAAGGCTTTCGGCCTCAGATATTTCGCGGAGGTGAGGGGGTCCGATAGCGTCGCGGGCAGGGTTTTATCGCGTTGGTGGACGCGGCTCCGATATAATACCAGCCTGCGATTACGCCCCCCAGCCGAGTGGGGGAGGCGGTAGCGGGACGAAAGTGAGTGTCATGATGCGTTGCGGTCTGTCGGTTCGGAGGTGGTGGCTGGGGGTATGCGGGGTGTCGCTGTTGCTGGCGGGGTGTACGCAGCCGCTGTTGGTGACTTCTGAGCCGGCGGGGGCGATGGTGCGGGTGACCGACGCGCAAGGCCGGGTGGTATCGACCGGGGCGTCGCCGCTGCGAGCGGAGCTGGCGTTCCCCGAAGACGGGGGGGTCCGGTACCGGGTCGAAGTCCAGCCGACCGCGGAGCAGGCGGAGCGGTACTTGTCGGCCGCGCAGGAACTGGGCACGCCGGAATACACGGCGCTGCCTTTGGCGGCGGACAAGTCGCGGAGGCTGTCGTTCACGCTGGAAGAAAAAGAATACGTGAGCGTGCCGGTGGTGGAGGTGACGCTGACGCCGGAGGGCCGGTGGGTCGGGGTGCTGGGCAAAACCCGGAGCTACAAAGACATCGCCGAGGCGGGGGGGGCGGTCCCGGCTCTGGTGGTGGACTTCGGGGAGAACCGGGGGATCCAGGGCCTGGCGTTGTCGCCGGATGGCGAGCGGATCGTATATTCTGAAGCGGTTTACGAGAAGCCGATCACCCCGCTGGACCAGGTGCCCGGCCTCGAGGGGCAGCGGATCTTCACGCTCAAGGGCGCGAACCTGCGCGGGATCAATATCCTGGGCGGCGGGATCCAGCACATCACGACGGAAGACTTCCAGGACATGTTCCCGTCGTTCTCGCCCCGCGGTGACCGGATCTTGTTTTCGTCGAACCGCCGGGGCGGGCTGCTCGGGATCCTCGGGATCCGGGCGAACGGCCGCTCGGGGATTTCGGATATCTACGTCGATCATCGCAACGGCATGGTGCTCAAGCCGACGTCGGCGAGCGACGGGACCGTGGCGTTCGCGGTGGTGAACGTGGACCCGTCGCGGAACCAGGTGGCCGAAACCCAGGTCTGGACGCACTACGGCCCCAACGAGTTCCCGACACAGATCACCCGGGGTAAAGAGCCGGCGATCTCGCCCAACGGGGAGCACATCGCGTACATCAACCCGGACGACGGGAACCTGTGGGTGATCGACCCGGACGGGAGCAACCGCATCCAACTCACTAGCGGCGCGAAATCGGTGATCGCTCGGTTCCGTGAAAAGATGAGCAACACCGAGCGGGCGTTATACGACGCCAATTCCGCGGCGGGGCTGGAGCAGATCATGCCGTTCCGCTACCCCTCGTGGACGCCGGACGGAAAATACATTTTGTTTACCTCCATGGAGGGGTCGGACCCGACGGGACGGCCCAACGAAGATATCTGGATCATGCGGGCCGACGGGAGCGAGAAGCAGCAGCTCACGACCAATGGGAGCGCGGACCGTTTCCCGTTGATGTCGCCCGACGGGCAGAACATCTATTTCTTGTCCAACCGGGGCGAGAGCTGGGCGATCTGGCGGATCGCGTTCGGGCCGCTGGAATAGCGGGGCGGTAGCGATTGAGGTTTGCGGAGAAGCGCG
Organism: Planctomycetota bacterium; assembly: GCA_039180025.1. Taxonomy (GTDB): domain Bacteria; phylum Planctomycetota; class Phycisphaerae; order Phycisphaerales; family Phycisphaeraceae; genus Algisphaera. The sequence continues at coordinate 15,623 of JBCDDZ010000009.1, forward strand.
GCGACTTGAAGCCGAGACGCGCTGCGTTGTCCCGAGGGTGCTTGATGAGCCATTCCGGGGGGCTATTCGGGTTGGCCGAAGTAGCGGGTGAAGATGTCGGCGGGCGTGATCTGTTTGATCCTGTTCTGGGTCGCTTCGACCGGATCAAACTCGCGCACGGCCGGCGAGGGAAGCAGGTCGACGGGGGTGTCGGCGTCGACTTTGGCCAGCGCGAGCGAGCCGTCGCCCGAAACCGTGACGATCCACCGGCCATCGGTGAGTTTCCGGTAGATCGCTTGGCCGTGACGGACGGTGGGGTCGGCCCAATCGAGGTCCAACAGCTTGGAATCGATCACGCCGGCATCGTCGGGCACCGACCGGGAGTCGAACACCCGCCGGATGAGCAGCCGGCCGTCTTTAACGACGTAATCGACGTAGAGCGGGTGTTCGGGGTCGGCATCGATGGGGTGCGATTCGAGCTTGCCGTCGGCGGTACGGACGTTGACGGAAACGCTGCCGTCGTCGACCAATAGCTCGGTCACCGCGGTGCGGGTGACGGCCTGGTTGTAGTGGTCGATGAGTTGATGGTGGTCTTCGTTGAGTTCGACCAGCCGGTCGTGGTAGACCTCCGCCGCGATCCCGCTACGCAGGACCTGGTAGGCGAAGCCGGCGGCCGCCAGGAAAAAAACAAGGGTCAGCAGGGTGGTGAGCCGGTGGAAAAGTTTCATGGTTGACACTGTTTATCGGCGAAAGGCCGAGCGGGGCATGACGCAAGAAACGAGGGGTAGAATCATCTTATGCAGACCGGACTGGGTTTATGGCACAAGGCGAGGGCACGGCCCACGTCGCGGGGCTGGTGGGTGGTGGCGGTGGCCGCGATGATCCTTTTCGCGGGGACGGGCCCGGGGCTGGCCCGCTGGGGTAAAGACTGGCGGGACGTGCAGCGGGTCGCGGGGTACGACACGCTGATCGTGGAATACGCCGCCGCGGCGGGTCTCGAACCGGGCCTGGTGCGGGCGGTGGTGCGGGCCGAGAGCAGCGGCAACGCGGAAGCGAAATCGGCCCGTGGGGCTTACGGTTTGATGCAGGTGACCCGGATCACCGAGAAAGACGTGCTGCAGCGTAACCCGGAAATGACGAAAGGCGATCTCTACGACCCGCGGTACAACCTCGAAATCGGCACGACCTATTTGGGGTATCTGCTCGGACGGTTCGACGGAGACTTGATGCTCGCGTTGACGGCGTACCACATGGGCCCCACCGCGGTGCGGCGGGTCCAGCGGAAGCATCCGGGAATCACCCCCGAACGTTTATTGGCCGAGCACGCGGGCCCCAAGACACGGGCGTACGTGCGGAAGGTTTTGGGTGAGCATTAGAGCCACCGGTGGGAGGGCAAAGCCGACATCGTCGAGCCCACGGACAGCAGGGCCCGGAGCAACGGCCTCGGTTACGAATCAGACGGCAGGTCGGCGGACGGGGGCTGGTAGCCGGCGGGCGGGGTCGGTTCGGAGGTGGGTTTCTGCCAGAACTGGAGGAGATCGAACACGTTTCGACGGGGATAGGACTCGTAGGTGTAAGGCTGTGCCTCGTCGAAAAGGGTGCGGGGGTTCTGATTGGCGTACGCGAGCCATTGCCGGGGATCGTCGCCGGCGTCGTGGTTGGTGATCAGGGTCAGGGTTTCACGGGCGGCCCGCGAGACGCCGTAGTCGCGGTCGTCGAGGACCGTGATGAGGCCGTCAAACACGTCGCGCCGCGCGTACTGGCCCAAGGCGTAGGCGGCGGCGGCCCTGACGTCGGGGTCGTCGTCGGAGATCGCGGCCTCGAGTAGCGGCGCGATCGCCTGGGTGTTGTGGAGCCGCTGGAGCGCGGTGGCGGTCTGCCAGCGGAGGAAAGGGGACGGGCGGCCCAGCAGCGGGGTCAGGTAACCGGTGTCGGCGGGCTCGCCGTAATTCGCTAAGGCCGCGGCGGCGGCGGCGGCTACGGTGGGATCGGTATCGACCTCGGCGAGGATAGCGCGATAAAAGTCCAGATAGACCGGGTCGCCCGCGGCCGAGGAATTGGTAATCGAAAGCAAGGCTTCGCGGCGGAGGTCGGGCGGCGCATTGGGGTCGCCGGCGGTAAGGACCGTAATTTGTGCGGGGGTCAGGGCGGGTTCCGCGTCGACGGGCTGGCCGGTGACCGCCGGGCCGGGGGGTTCGAGGTCAGACGCGGTGATCTCGCCGCGGCAAGCAAAAAGGCTCAGCGAACCGACGGCGAGCCCCAGAGCGATAAGCCCGCGGCAGACAAGCGGGGGGGCGGCAAAACGGGCTCGGACGTAAACAGGCATGTACTTTCAATAGTATCGTGGGTGGTAGATGTTGCCCAATCCCGCCCGACGGCTGCGCGACGCGGTTCCGCTGCTGGGTAAGACCCGGCGTGGGGTGGTGCTGTCGGGGGTCAGCGGGGCGTGGCTGATGACATATCTGGCGTTCGAGATCGAGGCGGAAGACACGCGCAACGCGGTGCTGGATCGGCTGGGCTTGGGATGGTCGTTGGTGCTCGCGGCGGGGGCGACCGCGGGATTGGGGGTGTGTGCGGTCGCGCTCAATGACGTACTGGATCGCCGTCAGGACCGGGTGATGGGGCGGGCCGGCGGCGGGCACGCGACGGCCGTGGCCTCGGGCCGGGTATCGGTGCGAACGGCGGTGGCGGTGGCGATGGGCGCGTTGCTGTTGGCCCTGTTTTCCGCGGGGGGGCTGGGGCCGACGAGTTTACAACTGGCGGTGCTGCTGGGGGCGGGGCTACTTTTCTACAACCTGCTGGGGCGGTTTTTGACGGCGGTGAGGGTGGTGACGCTGGGGGTGCTGCACGGCCTGGCCCTCGCGCTGCCCAACCCCTCGGCGGTGTTTGTTTGGCCGGTGCTGCTGACGATGACGCATGTCATGGCGTGCGAGCTGCTGCGGCACGGGATATGGGGGAAGCGGCCGAGGCTCCGGGGGCGGGACGTGGCGGGGGTGCTGGTGGGCTGGGCGTTCTGGTCGCTGTTGGTGTTGGTGCTGATGGGGGCACGGCGTGAAACGATGGGCGTGGCGAGCGGAGGGGCGATAGGGCGGTGGGTGTGGGTGGGGCCGACGCTAGGCGTGGTGGCGTTCGGGGCGGTGATGGGTGTGATCTGGAGAAACCGGGCGAGGCGGTTTTTAAATCAAACACACGGGCCGGCGGCGGGGGGGGAGCGGTTTTATCATTTAACTATTTCATGGTTAATGATTTACGATATCGGATGGCTTTGGTCGCTGGGGTTGTGGTGGCAGGGCGGATCGGTCATGGGGCTGCTGGCTTTGGCGTGGCTGCCGGTGGGAGTTCAGCGACAGCCTCCGGAGGTGGGGCCCGGTATTTATCGTTGAACTTTCACATCTTGCTTGCATAACGCTAACAAAGCGGGCTTAACTTCATGCTCGATTAGTGGCGAAGCCACTGAAACCCACTCCCCGCTCCCCGCTAACTTCTTGGAGAGAATCGTAATGATCGCTACCCGTACCCTGACCGCTTTGGCCGCGTCGGCCTGTTTTGTTTCGCCGGCGATGGCGGAGTTGCAAGGCTCGATCGAGATCGACGGCTCGTCGACCGTGTTTCCCATCGCCGAGGCCGTTGCCGAGGAGTTCGGCGCTGAGCATCCCGAAGTGCGCATCGAGCTGGGTAAGTCCGGCACGGGCGGCGGCTTCAAGCGTTTTACCAACGAAAACCCCGCCGAACGTACCGATATCTCCAACGGCTCGCGCCCGATCAAGGCCAAGGAAGCCAAAGCCGCCAAAGAACGTGGCATCGAGTTCATCGAAGTCCCGGTGGCCTACGACGGCCTGACCATCGTGGTGAACAAGGCCAACGACTGGGCCAAGGAAATGACCGTCGATGACCTCAAGAAGATTTTCCTTTCGGACCAGGCGGTCACGAACTGGAATCAGGTCGACCCCAGCTACCCCGACACCCCGATCAAGATTTTTGCTCCGGGCACCGACTCGGGCACCTTCGACTACTTCAAAGAAGTCGTCGCCGGTAAGAAAGGCGAGATCCGCAGCGACATGTCGGTGTCCGAAGAAGACAACGTCCTGGTCAACGGCGTGATCGGCGACAAGGGCGCGATCGGCTTCTTCGGCTGTGCCTACTACTTCGAGAACCAAGACAAGCTCAACGCCGTGGCGATCGTCAACGGCGACGGCAAGCCCGTGCTCCCCTCGCCCACCGCGATCGAAGACGGCAGCTACAACCCGTTCAGCCGCCCGCTGTTCATGTACGTGAAGAAGGAAAGCCTCAGCAAGCCGCAGGTCGCCGCGTACGTCGATTTCTTCCTCGAATCCGGCCCCGAGTTGGCCGAAGAAGTTGGCTACGTCCGCCTCCCCGGCTCGGTTTACGCCGCGGCGAAGAAGAACGTCGCCACCGGCCGAACCGGCACGCAGTACCTCGACGAAAACGGTGAAAAGGTCCACGGCCCGATCACCCAGGTCTACAAGTAAAACCGGAAATCCCGCCGCTCCCGCCGCCCTCACGGCGAGCCCCGCGGCTGGACCCCGACACAACAACGGCACGCGGCCTGACAGCGGCGTGTCGTTTTCTTAACCCGATCGTTTATCATCCGCTCCACCCCGCTTCGTGGAACCACCGTACGATGACCACCCTGCCCGCTTCGATCATCAATGCCACCCCTGCGGGCCGTCCACGATCGATTGCCGCACGCAATTTCAAAGAGCGGATCATCCTGGGTCTGCTGATTTTCTGCGGCCTGTTCACCGTCGTAACCACGATCTCGATCATCGGGATCCTGGCGATGGAAAGCTACAAGTTTTTCACGGAAGTCAGCGTTACCGCACAGGGTGACGAGGTCACGGTGACGTTCTGGGAATTCATCACCGGGTTGGAATGGAATCCGCTTCTGGGGGCGGAGAAGCATTTCGGGATCTGGCCGCTCATTGCCGGGACGATGATGGTTTCGGTCATCGCCATGGCCTTTGCGCTCCCGCTGGGCCTGATCACCGCGATCTGGCTCAGCGAATTCGCGCCGACGCGGGCGCGCAACGTGATTAAGCCCGTGCTCGAAATCCTGGCGGGGATCCCCACGGTGGTGTTTGGGTTTTTCGCGTTGACCTTTATTACGCCGCTGCTCCGGTTTGAATGGTGGCAGCGGCCGGCGCTCGGCGAGGACGGGCTCCCGATCCTGGACAGCGCGGGTAACGTGGTCACGGTCGCGGCCAACCCGCTGAACTTCGGCAGCTACAACGCGATGGCGGCGGGCTTGGCGGTGGGCATCATGTGCCTGCCGATCGTGACCTCGCTATCGGAGGACGCGCTGCGGGCGGTGCCGCGGTCGCTGAAAGAGGGCGCTTACGGTCTGGGTTGTTCCCGCTTCGAAGCGTCGATCAAGGTGGTGGTGCCCTCGGCGTTGTCGGGGATTATCGCGGCCTTTCTGTTGGCCATCGCACGGGCGGTGGGTGAGACGATGATCGTCGCGCTGGCGGCCGGTGCGGCGCCGCTGCCCCTTCACAGCGACCCGACCGCGGTGCTGGACCCTCGGAATCAGATCCAGCCGATGACCGGCTACATGGTCCAGATCTTTCTCGGCGACGTCGAGCACGGCGGGGTCGAATACCTGTCTTGCTACACCGTCGCGGCAACGCTGTTTGTCATCACCCTCGGGCTCACCATTCTGGGGGGGATTATCCGTAAACGCTTCCGGCAGGCGTACGAGTAACGCCTGAATTTTCCCACCCCGCCGTTACCGAGCGGCGGGATCATGCCCGCCCCCGGAACCTGCCGCCATCCCCGGAACGCCACGAAAATTTCATCATGCCCGCTGATTCCAACCCCCAGTACGAAACCAGCTCCGTCAAAGCACGGATGGCGAAAAACCGGATGTTCCTGACCCTCTGTCTGGTGGCGGCGTCGGCGGCGATCCTGATTTTGATCATCCTGCTCTGGACAATCTTCAGCCAGGGGCTGGGCCGATTGAGTCTAGATTTCCTGTCTTCTCTCGGTTCTAAGGACGCCGAGAAAGCCGGTCTGTTGCCGCCGCTGGTCGGGTCGATTTTTCTTCTGATGATCTGCGGACTCACCGCGATCCCGCTCGGGGTCGGGACGGCGATCCTGCTCGAGGAATTCCGGCCCAAACAAAAGGCTCTCGCCACACTCCACGGCTTTGTACAGACCAATATCACCAACCTCGCCGGCGTCCCGTCGATCGTTTACGGGATCCTGGGGTTGACGGCGTTCGCACAGTTTTTCGGGGTGTTCAACAATGAAGCGGGGCGGCCGTTCGCGATCGGGCAGACGTGGTATCACCAGTACGTGGATCTGTCGCAGCAATCGTATTTTCTCCCGGTGGCGGGGCCGGACGCTACCCCCGAGCCCGCGGGCCCGGGTCTGACACTGTTTACCGTGCCCGGCGGTGAAACGGTGGCGGACATCGAGTATCGCCCGGCCAGCGACGCGCAGCTCCTCCAGGTCCGCACCGATATCGAGCTGGCGAACTTCGATCTGTTTCTCAAGATCGACGAGCTGCTTCGCGAAACCCGTACCACGCGACGCGGCCCGGTCAACGTGGACCAAGCCAAGGCCGAGGAGATCGCGGCGACGAGTCTGGCGTTCGGCGACCTTAAGTCGGATCCCGAAGTGGCCCAAGAGGTCTTGGTCAGCGGGCTGCTTGCGCTCGACGGCCTCCGCGGCCGAGAATATCGCAACGCAAAGTCACAGATCACCAGCGATCTGGCGGACCTCGAGATCGCGTACGCGGGCCTGGACGGGGTGATGCTGGTCGGGACCGAGCCTTTGGTCGTGGCTCACAATGCCTGGTACCACATCTCGCTGCCATTCGGACGGGGGCTGATGGCGGGGGGGTTGACGCTGATGCTGGTGATCTTGCCGATCATTATCATCGCATCGCAAGAGGCGTTGCGGGCGGTGCCGCAAACGATGCGTCAGGGGTGCCTGGCACTGGGGGGAACGAAATGGCAAGCGGTGCAGCAGGTCGCACTACCCGCAGCGATCCCGGGGATTTGCACCGGGGCGATCCTGGCGATGAGCCGTGCGATCGGCGAGGCGGCCCCGATCCTGCTCATCGGGGCGGTGTTTATTTCGTTCCTGCCCTCGAACCTGATGGACGGCTTTAGCGCGATGCCGCTACAGATATTTAACTGGTCCAGCCGGCCCCAGGCCGAGTTTAAGGAAACCGCGGCGGCGGGCATCATCGTGCTGTTGGCGGTGCTGCTGACTTTTAACGGGATCGCGGTCTGGATCCGCCATAAATCGCAGAAAAATTATTAGTTCGTCGCCTATTGGATGGGCCTGGGACCGGTCGTAGACGCCACGTAAGAAACTCGTTCAGCCCCGCCGATGAGGCTTCGGGGAGACTAAGATGACACGTATGACTGACGTAAACCCTTCCGCCACCGATACCCCCGACTACGCCGCCCCGCCACCCCCGACCGCGGCGTTATCGAACGAAGGGGTCAACGCAGAATCGGTGCCGGCCGAAACGCTCCTCAGGGTACGCGATTTCAACTGTTGGTACGGGGATTTCAAGGCGGTCCACGACATTAATCTGGATATCGTGGCGAACCGGGTCACGGCGTTCATCGGGCCATCGGGTTGCGGCAAATCGACTTTCTTGCGGTGGATCAATCGGATGAACGACCTCGTGCCTTCGGCCCGAGCGGAAGGACAGATCGATCTGCACGGCAACAATCTGCTGAGTAAAGAGACGGACGTCGTATCGTTGCGCAGGAAGATCGGGATGGTTTTCCAGAAGCCTAACCCGTTTCCCAAGTCAATCTATGACAACATCGCGTTTGGGCCGCGGCTGCACCTGAAACTGAGCCGCTCGGAGACCGACGATTTGGTCGAATCGTCTCTCCGGGGGGCGTCGCTCTGGAACGAAGTCAAAGACCGTCTCAAGCAGTCGGCCCTGGGACTCTCGGGCGGTCAGCAGCAGCGGCTCTGCATCGCCCGGGCGATCGCGGCCCAGCCAGAAATCCTCCTGATGGATGAGCCCTGCTCCGCGCTCGATCCTAAATCCACCGTGGCGATCGAAGACCTGATGGACGAACTCAAGAAGCGTTACACGATCGCGATCGTCACCCACAATATGCAGCAGGCCGCACGGGCCAGCGATTTCACGGCGTTCCTGTTTGAAGGCGACCTCGTCGAGTTTGGCGACACCCGCAAGGTGTTCACTAATCCGGAAAACGAGCGGACCGAAAACTACATCACCGGACGCTTCGGCTGATCGAGATAGGCTCGGCTGCCTCGCATAGCCTTTTCCGCTATGAGCCTATGGGTTCTGCTGAGGAATTGAGCGGCCGGGAGATAGACAAACCAAAGCCTTCCGGATGACGCGGTGGATCTAGAGCTGCGCGCTCAACGATCGATCGCAATTCAGATTCAAAGGAATCGCGATGGATAGAGGTCCGACCCCGGGCGGCGGCGTGCTGACGCTAAACCATTTCGCGGTTGGGTCGCGGGCTGAGGCGGGTCGGGACTTCGACGCGGCCGCTGAGGCGTTCGGCGGTTTGGTAGAGCAGATGGCGGCCGATGACGAGATCAGGGATATCCTGGAGGGTCCGTCCAGGGAAAGTCTGATTCAGGTGGGAAGCGATATCGGCGGCCTCGCATGTCCAGGTTAAATCGTCTTGCAGGGTCGCGGTGTGACGCTGGGTGTCTTGCCAGAAGATGAGTTGACCGATCATATTCGTCTTTCTGAGGCTGGGGGTGCGCATGGGAGGTTTGTGACTTGGCATCAATAAACCCACGATTGGTTGCGACATCCTTGTCGTTGGTCCGGCCTACCGGTCCTTTATTCTGGTAGGGCGGGGGCCGCAGACACAGAAAATTCGGACGAGCATGGGGGTGGCGAGGATTCGACGGGCCGAATTCTCGTGGGGGCCGGAACCAACCCCTCAATTGTTCGAACGGTTTGATTGTATCGATTAGTCCAAATGAGCGTTGTTAATTCTGGGCGGCGGGGCCCGGCCCGGTAAAACGGTGTTTCAGGGCGGTGAGTAGCTGTTCGAACACGTCTTCGGGCGTGCCCGCGGCGTTCAAAACATGGTGGCGTCGCGGGTCGCGTTCGGCCTGGTCGAGGTAGCTCTGGCGGACACGCTGATGGAAAACCGCCGACTTGGATTCCATCCGGTCGCGGTCGGCGAGGAACTCGGGTTTGCGCAGCAAGGGGCTGAGACGCTGGGCGGCGGTCTGCGGGTCGACATCGAAGACCACGACCAGGTCGGGCCAGTGGTCGCCCAGCGCGACTCGGCCGACCCGCAGGATGTCGTCGTCGGCGAGCCCGCCGGCGGTGCCCTGATAAGCAAGGGTAGAGCTGATAAAGCGGTCGGCGAGGACCAGGTGGTTCTGAGCCAGCGCGGGGGCTATTTTTTGGGCGATCAACTGGGCCCGGCTGGCCATGAAGAGGAGCATCTCGCAGCGCAGGTCGATTTCTTCGTGGAGGTCGGGGTCCAGGAGCAGCCGGCGGATCTGCTCGCCGACATGCGTGCCGCCGGGCTCACGGACTTCGCACACGGTGAGGCCCTGCGCTTGAGCGAGGTCGGCGAGGCGGCGGAACTGGGTGGATTTCCCGCTGCCGTCGGGCCCGTCGAAAACGACGAATCGGCCGCGGAGGGCAGGAAGCCAGTCGGGGGTCGTCGCCATGCTCGAAAGGCTAACATGTCGCCGTGAGCGATGCCTATCTACAACCGTACCGGGAGGCCCAAGCCGAGCATGGTGTGGGGTTCGATGTGACCCTGTGGGGCCGGCCCCAGACCCAGCGTCGTCGCTTCGAGGTTTTTGCCGAGATGCTTGATCTGGGCGGGAAGGCGGTGCTTGACGCGGGATGCAGCCGCGGGGATTTCGCGGCCTATCTGATCGAAAAAAACGTGGCGTACAAGGGTTATGTCGGCGTGGACGGGGTGGAGGAGGTGGTGGCGTTCGCGCGGGAACGGGGGCTGCCGCGGTCGCGCTTTGTGGTAGGGGATTTCGTGAAGGACCCGGGTTTGTTGAAGACGGGTAGCCCCGAGGTTGTTAGTATCTCCGGATCGCTGAACACCATGGATGACGCGACGGTGAACGTCGTGTTGGAGGGGGCCTGGGCCGGGTGTAGCGAGACCTTGGTGTTCAATTTTTTATCTGATCTGGCTACGCCAGCGGCGCCGGCTCAGCAATACCCCGCCCGCCGCCTGCCGACGCTGAAGCTGCTGGCGTGGGCCGCCAAGAAGACCGGCGACGTGCAGATGCGTCAGGATTACCTTGGTGAGGGGCACGACGCGACGATCCTGATGCGGAAAGCGTAGTCAACAGCGTGTGATCCGTGGTTTGAAAGTGGATTGGGTTAATTCGATGATGACGCAGAAATTGACGTATTGGGTGGTGGCCAGCGTGTTGGGGGCGGTGGTGATCGGCGGCTCGGTGATGTGGTGGCGGAGCTATAGCCACTCCGAACAGGCGGTTGTGCGGGCGTGGTTCAAGGGGGTCGCGGTGTTGACCACGGACCGAGGGCGGCTGGCGATCTTGTCGCTGGGCGAGCAGCCGACGGCATCACGCTGGGTCTTACAGCTCCGGAGCAACGGGACACCGGCCCGCGAAGCGCCGCGGCTCGACGAGCTCTGCCGGGACCACGGGCTGGGTTTCGGAGTGGATCAGGCGGTCGCGATCGCGGGGGCGGAACAGCCGGCGGTCGCCGGGGTCAACGTCCTGGGGGGCGGGGTATCTTGGGGAGTCCGCCGGGTGGTGTTGCCGTTCTGGGCGGTGGTGGTCGGCGGGACGGGGCTGCTGCTGGTGTGGACGCTGACCTACGGCGTCCGAGTGTTTCGTAGCGATAAGGGGTTGTGCGTGAAGTGCTCGTACGACATCTCGGGGGCATCGCACTTCTGCCCGAAATGCGGCAAGCCGATCGCGCGGCGGACGTGGAGCGGAGAAACACGTCCGCGGCGGCGGGTGGCGGCTACGCGCTGAATGGGTAGGCGTCATCAACATACGAAAACCCACGTTGGCGGTGCGATGCGCCCCGGAGCTCGTAGATTTTATGGCGAGCGCTGAATGAGAGCCGCGGCGACGTGGCCGGCGAAGCCCGCGGCGGTGACGAGGTGTCCGCCGTTGGAATCGGGTGGCAGCACCGGGCGGGCGGTCAAAGGCAGCGGCGTGTGGGCCAGGGGGCGGTCGAGCCAGGGCATGGGGGGGAGTTTGCGTGTGCGGGCAGCGAGTGTCGCCAGGACCAGCGATACGAGCCCAGCACTGCCCAGGGTGTGTCCCAGGGCCCCCTTGTTGGCGTAAACGGCGGGGGGGTGGGGTTCCTCGTGAAACGGGTGAGGACGTTGACGCAAGACGTCGCCGAGTACGCGGAGTTCGAGCGGATCGTGCTCGGGGGTGCCGGGCGCGTGCGGGTGGAGGGCCGCGATAGGCCGACCGGCCACAAGCCGCTGGGCAATCGCGCCCAGGGCGTCCATGGTGGGGCTGGGTCGGATGAGGTCGTGGGCTTCGGTGGCGATGTCGGTATCGAGCAGTTCGATCTGGCCGGGGCGGGGGGCTTGGCCCGGGGGCAGTCGTTTGAGAAGAACGGCTGCCCCGGCCTCGGCGAGCACGAAGCCGGGGCGCTCGGCGTGCAGCGGCCGCTCTCGGTAGCCGTCGAGGGTGAGCGGGGCGAGGACGCCCAGGCGTTGATAACTGTGGATAAAAATCGGCAGAAGCGCGGCCTCGGCGGTCACGACCAGGGCATGGTCGGGGCCGGCGGGCGTCCCGGACCCGGGGAGCAGCGCCAGGCGGGCCTGGTGGAGCGCGGTGAGGCTGCTGGCGCAGGCGGCGACGGTGTGGCGACGCACCTCGACCCCGGTTCGTTGGGCGAGGTGGAGGGACAGATAGCCGTGGGGGCCGAGAGCGACGGCCTGGGCCAGTCGCAGGGGAAGCGGGTTGGCGGGTTGGCCGGCTTCATCCATGCCGGTCTCACCGAGCGCCGTGACGGCGCCTTTGCTGGTGCCGAGCCAAGTGGGTACTTCGGCGAGCGAGACCCCCGCCTCGGCGGCTGCTTCGCGGGCCGCGCGTTCGGCGAGTTCTACCGTGGGGTCTGTGGCGGTGTGCCTGCCCACGCTGACGCCGCCGAGCCCTTGAGCCAGGGGGACCGGAGCGGTATCGGGTTCGAGGCCCACGACGCGGTCCGTCAGACGCCGCCCGGCCAAGAGGGCGGAAAAGGTTTCCCAGGCCGAGTTGCCCAGCGGGGTCAGGAGCCCGACGCCGGCGACGATCATACGGGGAGGCGGAGCGGAGTGGGGCGACGGGGGCGGGGGGGCGGGAGCGGGAATTAGCCGGGGCCTCGGGATCGGGGTAAACTTGGGCTTGAGTTTGACTTCGACGGCACCTTGGACTGTTCCAGCCCTGCCGTCTGCTTGTGAAAGATACTGGATGTCCGCATCCGACGAATCCGTCGCCTCCACAACTCCGCCCGCGGCCATCTCGAAGGGCCCGGCCAACGCCTCGCCCGGGAAACCGGCGGGCCAGAACCGGGCTGCTGCGCTCGGGTCCAAGCCCATGGGCCGAGGGTCTGAATCCTCGAAGCCTCCGGGCACGCAAGCAGCGGGAGAAAAGCTCGATCCCGTGCGGATCGAGTTGGCGGCGAAGCTGAAGCTCTACCGGGCCATGCGGACCACCCGGACGACCAATCGGATCGAAGCGGAACTCGCGTCGGGGGGCGACGCGTTTTTCCACCTGCCGACCACGGGGCACGAGTCGGTCGCGGCCTGGAACCTGTTTCTTGAGCCCCACGATTGGGTCCACACCCACTACCGGGACCAGGCGCTGTGGATCGCACGGGGGATCCCGCCGAAGGCGGTGTTCGACACCGCACTGGGCAACGCGGACGGCTATTCGCACGGCCGACAGATGGTGGGGTTCCAGGCCAGCCGTGAACTAAACATGCCCAGCACCGTGGTGCCCGTGGCGAACAACTGTACGCAGGCCGTGGGGATCGCGGCGCACCTTGAAGAACAGCGGCAATCGAGTAGCGGTTCGGCGGCGGGGGACGGGGCCGGCCCGGTGGTGCTCTGCGGGATGGGCGACGGGACCACGCAGCAGGGCGAGGTGTACGAGGCGATCGCCGAGGCGGTGCGGCGGCAATTGCCGGTGCTTTTTTACATCATGGACAACGGCTACGCGATCTCGACGCCGACCGCGGGTCAGACGTTTTTCAACACGCCCCACGGCCCGGCGGAGTCGTTCTACGGGCTCCCGATCCACCACTTCGACGGCCGGGACGTGGACGCCGACCTGCCGCGGATGGGCGGGCTGGTCGAGCGGGTCCGGTCCTCGCGGGGCCCGGCGATCGCGGTGGTGCGGGTCGATCGGCTGTCGAGCCACACCAATGCCGACGACCACCGCGTCTACCGAAACGCCGAGACGATCGAAAGCCTCAAGGCCTCGTCCGACCCGCTGGTGAACTTCCGGCGGTCGCTGATCGACCAGGGGGTGGACTGCGGAGAACTCGATAAAATCGACGCGGAACTGGAAACGGACATCCGTCATCAGAGCGAGTTGGCCCGGCGGGTGGGCGACCCCGAGACGTCATATTCGGCGAAGCCGGAGCTGCCCGCGATGCTCAAGCCCGGCGCGGCGGAGTACCGCGGCGAGCCCGGCGGGGCGGGCGACGGCCGGCTGATGATGATCGAGGCGATGCGCGAGACGCTGCGGTATCGGCTGGATTCCGACGAGCGGGTGGTGCTGCTGGGCGAAGACATCGAAGACCCCAAGGGAGATGTCTTCGGGGTGACCCGTGGGCTTTCCACGGCCTACCCGGGGCGGGTGCAGAACACGGCCCTCACCGAGTCCACGATCATCGGCGGGGCGATCGGCCGGGCGATGGCGGGGGGGCGGCCGGTCGGGTTCGTGCAGTTTGCCGATTTTCTGCCTAACGGCATCTCGCAAATCATCTCGGAACTCGGGAGTATCCATTGGCGATCGGGCGGCGAGTTTTCGTGCCCGGTGATCCTGATGGTGACCTGCGGGGCGTACCGCCCGGGGCTGGGGCCGTTTCACGCCAATACGTACGAGTCTTTGCTGGCACACGTGCCGGGGATCGACGTGGTCATGCCGTCGACGGCGGGGGACGCGGCGGGGCTGCTCAACGCGGCATTCGAATCGGGACGCCCGACGGTTTTTCTCTACCCGAAGGTCTGCCTGAACGATCGTAGCTTGTCGACGTCGCCGGATATCGACAAGCAGTTGGTCCCGCTGGGCAGTGCGCGGCGGGAAAGGGCGGGGGACGACCTGACGCTCGTCGGCTGGGGGAGCACGATGCCGCTGCTCCGCGATGTCGCGGACGAGATCGCCAGGCAGACGGCCCGGCGGGTGGACCTGTTCGATTTACGCAGCATCTCGCCCTGGGACCGGGAGGGGCTGGCGGCTTCGGCGCGGCGGACCGGGCGGCTGCTGGTCGTCCACGAAGACAATCTAACCGCGGGCTTTGGCGCGGAAGTGGTGGCGGGGGTCACGGAAGACGTGACCGCGTCTCCGGGCGCCCCGGCGGGGTTCCGGGCCAGGCGGATCACCCGCCCCGACGTGTACGCCCCGTGTAATTACCGCAACCAGTTGGACGTGCTGCCGAGCTTCCGATCGACGCTGACGGCGGCGTGCGAATTACTGGGCCTGACGGTCGATTTCCGCGAATCGGCGGGAGCGGCGGGTGTGACCGAAGACGCCGAGGTCCAGACGATCGAGGCGCAGGGGTCGGCACCCACGGACCAGGTGGTGGGGATCGCGGAGTGGAAAATCAAAGCGGGTGATCGCTTCGAGACCGGGCAGGTACTCGCGGAATTGGAAGCGGACAAGGCGATCTTTGAATATTCCGCCCCGTACGACGGGGTGGTGCACGCGCTGCTGGTCGCGGAGGGCGAGCAGGTGGATGTCGGGACGCCGATGCTGGAATTACGGAAGACGGCGGCCACGAAAATGGCCGAGGCCTCGGCGGACGGAACGGATCCATTGTCCGCCCCGATCGTCAAACGGCCGACGCGGGAAGACCGCGGCACGCCGGTGATTCGCGCGCCGGGGTCTGCGGATGAAGCAGCGAACGATCAGGCCGACGCGAATACCCTTGGGGCTGGGCCGGGGGCTTCCGCCGCTCGGCGGGTTGCTCCGGTGCGGGTGGGCGGCCGGCAGGTCCGGGTGTATTTGAGTCCGGTCCATTACGCGGAGGGCACCGACCGGCTGACGAATGCGGATCTGGTCCGGCGGTTCCCGGAGTACACCTCCGAGGACATCATCAAGCGGACGGGGATCGAGTCTCGGCCGTACTGCTCGCACAAGCAGAACGCGCTGAGTATGGCGGTGGACGCCGCGCAGCAGGCGTTGTCGGCCGAGGGGCTGAGGCTCGATGACCTCACCGGGATCGTGTGCCACACCACGACGCCGCCGCTGAATACGCCGTCGATGGCGTGCATGGTCCTCGCGGAATTGGACCCGACCGGTAAAGCGGAATTGATGGTCTACGACGTGAACGCGGCGTGCTCGGGCTGGCTGTACGCGCTCGACGCGGCGCACAACACGATCCAGCACAACCCCGACTCGGCGGTCCTCGTGGTGACCACCGAATGCCTGTCACGGGTGGTAAACCCCGACGACTTCGGGACCGCGATCCTGTTCGGCGACGCGGCGACGGCGACGGTGATGCGGGGGGAGGCGGCGTCGACGGACGCCGGCGAGGGCAGGTCGGAGGGGTCCGGGGTCCCGGCGGGCTCGATGGTGCTTTCTCAGCCGGTCCTGGCGGGCAAGGCGGACCCGGGGCACATCATTACCGTGGGGTTCGAGGGGCGCGGCCACATCACGATGCAGGGCAAGCGGGTGTTCTCCGAAGCGGTCCGGGCGATGACGAAGATGACCAATCAGGCGTTCGAGAAGTCCGGCGCCCCGCTGGACGACCTCAATTGGCTCGTGCCCCATCAGGCCAACGAACGGATCTTCGAAGCGGTTCAGCACCGCCTGAAGATCCCCGACGAGAAGATCGTCAACCTCATCCGGACCCACGGCAACACGTCTTCGAGTTCGATCCCGCTGGCCATCGCCAAGAGCTCGCACCAGTTTGAGAGCGGCGACATCGTGGGGCTGTGCGCCTTCGGCGGCGGGTTCACGTTCGGGGCGGCGATCCTGGAGATGGTCTAAAACCAAGGAGCCGAAATGACGCCGTTGAAGTACGTATTTTGTCTGTTGGTGTCCGTGACCATGCTGCAAGGCTGCGTGTATTACAAGATCCACGACAACGCGTCGGGCACGGAATACATCACCAATAATTGGAAGATGAATACCAATCCCTACACGGGTTCGATGGGATTCACGGACATGAAGACGGGGAAATTCGTGATCCTCCAAACGTACGAGCGTGAAACCATCTCGAAAATGGATGCGGATATCGAGATCGGCCGGTAGGAGCCGCCGGCGGGCTGGGGCATACGGAGTCGGCCAGCGGGCGGCGGGGGGAAGCGTTACACTGCCGCGAATTTCGTTCGCGATCCGTAGCCCGGATCACGGAGCGGAATCTGTCGCGCTGTCCCCGCCTCTTTGCTCGTGAACCATTATGCCCAAACGCACCGACCTCTCGACGATTCTGATTATTGGCTCGGGGCCCATCGTCATCGGGCAGGGTTGCGAGTTCGACTATTCCGGGACCCAGGCGTGCAAGGCCCTGCGGGAAGAGGGGTACCGGGTGGTGCTGGTGAACTCGAACCCGGCGACCATCATGACGGACCCGGAGTTCGCGGAGCGGACGTATATCGAGCCGATCACCCCGGAGGCGGTCGAAAAAATCATCGTCAAGCACCAGGGGACCGACCTGGAGATCGACGCGGTGCTCCCGACGCTGGGGGGTCAGACGGCCCTCAACTGCGCCTGCGCGCTCGACGAGCAGGGCGTGTTCGCGAAGCACGGCGTGGAGATGATCGGGGCCAACCGCGAAGTCATCTACCGGGCGGAAGACCGGCTGCAGTTCAAGGAGATCATGGACCAGATCGGGCTCAAGTCGCCCAAATCCGGGGTAGCGAACAACATCGACGAGGCGTGGGCGGTGCTGGAAGAGACGGGGCTGCCGGCGATCATCCGGCCCGCGTTTACGCTGGGCGGGACGGGGGGCGGCGTGGCGTACAACCGGGAGGAGTTCGAAGACATCTGCCGGCGGGGCCTCGACGCGTCGATGAATTCCCAGGTGCTCATCGACCAGTCGCTGCTCGGCTGGAAAGAGTACGAGATGGAAGTCATGCGGGACCGCGACGACAACGCGGTAATCATCTGCGCGATCGAGAACTTCGACGCGATGGGGGTGCACACGGGGGATTCGATCACCGTCGCCCCGGCGCAGACGCTGACGGATAAAGAGTACCAGCGGATGCGCGACGCGTCGCTGGCGATCCTGCGGGCGGTCGGGGTGGAGACGGGGGGGAGCAATTGCCAGTTCGCGATCAACCCGGCCAACGGCGACATGGTGGTGGTGGAAATGAATCCGCGGGTCTCGCGGAGTTCGGCGCTGGCGAGCAAGGCGACGGGGTTCCCGATCGCGAAGATTGCGGCGAAGCTGGCGGTGGGCTACACGCTCTGGGAACTGCCCAATGATATTACGGGGCAGACGGTAGCGTGTTTCGAGCCGAGCATCGACTACGTGGTTACGAAAATCCCGCGGTGGACCTTCGAGAAATTCCCGGAAGCGGACGAGACCCTGACCACGCAGATGAAATCTGTCGGGGAGGCGATGAGTATCGGGCGGACGTTCAAGGAGTCGATGCAGAAAGGCATCCGGTCGATGGAGGTCAAGCGTTTCGGGTTTGGGCTCGACGCAAGCGATAAATGGCTCAGCGCGCAGCGGGCGGGGGCGGCCGAGGCGGGGGCGCAGGCGGACGGGGTGAAGGTCGAGTTCCCGATCGACATGGGCAAGCTGGTGCGGAAGCTGGAGGTACCTTCGCAGGGGCGGTGGTTCTATATCCGGTATGCGTTCAAGATGGGGTGGTCGGTGGCTGAGGTCCACGACGCGACCAAGGTAGACCCCTGGTTTTTGGATCAGCTCAAGCAGCTGGTGGATTTCGAGGACACGCTGACGTCCTATGCTGCGCTGGAGGACGTGCCGCGTGACGTGATGTTCGAGGCGAAGCAATTGGGGTACAGCGACCCGCAGCTGGCGAACCTTTATTTGGGCGGGATCGACACGGAGCGGATCATGGCGGTGCGGGCCCGGCGGATGGCGCTGGGGGTCGAGCCGGTGTACAAGCTGGTGGACACGTGCGCCGCGGAGTTCGAGGCGGTGACGCCTTACTACTATTCGACCTACGAGTCTCCGGTGGTCCGCGTGACGGAGGGGGGTGCCGAGGAGCGGGCGGACGACGAGATCCGGGTGAGCGACAAAAAAAAGATCGTCATCCTGGGGGGTGGGCCGAACCGGATCGGCCAGGGGATCGAGTTCGACTATTGCTGCGTGCAGGCCGCGTTCGCGGCGCAGGAACTCGGATTCGAAGCGGTGATGGTGAATTCCAACCCGGAGACGGTGTCGACGGACTACGACACCAGCGACCTGCTTTTTTTCGAGCCTCTGACGTTGGAAGACGTACTGAATATCTGTGAACGGCTCAACGGCGAGCCCTTCGACGCTTCGTCGGGGGGCAGCCATTCGGGGCGGCTGCACGGGGTGGTGGTCCAGTTCGGCGGGCAGACGCCGCTGAACCTGGCGGAGGGGCTCAAGGCCGCCGGCGTGCCGATCATCGGAACCAGCGTGGAGGCGATCGACCTGGCAGAGGATCGGGAGCGTTTCGCGAAGCTCTGCGACGAGCTGGGGGTGAAACAGCCGCCGAACGGGATCGCTTACGACGTCGAGCAGGCGGTCGAGATCGCGAACCGGATCACCTACCCGGTGCTGGTGCGGCCGAGCTTCGTGCTCGGCGGGCGGGCGATGGAGACGGTGTTCGACGACGAGCAACTCCGCCACTACATGGCGATCGCGATCGGGGCCTCGGACCTGGCGGGGCAGCCGATCCTGGTCGATAAATTCTTGGCCGAGGCGACCGAATGCGATATCGATGTGATCGCCGACTTCGGTGAACGTCCCGCTCCGGGCGACGAGGCGGGGCCAGACGCCGCCGGGTCGCCGGCCGACGCCCGCGCGCTGGTCTGCGGGGTGCTTGAGCACATTGAAGAGGCGGGGATCCACTCGGGGGATTCGGCGTGTACGATCCCCGCGTATTCGCTTAAGCCCGAGACGGTGGACCGGCTCAAGGTGCTGTCGCGGAAGATGGCCGAGGCGTTGGGGGTGCGGGGGCTGATGAACGTGCAGTGGGCGATCAAAGATTCGGGGGAGGGGGACGAAATCTACGTGATCGAGGTCAACCCGCGGGCGTCGCGGACCGTGCCGTTCGTCGGGAAAGCGACGGGGGTCAGTTGGGCACGGCTGGCGGCGAAGGTGATGGCGGGGAAGCAGCTGTCGGAGTTGGGGGTAACGGAAGAAGTGACCCCGAAGCACACGTCGATCAAAGAATCGGTGTTCCCTTTCGGCAAGTTCCCGGGCGTGGACGTGATCCTGGGCCCGGAGATGCGGTCGACGGGCGAGTGCATGGGTGCGGACGCCGATTTCCCGGTCGCGTTCGCGAAGGCGCAGATGGCGGCAGGGGCCCGGCTGCCGCTCTCGGGGAAAGTGTTTTTGTCGGTCCGGGAGAGCGACAAGGCCGCGCTGCCCGAGGTTGCGAGCGGGCTGGTGGGGTTGGGTTTTGAAGTGCTGGCCACCCGCGGAACCCACGACTATTTGGCGGAGCGTGGCGTCGCCACCTCACCGATCAAAAAGATTCAGGAAGGCGGCCGCCCCAACGCGCTGGACCTGATGAAGAACGGCGAGCTCGATCTGATCATCAACACGCCGACCCGGAAGGGGGCGGGGACGGACGAGGGCAAACTGCGGGCTACGGCCGTAAGGAACGGGGTCCCCATGATCACCACCATGACCGCGGCGCGGGTCGCGGTTAAAGCGATCGCAGCGATGCAAAAAGACGGCTGGAGCGTCCGGTCCCTGCAAGAGTACTTTCCCGCGGGTTCCGGTTCGGCCACCCGATAGCATCGGCATCGAGACAAACCCCGGCGGGTTTTACAACCGGCCGAACGCCAAGCACACACCGCCCAAAGCGGACAAGCGGAGTGCAGCCGGTCAAGGTCTTAAAACTGAAACGGGGCGCTCAGGAAGCACCGGGCTTCCCGAAGAGGTACGGATCAGGGCAGATTGACCGGGGTCAGCCGGGTGTTGTGGTCGAGCAAAAAGAGCCGAGCCAGGTCGTCCCAAGCGCTGCGGGTGCTGTTGTCAATCACCCGGGCGTACTGGTTCGCATCTTGTTCTTCGGTCTGTGACAACGAGGCGAGTTCGGGGGTGAGGTCGTCGCGGTAAGTGCAGCCAGCGGCGATCCACGTCAGGCTGACCGCGAGGAGAGCGGCGGTGAGGGTGCGTCGAAAAGCGAGGGTCATGAATCTTCCTTGGGTAAGGCACAGAGGGTTCATGGATGATCCATGAATTTCAATTGTCGGCTCGTCGATAGCAGATGTCAACACGAATGTTACGGCCGCGGCTTCGGCGGATCGGTAGGGCCCAGCGGTCGGACCGCGGACGCGTCTGCCGGTTGCAAGCGGAGGGTCAGGCGGGTACCCAGAGGCGGGATGACGGCGGTGTGGGCGGTCCAGAGGTCGTTGCCGCCGTCCTGAGACACGGTGGTGGGGCGGCCGATGAGTTCGTCGCCAAAGTTGACCAGAGAAGCGACGGTGCCGTTGGCCTCGGCCAAGAAATAACGGGTTTGCTGATGTTCCACGAAGGCCGAGCCGGTGAATAGCCAGGTGTTTCCGGGCATCGTTTCCCCGCGGGTCTGGTCGACGACCCATTGGTTGGCGGCGATCGGTTGGTCGGGCTGTTCGTCAAGGACGAAAAAAAGCTCGACACGGGGTCCTTGGGGCGGGTGGAAACGGAGTTGGCCGTCGTCGGTCTGCTCGGCGCGAGCGGGTCGGCCCGGCTCGAGTCCCAAGAGCAGCAGGGCGAGTTGGATATGCTTTGCGTCGGCGTCCACGGTCACAATAGATTCGTGTTCCCGAGTGCCCGGCCGGCAGGCGAGGAGTTCGAGCCATTCGACTTCACGACCGACCACCCGCGCCCGCAGATCCAGGAAGCGCTCTTGCCGATTCAGGATCACTCCCGGGTAGATTTCGCGGTTCTCTGGCGGGGCGGTGTTGGCGGAGGTATCGGCAGGCGCTGGGATAGGGACAGAAGCAGAAAGCGGGGCGGGATTAGCCGGGGTGGCTACGGCGGTTTGCGGCTCAGATTGAGTTTCCCCGGTGGTGGAAGAAGTTACTTCGGGACTGCTCGAACAGGCGACCAGGCAGGTAGCCAACCCTACCCCGAATGCCAGGATAAGCGTGGTGCGGAAACCAGAATGAGCCCATGGGCCAACGTGCATCTTGTTGTTATGGTAGCGGAGGAAGAAGGAGCGATCTTGACTACACCCCGCTACGACTCCGAGCAAGACCCGGCAACACCGCTTCATACGGAACGGCTAACTTGGTCGGTACTCTTGGCGAGGTGGGTGGGGTTCGCAAAATCCGCAACGGGGCTGCCGGACGATTCCGCGGGACGCCGGCTGCGTGAATCGGTGGCCGACATCATTGGCCTCCAAGCGGTCTGGTTTGCTCTCCAAAGCCTAGACGAACTTGAAGCAGCGGAACAAAAACTGGGGTTGGACCGAGCGGGAGTGTTGATCGAACGGCACGCTATGGCTCTGCACAATCGATGGGAAGAAAAGCCAATGCCTTCCGAGATAAACGAACTGGTTGCCGACGCAAAAAAAACCTGGCATGAACAGCGAGGCAAATTTGATGCAGTCGGCGGTTCGTTCAATCTATAAGAAATCCGACAAGCTTAAACCCGCCGGTCGCCCGATTTGCAGGTTAGGCCGCAACGATTGAGCTTGTATGCTCATGGCGTTGTGCAAACCCAGCAGGCTCGTGGGGGTATAAACTAAAAGCAGGCGCAGTGAGTTTTGATATGCGGATCGACACCAATACGAACTAAGCTACGTCGCTAGAGGCTGGTCGGGGTGCGGCAGACCGGTTTGCGGAGCGCATGCGCGGCGTGGGTTTTGGCAATCCGCGAGCCATGGCGGCAACATCTTTAATTCCTGAAATCGCCGTCTTGATCTGTAATTTGATGGGTTCAGGTAAGGCATCTCGTACGACGTGCTCTAAAGCAGGTCGACTGGCGACTTCCTTATGAGGGTGGGTGAAAGCAAACTGCCCTTGAGTCTCGGGTACCCACCCGCGGTACCTGGATTTTACGTCGTCAAATTCCACCGATTCGATGCCGAGGCAGCGGCAGGCATAGCGGGTGAGGAAATCGGAGGAAACCATCCCTTTTTCTGCTCGCTTGCGGATATCTTCCACATCGGCATAGGTGCCGGCGTAATCCTTGAGACGTGTGGAAATGAGTAGTTTCGAGCTTCGGATCAGCATCGCGGCGGCGCGGGTATACCCGACGAATCCACCCTGGACGTTGGGATAGCCGAGAGGCTCACCGCCCCCCCAGGTGGACCATTCTAAAGTTCCAAAGACGCTGCAGCCGGTGGGCAGCGGTTTTAGCCGGCGATGCGTCCAGGTGTCGGTATCGATTTTGATCAGGTAAGCGGTAGGGTTTTCTGCATATAGCTCGAGCATCCGCTGAATCATCCGCCCGCCGTGCTCCGTGCTGTAGAGCCGTTGGCCCGCGACGTATTGGGCCCGGTATTTCCGCGCGATCGAAAGCCATTCCGGGCGGTCGTCACCGTCGGAGATGATCAGCACCCTCGCTCCAGGGTAGACCTTGCGTAGCTGCGTTAAGCACCAGCGGGCTTGACGCGGATCGCGATAGACTTGCAAATAAAAGGTCAGGTCACGATCGGTGGGGGACTGGTACAACATAGGTATCCGATTTATCGGAGCCTATGGGTATCATCCTTGATGTTTTCCCGTAGGCCCTCTTGGCGTACGGGAACATCCTAGAGGCTGCGTAGACACAGGACGTAGTTTTTCACGGTATTTTTAATCCCATCGTGTAAAGCGTCGGCGATCAGCGCGTGGCCGATGCTGACTTCCAAAAGGTTGGGGACGTTTTCTGCGAAGCATCGTAGATTCTCTAAGTCCAAATCATGTCCGGCGTTAACGCCAAGACCTACGGCCTGGGCCCGGGCGGCGGTGGACACGAAACGGTCGAGCACCGGGGTTTGTTTGAGGGTGCCAAAATTTTTCGCGTATCGTTCGGTGTACAGCTCAATCCGGTGCGCGCCGGTGAGTTTGGCGGCTTCGGCGGTCTCGGGGTCGGGGTCGACGAAGAGGCTGACCCGTGTGCCTTGCTCGCGGAGTTCCGCGACGATCGGCGTTAATTCCGCGACCACCTCGGGACGGGTCAGGGGGAAGCCGTGGTCGGACGTCGATTGGGTCGGATCGTCCGGGACGAGCGTGGCCTGGGTGGGGCGGATCCGGCGGAGGATCTCCATCAGGTGGCCGCCGCCGGAATCCAGGGGATTCCCCTCAATGTTGAATTCCCGATCGGCGTACTGCGGCAGCGCAAGTAGTTCCGCGAGGTCATCAACGTCGCCGGTTCGGATGTGACGCTGATCCGGCCGGGGGTGAACGGTGATGCCGTGGGCCCCGGCGTCGAGCGCCGCGCGGGCGACCTCCACCACCGACGGGACTTCGCCGGGGCGGGCGTTGCGGAGCAGGGCGACTTTGTTGACGTTGACCGAGAGTTTGGCGGGCATATCGGGGCAGACTATCACACCGCCGTGGCGGGGTTGGAGGCCGGCGTGCGGGGCAGGTCACCACAGTCTCGGCCGTCCGGCGTGTCGTCGGCCAGGCAGAGAAACAGCTGCCGGTACGCCAGGAAACTGATGAGCGCCATCACCGGCACGGTAATCGCCCCGACGCCGGGGATGATCTGGGTGGCGATGAGGACGAAGAACACCAGCCGCAGCCCCCATTTCATGAGCAGGTTACGCCCCCGTGGGATATGCCTGCGGAACGGCGCCACCAGGGTGAGGCGGTAGAGGATCACGGCGGGGATCACGCCGACGATATAAATGAAGCCGAGCCCGGCGCAGGCAAGCAGGATCAGCGGGACCCGCTGGGCGACGCGGTCGACGTAAGCACGGGTAAACGCGGGGTCGGCAAACGGGTCCGTGCCGCAAACCGCGCAGTGTTGACGCGGTCGACGTTCGCCGAGTTT
Source organism: Planctomycetota bacterium (assembly GCA_039180025.1). Lineage (GTDB taxonomy): Bacteria > Planctomycetota > Phycisphaerae > Phycisphaerales > Phycisphaeraceae > Algisphaera. The sequence continues at coordinate 39,846 of JBCDDZ010000009.1, forward strand.
GGTGGCGCAGAACGCACACCGCCGGGCGGCGGCGAGCTGATAGGGCTGGGTTTCGAGATCCGCGGGGTCGTCCGTGTCGGACTGCCCCAGCCAGCCGACGTCGCAAACCCGGGGGTTGGGGGTCTTACAGTTTCCGCAGCCCATCGCGCAGCGGTACATCGGCTCGCCGCATTGGCCGCAGGGCACACGCGAAGCCTCTTCTTTGCGGTGCGCCCACCAACGCAGGAGCAGGATGAACCCCGAGGCCAGCCCGATCAAAGCGATCATCACCAGCGGGAAGACAATCAGGAACAGAACCCCGAAGAGCGCCCAGAGGTCTTCCGCCCAGCTCACGAGTTTTTGGATGCCGACGTCGTCGTCTTCGTCGGCGTCGATGACCAGGCCGACGAGGAACGACCGCGCCGAGGTGATGACGTAAGTACCCGCCGCGGTGACCGCCGAAACAAACCCGGCCCAGACCGAACTGAGGCTGAATCCCGCGAGCACCAGGGCGAGCCCCGCCCCCTCGCCGGGAACCGACCCCAGGATCCCCTCGGCGAACGCGGCGTCTCCCGCGGAAGCGATGCCGAACAAGGTGAGCGCAGCCATGGCGGGCTTGGCGTACTTGTCGATCTCGTTGAGTAGCGCCCGGGCGTCGGGGTTTTTCGTGGCGGCGATCTCGACCGCCGCGAGGATGCCCAGGATCCAGAGGCAGGTGTCGCTGGTAAACCAGGACGGGGCCCCGGTAATGCCCAGCAGCTTGAGCATGCCCACATCGTCCAGGCCCCAACTCGGGCCGAAGCGCATGATGAGCGCCGCCGCGAACGCCGGGACAAAAGCGCGGGAAGCGAAAAGCCCCATCGAACCCAGCGCCTGGATCAGTAGCGGTCCACCCATGCCGTGATTCTAGCGGTTACGGCCCACCTGTAACACCAGCAGCAACGACCAGAAACAGAGCACGAGATTCTGCATCGGCAGTTGCAGCGGCAGCGGCAAGCAATAGATGACGCAGACGGCGGGGACCCAGACCCCGGCGTTGCTCAGGATCACGGGGAACACTGCCCGGGCGTACCACTGAGACAGGCCGCCGCTGCGCCAGGGATCGAGCGTGCGTTTGATCGAGAAGCCGGCGTGAGCGAAGGCATAGGCGGCCACGGTGGAAGGGACCGCCCAGATAGGGCAGTAGACCGCCTGATCGATCAAGACCTTGGCGAAGAGGGTGGCGGGGTCGCGGCCGTGGCCGAAAACCGAAGCTTGGAGGCGGTAGAGCAGATCGACTTCGAGGCCTTTGACCCCCCAGAAAGCGGTGAAGAACAAGAGCTGGGGCCAGGGCATCGTGTCACGCACGCGCTGCACAAGGCCGGGGATAAGGCCGCCGAACAACGCGGTGCTGACCGCGACAAAGGGCCACCCCCACCGCGTTTTGGCTTCGCCCAGCGTTTGCAGTGCGGCATGGACCGGGTCGAGAAAGCTGTAAGCCAGAAGCAGCCCGATCGCGAAAGCGATCAGCACCAAGCCGGGCCGAATATTGGCGCGGGCGGCTTCCAGGCCCGCCTCCCACGGCGGGGGTGGGGGGGATTCTTCGGGCTCGTCCGCTGGGGATGTTGTAGGTTCCGAAGATGGCGGAGGCGGAGGGGGAGCTCCCTGTTCCGGATCTGTGGTGGCGGAGGAGGGGGCGTCCACCAAGACTATTCCGGGGGCTCGATCGAAATTTCGGCGTTAACGGAGTTGGCGATAAAGCAGTGCTCGTGCGATTTTTCGTGCATCGCCGAAAGCGCTTCGGGGCCGGGGGTTTGGTCCCCGCCGAAGCGGATTTTGGGGCGCAGCGTGACGGCGGTCACCGCCATCTTGCCGCCGTCGATTTTACCCAGGACCCCGGAAGCGTCGTCGGTGTAAGACTCGACGACCAGCCGCTTCTTCGCCGCGAGCGCAAGGAAGGTGAGCATATGGCAGTTCGAGAGCGCGGCGACGAGCATCGCTTCGGGATCGACCTTGTCGGGGTTACCCAGAAAATCGGCGGCAGCCGAGCTCTCGATCACGTGGCCGTTGGCGAAGGTCACCGTGTGGTCACGCGAGTAGCTTTGGTAAGAAAACTCGGCGTCGCCGCGTTCCCAGTGGATGGTGGCTCGGTGGGCGGCCATGGCTTAGAGGTCCTCGCATTGCATGAGTTCGATGATCTCGCCGTCGGGCCCGGTGAAAAACGCCAGACGGAGCTTGATGTCGGATTTCTGACCCGGGGCCAGGTTTTCGATGGGCACGTCTTTGGGCTCCACGGTGACCGTCATGCCCGCGCTGCGGACTTCTTCAATGACCGCGTCGAGGTTGGTACAGCGTAGGCAGAGGTGCAGCCACCGGGCTTCCGCGGCGGTGGGGGGCTCGGTTTCGTGCTCCGGGCGTTCGAAGATTTCAAGATAGTTCCCGTCGCCCACATCCAGCATGACCGCTCGCGACCCCGAACTGGTACGCCAAAGCATTTTGGGCGAGCAGCCCAACACGTGCGTGTAGAACTCCACCGACCGATCAAAGTCAGGGCTACGCAGGGCAACGTGGTGCACCCCCGACCCCGCGAGTTTTGGATTCTGGTGCGGCATGGCCGGATGATAGCGTGGCTGGCTTGAGAGGTGCAGCGGAGATGGTTCTTTAATGGAGCACACACCGCAGAGTTACAGGTTTCCCCGGCTTTGAGAGGCCTTTGGGAGTCAGAGTGTTCCGGCTTCAGAGTGCAATGAGGAGCTTTCGCGTTCAGGCGACCGGGTCCATTTTCCGCAGCAGAGCGGGCGGTTGTCAGCCGCTGGCTTGGAGTTTTTCAACGATGCCGCGGTCTTCGAGCGTCGTGGTGTCCTGGGTGATTTCTTCGCCGGCCGCGATCGCGCGGAGCAGGCGGCGCATGATCTTGCCGCTGCGCGTTTTGGGGAGGGCTTCGGTGAGGCGGATCTGGTCGGGTTTGGAAATCGGCCCCAGTTCTTTGGCGACGTGGCTGGACATCGATTGTTTCAGATCGTTTGCTTGCTCGCTGCCGGGCTCGGGCGGGGCGTCCTGGGTGATGACGAACGCCGCGATGCCCGTGCCTTTCACGTCGTGCGGGAAGCCGACGACGGCGGCCTCGGCCACGGCGGGGTGCGAAACGAGGGCGGACTCGACTTCCATCGTGCCCAGATTGTGTCCGGCGACGACAATGACGTCGTCGATCCGGCCGGTGATCCAGTAGTTGCCGTCGGCGTCGATCCTTGCGCCGTCGGCGGGGCAGTACATGCCCGGGACCTTTTCCCAGTAGGTCTCGATAAACCGCGGGCGGTCGCCGTAGATCCCGCGGAGCATCGACGGCCAGGGCTTGCGGATGACCAGGATCCCGCCGGTGTTTTCGGGCACTTCCGCCCCGTCGGAGTTCACGACCGCCGCGTCGATGCCGAGCATGGGGCGGCAGCAGCTGCCCGGAGTGGTGGTGGTCGCACCGGGGAGCGGGGTGAGCATGTGTCCGCCGGTTTCGGTCTGCCACCAGGTGTCCACGATGGGGCAGCGTCCGCCGCCGATCTTTTCGTGGTACCACATCCAGGCCTCGGGGTTGATGGGCTCGCCGACCGTGCCGAGCACTTTCAGGGAAGACACGTCGTGTTTTTCGACGTGTTCGTCGCCCCATTTCATGAAGGCCCGGATCGCGGTGGGGGCGGTATAAAACTTGGTGACCCGGTGCCGCTCGATCATGTCCCAGAAGCGGTCGGGCCCGGGCTCGTTGGGCGCGCCCTCATACATGAGGGTGGGCACGCGGTTGGGCAGGAGGCCGTAGATGATGTACGAATGCCCGGTAATCCAGCCGATGTCCGCGGTGCACCAGTACAACTCGCCGGGGTCTTCCGGCTGCAGGTCGAAGCTCAGCCGGCTGGTCATCGCGGCGTAGACCATGTAGCCGCCGGTCGTGTGCATGATCCCCTTGGGTTTGCCGGTGCTGCCCGACGTGTAGAGGATGAACAGCAGATCCTCCGAATCCATCGGCTCGGCCGGGCAGTCGGCGGAGACGGCGGGGTCGGCCATCAGCTCGTGCCAAGCGTGATCGCGACCTTCTTTCATCTCGATCGGGTTGCCGCAGCGGGTATAGATGATGACATCCTCGACCAGGTCGGTCATGTTCAGGGCGTCGTCCACGTTGGCTTTCAAGGGCACGACTTTGCCGCGACGCCACGAGCCGTCGCAGGTGATGATTATTTTGGAACGCCCGTCTTCGATCCGGTCACGGATCGCGTTGGCGGAGAAACCGCCGAAGATGATCGAATGCACCGCGCCGATCCGGGCGCAGGCGAGCATCGCCACGGCGAGCTGAGGCACCATCCCCATGTAGATCGTGACGACGTCGCCCTTATCCACGCCGCGGGCTTTGAGCACGTTGGCGAACTTAGACACCTCATGCAGCAGGCCGGCGTAGGTGTAGTCTTCGACCTGCGGTCGGCCGCCGGGCATCGGCTCGGCCTCCCACTTGATCGCGACCTTATCGCCCAGGCCTGCTTCGACTTGACGGTCCAGGCAGTTGTAGCAGAGGTTGGTTTGTCCGCCGACAAACCACCTGGCGTCGGGCGCGTTCCATTCAAGCACCCGGTCCCATCGACGGAACCAGTGGTACTTGTCGGCTTCTTCAGCCCAGAACGCTTCGGGTTCTGCGATGGATCGCGCATGCAGGCTCTCGTATGCAGCCATCGAACCGATATGCGCGTGTTTCGCGAGGTCCGCGGGAGGCGCGAACCGTCGGTCTTCTTTGAGCGTCGATTCGGTATGGTCGGAAGCAGACATGGAGAAACCTTTCGCAAATGACACAAATAGCGATGCGCTCAATCCCGGACGCATCGAAAACATACTAATTGGCTCGCCAAAGTCTTACCATAAACCGTTCAGGAAAGAAGCTTGGCGGCATCGGGAACGCAAATCATTTCGCCCCGCGGAAGGGTGTCGTTGACACCGGGCGAAACGCAGCCGTATCACTTTTGACTAATCCGTCGGCCTGATTTCTTGACACTTCCGCCGAGGATTATCTACAATCCTATGTTCGCCGGTTGATCCAGCGATTCCGCCTCCTTAGCTCAGTTGGTTAGAGCAGCTGACTCTTAATCAGCGGGTCCAAGGTTCGAGTCCTTGAGGGGGCATTTGAAAAGCAAAGGGTTTTCGGTTTTTAGCCGAAAACCTTTTTTCGATTTATGCTAAATCGGTTTTGATGACCGGGCCTCGTATGCGTCGCGGGTTCCGGTTTGACTGGCAAGTGACCTTTGATGGATCGGCCTGTGTGGCAACGTACTTATCTGCTATCCGGCATGCATTGCGGCTCGTGTACAGAAAAAATCGAGGCCGCTTTGCGCGGTGTGGAAGGTGTGATCGACGTCCGCATCACTCGGAATCCGTCGCGAGCGTATCTGACGGCCGATCGTCTGATCGATACCGAAACGCTGCAGCGGGCCCTTACGGCAGAGGGCGACTATCGACTGGCTGAGGTTGACCCGGCAGACCGGAGCATCCATGAAACCGAGGGTGAACGGCCGTTGACGGAGGAGAAACAACCGGCTGAGCGTTTATATCCCTTGTTTCTGATCGTGGCTTATTTGCTTGGCGTAGTGGTCCTGATCGAAGCGTTGAGCGATTCGCCGTCCTGGGCGCGGGGGATGCGGCATTTCATGGCCGGGTTTTTCCTGGTGTTTTCGTTTTTTAAGCTGCTGGACCCGGCCGGGTTCGTCTCCGCGTACCGGGAATACGACCTGATCGCGGCGCGGAGCAAGGCGTGGGCCTGGAGTTACCCGTACATCGAGTTGGTCCTGGGGATCGCTTATTTGACGAACGGGTGGCCGATCGGGATAAATCTGGTGACGCTCCTGCTGATGTCGACGGGTGCGCTGGGCGTGGTGCGGGCACTGCGGGATCGAAAGCGGATCCGTTGTGCGTGTCTGGGCACAGCGCTGAGTCTGCCGATGACGAAAGTGACCCTCGTGGAAGACTTGGCGATGGCGGTGATGGCGGCGGCGATGCTAGGGCTTTATGTGTTCTGATCGGGGGGCGGCTATCCTGTGGGCATGCCGGTCGCCAGCAGCGCATCACGGTTTCAGTTTTCTCACCGCCGACGGGCGTCGTGGATCGAGCACACGGTAGCGCTGGGGCTGACGGCGGTGCTGCTGATGTTGGCGTTTCCGCGGCCGGGATGGGGGTGGCTAGCGTGGGTGGCGCTCGTGCCGATGGGGGTGGCGGCGGGGCGGACGACGTCGTGGCGTCGGCTGTTTGTAGTGTCGTGGGTGGTATTGGGCTTGTGGTGGTGGTGGATGCTGCGGTGGCTGGGGCCGGTGTCGCCGGCCGCGGCGCCGGTGCTGGGGGTGTGGCTGGGGCTGAACGTGGCGGCGGGGGTGGTGGCGGTGGGGGTCATGTACCGGAAGCTGCGGTGGCCGATGGCGGTGGCGTTGCCGCTGGGGTGGGTGAGTGTGGAGGCGCTGCGGTCGGTCTGGCCGGTGGGGGGGATCTCGTGGTTTTCGCTAGCGCATTCGCAGGCGGCGTGGGAGGCGGGGGACGTGGGGCGGGTGGTGCAGGTCGCAGACCTTTTTGGACAGCACACGGTGGGGCTGGTGGTGGCGGCGGTGAACGGGGCGGTGGTGGAGGTGCTGCTGCGGCGGCGGGTACCGCGGGCAACCGTGGTGGCGACGTTGGCGTTGGCGGCGGCGGCGTGGGGATACGGGCAATGGCGGATGATGCAGTGGGACGGGGTGACGACGGCGGGGCCGAGGGTGGCGGTGGTGCAGACGGATGTGGTGAACGACAACCAAACACGGCCGACCGCGGAGGACTGGGCGGCACGGTGGGAATCATTGGCTCAGCTACAGATCGAGGCATCGCGGGCGAGGGCAGGATCGGAAAGCGACCGCCCCGACTTGGTGGTGTGGCCCGAGACAGTGGTGCCGGCGGTGTGGCTGGAGTCGGTGTCGGAGCTGGTCCGGCTGTGCGGCGTCGCCACGGTGGTGGGTACGAACACCGTCGAGACAGACCCCGGGGTCGGCGAGCGGCGGTTCAACTCGGCCTTGTTCGTGGAGGCCGACGGAGGCGTTGCGGTGGAGCGCTATCACAAGCAGCACCGCGTGCCGATGGGCGAGTACATCCCGGGGCCCGGGTTTGTGGCTTCGCTGGTGGCGCGGTTGAGCCCGTGGGAAGAGGCGTATGAGCTGACCCCGGGCGACAGGCCGGTTGTATTCGAAGTCGGCAACGACGAGAACACTTGGCGGTTCGCGACGCCGATCTGCTACGAAGATGCGGTGGCGGCGACGTGCCGGCGGATGGTGTATGCCGAAGGTGAGAAACGCCTGAACTTCCTGGCAAACCTCACGAACAACGGCTGGTTCACCGGACGAGGCATGCGGCGGCAGCACGCCCAACTCGCGAGCCTGCGGTGCATCGAGAACCGCGTCCCGATGGTGCGGTCGGTGAATACGGGGATCAGCACCGCAATCGATTCGCTGGGTCGGCCCTCGGCCCGCCTGAACAGCTACGAGGCGGGGACGCTGACGCACGACCTGCGGGTCGATCGCCGGTTGACGCTGTACGCGGTAATCGGTGGCTGGCCGTGGGTCGTGATGATTCTGGTCACGCTCGGGGCGACGGTTTTCGGGGCGACGTTCGGCCGGTCGATATCAAAGCATCGGGTCAACTGACACGGCGACACGGCGACACGGCGGCAGCGGAAGCGCTCGGGTGAAAGTGTCCCCCGTGAGTGACGAGCGTTTTACATCATCTCCGGAAGACGCCGTCCGGTTTTATGGCCTGCTTTCTCGGGCTCCCCGCGGACGTGCACCCCGTTGATCCACACCGGCGTGGCCTGTCGCGACTCGGCTCAGGCGGACGCTGCAAACCCGAGGCGCAGACCGACACGATGCGGCATTCACATTCCAGCTGTAATACAGATCGAGCCCGAGCCGTCTAGCTGAGGGGCGGGTCAACCCTTGATCTTTTGGCCTAGCCGATCTTGAATCAGCTCGGCGAACGGGAGCTTGACGTAGGGTGGGAGTTCGTTGACGAATTTTTTACGGACGTTCAGGAAAATGTGGCGGTGCTCAAAAACATTGAACACCGCAGCGGGGTCCCACAGCGGCGGGACCACGATGGTCACGTGCCGGCTGACGCGGCGCAGCTCGGCGAAAAAAGCTTCTGGGTCGTCGACGTGCTCGATCGTGTGGGAACAAAGGGTGTGCTCGAACTGCTGATCGTCGAACGGCAGATGATAGATGTCGTCGATTTTTTTGAAGTTGGGCGGGCCGGGGTCGTGCTCGAAAATATCGACATTCATCCCCCCGCCGTCGGAGTGGCCGCAGCAGATATTCAGGTCCCAGCGACGACTTTTGAGGATACGGTTTTTGACCCATCGGTAGCTGATTTCGTGGAGGAGCACCAGCAGCAGAATCAGAAACAAAAGAAAAAATGAGATGCCGAGCATGGAATACGCCGTGAGGTACGAGGACGGGGTAGACCTGAAGTGTCGCCTTGAAGACGGGGCGGCGTCAAGCCGGGGATGGAGCGGAGGGTTCCGGGTCGGGTGAAGGAGCCGAATACGAACCGAGGCGGAAGATTTCGTCGATCGCGTTTCTTACCACGTCTTCGTGTTGCCAAGGGAGGAAGTGCCCGGCGTTGGGCAGGCGGTGGACTTGGATATAGGATGCGTTGGGCAGGTGGGTCTGGATATAGTCGGCGTTTCCGGCGGGCACAAGCCGATCTTTCCCGCCTTGGACCACAACGACCGGGCAACGGATTTGCGGCAGGACCTGGGCAAGCAGGCGGGTTTGTTGAGGGGCGGCGAAGACTTCATCGTTGGCTCGGGCCCAGGTGCGCGGGATCAGCCAAGGCAGCGGCGGGACCGCGCCCAGGATGTTGTACCAGCGCGGTTTTTCGAGCTGCGGATCTACGGACCCAGCCAGGATGACCAGGCCGCCTACCCGGTCGGGGTAGTCGGCCGCGAGGCGGCAAACGATCGGCCCGCCCAGCGAGTGGCCCACGAGGATCGGCGGTCGCCCATCATGCGTCACGAGCAGCGGCGCGATGGCGGCCGCCTGGCCGGCAAAAGTGAGCGATGTGTCGCCATCGGCCGGACTCTGGCCGAACCCCGGACGATCGATACTGAATACCTGGGTTTGGGCGGGCGGGTCGCTGAGATAGGCGAGGTAGTTGGTCGCGTCGCCGGGGGTGCCGTGGACGAAAATAACCCGGGGCGCTTCGGTCGGGCCGGCGCGGAGATAGGACAACTCGATCGGCGAGTTCCCGTGCGCAGGAGGTTGGCCGAGCTCAGGATTGGCTACGGCCTGGCGGGTAATGCCCGGTGGGAGCGGGCCGTGGGCGGGGGGACCGAAGCCGCAGCCGACCAAAGCAACAAGGGCGGTAAGACACAGGGCAGCAGGTGGGATCCAGCACACAATCGAATCATAGCGATCGGGTTATGCTGCCGTCATACGCCGAGCACCAGAATGGCTCCAAGCGTCACGCCACTCAGGAGTGTGCTAAGCGCGATGGTCGCCGCGGCCAAGGCGGTGTCTCCGTCCAGTTGAGTCGCCAACACATAAGACGCTACCGCGGTGGGGCACCCCGCGAGGATCAGGAGCACGGTACGGTCGTCGCCCCCGACCCCCAGCCAGGCGGCGGCGAGCCCGGCCAGTACCGGGGTGCCTACGCATTTGAGCAGCGCCGCGGCGGTCGCGGTCGGCAGGTGACGGCCCACGGGGTAAACAGCCAGCGCACCGCCGAGGCCGACGAGCGCCAGCGGGCCGGCGGGCTGCCCGAGGAGATTGAGGCTGGTCCGTATCGCCCCGGGCAAGGGGCCGCCGGTCCTCCAGACGGCTAGCCCAACGACGCACGCGATCAGCACTGGATTGGTGAACAGCGATTTGCCCATCCGCCAGGGCAGCGCGAGATCGAAGCGGTGGTGCGCCGCGGTCAGGACTGCCACCGCCAAAACGTTGTACAGCACCACCGTCGGCGCAAAAACCAGAGCGGCTTTGGCCAAGAGTTCGGCCTGATGGCCGGTGGCCAGCGCGATGACCGGGAGGCCGACAAACGCGAGATTGCCCCGGAACGCCGCTTGGGTGAATACGCCGGTGGCGGGTGGGGGCAGGCGCGCGAGTTTCGCGATGCCCCAGGCCACCCCGGCCATGGCGGCGGTGGCGGCGAGCAGGGCAAGGGTCATCCTCCCGGCCTGCCCGACGACGCCGGCCCCCGGGGCCCTGCTCAGTACATCGACGATCAGGGCCGGCAGGCAGACCCAATAGACCAGGCGGTCGAGGCCGCGGCGGAAGCTTTCCGCGAAGAAACGCAGCCGAAACAGCGCATACCCGAGGGTGACCAGCAAGGCCAGCGGAAGCAGGGAATCGATAATCTGCGGCATGGGTCAGCGGGTTTCGTTTACTGATATCGCTGGCCGTGGTGGTCGATCCAGCCGCCTTCACGCCACTGCTTGGGGTCGTGGTGGGTCCAGTGCAGGGCACCGCCCAGATCGTTGTATTCGTATTCACCCTTGAAAGTCAGCCGGTCTCCTTGACGGGCCGGGACCCGCGGGGCGAGGTCGATGTTGTGGGCGATTTTAATCGTGATGTCCGTGTGATCGACATCCAGAAGGAAACGCTGATGCCTCGATCCTTCGTTGTCGTCGGGCAGGACTTTCACGATGACCCCGGCGTCGGTAACGATAGCGTCGGACCGGCGTGTCCGGTGGAGCCCGGCGATCGGTGAAGACCGCTGCCGCGATCGGCGGCGTGGGGCACTTGACTCCGACGGGGTTTCGCGCCGTTGCCGACGGTGGCGGCGTTTTTTGGCTTTCGTTACGCCGGTTTTCGATGCCGAGGAAGAATGTTGCTTCCCGGGGGGTTGGGCCCGGGCAGGGGGATCGGGGTGGCGGGTGCTGCTCTTTTTAAGCGCCCGGAGGATCAGCGGGATGGCGAGGAGGAGGATCTGCTTGAGGATCTTCGCCGCCGCGGGGCTGGGTTTCTTGGCCATAGTGAACTCGGGAAAAAACCCGCACAGGATGTGTCGTCGTGTGCGGGCGGAATAAAGGGGCTATCGCGAGAGCGGGACGGATCAGTGGGTGATCGTCGGCTCCATGGTTTTCGCTTGCTCGATCCAGCCGGCCACGACCGACTCGCTGGGCGTCGAACGGACCAGTTTTTTCGCCTCGTTGGTCTCTTCCATCTTGGTCGTGAGGTTGTCGGCCCGGCGCATCTTGAGTTCTTTTACGGTGTCCACCCCTGCGGCTTCGAGGAGTTCGGAGTATTCTTCGCCGACCCCCTTGATGCGCATCAGGTCGGCCATGTTGGCGAATTTGAGGAGCTCTTTTTCGGTCAGGCCGGTGACTTTGGCGATGACCTCTCGGCCTTTGGCCGACCCGCACTTGGTCAGCAGGTCGTCGGTGGTGGCGATCTCGCCTTTGGCCAGCGCTTCTTTTTTCGCTGGGCCGATGCCTTCGATTTCGTCGATCTTGTAGCTCATGATGTTTCTTTCGGGTCGAGATGAGGGAAATGCCCACGCCCACGCATGGATGTCGCTACTAAGTTTAATCCAGGGCCAATATTCTTGTGCGGCAGCCGGCGCCGCGTCGGTTATCCGGACTTGTTTTATGGGTTCACCAATCCAGCGGTTTAAGCCAGGCAGCGCGCAGGTCGTCGAGCGGGGCGGTGAAGATTTGGCCGCGGTCGGCGGTGCGGAGGGTGAGGTTGGCGTGGTCGGCGAACGTGCCGATCTGGGCGAAGGGGCAGCCCGCGCCGCGGAGCGCCTTGATGACGGCGTCTAGGTTGGGCGGTTCGACTTCGAGGAGGTAGCGGCTGGGGGTTTCCGCGAAACATTTTTCGGTTAAAGAGAGCGCGGGGGTTTGGTCTGTGGCCGAGGGCAGGTGCGTGAGGTCCAGGTCCAGGCCGACGCGGCCGGCGAAGGCCATCTCGGCGGCGGCGGGGAGGAGCCCGCCTTCGGAGCAGTCGTGCGCCGAAGCAATACACCGCTGGGCAATGAGGCGGGCGACCGCGGCGGCGGTCGCGGGGCCCGCGTGAAGGTCCACCCGGGGGATGTGGAGGTCCGCGGCGGTGGGGAGGAGCCCGCAGGCGGCTAAATGAGAACCGCCGAAGTGGGGCGTGGTGCCGCCGACGATGAGCAGGGCGTCGCCGGAGGCCTTGGCGTCCATCGTGCGGGCCCGGGTGACGTCGTCGATGATGCCCAGCGCCGAAATCAGCATCGTCGGCGGGATCGTGATGAGCTTGCCGTCTTCGGTCGTGAACTGGTTGGACAGCGAATCCTTGCCCGAGACGAACGGCGTCTCGTAGGCCATCGCCCCGTCGTAGCAGGCCTCGGCCGCGCGGACGAGGCTGCCGAGTTGAGCGGGGTCGTCGCAGCGCGGCCAGCAGAAATTATCGAGGATCGCGAGGTGCCGGGGGTCGGCCCCGACGCACACGGCGTTGCGGACGGCTTCGTCGAGGGCGGCGAGCGTGGCGTAATAGGAGTCTCCGTCGAGGGCGGTGCCGTCGGCGGTGGCTTTTTCGGAGAGGTAGGGGGCCAGGCCGTTGCTGAGCGTGATCCCCTTGTTTGAATCGAGCTTCGGGCGGAGCACGGCGCCGTCGGAGGGGCCGTCTTGATGGGGCCCGACGAGGGGTTTGACCACGCTCCCGGCCTGGACCTCGTGGTCGTACTGGCGGATGATCCAGTGCTTGGACGCGAGGTTGGGGTGGGACAACAATTCGAGCAGTGCCTGGCGGGTATCCGGGGCGTCGTCGCGTGGGGAAGCCGCCGCGGGCTTGGACACGGGTGCGGGGCCGGGCCATTCCGCCGTTCGGGTGGGGGTGGGGATGCCGTCGTGCATGAGCCCCATATCGAGTTGGCCGACTTCCTGGCCGTGCCAGGTGAGCAGAAGCGTGGGCACGTCGGGGCCGCCCGGGCCGGGGGCGCGGTGGCCAAACGCCCCGAGGTCGCAGAACGTCACGTCCTCGGCCGCGGCGAGCTGGCGGAGCGCTTCGACGTTCTCGGGCGGTACGGCCAGCGGCATACGCTCTTGGGCTTCGCTGATCCAGACCTCGGTATAGCTGAGCCCGGCGTATTTGGTCGGGGCGGTCTCGAGGGTGACGCGGGCCCCGATTTTTTCGGCCATTTCTCCCACCGCGGAGGAAAAGCCGCCGGCCCCGCAGTCGGAGATGGCGCTGAAGAGGCAGCGGGTCTGTTCCGGATTTTCGGTAGTCGGTGCGGGGTAGTCGCGGGCCTGGAGGATGACGTCGAGGGTCTTCTTCTCGGTGATGGCATTTCCGATCTGAACCGCGTGACTGAATTCATCCGCGTGGGTATCGGTGAGTTCCGCGGAGGAAAAGGTCGCGCCGTGGATCCCGTCGCGGCCGGTCGCACCGCCGAGGATGATGATCCGGTCCCCGGGCTGGGCTTCGCCGAAACATTTATCGAGCGGGATGATGCCGACGCAGCCGGCGTAGACCAGCGGGTTCGCAACGTAGTCGTCGTGGAAGTAAACGGCCCCGTTGACGGTGGGGATGCCCATCCGGTTGCCGTAATCGCGGACGCCGTCGACCACGCGCTGAAGGGTGCGTTTGGGGTGGATCACGCCCGGGGGTAACGTCTCGGGGTCCGCGTCGGGGAATGAAACGCAGAACGTGTCGGTGTTGGCGATAGGTTGGGCGGAAAGCCCGGTACCCATGATGTCGCGGATACAGCCGCCGATCCCGGTCGCGGCCCCGCCGTAGGGTTCGAGGGCGGAAGGGTGGTTGTGGGTTTCGACCTTGATCGCGATCCCGTGGGTCTGGTCGAAACGGACGATCCCGGCGTTGTCGTCGAAGACCGAGACGAGCCAGTCGGCGCGGTCGGTGCCACGCCATTTTGCTTTGAGGTCGAACGTAGCGGCGGCCACGGTGGTCTTGAGCAGGTTGTGGATGGTGACGCGGCCGTCGTCGTGAATCTCGTGGCCGGCTTTACCTCGGAATATCTCGAGCGAGCCGGGGTCGGAGGTGGTGTAAGACACGGTGGATTTGAGGGTCTTGTGTACGCAGTGTTCAGACCAGGTCTGGGCCAGGGTTTCGAGCTCGATATCGGTCGGCTCGCGGTCGGCGGCCCGGTAGTAAGCCTGGATCGCCTGCATCTCTTCGAGCGATAAGAAGAGGTGGGCCTGGCGTGACATGGTTTCGAGGGCCGCGTCGTCGAGGCCTCGGATCGGGATGTGGGTGAGGCCGAAAGCGTAGGGCGTGCCGTGCGCGAAGGCGGCGGGATGGTGGGGGCCCAGGTGCACGGACTGAACGACCGGGTTGGCGAGATGCGACACGGCAAAACCGCGCAACTGATCGTCGGTGGGACGGGAGGGGGCCGCCGGATCGAAGGCGAAATCGTAACGGGCCCCGGTGCGGACGGCGACCGGAGCCGAGTCCGTCGAGGCCGGGAGCATCTCACGGATCGCGTCCTGCGTGGACTCAGCAACCGGGTCCATGACTCCGGGCAGGACGTGCACCTCTACCGTAACCTGAGAAGCGTTGGCGGGATCGCTGCCGAGGTGGGCCCGCTGGTTGATCGGGTCGGCCAAGAGCTCGTGGGCGATCTGCCGGGCGTCCTGATCGCTGAGGTCGGCTTCGATCAGGAAGACCTGGGCGGTGTGGACGCTGGTGACGGCGGGCCCCAAAGAGGAGCGGGCTGAGGCAAGGGTGTCGCGGCCCGCGGCGTCCGGCTCGTTGGGGACGGGCCAAACTTCGACGCGGATCACCCGGGGGGCGTGGGGCGGGGTGGCGGTGGCAGCGGCGTGGTCGGAAGCGGTCATGCCAGCGATCATACGGTAGGAACGTGCGGCGGTGTGAAGAGGCGGGGAGGCCGCATTGGGCACCGCCGGCCGTTAAGGGGCGGGGGTGTCGGGCTGCCGACCGAAGCGGCCGTAAAAGGTGAACCACTGAGGCTTTTCCGGGATCACAAGCACCCCGGCCGGGAGGCCCGGCTCGGTTTCACGGAGGATCGTTTTGTAGGTAGGGGCGTAGACAAAGCCTTCGGCGTCGGTGCGGCGGTGGGGGTAGACCAGCACGAGCGACCCGTCGATCTGGTCGTTGACGATCTGGTCGGCGACTAAAGCGAGGGGGGGCACTTCGGCGTTGGCCAGCGGCTTGTCGTCGGGCCCGAGGTAGCGCCGCATAATCACCGCGGGCGCGTGGCGGAACGCGAGGGTGCGATGGTGCTCGGCTTGGTGGGGGTTGGTGTGGTGCGTGTGCCAGACAGCGAGGAGGTGGTGGACGTAGAAGAGTTCGGGCTGCTCTTCCAGCAAAGATTCGAGAGTGGCGCGGGTGGTCGGGAGGTAGAACGTTTCGGCCGGGAGCTTGGCGAGCGCTTCGGCCTGGTGGACCGCGAGCTGTTCACGGGCGGTGACGTGGAAGCCGAGGTCTTTGTATTTTTCGTTGGTGCGGGCGCTGGCCATCGGACCCCGCTCGAGCGATTTGAACGTGGTGTACTGGCTGCGGGGCCAACCGGCTCGCTCGGCCCAGAGGATCGGGGCGTCGTCGGCGGCATCTTCCGCGGCACGGCCGGACTCGGCGAGAAAGAAGATGCCGGCGGTGAGCGCGGGGACGAGCAGGAAAAGACTCAGCGTCGCGACGACGACCCAGGGGCCCTTGACGGCGTGGCCGGGGCGTTCTCGGGGCGTGGCGGCGGTAGAGTCGGCGGGATGATTCATGGCGTTTCCAGCAGACCATAGGCGGTGAGTTGGCGGATGATCGCGGGGATGGGGTTATGGGTGTCCCGAGAAACGAGATGGGCCTGCCAACCGCGTACCCGCGCGGCGTCGATATTCTCGGGCAGGTCGTCGAAGAAAAGGATCTGGGCCGGGGCAATACCCGTTCCGTCTTCGACGTACTGGTAGATCGCGGGGTCGGGTTTGGCGTGACCGATGATCTGGCTGGCCAGAGGGAAATCGAAGAGTTCGACGGGGAGGTAGGCGGGGTGGTCGCGGCGGCGGAACATCTGCCAGTGGTGGGCGTTGGTGTTGCTGAGGCAGGCGGTTTTGACCGGGAGCGCGGCGAGGCGGTCGAGCAGCGCGATCGCGCCGGGGAAGGTTTCGATCAGCACGGCTTCGAGGACGCGGCGGACCTCATCGGGGCGGAGGCCGCCCAAACGGGCCGCGGTGGCGAAAAATTCGACCACGCCGACCCGGCCGGTCTCGAAGTCGTCGAAGAGTTGAGCCAGCGGGTGGTCCCGGCCCCGGGCGGCGGTGCTGGAGAGATCGCCGGTCAGGCCTTGCAACTGCGGCAGCTTGGCGAGACGGGCGGCGTGGCTCCAGTCGTCCGAGATGCGCAGCAAGACCCGCCCCAGGTCGAAGACGACGAGATGGATGTCGGGAACAGCGGGCACGGGTTTAATTCTGCTTGCCTTCGATGGCGCAGAGCAAGATGGCGGCGGCGAGGCCGAGCCGGGGGTCGAGCCGATTGCCGGTGTCGGGGGTGAAGTCGATCGCGATCTTGCGCACGAACGGGTTGAAGTTCTGCTTGAAGACGGCGGCGGGCTGGCCCTGCCAAGTCGCGTGGTAGGCCTGGGGCATCAACGCGGAGGCGATGTCGTGGGCCCGGCGGACAAGGGCCTTGAACGTCGAGTCCTCGATGATTTGGCCCGCTTCTTCGCCCCGGTCATCGTAGAGGGTCCACTGGTCTTTGATCATCGATTTGAAGCCGTGGCGTTTGAGCGCGCCGACGGTTTCGCCGGTCGTCGGATCGACCACGCCGTAGGTTCCTGAGATATCGAAGATGCTTTGGGTGCGGATCGTCAACACTTCCTGGGCCATCGATTCATCGGCGTAGACACGGATGTCTTCTTTGACTTTGAAGGCTTTTTGTTTGGAATAGAGGACGACGTTGCCGTCGGGATCAAAGATGTGGAAATCTTCGCCGAAGAGTTTGAACACTTTTTGCCGTAAGAGATAGGTCGGGAATGCGTAGCGTTCGGCCAGGTCCATCGCGATACTCCATACGGATAGGAATCGATCGACGCGCTACAACTAGTTGCGGATCTGACCGTTGCCTCGGGCGACCCATTTATAGGTACACAGGTCGTCGGCTCCCATGGGGCCGCGGGCGTGGAGTTTGTCGGTGGAGATCCCGATCTCGGCCCCCAGGCCGTACTGCTGCCCGTCGGAGAAGCGGGTCGAGCAGTTGACCATCGCGTTGGCGGTGTCGACGGTCTGGACAAAGCGGTCGGCGGCGGCGAGGTTGTCGGTCACGATGGCGTCGGTGTGTTTGCTGCCGTAGCGGTTGATGTGTGCGACGGCGTCGTCGAGCGTGTCGACCACGCGGAGGGCGACGATCAGGTCGAGGTACTCCTCGGACCAATCGGATTCGGCCGCGGGCTTGGCGGCGGGCAGGACGCTCATGCTGCGGGTGTCGGCGCGGAGTTCGACGCCGGCGGCGGCGAGGGCTTCGCCGATGCGTTTTACGGTTCCGGAGGTGACGGCGTCCTGGTGAAACAGAATGGTTTCGGCGGCGTTGCAGACGCCGGTGCGCTGGGTCTTGGCGTTGAGACAGATGGCGTGGGCGAGGTCGGGGTCGGCGTGGGCGTCGACGTAGACGTGGCAGTTGCCGGTGTAGTGCTTGATGACGGGGATCCGGGCCTGCTCGACCACCGCGCGGATCAGCGACTCGCCGCCGCGAGGGATACAAACGTCCAGCAACTGGTCGAGCTTCAGCAGCTCCCCGACGGCGGCGCGGTCGGGCGTGTTGACGAGCTGAACCGCCTGGTCCGAGAGGCCCGCTTTCGCCAAACCCTGCTGAACACATTCTGCGATGGCGGCGTTGGAGAGAGCGGCCTCTTTGCCGCCGCGTAAGATCACGGCGTTGCCGGATTTGAGGCAGAGGGCGGCGGCGTCGCAGGTGACGTTGGGGCGGGATTCAAAGATGATCAGGACGGTGCCGATGGGCACCCGGATTTTTTCGAGGCGGATCCCGTTGTCCAGCACTCGGCCCTCCAGGACACGGCCGACCGGGTCGGGCTGGTCGGCGATCTGGCGGACGGCGTCGGCCATGTTTTGGATACGGTCGTCGGTCAGGGTGAGCCGGTCGAGCATGGCGTCGGGCAAGCCCTGGCGTCGGCCGGCGTCGAGATCCTTGGCGTTGGCGGCTTGGAGGCTTTTGGTCGCATCACTGAGGGCTTGGGCGATATACCGCAGCGCAAGGTTGCGGGTGCGGCCGGGGACCGAGGCGAGATCGAGGCCGGCCTTGCGGGCCGAGGCCGCGAGGCGCTGGCAGTACGCGGGGATGTCGATATCGACGGAAGCAGCGGGGGGGGAGGAAGTGGACATAGAACCCGCATCCTAGCGGGCTCGGGGGGGGCGAAGCAAAAACCGCGGGCGCTTTGGCGGGTTGGGATCAGGGGGTGTCGGCGCGCCGGCGGATCGTGATGGGCATGAGGTCGGGGAGCTGGACGGGGGTGACGCCGGGCGGAGTGATGATGGTGGGGCGTTCGGTGGAGCTGGGCTGTTCGAGTTTGGACAGGTCGGTGAGGGTCAGCTCGGCCCGGATCGCGATTTCGCCGGCCTCGATACGGGCGATGACGTCCGCGGGCCCGCGGAGTTCGACGTCTCGGAGGAAATCGGTCGGCTCGGTCGGACGCAGGGTGTAGCGGAGTTGCACATTCACCGGAAGGGTGACGTAGAGCGGGACGTTGGGGACGGTGGTCGTGGCGGTGTCGTTCGCGAGGGTGTAGTTGACCCGGACCGTGTCGGCGGACACGGAGATCCAGCGGCTGCGGATGTCCAGGGCGTCGGGGAAGACGAGCGGGACGTTCGTGGCCACGCGTTCCCGGCCGCTGCCGTCGGGGGCGGGGGCGTCCGCGAGCTTGGCGGAAATAGCCTGGCCGCGGAGCTCTTCGATCACGTCCAGCGGGGCGGTCACGGTGATGGTGCGAGGCTCGGCGATGGGATTGCCGTTGGTGAGCTTGAAGTCGCCGGTATCCACCCGGACCGGGAGTTCGATCTCTCGCAGGGGGCGGAGGGTGACGGTGTAGGTGGAGGGTTCGACCTGGAGGTTGGCGATGCCGATCTCGGCGAGCCCGGCGCGGCCGAGCGCTTCTTCGAGGACGACCGTGCGGGCCTCCACGCGATCGAGATCGCCGGGGTCCAGGTCGATAATCAGCGGGGTGGCGGTGGTCTGCTGGAACTGTTGGACCTGGCCGCTGGAGGCTTTGAAGCTCACTTGGACGGTGACGGGTTCGACGGGGTCCAGGGCGTAGTTTGCGGTCGGCTCGGTGAAGAGGAGCTGGACCGTTTGGCTGTCTTTTTGCTGAAGGACCGTGGCCTCGGCGTAGAGCCAAACGAGAGCCGATATCACGGTCACGACGATCCAGGTTTCGACTTTTTCGTGGAACTTGCGTTGTGCCATGCGGGTCACGGAGGTATAGGCGGGGAAAAGAGCGGCTTATTGCGGTTTGAGGGTTAAGGCGTGGCTTTAGGGTCTTTGGCGGGTCCGGAAGTATCGTCCGGTTCATTGGCTTGGCCGGGCTCGGCGAGTGTGACCTCGGACATGCCCTTGGAAAGCACTTTGCGCAGGTCTTCGATCGACAGACCACGGGTAAGCTGGCCGCGTTCGGCGACGCTGATGGTGCCGGTTTCTTCGGAGACCACGAGAATCAGCGCGTCGACCTCGTTCGACAGGCCGATGGCCGCGCGGTGGCGTGAGCCGAGCTCTTGCGGGAGGCTGTCGCCCTCCGCGAGAGGAAATTGAACCCCGGCGGCCACGATGCGGTCGCCGCGGAGGACCACCCCCAGGTCGTGGAGCGCCGAGCCGGGCCAGAAGATGGTGTTGAGTAGTTCCTTGCTGACGTCGGCGTCGACGCGGATCCCGGCCTCAACGATGCCACCCAACTCGACTCGGCGTTCGATCGCGACGAGAGCGCCGACCTTGTTGCGGGACAAATATTGGATGGAGCCGAGCAGTTCTTCGACCACACGAGCCTTACGCAAGCCGGTCTGGCGGAACAGCCTCGCTTCGCCGAGACGGACCAAAGCCCGGCGGAGCTCGGGTTGAAACACAATCACCAGGATGATCGAGACGATGGTCAGAAAGTTCGAGTAGAGCACGCTGAGGCGTTCGAGCTGATTGGCACCGCCAAAGATCTGGATGGTGAGCGTGCCGATGATCAAGATGATCGCGACCCCTTTGATGACCCGTGCGCCACGCGTGCCGCGGAGGAACCGGAGGATCAGGTAGACCACCACCCAGATCACGGCGAGTTCGAAGAGCACGGCCCACCACTCGGTTTCCCAATAGTTCTGGACACGGGCCCAGACCTGATTCAGGTTGTCGGTGAGGCTGTTGGGCAAAGCGGGAGCTCGGTGGAGAGGCGGACGACGACGTAAAGGTAACTATCGGCCGAGGGGCGGCTTGGGGTTGGAATTCGGCTGCCGCTTGGGACTTGCCCGATAATAGCCGACGCAGCCGAGCAATAGCGCACACCCACCGCAGGTTGAGCGGTCGGCGGCAGCCGGGACGCTGACCGAGTGTGGCGGAGGGGGATCCCGCTCCCTCGACCCGCGATCGCCGCGGTGGGGATGCGCTAGCGCAAGACGGCGGCGCGCGAAAAAGCCCGCGGAAGGGTATCCGCGGGCTTGTCGGAGGTGGGGAAGGATCGCGATCAAGCGAGGGCGGCCCGCTTATCGGCGATGGTTTGGATCAACTGCTTATGCGGGTCGGCAAACTTCGCGGTGCCCTCAGCCATCAGCGTTTCTTCGAGCTTTTGGATATCGACCTTTTCGGTAAGCTCGTCGAGTACCGTTTGGTCGGGGAGGGTGCGTGACTGGGGCGAATACGAGTGGCCCAGTTCGTCGAGGGCCGCATTGGTCGCGGGGGGGTTGGTCTGGATGTCGGAGCCGGCGAGGGCGGCGACGTAGTAATCTTTGGGTTGCTCAGGTTTTTTCGTGCCGGTGGAGGCGAAGATCATTTCCTGATCGAGCTTGAGTTTTTTGTCGGCCCAGAACTCGGCGTTGAGCAGCCCGATTTGTTTCGCATTGATGATGCCGACCTGGCCCTGGAGTTGATCGCTCAGATCGGGTAAGTGGTCTTCGGTGTAGACATCGACACGGGAAACGAAGATGGAGTAGACCGATTTAAAGGCGTCGAGGTTGCCGTGGCGTTGACGGCCTTTCCAGACCGCGTCGCGGGCGGCGAGGTATTGGCGTTCGGAGAAAATCAGGGTGACGTTGAGCGTGATCCCGTGGGCGGCGAGTTCTTCGAGGGCGGCGAGCCCGGCCTCGGTCGCGGGGACTTTGATCATGCGGTTGGCGTGTCCGGCGGACCACTTTTTACCTAGTTCGATGTACTCCGCGGCACGCTCTTCAACCGAACGGGAATCGTCGGCGTCTTCGAGGAGCGGGTCGAGTTCAAAGCTGATCCACCCGTCGTTGCCCTGGCTGTCCTCCCAGACCTGGTGGTATTGGTCCTGAGCGTTTTTCACGAGGTGGTCGGTCATGGCCCAGGTCAACGCCTCGTCGTCGTCAACGCCTTGTTCGATGAAGTGATTGATCTGATCATCGAATCGGCCGGACTCGACCAGCCCGGCAATGATGCTCGGGTTAGAGGTGCAGCCGGTGACCCCGGCGGCTTTGTTTTTCGTGACCTCTTCCGGATCGACCGAGTCGAGCCAGACGCGGGTGCCCGAGTCAATCAGAGAGCGGAGGCCGGTGGTCATGAAATTATCCTTGGTTTTAAGTATGGGACTAATGAATAAAGCGTGTGCGAGTACGTGGAAATTGTACTCGCCGCTCCGGCCGCCGGTGGAACTTTCACGGGATTTTTATGGGGCGGGGGTACCGCGAGAAAGCAGCGTCGGAGGGCGTGTCGTATCCCAACGATCGTAAGCGGCATCGAGCCAGCGCATGAACGCTTCGTGATCGGCGAATTCATCGAGCCGAGCGATTTCATTGCCCTGGCCGTCCAAGACGAGCAGCGTGGGCAAATAAGTCACCCGGTACCGTCCCGCGAAGGCCTGCTGCTCCGGCGAGGGTTGGGTCAAGTCGACCGAGTACGGAACAAACCGGGCATGGATGTCGTCCGCGATCTGGGTGCGAGAAAAAACCTCTGCCCGCATGTTGATGCACGCCCCGCACCACTCGGCCGTAAATCGCAGCAGGCGAGGCCGATCAAGGGGTTCTGATTCTTGGACCAGTGGGCTTGCGGCGAAATCGATGCCGGAAGCGACCAAGGGGTAGTCACGCCAAGCTACGCGATCAACCGCCAGTGCTTTGCGGGCTAGGTCAATTCCCAGCGCGGCGACCAGTGCGATGGTCAGCAGCAACGACCAGCGGCCGACGCGGGCGGCCAGCGATGGCGGGGGAGGGAGGTTAGACGCAGGGGAAGAAGATGTCACGCCTATCTAATCGACCGGCCACCCTAATTATTCCCTTCCCTCATGGTGATTATCGGGGGATAGTTAGGTTGCTGAGCCAGCCCGGCGGATTGTTTAGAGATTGGCATTTGCGATAAGCAGGACAATAAACATCGCGAGGGCGGCGACCCAGCCGGCAAACGCCATCCACACCATCGGATCGGCTAACAGCGGTTCGTGTTCGAGTGTGGCATTGCGTCCTGCCGTGTTTCCGCCGTCCGCCAGGCTGGCCAAAGCGCCGACATCAAACACTTTTCGTGCCTGGAGCGGGGGCTCTCCGCGCTGGATGGCTTCGAGGTCCTCCAGCAGGTCGGCGGCCGAGGCGTACCGCTTGCTGCGGTCTTTGGCCATGCAGACTTCAATGACTTCGGAGAGGCCGCTGGAAAGGGCGGTGTTAAGATGATCGGGGGGAATTAGGCTGTTTTTAAGGTGCTCGTGCATGACCGACGACGGGTTAGGGCCGTCGAACGGGACCTGGCCGGTCACCATGTGGTACAGGGTTGCGCCGAGGGAATAGATATCGGCACGGGCATCGACATCGACTTCTCCTCGGATTTGTTCCGGGCTGATGTAGTAGGGGGTGCCGTAGGCTTTGCCGGCCTCCGCCTCGGCGGCTTCGCGGTCCGAAAGCGCTCGGGCCAGGCCCATGTCCGCGAGTTTCGTGCGGTCGCCCTCGTCGGCGATCATGATGTTCTTGGGCTTGACGTCGCGGTGAATGAACCCTTGTTTGTGGGCGTGATCGAGCGCCCGGGCGGTCTCGATACCGATACGAACGGCGTCTTTTTCCTGGTAAGGGCCCCGGCCGGTGATGTCGTCGAAAACGGTCCGCCCGTCGACGAATTCCATGACAAAGTAGTGGTACTCGCCCGATTTGCCGACATCAAATGCTTGGACGATGTTAGGGTGATTGAGCTTCGCGGCGGCCTTGCCTTCGGCGTAGAAACGGGAAACGAAATCGGGGTTGTTCGTGAATTTCTGGGGCAGAACTTTGATGGCGACCATCCGGTCCAGCGAGATCTGTTTGCCCAGGAAGACGCGGGCCATGGCCCCGGCCCCGAGTTGTTTAATGATTTGATAACCCGGGATCTGAGCGCCGGCCCGACGTTCCTCGAGTTCGGGCTTTAGCCGGTCGATCTGCTTCTGCGTGACCAGCCCTTCGTCGATCAGTAAAGCGGCGAGGCTGCGTCCTTTAGGATCGGTCTTGGTATCGCCAATCAGCGAACTGCCCTGCTTGATCGACTCAAGCAGGCGGTTAACGTCCTGCTGCGCGGCGAGGCCTTTTTCGACCACGAGGCGGCCGACGGTGGTGTCCAGATTGCTTTGGGTTAGTTCCAAGCGGATACCCTGGGGGATAACGTCGAACGATCGGCCGAGCGGCTAAAGATACATGGTCTACGCAACCTGTTGTAGAAGTTTACCCCCAACCGGTCAAGGGCGCGTACTTTGCAGGCCAGCACGCCGAAAATTTAACGCCTTGCTCGTGTGCCGGGCTCGCGCTGGACCCGATAACGCTATCGGTGCTTTCCGGGACCGACTTGGAAATTCCGAGTGGGAAATCGTCCGGGTAAGGTGATTTGCCCGTCGGATATCGGAATACAGGCTATCGCGGCCTGCTTGCAAGGCCTAAGCTACTTGTAATGCTTTTAATGTCTTCCCAAGACGGAGAGGTCCAGGCGCTGCTCGCCGAGCTTTTGGCTGAAGTCGAAGCCCGGTTCGCCGCGGAGTTGCTGAGTGACCTGCCTAGTGTGAATGCTCTTGCCGAACACGTGGAGCGTTACCGAGGCAAGATGCTGCGGCCGACACTGGTGATGATTTCCGCGATGGCGGCGTACCCGAAATCAATAGATAATCCCGTTTTCCGGGACAGGGTGACGGTCGTCGCCACCGTGGCCGAGATGGTGCACATGGCGACCCTGGTCCACGACGACATCCTGGACGACGCCGAGATGCGTCGACGCGGGGCCACGATCAATCACTTGCGCGGGAACGAAGCCGCCGTGATGCTCGGCGATTATTTAATTAGCCACGCCTATCACCTCTGCTCCTCCATCCCGCTGCCCGCCGCTTCCCGGGCCATCGCGGCCGCCACCAACACTGTCTGCGAAGGTGAGCTGCTTCAACTCCACCACCGCGAAGACTGGAGGTTGAACGAACGGACTTATTTCGAGATCGTGCGCCGTAAGACCGCGAGCCTGTGCGGGGCTTGCTGCCGTATGCCATCGGTGCTGATGTCGGGTGAGCCTGATGGCGGAGACTCGGCATCGGCGGCGGCGCTTTTCGAATTCGGCGAAAAGCTGGGCATTGCCTTCCAGATTATCGATGATGTTCTGGATCTCACCGGCGACCCCGCGGAGGTTGGGAAAACACTCGGCAGGGACCTGGCTAAAGGCAAGCTGACACTGCCGCTCATCAGGCAACTCGCGACTTCGAATCCGGAAGAATACGAAATACAGGTGGCGGACATGCAGCGGGGCAACGATCCCGACGCGGTGGCTAGGGTGCGCGAATCTCTGGATCGGAGCGATGGGCTGGCGTATGCTCGGGACTGGGCGCATCGGTTGGTCGCCGATGCCAAATCAGGTATCGAGAATAAGCTTGAGCTGTCCGAGGCCAGAAATTTGCTTTTGGAGATGGCAGATTCGGTACTGAATCGGAAATTCTGACGCTCTGCTCACCATGACGTCGCGGTCGGCGAGGTATCGGAAGCGAATCGGCAAAGCCCAGGCGTTAAATCGTTAACGGAACCGTATCCACTCCGTGGAGAGAGGTAATCCGTTGAGAAAATTTCACCCGTTTTTTATCTAAAACTGCAGTAATTGCTGACACGGCGATAATTTAGTCCTAAAATGAATTATTAATCGCATGGCATAACTTGCAGGCCACGGGTGTTGAGCCCAATGAATGATGTCCGATGTCATCTAAGGGACAGCCCTGCCACTAGCCGGTAGCAGACCGCGAGTTATGGAAGTAAATACGTTGAAAAGACGAGTATTGGTTTTCGGTGGCGACGCGTCGGCAGAACACCCCGTAGCGTCTCTGCTCGGAGAACATTTCGAGGTCCAGGTCATCAGTTCAATGGACGAGGCGCTAAGTGCGCTCCGTGCCGAGCAATACCACGCGGTCTTTGCCGACGTCGGCGATTTTCTGCCGCTTGAGCGGGCATTGGTGGGCGAGAAATCGAGCCTGGTTCTCAATACGATCGGCGAAGGGGTTTGTATCGTCGATGCGGACGGCCGGCTGAGTTGGTCTAACAAACGCATGCGGGGGTTCACCTCCGAGACCACCGAGCACATCAAGCGTATCTGCCGGCAGGCGATGTCGATTTTTAAGTCGCAGGTGAGCGCTCAAGGTGACACCCCGCAGCGGCGCAGCAAGAAATTCACGTTCCAGGAAAAAGAAAACTACTTTGAGATGATCTGCTCCCCGGTCATCACCGACCAGGGGGAAGTCGTGCAAGTGGTCTCGGTGGTGTGGGACGCGTCCAGCGGCAAACGCCTGCAAACGAAGATCGATGCAATCGATTCGTCGGGCCGGGAATTGGCTCGGATCCAGGGCGACGCGGTGGCCAGCAAGACCCCTCCCGAACGCCTCAAACTGCTCCAGGACAAAATCATCAAGTACTCGAAAGACTTGATGCATTTCGACCACTTTGCCATCCGGCTGCTCGACAAGCGGACCAACAAGCTCGAAGTCGTCATCGCCGAAGGCCTCCCCCCCGAGGCCTTGGAGATCGACCTCTACGCCCAGCCCGAAGGCAACGGCATCTCCGGTTACGTGGGGGCCACCGGCCGATCCTACATCTGCCACGACACCGAAAAGGACCCCCGCTACGTCCTCGGGCTACAGCATTCCAAGAGTTCGCTGACCGTGCCCCTGATGCTCTACGACGAAGTCATTGGGGTCTACAATATTGAATCCGAGACCATCGGCACCTTCAACGAAGACGATCGGCAGTTCGCCGAGATCTTCGGCCGCTACGTCGCGCTGGCGCTCAATATCCTTGATCTGTTGGTGGTTGAACGGTTCACCACCAGCACCACCATCACCGACAGCGTCGTTCACGAAATCACCGAGCCGCTCAACGACATCATCAGCGAAGCCAGCGCGCTCAAGGAAGAGTACATCGGCGACGACACGATGCGTGGCCGGCTCGATCAAGTACTCAACCACGTCGAGACGATCCGCCAAGCCATCAAAAACGTCAAGGCCGGGCCTGCCGCGGTGATCGGATCGGACAAGGTTGAGAATAATCAATCCGATCCCGTCCTCCAGGGCAAACGTATCCTGATCGCAGACGACGAGCCAAACATCCGGCAAACCGTGAAGGACCTGCTTTCGCGTTTCGGCTGCCGCTGCACCTGCGCGAAAGATGGCTACGAAGCCTGCGCTCTTCTCGATCAGAACGACTTCGATCTCGTCATTTCTGACATCAAAATGCCTTACCGCAACGGTTATGAGATCTACGCCTCGGCCCAGCGGGCCAGCGAAAACATGCCCGTCATTCTGATGACCGGCTTCGGCTACGACCCCAACCACTCGATCGTACGTGCTTCCCAAGAAGGCCTCTCGACCGTGCTATTCAAGCCGTTCAAGGTGGATCAGTTCCTCGAAGAAGTCCGCAAAGCTTTCGATCCCGTGGCCGCAAACGGAACCTCCTAGCCACCAAGCTTTTGGCGGCGACCCGGCGGTCGGGTCTCCCGGATGGCGGCGCTTCTGGGATGTGCTGTTATGTTGTGCGTATGCCACGTTCTGCTCGCGCCGCTGCCGTGACCGCCTTGATCCCTGCCGCCGCGGCCTTCCCCGACCTCCCGATCGTTGAGCCGGAACTGGACACGCTTTCCGACGCCGACGCCCGACTGGCTACCGCGATCCACCGGACGGTGCTGCAACGTTGGATCACGCTGGAGCACCTGCTAAACAGGTTTTTGAAGCGTCCGACGTCTAAACTCGCGCCCGAAACTCGGGCGGTTTTTTTGAGTGCCGCCGCTCAGCTAATATTCATGGACCGGCTCCCCGCGTACGCCGTCATTGACGAAAGCGTCAAGCTGATTCGCACCCTCGGCCAGCCGCGGGCGGCGGGGATGGTGAATGCGGTCCTGCGTAAGATTGCGGATTCCGTGATCGGCCTCAGTCCCGAGCCGTGGACGCCTGCTGCGGATCGTCTCCCCCGCGGTTCGCAGCCGTGCGACGGTCATCTCGTCCTCCAGCAAAAGCTCCTCCCGAATCCTGACAATCTCTTGGCCTACCTTGCGGTCGCCACCAGCCACCCGCTGCCGCTGCTCCAGCGCTGGTTCAAGGTGTTTGGGCGCGACCGGGCTACGGAATTGGCGCTGCACAGCCTGGGCCACCCCGCCACCTACGTCATCGAGCAGGAAAAAGCACGGCGGTGGGGGGGCAGTCGGCAAGAGTTGACGGATTGGCTCGCTCAAGATCCGGACCGCCGTGTCCAAGACCCCGCGTCGCTGGAATCGGTGGCGGCTTTGGCGTCGCTCAACCTTACGCCCCGCCGGGTGCTCGACCTTTGCGCCGGCCGAGGCACCAAGACGAGGCAACTCCGGGCCCTGTACCCCCAAGCCCAGGTCACCGCCTACGAACCCGATGAGGCCCGCCGGGTCGATCTTCAGCAGGTCCCGGGTGTCCGTGTAGAGTCCCCGGGAGCTTCCGAAACCTTCGACCTGGTCCTCCTCGACGTGCCCTGCTCCAACACCGGCGTACTGGCTCGACGCCCCGGAGCCCGCTACCGCGCGGCCGGCCCGCAGGCCGCGTCGTTGATCCGACTCCAGCGGGAAATTCTGGATCGGGCGATCGGCCACCTTGCTCCCCAAGGGCACCTGCTTTACTGCACCTGTTCGATCGACCCGTCGGAAAACCAAGACCAAGCGGCCTGGCTCTTGAAGCAACTCGATGCGTCCGGAAAGGTGGCAAGCCTTATTAAAGAAGCCACTATGCTGCCCCGTGTAGAGACCGCCCCGGCCCCGCCAACCCTCGGGCTTCCCGGTTCACAAAAATTTACCGAGCCCGCCGGCCACGATGGGAGCTATCATGCGGTAATCGGCTTCAGATCCGCCTCTCCGGCAACCCTGAACCAGTCCCCCGCCATTTAAAGGGATGCCCCGATGTTCATCCAGATGGAGCTCGCGCGTATCCTCATCAGTGAGATCGAGGGCACGCATTATCTGGAATTGCGTGAGGTCAACCCGCCGGACTCCGGCGAGCCCCGCCGATTTCCGATCCTCATCGGTTTTCACGAAGCCGCCGCCATCGAACGCCGGCTTATGGGTGAAGTCCCTGTGCGCCCGCAGACCCACGAACTGCTCGCCGACGTCATCGAGTCGCTGGATTACCGGCTGGAAAAAGTACTGATTTCCGATCTTTCGGAGCATACGTTCTACGCCCGCTTGCATTTACGATCTCAGAGCGACCCGGCTGTCCTGCGTGATGTAGACTCCCGGCCGTCGGACGCGATCGCCCTGGGGGTTACGGGGCAGGTGCCTATTTTCGTCGCGCAGTCTGTTCTTGAGGCGGTTAGCAAATCGCCGTAAATAGCCGCTCTCACGGTGATTTGTACACGAGGGCGATCCAATGTATTTTTTTAGGGCTCGGTTTGACAGCGCTCACGCCGACGCTACACTGTTCGACTCGCCGTAGCGGCCGCCCCGCTGGAAAGCGACCATTAAGCTAGAACTGACAAGCCCCCAGTCTCCGGGCTCCGCACCCGAGACCGAATATATAAAAGAACCTCCCGCATGACCTCCGGCAAGATCCGAATCCGCATGGAAGCCTACGACCACCAGGCCCTCGACGCCTCCGCCAAGGAGATCGTCGATCACGCCAAGCGGACCAACGCGCGGGTCGCCGGCCCCGTGCCGCTGCCGACCCGTATTGAGCGCTACACCGTGTTACGCTCGCCGCACATCGACAAAAAGTCCCGCGAGCAATTCGAGATCCGCACCCATAAGCGGATCATTGATATCAAAGACCCTAGCGCCCGCACGGTCGAAGCCCTGAACCGCCTTGTCGTTCCCGCCGGTGTTTTCGTAAAGATCAAAGCCTAGACCCCCGCTATTCAAACAGGGAAAAGTCCTCTGCTTCGTGCACGACTCGCGAATCATATATGTGAATCGCCTCCCCGGAGACTCAAGCCATGGCCAAAGCCATCCTCGGAAAAAAAATAGGTATGACCCGTCTCTACGATGACGAGGGTGTCAACGTACCCGTCACCGTAATTCAGGCTGGGCCTTGTTTTGTGAGTCAAGTCAAAACGGCCGAAACCGATGGTTACCACGCGATCCAGCTCGCTTACGAAGACATCAAGGCTCGTAGTTCGACTTTCCAACTTATTGGGCACGACGCGAAGGCCGGCTTGACCCCCAAGCGTTTCCATCGGGAAATCCGTTTAGGCGCGGGTGAAGCGGATGGTTACGAAGTAGGCCAGGAAATTAACGTCGAATCGTTTGAGTCGGTGGTTTTTATCGACGTATCTGCGGTGAGCAAGGGTAAGGGCTTTCAGGGGGCGATGAAGCGTCACGGTTTTGCCGGTCAGGAAGCCAGTCACGGCGTAGAGCGTAAGCACCGTTCGCCCGGTTCAGTGGGCGGTCGTTCCAGTAACCTCGGCACCGGTAAGCCTAAAAAGGGGATCCGGATGGCCGGCCACATGGGTAACGAGAAGGTCACCGTCCGTTCGCTAAAAGTGCTGGGTGTTGATAAGGACAAGGGTTTGCTGCTGGTGAAGGGGCCCGTCCCCGGGCCCAAGCAGGGGTTAATTTTCATTAGGGAGGCTAAACGGCTTTACAAAGGTAAAGCCAAGCTCGCCGCGGCGGGGTAAGTCCACTTTTACGGATACTTCCCCGTCCAGACAACTGGGTCCACCGAGTCCTCTCTGATGTTTCCGGCCGTATCTGGCCCGTAATTCAGAAGTGGGCGAGCAAAACGCAGTTGCACTCTACTCGCAGCCCGTAGGTAACGAACATGATCGACATCCCCATTTATAATCCTTCGGGTGAGCAGACCGGCTCCTATTCAATCGATGAGCGACTGCTCGGCGGAGAAATTCGTCACACCCTTCTTAAGCAAGCTTTCGTTCGTGGCCACGCCAACCGCCGGTCTGTGAACGCCACGACCAAGTCCCGCAGTATGGTGCAGGGATCCGGGAAGAAGCTGTACAAGCAAAAAGGGACGGGCAACGCGCGACGCGGCGACAAGAAAGCCAATATCCTTCGTGGCGGCGGCAATGCCTTTGGTAAGGTCGGCCATTCCTGGCGTCAAGGGATGCCGGCCAAAATGCGTCGGCTGGCCAACCGCAACGCTCTGCTGGCCAAGGCCGTAGATGGTGAGATCAAACTTATTGACGCTCCCCAGTTCGACAAGCCCCACACGAAGCAGTTTGCCTCGCTCCTTTCCTCGCTTCAGATCGACCGCTCGTGCCTCGTCGCTCTCGCCGACGCCGCTTCGTCCGAAGCCAAATCCGCCAAAAACCTGGACGACGTGACGACGACTCAGATCGATCGTCTCAATGTCTTCGACCTGCTGAATCACCGTTATCTGGTGGCTCACAAGGATGCTTTTGAGGCATACGTCAACAAGGTTACCGCCAACGTTAAATCTCATGAGCCTTCCACTGAAGGGGCTGTGTAACGATGCCATATATCGAAGCCACTCATATTATTAAGAAGCCGCTGATTACCGAGAAAACCACTTGGGAATCTGGAGAACGCAACCGTTATTCTTTCGAGGTCGATAAGCGTGCCTCTAAGCCGCAGATCAAGGCGGCGGTCGAATCGCTTTATAAAGTCCGTGTCGAAAGCGTGGCGACCCAGGTCCGCAAGGGCAAGTACTTCCGTACTCGCTTTGGCCCGGCCAAGTCTTCCGATTGGAAGAAAGCCACGGTTCATCTGCACGAAGAAGACCGTATCGAGTTGTTCTGATCCCCCGCCGCAGCGAGACGGGCACCTTTTTTCGACAACTTTTAGAAGCCGGTTCGCCGGAATAACACCATGGCCATCCGTAAATACAATCCGACCACGCCCAGTCGGCGCGACGCTTCGGTGAACCTCTACTCGGAAGTCACCAAGACCTCGCCCGAAAAATCCCTGCTTGCTAAAAAAAGTAAGAACGGCGGCCGTAACCACCACGGTAAAATCACGGTTCAGTCTCGTGGTGGGGGCAACAAGCAGCGCTACCGCCGGATCGATTTCGCCCGTAAGAAAGACGACCTGTCTGCGAAAGTTATCGGCGTCGAATACGACCCGAACCGTTCCGCCAACATCGCACTTCTCGAATACGAAGACGGCGAAAAGCGGTACATCATTGCGCCCATCGGACTGACCGATGGCATGCAAGTTGTTTCTTCGGCAGAAAAGGTCGAGCCCGTTGTAGGCAACAACATGCCGTTGGGCATGATTCCGACCGGCCTTAACGTTCACTGTATCGAGTTGGTCCCCGGCAAGGGGGCTCAGATGTGTCGATCGGCGGGTACTTATGCCCGCTTAACGAACCGCGAAGGTAAGTGGGCCACACTCGTATTCCCGTCCGGTGAAATCCGCCAGGTATCGGTCAACTGCCGGGCCACGCTTGGCCAAGTCGGGAACACCGACCACAACAAAGTCAGCCACGGCAAAGCGGGTAAGTCCCGTCACATGGGTAAACGGCCCCACACCCGCGGCATGGCGAAGAACCACCACGAGCACCCCATGGGCGGTGGCGACAATAAATCTTCCGGTAACCGGCCCCCCGCTCAGCGTTCCGGCACGCTCGCCAAAGGCGGCCGCACCCGCCAGCGCGGAAAAGCCTCGAATAAGCGTATTATCCGTCGCCGCGTGTCCAAGCGCTACGGCCAACTCAAGCTGAAATAAACCCTCTTCGCCCCGGGCTGATGCCAAGGGGGTGTTCACGGCGATTGCCGAACACAACGGAAATTATCCATGCCACGTTCTCTGAAAAAAGGCCCTTACGTCGATTTCAAGCTCTACCGGAAGGTTGAGAAGCTGAATCAGATGGACCGTAAAGAACCTATTAAGACCTGGGCCCGCAACTGCACCATTGTTCCCGAATTTGTCGGCCATACGTTTATGGTGCACAACGGCCGCCAGCACCTCGCGGTGTTTGTGACGGAAGACATGGTGGGTCATAAGCTCGGCGAATTCAGCCTGACCCGGTCCTTCCGTTCCCACACCACCGGGACCAAGGCGCAGCGGGCTGCCATGGGCCGCTGAATCCCGTTATTGCTAGAACGTCCGCGGCGTGTCTTGCTCGCCGCCCCGACAAAGTTTGATTTCCGTTCTAAGTATAGACCTCTGTTTGAGACCCTCCGATGCCTTATACCAACACCCACCGCATGGCTCGCATCAGCCCCCAAAAGGTCCGTTTGGTCGTCGACCTGATCCGGGGAAAAGACTACGCCGATGCGCTCACCACGCTCGAGTTGTCGAAGCTCCGCGCCGCGGTGCTGGTGAAAAACGCCCTGCTCGCGGCCTATAACAACGCCGACCAGGCCGAGGCGAACACCCGCAACCTCAAAGTCAGCGAAGCCCGGGTTGACGCAGGGCCCACCATCAAACGCTTCCAGCCCAAAGACCGCGGACGTGCCCACCCTATTCTTAAACGCACCAGTCACATTACCGTGACTGTCGACGAGGCCTAACCGCTTAATCCGTCTGCTCCGGTTTACATAACGCCTCGCCCCCGGTCAGTGCTCCGAAAACGAAACGAGATTTCATCATGGGACAAAAAGTACACCCCTTCGGCTTCCGGGTCGGCATCACCGAAGCCCACCGTAGCCGGTGGTACGCTCCGACCAAAGCTTTCTACGGCGAGTTGCTGATCGAAGATGAGCGCATCCGTCGGTACCTCGATCGCCAGCTTAACCGTAAACCCCCGTTTGCCGCGGTATCCGATATACACATTGAGCGCACCCGCCAGGAACTGAAGATCATCGTCAAGACCGCGCGTCCCGGCTTGGTCATCGGCCCGAAGGGTGCAGAAATTGACCGCCTCACCGCAGAGCTTCAGCACCTCACCGGCCGCATCGTTTCGATCAACTGTATCGAAATCAATAACCCCGATGCCGATTCGAAGCTTGTCGCCGAGTCTATCGCGGAGCAGCTCGCCAAGCGTGCCAGTTTCCGCCGTGTCATGAAAATGAAAGCCGAAGCCGCGATGACGGCCGGTGCCAAAGGATGCAAAATCATGCTCTCCGGGCGCCTCGGCGGCCACGAGATGAGCCGCAGCGAAGTAATCTCTATGGGGTCCATTCCCCTGCAGACCCTCCAAGCTGAAGTGGATTACGGCGTTGCCGAGTCGCTGACCACCTATGGCATCATCGGCGTGAAGGTCTGGATCTTCAAAGGCATGTACCACGAAGTGGCCGAGGGTGAAATCGAATCCAAAGCCGCCGGCGCCCGCCCCCGTGCCCGCGGCCGGCGCTGATCCCCAGCCTAAAAAGCGGAGCCGACCGGTTTCTGTCCACGCGGCGTTCGAATATTTACTTTTGATTTTTTGATTTTGAACTGACTTAAGCCATGCCCTTACTTCCCAAACGAGTTAAATTCCGCAAGCAGCAACGCGGCACGCTCAAAGGTAACGCCTCACGCGGTAACAAGGTCTCTTTCGGCGACTACGCCCTTCAGCTGACCGAGGGTGGTTGGCTCACGGCCCGCCAGATCGAAGCCGGTCGGATCGCCGCACGTCAGTACGTCGCCCGTGAAGGCAAGCTCTTCGTCCGGGTCTTTCCGGACAAGCCGATCTCCAAAAAGCCGCTGGAAACGCGGATGGGCAAAGGCAAGGCTGAGCCTGAATACTGGGTCGCCCGGGTCAAGCCCGGCACGGTGGTCTACGAGTTGGCCGGCGTACCCAAAGACATCGCCAAAAAAGCCTTCGTCCGTGTCGCCCACAAGCTCCCGTTCAAGTGCCGCTTCGTCGAGCGTCGTCATCACATTTAACGAGAAACCATAGGTGGTCATGCGACCGCCCCTCCCTTGAGACCCCGACCATGAAACCCGCCGAAGTCCACAAAATGAGCGACGCCGAGCTGGCCGAAACCACCGGTCAACTGCGTACCAGGCTCTTCGAACTCCGAAGTCAATCGGTGACCGAAAAGCTCGAAAATCCCCGTCAGCTGGGTGCAATCCGTCGGGATATCGCCCGCGTCCTCACCGAACAGCGTAGCCGCGAACTTGCGAATCTCGCCGCCGCCCCGCAGGAGTCGAACTAAGCCATGACCGCTTCATCCACCCAAGAACGCCCCCTGCTGGGTACTAAAATCGGGGTCGTGACCAGCGACAAACGTGACAAGACTCGCACCGTGGCGGTGGCTTACAAAGTGCAACACGCCAAGTACGGGAAATTCGTCAAGCGGACTCAGACATTTCAAGTCCACGACGAAAACAACGAGTGTAAAGAAGGTGATCGCGTCCGCATCGCCCGCTGTCGGCCGCTCTCCAAGACCAAAACCTGGCGGCTGGTCCGAATCGAAGAATCGGCTCTTCCTCCCGTCACGAATGTCCCCGCCCCCGAAATCGAGCAGCCCGCCGACGAATCGGCCGAGTAACTCCGCACAACGGTCGGCACCCGCTGCCTCGGCCCGCGAACGAGACCCACCATGATCCAAGTCGAATCCAGAATTGATGTGGCCGACAACTCCGGTGCGAAGATTGCGTATGTGATCCGCGTGCTGGGGACTTCGACCGCCGCGGGAAAAACCACTCGGCCCACCGCAACCGTCGGCGACAAAGTCGTCTGCTCTGTCAAAAAATCGCTGCCCGGGAGCGATCTTAAGACCGGCACCATTGTTAAAGGTGTCGTCGTACGGACCAATTATCCCGTCCGGCGTAAAGACGGCAGCTACGTGCGGTTCGATAAGAACGCCATCGTTCTGATTGACGATGACGGTAACCCGCGTGGCACACGTATATTCGGAGCGGTTGCTCGTGAACTCCGTGAACAAAACTATATGAAGATCGTCTCGCTCGCGACCGAGGTCGTGTAATCCCATTATGTGCTCCGTGCGTATTAAACCAAGGTAACCCCCATGCCCAGACATATCCGAAAAGGCGACAACGTGATTGTTCGCACCGGCAAGGACAAAGGACGCACCGGCGAAGTGCTCCGTATCGTCGCCGACAAGGCCGATCCCAACGCCGAGCGTGTCGTCGTCAAAGGCGTTAATCTGCGCACGAAGCACATCAAGCCCTCCCAAGCCAACCCCCAGGGAGGAACGGTCAGCCTAGAGATGCCCGTCCACATCTCTAATGTGAGCCCCGTTGATCAGAACGGCAAAGCGACCCGCGTCCGCTACGAAACCAAGGCCGACGGCAGTAAAGTCCGTCTCGCCGCCACCACCGGCGATCAACTCGGCCCCGAGCTCAAGAAAGCTAAATAATCGTCGAAGTATTCCTATTTTGCCCCTTGCTCGTCGATGATTCTGTCCCCCGCGACGCCCCCATAGAGGTCCGTTATGACCCCCCGAATGAAAGAAAAATTTGTTGGCCCCGTGGCCGAGAAGATCAAAGCCCAGGCTGGGATTACCAACCCGATGGCGATGCCCCGTATGGAGAAGATTGTGGTCTCGGTGGGCATGGGCAAGCTGATCGAAGGCACAAAGCTCAATGCAAAAGCGAAAGAGCAGGTACAAAAAGACCTCGCTTTAATCACCGGCCAGAAGCCCATTATGACCGTCGCGAAGAAATCCGTGGCGAACTTTAAGGTCCGTTCGGGCTACGAAAATGGGGCTATGGTCACCCTGCGTGGTGAGCGTATGTGGGAATTTTTCGACCGCTTGGTCAGCTTGGCGATCCCACGGATTAAAGACTTCCGTGGATTCAGCAACAAGTCTTTTGATGGCCGTGGTAACTATTCTTTCGGCCTCACGGAGCAAGGCATCTTCCCCGAGGTCGATATGGCCAATGCCCAGCACACCTTCGGCATGCATATCACGTTGGTCTTCAAAAACTCAAACAACGACTTGACCAAAACGGTAATGACCGAACTCGGATTCCCGTTTGTGAAGCCGCCCAAGCCCAAGAAACAACCTGTCGCCGCCTGATCGAAATAAACCCGAGTAGCCTCCCGCCGTTTTCACGGCTAGCGAAAGAATTCCCATTATGTCTTCCCAATCCACGACTATCCGCAACCAGCGTATCGCAAAAACCGTGGCGAAATACGCCGAGAAACGGCGGGAACTGAAAAAGGCGGGCGACTACGCCGGCTTGGCTCAACTCCCCCGGGACGCAAGCCCGACCCGCCTCCGTAACTTGTGTGCCCTCACCGGCCGAAGCCGCGGCGTGTACCGCAAATTTAAACTCTCCCGCATCAAGCTCCGAGAGCTCGCTCTCGAAGGCAAAGTCCCCGGGATGCGTAAATCGTCTTGGTAAGTCCCTGACCGCAAACTGCCAAGTTTTACCGCCGGCCGCAAAGCGAGTCGGCATCTCTCGGCCAATAGTTCATTTTAATATAGGCCGACCCGCCAGCCCCGAAACGAACGAGAAAAACGTATGGCTCTCAGCGACCCTATCGCCGACATGCTCAATCGCCTCCGCAACGCTTCGCGCAACGGCTTTCCCACCGTGGATTGCCTCAATTCCAAGGTTTGCGCCGGCATCGCCGCCGCCCTTCAGCACGAAGGCTACGTGGCCGGCCACGATATCATCGAGGACGGACGCCAAGGTATCCTGCGGGTTCAACTGCGATACGGCCCCAATGGCGAAAAGCTTTTCCATAAGCTTCAGCGTGAATCCAAGCCCGGATGCCGTGTATATACCAAGGTCGCGGATTTGCCTCGGCCGCTCGCGGGCTTGGGGGTGGCCATCTTGACGACCCCCAAAGGCGTGCTTTCCGATCGTCAATGTCGTGAAGAAAACGTCGGCGGCGAAATGCTCTGTACCGTGGAATAACGTTGGTTGCGATTTCGACCGTACGACCGGTAAGTCCGGGCCTCCAAGACCTTAGTTTCCACCATCAAATAGCTCAGACGCTCAGCGAACCGAATATCCTCCCACCAGTCCCAAGTTGGCCCCATGGCTAGCGGATAGAGGCTAAGAACCATGTCCCGTATCGGAAAAAAACCTGTCGCCCTTGCGGGCACCACCGTCAAGATCAACGGGCGCGAGATCTCGGTCAACGGCAAAGGCGGTACGCTCACCTACGAGCACCGACCGGAAGTTTCCGTCCGTATCGACGACGACGCGAAGGAGATCCTTGTCGAGCGCCACGGCGACGGCCGTGTAGCCAAAGCCATGCACGGACTTACCCGGTCTTTGATCGCCAACATGATCGACGGTGTGACCAAGGGTTACGAGGTCAATCTAGAGATCCACGGCGTCGGCTATGGCGGACAGGTCCAAGGCAACAAAGTCAAACTCAAACTTGGTTTCGCCGACGAACGTGTTGTCACCGTTCCGACCGGCGTGACCGTCGAAGCCAAAAGCTCATCGAACCTTACGGAACTCTCGATTAAAGGGATCGACAAACAACTCGTGGGACAAACCGCTTCAGCAATCCGCCAGCATCGTAAACCCGAGCCATACAACGGCAAGGGCGTCCGTTACAAAGGCGAGCAGATCATCCGCAAGCAAGGTAAGGCCTTCGGCAGCTAAGTCCACGACCGCACCGGGGCCGTTGGTATTTTTGGCAGCCCCCCCTTAAGCGAGAGCCATCATCATGGAAAAAAACAGACTTAAAACCCTCCGCCGCAGCCGCCGCAAGACCGGCATCCGCAAGCGCATTTTCGGCACCTCCGAGCAGCCTCGCCTCTCGGTCTTTCGCAGCAGCAAACACCTCTACGTTCAGGTGATCGATGATTTTGCCGGTCAGACCCTGGCCGAAGCGAGCACGATTTCTGCCAAACTCGAAAAAGGCAGTAATCTTGATGCCGCCGCGCAGGTCGGCAAAGCCATCGCCGAGAAGGCCAAGGCCGCCGGTATCGAAGCGGTTGCGTTTGACCGTAACGGCTTCCGTTATCACGGCCGAGTCAAAGCCCTAGCCGACGCAGCCCGTGAAGGTGGGCTCAAGTTTTAGATTTGATCGAAAGAAGGCAAATTCTCGATTAAATCTATTTATTGTGTAGTCGTTCCGTTGTTTAAAACTATAGAAAGCCCTCGGCAGACCCGCAGGCACCAAGTACCGGCTTTCGCCGCGTAAAACCCCGAAAGTACCCATGGCTGAATTCCTCGAAGATTCCAACGCCCTCGAATCGACTACGGTCGCAATCAACCGTACCGCAACCACCGTTAAAGGTGGCCGTCGTATGAGCTTCTCCGCCCTCGTGGTGGTGGGCGATCGTCACGGCCAGGTCGGTGTCGGTTACGGCAAAGGTCGAGGAGTCCCCGCCGCGATTGAAAAGTCCCAGAAAGACGCGAAAAAGAATCTCTTCCCCGTCAAGCTCCGGGCCGGCACGCTCCCGCACGAAGTTCAGGGCCGCTCTTGTGCGTCTTCGGTCAAGCTTATCCCCGCCGCGCCGGGCACCGGGGTGATCGCCGGCGGTACCGTCCGCGCTGTGCTTGAGATGGCCGGTGTCCGTGACTGCCTGACCAAAGCCTACGGCTCGACCAACAAGATCAATCTCTGTCGCGCTGTGGTGGATGCGCTCAAATCCCTGCGGACCCGTGAAGAAATCGCCGCCCTCCGCGGTGTTGAGATCGAGTCCAGCACCGTCGATGAGATGCTGACTGCCGCCAAGCGATTTATGACCGAAGCCGAGACCGGCGGCAGTCGCACCCGTGCTGCCGCACCGCAAAACACCGTAGGTAAGGGCAAGGGCGGGCGCCGTGATCAGCGTGGGGGTGGCCGTGGACGCAGCGACCAGTCTTCCCCCGCAACCCCGCCGCCGGCCCCGGCGGCTGAGGCGACCGCCGTCGCCGAACCGCCTATACCGGCCACTCATGAAACCCCCGCTCCCGAAGCACCTTCTGAGTAATTTTTCCCACCAATTCAATCGGCGGTTTCCCGCCGGTTACTTCCGGCTTTTCAAGACCGGCCCCGGAGTAATCCTCTCATGATGATCCACGAAATTACAGAAAAAGTCGGTCGCCATAAACGCCGCAAGCGTATCGGCCGAGGCGTCGGCTCGGGGACGGGCAAGACCTCGGGGCGGGGCCACAAGGGCTACGGTTCGCGCTCGGGCAACTCTGCCCCCAGCGAGGGCGGCCGCATCCCTATGTGGAAGCGTTTTCCCAAGCGCGGATTTTCCAACGTCAACTTCACCAAACAGTTCGCCGTGGTAAATCTAAAGGCGATCGACGCCCGTTTCCAAGACGGAGAAGAAGTCAACGCGGACACGTTGGCAAAGCTGGGTTTGATCCGCGACGCCAAACTCCCGGTCAAGGTCCTGGGCGAAGGCGAGCTTTCCAAAAAACTCACCGTGACCGCTGCGGCCTTCAGCAAATCAGCCATAGAAAAGATCACGGCTTTGGGGGGCAACGCCAACGTGGCGTAAACGATGCAGTCTCCAACGGTAAGCTAAAATAGCTATTGCCGTTCATGCCTATCTGGCTTAAGCCGGTCTTGTTTTGACTCCGTCCGTGAAAATCCGAAATGCTCCAAGCCTTCCTGAACATCTGGCGTATCAAAGAGCTGCGTAACAAGCTCATGTTCACCATGGGCATGCTGGTCATCTACCGGATCGGATTCTTTATTCCGCTCCCCGGAGTCGATCAGACCGCCCTGAACGAATGGGCCGAGTCTGCGGCGGGGAGCGGTGTGGGTAGCCTGATCAATTACGTAGGGATCTTCACCGGCGGTTCGCTGTCTCAGTCAACGATCTTTGGCTTGGGCATCATGCCTTATATTTCCGCCGCCATTATCTTTCAGCTCCTCGCCTCGGTATCCGAGCGTCTTAAAGCGATCCAAAAAGAAGGCCCCGCCGGCCGTCAGAAGATTCAGGAGTACACCCGCTACGCAACGCTTGGTCTATGCCTTGTTCAGTCTGCGTTTTGGCTGAGCTTTCTGCAAGGCGGACAAGGGGATCTGGTGTACCCCGCTTACCGCCACACCTTCGTCTTCTGGTCGTGCGGCGTGCTGGGGCTGACCGCCGGCACGGTGTTTCTGATGTGGCTGGGCGAACAGATCGATAAGTACGGCATCGGTAACGGCATCTCGCTGATCATTACCGCGGGCATCATTGCGGCGATGCCGACGGCCATCACCCAGATCGTGACCGGTTTTTCTCTCGACGGCAGCGACAGTGCCAAGCCGTACGGGATCGATACCGTGATCTTCCTGCTGGTGGCTTTCGTGGTCGTCGTCGCCGGCTCGATCGTCATCACCCAAGGCCAGCGGCGTATCCCCATCCAGCAGGCCAAACATACCCGGGGCCAACGGGTCTACGGCGGTCAGAAATCGTATCTCCCCCTCCGCGTCAACCACGGCGGGGTGATGCCGATTATCTTCGCCAGTTCGCTGATGATTTTCCCCTCGATGCTCTTCAACTGGACGGGTGCGGCTATGCCCGTGAACCCAGAGGCGGGCCCGGTCTACAACTTCTTCCAGGGAACTTTCAGCCTCCTTCAATCAGAATTCGCCAACCTGAACGGCTACCTTTATGCCTTGATCTATATCGGCTTGATCTACTTCTTCGCGTATTTCTGGACGACCGTGCAGTTCCAACCCAAGGAAATGGCGACGCAGCTCCGCGACAACGGCAGCTTCATCCCTGGTTTACGCCCCGGGCCGCGGACCGCCGAATACCTCGAAACCGTGATGGAGCGGATCACTTACGTGGGGGCCGGCTTCCTCGCGGTGATCGCAGTAATCCCTACGATCGTGTCCGGTCTTTTTGATATCCCGTTCCAAGTGACCCAGTTTCTGGGCGGCACGGGGCTGCTCATTGTCGTCAGCGTCATGCTCGACTTCGTCCAGCGGATCGAAGCGAACCTGATGATGCGTAACTATCAGGGCTTCCTCGGCGGTGGGGGCCCCGGGGGGGGCGGCGGACCCAAGATCCGTGGTGCCCGTGGCGGTGCGTAATACACCTGGACATTCATTTTATCCCAGACTCCGTAAGATTTTGTTTTCCGTATGACGGTCACGAAGGTGACGGACTATCGGAAAACCCTTTTTACAAGTTCGTGGCGAAACCAGCACGGCCGGGACGGCTCAGCAACAGGCTTCAGACTCATGGCTATCCGCCTGAAATCCAAAGACCAGATCGAGAAGATGCGGGCCGCCGGGCGCGTCGTG
The DNA here is from genome assembly GCA_039180025.1 of Planctomycetota bacterium. GTDB lineage: Bacteria > Planctomycetota > Phycisphaerae > Phycisphaerales > Phycisphaeraceae > Algisphaera. The sequence goes on from JBCDDZ010000009.1 coordinate 81,348, forward strand.
CGTGAAGTGCATCACATGTGCCGCGACATGTGCCAGCCCGGCGTCACCACCCGGGAAATCGACGAGGCCGCGGATCGGCTGATCCGTGAAAAAGGTGCGGTCGGCCTCTTCAAAAACTATCCGACTTATCGGGAAGGCGAAGGCTTCCCCGCCCACCTCTGCATCAGTGTGAATGATGTCGTTGTCCACGGCATCGCCGACGACACCCCGATCCGTGACGGCGACGTGGTGGGCATCGACTGCGGCGTCAAACTCGATGGCTGGTGCGGCGACGCGGCCAATACCATCCTCGTCGGAAACGTCGATGAAGAAACACGCAAAATGTGTGAAGCCACCGAACACTGTCTCCAGATTGCGATCGACCAGATCAAGCCCGGCAAGCGGTGGAGTCAGGTCGCACGATTGATGCAGAAATACGCCGAAGACCGTGGCTACGGGGTGGTACGGGACTTCGTGGGGCACGGTATCGGCGACACCATGCACCAAGACCCCAAAGTGCCTAACTTTGTAAACCGTGAGCTGTTACGTAACGATATCCTCCTCCGTGAGGGGATGACCCTGGCGGTTGAACCCATGCTCAATCTCGGCACCCGGGAAGTAAAAACCCTCCAAGACGGCTGGACCGTCGTGACCCTCGACGGTAAGCCCTCCGCTCACTACGAACACACGATTGCCGTGACCGCGAACGGCTCCGATGTTCTCACCGACGGTCGATAACACGGCCTCGGAAAATAGGCTAAGATACGTGGCTCGGGACAGTTTACTGTCTGCCCCGACCAAGAACCAAAACGAGCCGGGACCGCCCGTCCCGACCTAAGACACAGGAAGTTCCGTGCCTAAAGAAGACATGCTCCAGTTCGACGGCGAAGTCCTTGAATCGCTGCCCAATGCGATGTTCAAGGTCAAGCTCGAGAACGACCACGAGATTATCGCTCACATCTCGGGCAAGATGCGGAAATTCTACATCCGCATCCTCCCCGGAGACCGCGTGACCGTGGACATCAGCCCCTACGATCTATCCAAAGGCCGTATCACCTACCGCCACTAACCACCGTTTAACCATTAAGCCGCGACCGAGACCGCGGCCCGTCGACAAGGTAAATCCCATGAAAGTGCGCTCCTCTGTAAAACGCATCTGTGAAAACTGCAAAGTGATCCGCCGTAAAGGCGTGGTTCGCGTCGTATGCACCAACCCTAAGCATAAACAACGTCAAGGTTAATCCGTTAATGACCGCCGCCGATAGTTTGGCGGTTTTTTCCCTCCCGAAGCCAGGTTCCCGCCGCCGCCCCGCGGAAAGAAGGAACCGCTCAACTTCAAGGAACTCCATTATGCCCCGTATCGCCGGCTCCGAAATCCCCGACAATAAACCGCTCCGCATCGCACTGACTTACATCTACGGTATCGGTCCGAAATTCGCCGCAGATATCTGCACCGAACTGGGACTCGATCCGCAAGAACGTGCCCACACCCTCAACGAAGACCAGCTCGCCGCGATCGCCAGCCTGCTCGAATCCAAGTACATCATTGAGGGTGCGCTCCGTCGCCAAGTCCAGCAGAACATTGCTCGACTCCGTGATATCCGTAGCTACCGCGGCGACCGCCACCGCCGCGGCCTGCCCGTCCGAGGACAGCGTACGCAGACCAATGCCCGTACCCGCAAGGGCCGCAAGAAAACCGTTGCGGGCAAGAAGTCCGTGAAGGGTATGAAGTAAGTCCTTCTTGAGCATCTCGGGACCGCTCTATTTCGTCATTCAATAAACGGCCGGCAGATCAAGATCTACCGGCCTCGAGCCAGCAGCCCGCCGTCGATACGGAAAGAGGCTGCGTCTAACTCAAGGAAATGCATCGATGGCTAAGAAATCCAAAAAAGTCCGCAAGAACGTCACCCGCGGCATTGCCTACGTCAAAGCGACTTTTAACAACACCCTCGTCACGATCACCGATGTTAACGGCGAAACCCTCTGCTGGGGGTCCGCCGGGACCGTCGGCTTCAAGGGATCGCGTAAGTCGACCCCGTTCGCCGCGACCCGCGCGGCCGAAGAGTGTGCCGCTCAGGCCAAAAAGTATGGCATGGTCGAAGTCGAAGTCCGGGTCCGTGGGGCGGGCGGCGGCCGTGAATCGGCCGTCACCGGATTGGCTCATTCGGGCCTAAAAGTAACCGCCGTAGAAGACCATACCCCGATCCCCCACAACGGTTGCCGGCCCAAGAAAAAGCGCCGCGTCTAATCCGCTGGCGACTAGCGGCCAGTGGTTCGCGTCTGTACGCACTTTTACCTGTCAGACATTGCGGCGTAACAAAAATTTTTCCTTCCGATGAATCTCGGGACCAGAAGCCACCCACCCCCTTCCGCAGCAGGGGTGATACGAGCGTGAGTCCCGAGCCGTTTGAATCCTTTATCAAACCCGCTGCAATTTTGGAGACAACGTCATGCGCATCCGCTGGCGAGGACTGGAACTTCCCCACCGCGTTTCTCTCGATCAAGAGACCGCTTCAGAAACCTACGGCAAATTTTCGGTCGAGCCTTTCGAGCGTGGGTTCGGCACAACCGTGGGCAACTCGCTCCGTCGTATCCTGCTCTCATCGCTCGAAGGTGCGGCGGTCACCGCGGTGAAAATCAAGGGTGCTCCTCACGAGTTCACCTCGCTCGAAGGCGTGCAGGAAGATGTCACCGACATTATCCTCAGCGTCAAAAACATGGTCGTGTCTTCGGAGTCCGATGGCCCCAAAACCATGCGGCTCCAAGCCGAAGGCCCCGGTGAAGTCACCTGCGATTTGATCGAAGCCGACACCTCGATCACGATCCACAACCCCGACCAGGTCCTTGCCACCCTGACCAAGCAGGTCGACTTCGATATGGAGTTCACCGTCGAGAAAGGCCGCGGCTACGTCCCCGCGTCGGATCAGTACGACGCCAACGAAGACCAGGAAGTCGATCTGATTCCGGTCGACGCGACGTATTCGCCGGTCACCCGGGTTCGCTACAAGGTCGAAGACACGCGGGTGGGTCAGAAGACCAACTACGATAAACTTACTCTTGAAGTATGGACCAACGGCACGATTTCGCCTGAAATGGCTGTCGTCGAGGCCGCGAAAATCCTCCGTAAACACCTCAACCCCTTCGTGCAGTATTTTGAGCTCGGCCAGGAAGTCGCGAGCGAGTCTGCCGCCGCCGCCGCCCGGGTCGATGAAGAGCTGATCCGTAAGCTCCAGATGTCGCTCAACGAACTGGACCTTTCGGTCCGGGCCAACAACTGTCTGGAATCCGCCAAAGTGACCAGCGTGGCCGACCTGGTCAGCCGCCAGGAAGCGGACCTCCTGAAGGTACGCAGCTTCGGCAAAACGAGTCTCCGCGAAGTGAAGCGTAAGCTCTCCGACCTCGGCCTCGAGTTGGGCATGGAACTGCCCGCGGAAGTCGAAATCTAAACCCCTCCCGTGACGCGGTGGCCCGCTCGGTCGCCGCGTCGCTTCTGCGGCCTCGACGCCGCGGTCCGGTGTACGGACCTCCCCCTGCCGGTCAGCGCACTCCGCGGCCGAGTGGCAAGCCCCGAGGAGACGTCTCCCCTCGGGTCACGTCAAGAAAGGAAAACGATTATGAGACACGGCGTATACGGCCGAAAGCTAGGCCGGAAAACCAACCACCGTATCGCTCTCTGGCGCAACCAGGCGATCGCTCTATTCACCCACAACCAGATCACCACGACGATCCCCAAGGCCAAAGCCTTGCAGCCGTTCGTCGAAAAGCTTATCACCGCCGCGAAGAAGGGCGACCTCGCTTCGCGTCGCCGCGTCATCGCCAAACTCGGAGGTGACCCGATCATGATCCGTGACGAGGACGATGAAAATGTCGTCCGCAACAAGTACGGCGAAGTCACGGGCGGGATGAAAATCTCGAAGCACCTCTTCGACGAGATCGCTCCCCAGTATGCCGACCGCGACGGTGGCTATACCCGTATCATTAAACTCGGCGTCTCGCGCATCGGCGACGGGTCGGACCTGTGCGTGATCCAACTCGTTGGCACCGAAGAAGAAGGGGGGCCGCAGGTTTCGGGTAAAAACTCTCGTCGCCGTGAAAAATCAAACAAACGTATGGAATTCGCCGCGAAGCTTCGCAAAGACGAATCCAACAGCTCAGAAACGATCGCCGAAGAAGACGCCGCTGCTGCCACCGTCGCCGAAACGACGACCGAAGCCGAACCGACCGAAGCTCCCGCTGCCGAAGCAGAAAAAATCGCCGATGGTGACGACACCAAAAAAGTCGACTGAAGCTATCGCTAGAGCAACTGGCGCTTTTTCCGGCCTCATGTCATGATGTGGCTTTCGAGCATGGAGGCGACCGATGGCTTACTCGATGGATTTACGTTTGAAGGTGTTGGCGGCGGTGGATCGCGGGGAGTCCGAGGCGTCGGTCGC
>JBCDDZ010000010.1:0-80792 GCA_039180025.1 Planctomycetota bacterium
CCCGCCAACCCCCCGCACTCCGATCACCGGCCCCCGCCGCGGGGCCGAAGCCCTCACCCCCCCGAGACCGGCGGGATCAGCGCCAGCTCGTCACCGTCCGCTAATACCGTGGACCGTGGGACGTAGCCCAGATTTACCGCCGTAGCCACCCCGGCGCTCCCAACCTCCTCCACCGCGCCGAGCCCCGGGTAACGCTCCGCCGCCGCCGCCAGCGCGTCCGCCACCGTAGACTTGAACGGCAAATCCAGCCCGACTTCTCGGACCCCCGCCCGCTGAGCTAGCGACGCAAACAGCAACACTTTTACGCGGATCATCCCTCTATCCTACGCCACCCCCGCGTTGGCGCTCCGACCCTCGCCGCTTACACTCCCCGCCATGCTCCAAGCCATCGTCTTCGACTTCGACGGCGTCATCGTCGATTCCGAACCCCTGCACTACCAGGCCTTCGTCATGGTCGGTAAAAGCATCGGCTTCGAGTTCACCTACCAGGAATACCTCGCAACCTACATCGGCTTCGACGACCGCGACGCCTTCCGGCTGATGCTTTCGATCGCCGGCCAAACCCCCACCGACGACCGCATCGCCGAGCTGGGCCAGCGCAAACAAGACGCCTTCGACGCCATCGTCCACGCCCGCCGGCAGCAGAACGCTTCGATCGCCCTCCCCGGCAGCCTCGAACTCATCGACCTCTGCCACGCCCGCCGCTTCCCCATCGCCATCGCCAGCGGCGCGACCCGGGCCGACATCGAACTGATCCTGAATCTCCTCGAACGCCGCGACCGCTTCGAGATCATCGTCACCGCCGACGACGTCCCCCGCTCGAAGCCCGACCCCGCCAGCTACGCCCTCGCCGCCCAGCGTCTGGGGTTTGCGCCCGAGCACAGCCTCGCCATCGAAGACACCGCCGCCGGCTTGCGCTCCGCCAAAGCCGCCGGGCTCATGACCCTGGCCCTCACCACCACCGGCCCTCCCCAGCCTCTCGCTGAGGCCGACCGCATCCTGCCCGACCTCCAGGGGATCACCCTCGACCAACTCAAAGCCTGGTACTGACTCCCGATCCCTCGCTTCACATAAGCCCCGACCTTCTCCACCGCCCGCCACAACACAGGATCTTCATGGACCACTCCCCCGCCCCCCTCATGCTCAGCATCAGCGGCATGCGCGGCCTCGTCGGCCGATCCATCACCCCCGCCGTCGTCACCCGCTACACCGCCGCCTTCGGCAGTTGGCTCAAGCAATCCCGCAGCACCCCCCACCCCGCCGTCGTGCTGGGCCGAGACTCCCGCCCCTCGGGCGAGATGTTCGAAAACGCTGCCGCTGCGGGCCTGGTTGCGGTCGGCTGCCGCGTCCTGCGGGTCGGCGTCCTCTCCACCCCGGGCGTCGCGATCATGGGACTCCACCACCAATGCGACGGCGGCATCATCATCACCGCCTCCCACAACCCCGCCCCCTGGAACGGCATCAAACCCTTGCGCCACGACGGCGTCGCCCCGCCCCCTCAGGACGTCCAGCAGATCATCGACCTCTACCACCGCGACGCCGCCGACCACGTCGCCGTCGACGACCTGCAACCGATCACCACCGACCCCGCCGGCAGCGACATCCACCTCCAGCGGGTCGCCGAGCTCGTCGACACCGACCTGATCCGCCGGGCCAAACTCAAAGCCGTCGTCGATTCCGTCCACGGCGCCGGCGGCGACGAAGCCGCCGCCCTGCTCGACCACCTCGGCGTCGAACGCATCCATCTTTACCAGGAACCCACCGGCCGCTTCCCCCACGTCCCCGAACCCACCCGCGAAAACCTGACCGAGCTCTGCCGAGCCACCGCCGAGCACCACGCCGACGTCGGCTTCGCCCAGGACCCCGACGCCGACCGCCTGGCGGTGGTCGATGAAGAGGGCCGTTACCTCGGCGAAGAATACACCCTCGCCCTCTGCGCGATGCATAAGCTCAAGCCCGGCCACGTCGCCGTCGCCAACCTCTCGACCAGCCGCATGCTCGACGACCTCGCCCTCGCGGCAGACGCCACCGTCGTCCGCACCCCCGTCGGCGAAGCCAACGTCGCCCGCGGCATGCGCGAGCACCGGGCCGACCTCGGCGGCGAAGGCAACGGCGGCATCATCTGGCGACCCCTGAGTCAGGTCCGCGACAGCCTGGTGGGCATGGCCTTGATCCTCGAACTTCTCGCCCAACGCCGCTCGCCCCTCTCCGAACTCGTGGCCACCATCCCCTCCTACGCCATCATCAAGGACAAGCTCGAGCTGCCCCGCCGCGAACTCGCCGACCCCGTCCTCGCCTGGGTCGCCGAGCATTACGCCGCCCAATCCGTCGATACGCAAGACGGCGTCCGGGTCGATTGGCCCGACCGCTGGGTCCACGTCCGCCCCAGCAATACCGAGCCCATCCTCCGGATCATCGCCGAGGCCAAGCAACCCGCCGACGCCCAAAAGCTCGTCGACGACCTCCGCCAAGGCCTGCGCCAATTCGACCCGTAACCCCTTGTCCCGTCCGCCTCACCACTCCACCCGAATCACCTGTTCGTCCGTCAGCCGCTCCTCGTCGCTGGGCTCAAAAGTCACCCGCAGCAGAACCTGCCGCCGGCTGATCTCACGCGAATCCAGCCGCAGCCGAAGCAGATAACTCCGCGTCACCGGGTCGTAGTACCGCCGCTGATCCTCCAGCCGTGTCAACGCCAGGTCCCAGCTAAAGAGCAGCCGCCCCACGTCGATCCCCGGCGCGTACCCCGAAGCATACAGCTCAAACCGAAGCCGCCCCGAAGCCTTGACCGAGTCCCCCATCTGGTCGAACAGCTCCACCCGGGCTTCCAGCAGCGTCACGTCGCCTTCATTCACAAACCGGGTCGAAGGATAGATCCGCAGCGCCACCGGCTCGGGCTGCCAGGCCTCCGACAGGTCCACCCCCTCCCCGCCGCCCCCGCCGCCTTTAGAAGTCAGACAACCCCCGAGCCCCACCGCCAGCGCCGCCGCGCAAAGCCAGCCCCACCACTTCGCCCCCGCGTGCTTTTTGCTCCATCTATTCACCGCCCGAGCATAGATCGCGCCCCCCGCCCCGGCAAGGCCTTCACCCCACTCCGCCCCGATCCGCTTCTCCATCCCCGCCGCCGCCCCGACGGTCCAGCGACGCTTCCGCCGTCACGTAGCCCAACCCGCTCAGCAGCAGCACCACCAGCGCCGTTACCGAACGCGACGCCTCCACGATCGCCGATTCGTGCTCCGGCCAAAGCAGCACCCCCAACGCCGTCAACTGCACCGAGACGCTCACTAAAAATTTACGACTCGTCCACCGTCGATGCTTCATCATCAACCTCCTCGTTAAAAAAAACCACTTACCGACCCCGACCTCACCACCGCAGCGCCCGCCGCACCCACCCCTCGGCCACCGCCAGCACCTCCGCCGCCTCCACCAACCGCCGCTCGTCCAGGTCCGCCGCCCGGAGCGCCGCCCGGAAACCTTCGTCGTCCTCCAGCCGATCGACCGCTTCGTTCACCAGCCGCGTCCGGTCGATCGCCCGCGCCAGGTGCGGATGCTCCGCCGACCACGCCAGCCACTGCCGATCGATCGACCCCGCCACCACGTCTCGCAAAGCCTTCGTTTCTACGCTCATTCCGAGTCCTCCGCCATCGTTCTATCCAGATCAATCCGCCACAAATCCACCCCCAACGTGTCCATGAGTAGCCGGTCCTGTTGCTCCAGCACCGCGACCGCCCGCGCCTGAGCCCGGGCCGCCAACCGCAGGTTTTCCGCCCGTGTCGCCCGGCTCGCCGCCTGCTCCAGCTCCTGTCGCAGCAGCGCCTCCCGAGCCGCCACGTATACCGTCGTCGCCTCGTCGACCCACCGCACCGTCAAACTTGTCGACGACGCCAGGTCTGCCCGGTATGCCTCACGCAAGTCCGCCCGCACCCGGTCCAAATACAACCCGTCCCGCACACCCTCCACCGTCTCGATCCGCTCCGCCTCCTGCATCAGCGTTTGGCCGACCGAACGCAGCACCGGCACCACCGACGGCGGTGACCCGCACCCGACCAGCACACTCGTGCCCAAACCCAACCACCCCGCGCGCCACCCCTTCTGCTTACGCCGCCCGCTGATTGTCGTCACGATAAACCCTTTCTAAAAGCTCCCGGAGCTGAATCTGGCTCTGCTCAAACCGCTCGATCGCCCGGGTATTTCGCTGCACCGTCCGCATCAGCTCACGCAGCTGACACCGCTCGGTCATTAGCCGCTCATGCACCGCCGTGATCTGGGCCTCCCGCCGCCGCGTCATCGAACGCTCCCACACCCACAGCGTCCCCATTAGCCCCGCAACCCCAAACTGCGCCAATTCATGTATCAACTCTGTAATCAACTCAAGCTCCTCTACAACAGGACCCTCAACCCCGCAGCATCAACCGCGTCTGGGGCCGATCCAAATACTCACACCGCACCGACACGACGTCCGCGCTACGACCCGATACCGACCACGGTTCGCCCTGAAGGTCCAGCCCGTCCGCCGTAAACCTCGACACCCGATCTCCAACCCGCAGTTCCGGCCGCGCCGCGTGGAGCGTCAACAACGCCTCCCGCTGACCCGTCAATGCGACCCGATCCTCCTGATCCAATCGCCTGATCAATTCCGCCGTCAGATCCGCCGTGTCGTCCGCTTCATCAGCCTGGAGCGCTCCCGACCGCACCGCTGCGTCGTGCAGGCTCCCCGCCGCCACCCGCCGAAAACGGTACCGTGTCGCTAAGTTCAGCCGCATCTCCGGCCCCGTCGCCCCGAACGGGTTCCCCCGCCAACGCCCCGCTTCCCGCCGCCGCGGACTCACCAGCGTGCCCGTCACCCGCACCCGCAGCGTCCCCGCCTTGGCGGCAGACAGCGTCTCCGCCTCTAACGCCGAATCTTCCAGGTATACCCCGGCTTGGCCCGACAGCACCCGCCACGCCCCCGCGTACCGCGTCCACCACACCCCCGCATCAAGGCTCAGCTCCAGCACCGCCGGCAGCGGACGCCCCGCGTCGTCCATCGTCAAACAGTTCCCTAGCGCCACGCCCGTCGCGGGCAGGCCCGGCTGACCAAACAACCCCGCCAGATCAAACACCGCGCCCTCCCCGCGGCCATCCTCATTAAGAATCCACCGCCGATACACGTTCGCGTAGCGGCTGAAATCTTCACTCCGCCCGCGGTCGTACTCGGTGTCCGCTCGACCTTCTCGTGCCCGGTCCCACCCGGGTATGAGGGCAAACGTGGATTCCACCCGAGGCGCTTCGCCTTCCACCACCCACCGCCGCGCAGCGTCCTGCCCCCGCTCAGCCTCGATCGATCTCACCGCCGCCGCCGGCAGCGTGATCCGCCTACCCTGTTCCGCGGCCCGCACCACACGCCGCTCCACCCACCGCTCCCCGACCCACCGTTTCTCACGCTGCACGTAAAGCCCCTGCATCTTCATCAGCCGGCCGAGCCCCGCCGTCAAGTCACCCCCGAGATCCAACGTCGACGCCAGCGGTGCTTCCCGAACCGCTTTCGGCAGCGCGTCCGTCTGCCACGCCAGCCCCCGCAGCACCCCCACCGTCGCCAACGCCTCGCCCACCGTCCACGGCTCGCCCCCTGCCTGAGGCAAATACACCAGCTGACCTTCAAAATAGACCCGCTCCGTCGCACGGTTCGCCCCCGCGCCGACGCCGAGCATCGCCGAATCCGCCGCCAACAATCCCCCCATCGCGTCCAGTTCCCAGAGGGGCTCCGCCGCGCGGGCAAGCTCCTCCGCCCACCGATCCACGACCTTCAGCACCAACCGCGCGCGCCCCACCCGAACCGCCCGCTCCACCGCCTCGATCCGCCCCGCCGCTACACCTTCCCAGCGCAGCGATCCGTCCGACAATCGGCGCGGCAACACGACCACCGCGTCCCGCCCCAGGTGCGTCCCAACCTCGCCCCGCAGCTCCACCTCGATCACCCCCAGGGGCGCCGATTCACGGGCCCGCGACACCGCCAACTCCCCCGCCGGCACCCCGTCCACAAATACCACCGGCTCCGCCGAACGCCGCGAACCCGACGCCTCGACCGCCGAAAAACTTGTACCTGCCCGCATCACTCAAGACTCCAGTAACGTGATTGAAACCCGCTCCGAAACGTCCGCGTCTCGTACCGCCGACCACGGCGTCAACGCCGGCAATCCGCCCGACACCGCCACCCGCCACCGGTAACGCGTCGGCTCCGACACCGTATCGAGCGGCACCTCCACCACCCGCGCATCCCGCCCCACCGCCGCCACAATTCCGGACGCCTCCGCTGCGTCCGTCAACAATTCCACTCGCACGTCCATCCCGGCCGGCAAACGCTCGGCCAATAGCAACACCGCCGTCGCCCCGCCCTGCCCCTCACGCCACCGCCATCCGGACCGGGTCGGCCACGCCACGACCGGCGGCGGCCCCGACGCCGCCCCGTTCTGCCGCCCCGCCCGCAGCGCCCGGAAACCCGAGTCGTTCCCCTCCCGGCCGCCGCGGCGCTGCACCAGGTACAACGCCGTTTCGCCGTCCCCCGGAACCGCTTCCGTACCCAACGCGTGCTCGGTCTGACCCAACGGCAGCGCCGCCAACGGCTGACCCGGCACCAAATCTTCCGCCCGGGCTAATGGCCCGTACACATCCCAGCCCTCCCCCGGTATCCCCACGGTCAACAAGGGATCGCCCACCAGGTAGTACCCGGTTCCCACAAACGGCTGCGCCAAAAGCCACGCCTCGCCCAAGGTCCAACCCCGACGCAGCGCCTCAAAAAACGGCCCCGGCCTTGGAACCACCCCCGACGAATCCACCCGGCTCGAAGCGATCACCGCCGCATACCCCGCCGCCAGCGCCGCCTCCACCCAGTTTGTCGTGGCCGTTCCTCGTACCGAATCCGCCGCCGTCGCCCCCCCCGCCAACCGCAGCTGTACGTAAACCACCCTCGACCCCGCCGGCTCGCCGAAAAAACCTTCCGCCGGCAGTCTTTCGTTCCATCCCCAGTAGCACGCATCACGTTCGATCACCGAATAATCCGCACCACCGTCTGCTTCCCCGACGTTGCTGACCGTCTCCAACCGCAGCCGCTGCCGATCCAACCCCTCCGACCACGCCGCCAATTGTTCCGCCGGCAACGCCAGACTAGACCCGCCCGGCAGCCGATCGACCCACAGCCGATCTCCCCCCGGCAAGACCTGCCCCGCCAACGACTCCGCCCGCTCCGTCAGCTCCATCGAGCGCGCGAAATCCGCGCCATCGATCCGCGCGGTCAGCCGGATGCCCTGTAACGACGCCGCGGTCGGCCGCGTAAGCGTTTCCGCTAATCCCACCGGGTTTCCTTCTGCCAACCCCCCCGCCGCCGCCTTATGTAGCAGCGAGCCGATCGGCACCACCTGATCTACGCCCGGGTCTTGCACGTACCCCGGCACCCCATGCCCCAAGAGCACCCCCAGCACCGACTCGCGCAGCCCGTTCCGATCGAGATACCCTTCAACGGCTTCCCTCAGCGCTTGGTACGCCGCCCATCCGATCACCTCCTGCCCCGGCAGTGCTATCCCTAACAGCTGACCGAGCGGCACTCGCCGTGCCTGCCGGTAACACTCCACCCACGCCGCCGACTCGGCGGCCGCGGTGTTGTAAACCACCAGCCAACGCGCCGGATCATTGGCATACTCCGACGCGGGCTCGACCCGAACCGGGCCCCAGTAGCGGTTGCCCACCGCCCATTCGTCCAGCGAAAGCACCCCCGCCGCGTCCGGCGACTTAAACAACCCGCCCAGCCAGACCGCCTCCACCCCCGCCGCCTGCGCCGCCAGTCCGCGTCGCCCCACCTCAATCCCGTTGATCCACAGCCCCAAACCCGCTCCGCCCCGCTCATACCCCACCTCCACCGTCGCCCACCGGCCCATTCCGGGTAAGGCAGCCGAAATCGTCTCCGCCCACGGACTCCGAAGCCGAAGCTCACTCCCCGCCGGGTCCAGCTCCAACGACCAAACCTCTCCCGCTTCCGCGTGCTGCGCCCCGCCCATCAGCGCGCCGCCTCCCGCCCACGCGTCCACCCGAAAAGCGAAACGCACGAACACGCTCTCGCTCCACTCGGCATACGGTAGCGCGAGATACCTCCCCCCCGTCCCGACCGCAAAAACCACCCGCAGGCCCACGCCCGGGTCGCGGCGGTCCAGCAACGCCGCTTCCGCCGATTGACTCATCGCCACACTCATGATCAACCTCCCGTGTCCGCCAGCCGCAGTTGCCCCCGCCCCACTCCGTGCAGCGACTCAATGTCTTGAGCACTCAGCGCACGATCAAACACCGCCAACTCCGCCAAATCTCCGCGGAAAGACTTATTCGATGCCGCAGCGGCGGAACGCCCGATCCACGTCGGATTCGAGGTTGTCGTCATGACGGGTGCCGAGGTCGACGCCTCACGGTCCAACACCCCGTCCTTGTAGATCCGTAAGGCATCGCCCCCCTGAAACGTACACGCATAGAAAGACCAGACCCCCGGCACCACCAGGTCCGCGCTGCCTTCCACCCGGACGTCCTGCCCCACAAAAATATCCGCCGCAAACGAAACTGTACGCGACCGCCCGGACTGGTAAGCACTCGCGTCGGCCCACACCATCCACCCCCCAACCGAAGACGACGGCCAGCGCGACAGAATGTGACCGTCCTGGTTCACCGCCGACGGTGAATAACGCATCCAAAAAAGGATCGTGCAGGCCGACACCCCGTTCAACAGATCGGTGCTCGGCACGCTGATCGACGCGTTATCACCTAAAAAACCCGCCGCGTTCTGAGGGTCCCGGTACAACGGCCCGGCCGCCGTATGGTCTGTCGCGCCGCCGTAGCTCCCGTCGAGTGTCCCCATCTCATCGGTCGCCGGCTCCCCCGCCGCGTCCGCCAAACGCCAGTACGCCAACGGCCCCATCCGACGGACCCGTTCTGCGTAACCCCACCACTCCGCCGGGGGCTGCGCGAACTCACGCCAGCCATCCGGCTCAAAGTCAACCTGTCGTGAAATCGCCAAAGCAGGGCTCCATAAATCGCCGAGAAAACAAAAACGCTAACCACGGAATACCGTTTCGAGTCGACGGTCCACCACCGACTCCACCCGGCCCGAGGCCAGCACGACCTCGGCCAGCTTGAGGTGAGCCCCGCCCGGCCACCCCGCCTCCGACGCCCCCGCTTCCACTTCCCCCGACCCTTCCCCCGCTTCCAGCCAAACGTACGCCGTGCTATTGTTGAACGCCGCCAGGTCCAGATCCCTGGCCTCGACCACCACCGCCTCTCCCGCCAGCGACGCCCTCCCCGCCGCGACCCAAACCGCCGACTCCGCCGTATCCGACCGCTCGACCCGCAGCGCCCCCAGCGAGCGTTCCGCCAGCCGATGCAGCGTGCGGATCAGCCAATCGTGGTACGGCTGAAGCCCCGCCTCCGGAAACTCAACCCCCGTCTCGCCGTGTCGCGTCCCGACCAGCGCGGCAATCTGTTCTGCATCCAAATCTAAAAAAGACATAGCCGACTCTCCTGTCTGCGTATCACTCAAACAACCCTGCCCCATCCCCGCCCCGCAGCGCGTTAAACGCTCACTCCGGACAATCCGCCCGCACCACCACCAGCACCGCGACATCCCGCGCCTCGTTTGTCACCGTGCCCGCGACCTGCCGGTCTAAATCGACGGTTACTAGATCGCCCCGCCGCACCGCCGCGCCGTCTCCCGCTACCAGTGCCGTCGGCGTCCCCGCCCCCTGATCCGTACACACGAAGCCCGGACCGTCCGCCGACGTCAGCTCGCCCGGCGCTGCCGTCAGCGGCGCCCCATTGACCCTTGCCGACACCCTCACTCCGTCGCCTGCCTCGGTCGACTCCATGTTCCCCGCCATGCTCAAGACAACCGCCGTCACCCGGCCGTCGATCGGCACCACCCCCACCGCCGCATCCGCCACGCTCGCGCTCACCTGCCCCGACTTCACCCAACTCAGATGCACCGCGCCCACCAGGTTGTACGTGCTGCCACCCCGGCTCTGTTGTAGATAACGATGTTCCGGATGCAGCGAAACCACCGTGTCCACCGCTGTGAGCTCTGGCACGCTTAGCCGTACGCTCACCTCCGCGTCCGGGTGGTAGCTCTGATTCACCACCCTGAACTCTGCCCGGCCGTCCGTGTTCGCGTTCAGCGACGCATGAGTATGAAAAGCATCCGCCGCCTCGAACACCCCGCCCGTCACCTTGTTTAACGCCGCCCCGGTCACCGAAGCCTCGATCCCCCCCAAAGCCTGATTGATCTCCTGGGCCGACGCCGTCAGCCCCAGCACCGCCACACTCGGAGCCTGCAGGAAGGCTTCGCCCCGCAAATCCGTCACCGATTCGATTTCTTCCGGGCCCGACACCACTTCCGCCAGCGGGACAAACGTCGCCCGATCCTCCGGCAGCCCCTGCATCGACGCCCCCACCTCGCCGTCCGCCGCCAGCCAGTACCACGTGGTCTGCCCCGTTTCCACCGCGATCCCCGACGCCCCGGCGAAGACCACCGACGCCCCACCAATCAAACATCGGCCCGGACGAAAGCCAACCGACAGGTCACCGTCTACATACACCCGCAGATCGTTCGCCCGCTCCGACGCCCGCAGCATCCGGTGCAGCGACCGTCGGTACTCCAAATAGTACGGGCTCTTCCCGGTCGGGATGTACTCCACCCCCGTCGCCGCGTCGCGGGAAAGGGCCAGCAGTTCAGCGTCTCGTGGATAGCGTTCGTCAGGCATCGTTGTTAAATCCAGGTCAAAGTGAAATCAGTTAACACACGCAGGGATTCAGCGGGCTCGGGCGGGTTCTCCACACTCTTCACCGTCGGCGGCAAGGCCGCCGATACCCTCCGCCCCGCAGCATCCCTCACGCTTACCCCCACGGCGTACGCTCCATCCGGCAATGCCGGGGACCGCCAACGCCACGCTTCCCCATCGATCCCCAGCGGGCCGTGCCCCAACTCCCCCCGCCCCAACCCCAGCCCGCTCGCCGCATCGCGTCCAAAACCCCCCAACCCAAACAACCCGCCAAACCCGCTCCGCGCCGCGTCCCCTGGCCACATCGCCGATTCCACCTTCACCCCGCCCGCGAGTTCTACTCGGACCCGCGCATCCACCGCGAACGTTTCGTCACGCAGCATCACCACGCCCACCCGATCCCGCTCTCGCACGTCCCAGCGCTCTGCCGACCACGCCGTCTCACCCACCGCCACCGCACACAATTCCACGTGGCAAGCTCGCGTCCGATCTGTCACCAACCACACGTCTCGCTGCCCCGGATCCGTCACCACCTCCGTCAGCACGCCGTCGATGTAGACCCGCACCCAAACTTCCTGCTCCGACACCAGCCGCCACCACACGTGAACCAACCCGTCGTGTTCGCCGTACCGGTCTTCTACCGCCCGCCCCAGCACCAAGCCAAATACCGAACCCAGTTCCAGATCTGGATATCCGTCCGTCATGGCTTCACCTGCAAGTAATCCACGGTGTAATCCACCCGGTACCGGGCCCCTACCGCCGTCATCGGCCCCGGCTCAAACCGCAGCATCACCACCTTGTCCCAAGCCCGGCCGTCGTGCTCCACCAAACTCCGAGCCACCCCGTCCAACCGATCCTCGATCGCATCGATCAAACCCGCCATCGCCCGCGCCTCGTCGGACAACAGCGTCCCGGTCTGCGTGATCGTCCGCCCGGCCCGCCCTTGAACCACCAACTCCACCCCGTCCGCCAGGGGCAAGTCCCCCGCGTCGTGCCTTAATGCCAAACCGCCCACGTGTAACCGCGCCGGGCCCGAGCCAAACAAGTTTTGCGCGTCAAATAAAATCATGCGTGAAAAATCTCAAATCGGTCCGCTCAAGAAAAGACGCTCAAATCGCCCGGCCTCAGACCCGCTGCAGCCGAACCATCCCCAGCCGCCGCCGCTCGTCCGCGTGGCCGTCGCCATTCGTATCCAGCAGCACGCTGGCCTGCGCCGTCGCGTGACGGAAACGTCGCCGATATTCCCCCGCTTTGTAGACCAGCATCTGGTTGTCCCCCGTCAGCGCCGCCGCCCCGCTGTAGACCCGCTCCAGTGTCCCGAGCGCCTCCAGCCTCGCCATGACCGACAGCGATACCACCGCCTCTTCCGTCAACGCATCCGGGTCCGTGGAGTCCGCGTCGATCCCCAGGAGCCGGAGCAGCCCGTCGTGGACTAGCCCCGCCTGCGGCGCAAACGTCCGCACCACCACCGGCAGCGGGCCACCGTCACCCACCGGGACCGCCGCATCCGCCAGCCGATCCCGCAGCAGCGACACCGACAACGTCTGCCCGTCCTCCCGCGAAATCACCTCACACGCTTTGCGATCCACCAGGACCACGCCGCCCGTTTCCACCTGCGCCGCGACGAAATCGCTGCCCGCGCTGCTCAGTGTGGTGTCGGTCACGTAGCCGTCGTCGGCGTTCACCCGCTGCTGGCCCAGCCAGGGCACGTCGTGAAACAGCATCGGCTCCAAAGCCAAAAGGTCGCGGTCGGTCGAAAAATTCATGACGGCTTCTCAATCAAAGGGGAAACAAAAATCAGTACCGGCACCGCCGTCCAACTGACGCAAACCGCGGCCGGGAAACGAGGCCGCCGGCGTAAGCCGACGACCCCGCAGGGAAAGAGCAACCTCATCGATCAAGCCACCGCCAGGTTCCGGATCAACCCATGTGCGTTCTCGTTACGCAATTCCAATGTGTACTCCCCCAAAACCTGCCCCGACTCACTATCGCCCGTCGCCGCGAGGGCCTTGTACTGGAAGCTCCGTCCCGACAGCGGCAGCACATCCACCCGCGAGGCGTCCAACAACAGCACCGTGTCCCGCGGGACCCAGCGGCTCAGCACCACCCGGCAAACCCCAAAGTCAGACTCGTACACACTCACCAGATCCTTGAAACGCTCGGTCGAAGGGCCGAAACCGCGCGAAGCCGTCACGAAACCGTTGATCGCTCGCTTCTGTGATCCGCCCACCACGATCGTGTCCACCGGCCCGTTGGACTGCTCCCAAATGCCCCGCAAGGCGGCGTTGAGCGCTTCCTCGGTCAGAGTGTTTCCGCCGCCGTCCACCACGTTGGTCGACACCGAAGGGATAAGCCCCCGCATCGTCCGGCGGGTCGCGGCACTACCGATCGGGTTGGCCGAATCATTCGCCGCGCCGTTGATGACGCAGTTCTCCAGATCGCGAACCAGCTCCCGCAGCCGTTCCTGCTTTTGGTAATCCATCTCGTCGGCCAGCGCGACCTGCCGCGACGCGAGCTGCGACCCCGACACCTCGACGCCCGCCGTAAAAATCTGTGTGTAGTTGAGCTTCCGGCTCCGGTTTGTAAACCGGGTCGTCGGGGCATCGTCGCCTTCAAGTGCGGCATTTCCCAGAATCCGCAGCGTGGTGCCGTCCGACACCGCGGCCGCGGACGTACCCCCGTAGCCGCGCGACACCGTCAGCGTATCGCCGTTTACGGACAATACGAACATCACTTCACGTGATCCCT
Organism: Planctomycetota bacterium; assembly: GCA_039180025.1. Classification (GTDB taxonomy): domain Bacteria; phylum Planctomycetota; class Phycisphaerae; order Phycisphaerales; family Phycisphaeraceae; genus Algisphaera. Next base: position 13,530 of record JBCDDZ010000010.1, read on the forward strand.
CCGCCTGCACCTGATCGCCCGCCCGAAAACGTTCGCCGTGATCCACATCCACCGAGCTGCTACCGACCGTGACCGACCCGGCGGCCGTGTCGGTATTGGGCAGCAGCGTGTCCTCCAGCCACTCGTGCACGGTACTCGTCGCCGACCGCTGAGGGTCGCCAAGGTGATCCAGGAGCGGGGTTTCGTAAGGGCTGACAATCCCGATGATGTCCGAAACGTCCTGAGCGAGCTCGGGTAACGACGGACCGGCAGAGTAAGTTGCTTTTCCAGAAAAGGCCATAAATGTATTCCTTTGAATAAGATTCAGAATGAAGTAGTAAGTCGGCGATCTTTCTCAAATCACTCCCCCTGGCTCGATGGGAGATCGCCGGACTCCCGAGCCATCCAAACGGGTTCAGCGACGCCGGAGGCGCAGGTAATCCAGCAGGTCGCGCCGATCGCCCGTCGCCGCCGCCCGCTCAGCCGCCAACTCCTCCGCCCCCGAGGACTCGACCCTCGGCGACATGGCCGAATCAATCTGCGTCACCCGCTGCCGGAAGAGGTAAGGCTTCTGCCGACGCAGGTCGTCCACCGCCGCCCGCACGTCCGGCTCGTCCATCTGAGATACGCTTATCTCGGTCAGCAGCCGTGCGGCTTCCAGATCGATCGCATCCGAATCCGCGAGCAGCGCATCGATCTTCTGCCGCCGTTCCAGCGCGGTGATCGTTTCCTGCGATTTGTCGAGCCGCTCCTGCACCGTGGTCAACTGACCCCGCAAGGCTCCGAGCTCTTGCTCCGCGGTCTGGGCACGCTTTCGGTAACGGATCGCCTCGGCCACGGGAACCAGCTTCCCCGGCTCCGCGTCGGCCACCGCCGCTTCGGCCTCGGCCGTATCGGCAGTCATCTCCACGGGCACATCGCTATCAGAAAGATTCATCAAAACTAGAACTCCGGTTCAAAGGACGTGACGCTTCGCGTCGATCGGTAAGTGGTTCAAACAAGCGCTTGCTCGCGATGGGCACAGTCGGCGTAACCCAGCTCCGCCAACAACTGATCCGCGGGCACACCGAGCTCTTTCTTAGCCAGCGCGTTTTTCAGTTGCCGTTCTTCGCTATCCGGGAACGGCGTCGGCCAGTCCAGCCGGACCCGGCGGTCTTCCGCACGGTTCGGCAAGACGCCCGTCACGTCCGCCGCGTGCAGAATCATTTCGCAGAGCTGTTCGATCCCCGCCCCGTACGTCAGCCGCTTCTTCTCGATCCGTGCCAACAGGCCCAGCAACACGATCCGGATCGCGTTCTCGCTCGACAGGTTCCCTGTCCGCCCCCCCACCACGCCCGCCGCGATCGGCGACACCCCCGAGGCCTTATCCATCGCCTCACGCACTTCACGAATATGCTGGTCCTCGCTCGGCGTCGAAGCATCCCCACCAAACTCGTGGATCGATGCGTCCGGGTTGTCGGTCGCCCACATCTGGCCCGGCCCGACCGGCCGCTCGGTAAACCCATCAATCCCTTTGCCCAGGTACATCTTGAACGACTGGAACGTCACCCGGTTGGCCCGGTCCGACAGCCGCGTGTTCAGTTCGTCCTGCAACGGGACCAGCGCCTCGACGTCGGACAAGCCTTCGTAATAAAACGGCTGCGCCAGGTTCTGGATGTGCACCACCGGCACCCGCCCCAAGCGGTTCGCCCCGCCGTCCACCCGTACCCGGCCCCGACCCTGCGTGTCTCCCGAGCCCCGGAAAACCTCGAAACCCTCGGCCGTCCAAGCCTCGGTCCGGTCGACCGTCTTCCGCTCCGCAGACCGCTGACGACCCAGCACGCGACCCAGGAACGGCACCGGCCGCAGTTCATGGGTCAGCTGCGAATGGTGGATCAAATACGCATCGAGCCGGCGGTAGTCCCCGGGGCTGACCACCGGGACCGCACGCGGGGCTTCGATCAGTTCCAGCCGAGCCTCCGCTTGGCCCGCCACGGGAGGCCGAACCAAGATATCGGCGTACCCATACACCGAGCCGAGCAGCGCCATATCGTGGAAAAACGACTCCCCGCCGTTGCTCCGAAAGACGCTACTCAAATAGTGGTTGATCTTCTCGGCAAGCCCGGCCGACGCCGCCCGGCTCTGAATCAGCAGCGGCTGGCCGAACATGAAGTCCACCAGAGCGTGGATCCGCCAGGCAATATCGTTCTCGATGACCACCTCACGCGTCGAGTTCGCATCGCCGCGGGTCAGCCGGGCGGGTAAGCCCCGGGCCTGGGCCGACCGTCCCGCCGACGAATAAGCCGGTGAATCCGGATCAGCCGCGTTGCGGTAGTACCGCCACAACCGCTCCAGATTCGGCCGACGGACACCGACGTGCTCGGCGAGTATCCATTCGAGCAGATCGGGTGCGAGTGCAGCAGGCTTAGGCAAAGACGAGGCAGACATCATGCATAGGGCTCCGTTGACCAGCGTGGCCATCACCAGGAGCTATGCCGTCACCACTGTGCGCAAATGGATTTCGTCTGAAGACTCGTGAGTCAATCCAAAGCATACGAGGGACATCACTTATAAAAATATTGATTTGTTTTGTTTTTGTTCGTATTATCCGACATGCCATGCGCACATTTTTCGCGTTCAGGCTTGATTATTCGCTGAAATGATGATTAAATTAGCGATATATGGATCGTGCTGAACAAGAATTAAACATCCTGGAAGAAATCAGCCAAATCCTTGGCGACGGCTTGGAATTGAGCCAAGTCTTTCAGCGAGCGATGAGCCTGCTCAGCAGCCGACTCCACATTCAGAGCGCCGCTTTGGTGCTTTTTGACCAAGCCACCGATCAGTTACGCACCTATGCGTCCGTCGGCCTTACCCTCGCCGAGCAGGAGCGTGGCCGCTACGCCATCGGTGAAGGCGTGACCGGACGGGTGATGGAAACCGGTGAACCGGCCGTCATCCCCGACCTCACCAAACACCCCGATTTCCTGAACCGCACTCAGAGCCGGGCACTAGAAGCAGACCGCGACAGCCGCCCGCTGAGCTTTATCTGCGTGCCTATCCAAGACGGGGATCGATTCGTCGGCACCATCAGCATCGATAAGCCGTTCCTCGATGAATCCACGCTCCAAGCCGAAGCCCGCTTGATCAAAATCTTCGCCGGCCTCATCGCCCAAACCATCCGTATCCACAACCTGATCCAGCTCGAAAAAGACCAATGGCTCGCCGAACGCGACCAACTCAAAGACAACCTCCGAAGTAAGTACCGCTTCGACAACATCATCGGCTCCAGCCCCGTGATGCTCGACGTGCTCAGCACCATCGGCCAAGTCGCCTCCTCCCGCGCCACCGTGCTGCTACTTGGTGAAACCGGGTGCGGCAAGGAACTCATCGCCAAAGCGATCCACTACAACAGCCCCCGGCGGGACAAACCTCTGATCCGGGTCAACTGCGGCGCCCTCTCGCCCCAGCTCCTCGAATCTGAACTCTTCGGCCATATCAAGGGGGCCTTCACCGGTGCCGTCAAAGACAAAATAGGCCGCTTCGAAGCCGCCAGCGGAGGCACGATCTTTCTCGACGAAGTCGGGACGCTCGATCCGCAGCTCCAGGTCAAGCTCCTCCGCGTTCTCCAGGAACGCGAATTCGAGCGCGTCGGCGACCACCTCACCATCAAGACCGATGTCCGCGTCATCGCCGCGACCAATCTCGAACTCGAGGAAGAAGTCCGCAAAGGCAATTTCCGCGAAGACCTCTATTACCGCCTCAATGTCGTGACCATCGACCTCCCGCCCCTACGCTCTCGCCGCGAGGACATCCCCCGGCTGATCGATCACTTCCTGGATCGCTACAACCGTGAAAACCAACGCGACGTCAAAACCATCAACCGAGAGGTTTTGAATACCCTGCTCAGGTATCCTTGGCCGGGTAACGTCCGCGAGCTCGAAAACGCGGTCGAACGCGCGGTCGTCCTTTCGTCGAGCGACGAATTTTCCGAAGACCTGCTCCCCCTCCAAATCCGTCTTTTTTCTCAGCAGATCCGCGGCGATACCACCGACGAATCCATCGAAGCGATCGCCACCAAGCTCGCCGAGCACGCCATCAAACAGTTCCAGATGTACGACGGCGAGGTCTACGACATGGTTATCGGCGAAGTGGAACGGCAACTCATCCGCGAAGCCCTGCACTACAACGGCGGCGTCAAGATCCGTACCGCAGACTTCTTGGGTATCAACCGCAACACGCTCAACAAAAAAGTCAAAGACCTCAACATCGTGACCAAAGATTAGGCTCAACCTCCCCAGCCTATCGGACGCAAAAACACCACAAGCTTTGAAGATAAAACGGTTTGCCGAATGCTGCCGGTTCGCACGCGGTTGACAGTTTTTCGCTGTAGTGATAATGTTCGTAGCTTCAGGTTTTGCGCTTTACCTACCCCGCCCGTCCCGGCGGACGCTCTTTTAAACTCGGCGAATTATCCATTAACTTACCCGACGCCCACACGAGATTTATGAACCTCTGGAGTCTCACGCGATGATCGCAAACCGATGGGCTTGTTTGACTTCGGTTTGCTTCCTTGCGATCTCCTGCTTCGGCGTTGCCGCGGCCTCTGCGCAGGACCGCCTGGCCCCGGGCGTGGTGACGAACCCCAACTCCTGGACGCCCGCCGAACGCTCCGCCGTCTCGGGCTTTATCAATGGGCAAATCCAAACCATTCTCAGCGACGATGTCGAAGCGGTCAGCCGTGCGCGTCGCAACCTGGCCGATCCCCTCGACACGCAAGGAGCCACCGAGAGTTTTCTCCGACAATATTCCCAGCTGCTTACCGAACGCCTCACGCCGCTGGTCGAAAACGATGATCTTAAGACACGCATCAACACTATGGTGATCTTCAGCCGGATCGGACACCCCGACGCGCTGGACCCGATCGAACGGGGGCTCACCGACCCCAGTCCCGGCGTCCGTTATCCCGCTGCCCTGGCCATGAATAACCAGATCGACGGGGGCGAGCTCACCAACAACCAGATCGAAAAAATCTTAGACCTGCTGAAAAACCAGATCGTGGCCGAAAAAGACGCCTTTGTCGTCGCGCCCCTGCTCGAAGCCATGCTGGCCGCGGACCAGTCCGGTGCCCGCGTCATCGACGTCCTCAACGACCGTGTGGCGATCCACGCCGAGCAGCCCGGCACCAGCTACAGCCCCGAGAACGCCGCCCTACAGCTCGCCTTCAGCCGACTCTTCACCGCCGCCCAGCGTCCGCAAGAACAGGTTCGCAGCCTCGCCAAAGTCAGCGCCCGCTACCTGCAACTCGCCGCTCGCCAACTCGCCGAGGCTGACCTATCTACGGAAAACAATCGCAGCCACATCGAAGCGGTCCGTGTCGCCGCCTCGTCGCTCGAGTTTGCCCACACCGCACTCCGTGCCCGTGGCCTCACCCCGCAAGGCCTGGGCACCATGATCGATCAAGAAAACTGGGTCGGCCTCCGCGATATCGCCCAGGAATGGGTCGAAATCCTTAAGCAAGACCCCTTCAATTTCACGGATCAGGACCTCGCCCTGCCCCCCGCCAGCCCGCAAGCCGCCCGCCGCTAAGCTCTTCGCCCCGCCGCCTCCACCCGATTCCCCTCCCTCTTCACCCCGGCGAACGCCCCGCCGCGGCGATCCGTTCATCAACCTTCCGCATCAGATCCACCACGTCCATCCTCGCCATCTGCAACCCACTCAATACCGGATGCATTGCCACGGAAGATTGCAGCGCCTGCTGCTTCTTCTTGTCCTCGACTTCGATCGGATCGCCGCGACGCTCTTTCTCGATCAGCATCTCGCGGTGCCGATCCAAGTCGGCCGCCAAACGCTGGGCGTCGACATCAGACTCCAACTGCTTGACCAGCTCGTCCATCTTCCGCGACGCCGGGTGTGCCGCAATCTTCCGCCCCAGCTCCGCGGCTGCTTCCATCACCGCTCCGGTTTCGTCCATCGTGACACCTCCTGTTAACCTCGAGTAAACCGCCAAAACACCTATGGTACAGTACCGTTTTGTTCCCGGCCCTCGCTCCGGGATCGGCGACCAGAAAGTTTTACCCCCATGCCCCAACGTTACGCCCACCGCATCCTCGATCATATCGCCGACCGCCGATACGCCCCCAGCACCGCCCGCGAACTCATCCAGGACCTCGACATCTCCGAAGGCCAGGCTGAGCAATTCCGTTCCGCCATCGACGGACTCCTCGAAGCGGGGCAAGTCGTCCGCGGCACCGCCGACACCATCGCCCTCCCGCCCCCCGGGAAGAACATGGTCGGCACCTTCCGCCGACACGAAAAAGGCTTTGGTTTCCTCGTCCCCGACGAGCTCACCGAGCACGGCGACCTGTTCATCCCCCCGGGCAACGTCGGCGACGCCATGACCGGCGACAAAGTCAAAGCCAAGGTCATCCACGAAAAACGGCGTGCCTTGTCCGGCTCGGACAAGTCGCCCTACATCGGCCGCATCATCGAAGTCTTGACCCGGGCCGAAAAGCAGTACTCCGGCACGCTGATCCAGAAAGGGAATAAATTCGGCGTCCAGGTCGACGGGCGCATCTTCACCTCCCCCGTCCTGATCCGCGACCCCCACGCCAAAAACGCCAAGCCCGGCGACAAAGTTGTCATCGATCTCACCGAATACCCCGACGACCGCGGCGGCAACGCCGAGGGTGTGATCGTCGAGGTCCTCGGCGAAGCCGGCGAACCCGATGTCGAAACCCTCGCGGTCATGCGCGCCTCGGGCCTCTACGAACGCTTCCCCGACCCCGTCATGCAGGAAGCCCGCGACGCCGCCCGTAAGCTCGACGACGACCACATCCCCGAAGACCGCGAGGACCTCACCGGCACCCTGATCTGCACCATCGACCCCCCCGACGCCAAAGACTACGACGACGCCATCAGCGTCACCCGGCTCAACGGCCAAGGGCCCAACAACCCCGCCTGGGAGCTCGGCGTCCACATCGCCGACGTCGCCCACTACATCACCCCCGGCAGCGAGCTCGACCAGGAAGCCTACGCCCGCGGCAACAGCACCTACCTCCCGCGCAAAGTGATCCCGATGCTCCCCGAGGTACTTTCCAACGGCGTCTGCTCGCTGATGGAAGGCGTCAACCGCTTTGCCAAAACCGTCTTCCTCACCTACGACGACCGGGGCCACGTCCTTTCCCAACGGTTCGCCAAAACCGTCATCCGCTCTGCCAAACGGCTCACCTACATCGAAGCCCAGGCCCTGATCGAAGACGATATCCGCACCGCCACTAAGCACTGCAAGAGCGAGCCCAAATACCCGCGTGAACTAATCCAATGCCTCAAACGCATGGACGAACTCGCCAAAACCATCCAGAAGCGCCGCCAGCAAGATGGCATGATCGTTCTCGGGCTCCCCGCCGTCGACCTTGTCTTCGACGACACCGGCCGCGTCGTCGACGCCGTGCCCGAAGACGACGCCTTCACCCACAAGCTCATCGAGATGTTCATGGTCGAGGCGAATGAGGCCGCCGCCCGCGCTTTCAGCGCCTTGGATGTCCCCATGATCCGCCGAGTCCACCCCGACCCCGATGCCCACGACCTGGGTGACCTCAAGGCTTTCGCCCGGGTGGCCGGTTACAACATCCCCAGCAAGCCTTCCCGGCTCGAACTTCAGAACCTGCTCGACTCGGTCCGCGGTAAACCCGCCCAGCACGCGGTCCATATGGCCGTGCTCAAGACCCTCAGCAAAGCTGAATACAGTCCAACCCTCGTCGGCCACTTCGCGCTGGCCAGCGAGCACTACACCCACTTCACCAGCCCCATCCGCCGCTACCCCGACTTCGTGGTCCACCGCTCTCTCGACGTCATGCTTGAGCACCTGGGCCCCGCATCCGACGCCGAGAAACAAAAACCTTCCGCCAAAAAACTCGGGCGGACCCTCCGCGAAGACGACCGCATCCCCAACGAAGAGCGTATGCGCGAGATCGGCCGCCATTGCTCCACCACCGAACGCAACTCCGAATCCGCCGAACGCGAACTCCGTAAATACCTCATCCTCGAACTGCTGGCCACCAAGCTCGGCGAAGACTTCCCCGGCACGGTCACCGGCGTCACAGGGCAAGGCATCTACCTCCAGATCGACCGTTACCTGATCGACGGCTTCATCCGCGTCGCCGACCTCCCGGGCCCCACCTCCGCGAAAAAACACAACGGCAAGGGACGCAAAACCTCCGGCGGCGACCGCTGGCAACTCAACCGCAACACCGGCGCCCTCGTCGCCCAGAGGTCCGGCCGGGTTATCAACATCGGCGACCGCTTCCCGGTGGTCCGCATCGCCAGCGTCGACCTGCCCCGCCGCCAACTCGAGTTGGTCATCGTCGAAGACACCACTAAAACCCCACCCCCCTCAAAACCGAACCGCGACAAGCCCTCGCCCGACCGCCCCAAGCCCAAGCAGCGCAAGCGCAGCTCCGGCGAAACGCCCCCCCGCGACAAAAAGAAAAAACGCGGCAAACGCGGCGGCAGTAAAACCAAGAAATCCACCGCGGCCAGCCAAACCAACGCTCCCGCCGCCGCATCTCCAAAAAACCCGCAGCCTAATAAACACCAGCAGACCCTCAAACTCAAGAAACACCGCGGCAAGAAAACGCGATGACCCTCACCCTCGCTGCCTGGCTACACACGATCGACCCTTACGCGATCAAGCTCTGGGAAGGAGGGCCTATCCGCTGGTACGGCTTGTCTTACCTCCTCGGCTTCCTCCTCGCCTTGTTCCTGATTAAACGAATCACCCGTGTAGGCGTCTCCACCCTCCCGACCGCACGCGCCGGCGACCTCGTCCTGAATTTGGCCATCGGCATCGTGGTCGGCGGACGCCTCGGATCGGTCCTTTTTTACAATCCCCACCTCTTGCGTGAGTTCTCCGACTCCGCCCCCTACTGGGGCGTCCTCGATCTTCAGGGCGGCGGCATGTCGTCCCACGGCGGGATGATCGGCGGGATCCTCGCGACCTACCTTTTCGCCCGCCGTCACCAGCAATCCTGGCCTTTCACCCTCGACCTTATGGCCTTCAGCGCCCCCCTGGGCCTGTTCTTCGGTCGCCTCGCCAACTTCATCAACGGCGAACTCGTCGGCCGACCCACTGCCCCGGACTTCCCCCTCGCCGTTCAATTTCCCCAAACCCTGTACGACAACCCGGACACCTACCGGGCGATGGTCCAGGCCTACGGCCAAGAGCTTCCGCCCCACTGGCTCGACCACCTCCAGGCCGGCAACGTCAAACTCCAGCAGGCCGCCGCCGCCGTCCTCGAAACCCGCCACCCCTCCCAGCTCTACGCCGCGGTCCTCGAAGGGCTCATCGTATTCGCCGTGCTGCTCTGGCTCTGGCGCAAGCCCCGCCGCGCCGGCAGCATCGCCGGGGCGTTCTGCATCACCTACGCCGTGATGCGGCTCTTCAACGAATTCTTCCGCCAGCCCGACGCCCACCTCGGCCTGCAAGCGTGGGGCTTGAGCCGAGGCCAATGGCTCAGCATCCCGCTTCTGCTCCTCGGAATTTCGGTCATCATTTTGGCCGTCCGCTTCAAAACCCCGCGCATGGGCGCGTGGCGACGCGGCCCATGGACCCCGCCTCTTCCGGCCGAACCGGCTACGCCGCCCGGCCCCTGACCCGCTGTCCCATCACCGCCGCCGTCGCCGTCACAGTTCGATCCTGGGGTCCAGCCACGCGTACGCGACGTCCACCAGCAGGTTGAACACCACCAGCAGCGTCGCGTATACCAGCACGATCCCCAGGATCAAAAACTGATCTTTATTGAGAACCGAATACACGAAGTACTCCCCGATCCCGGGGATATTAAAAACCTTCTCGACCACGAACGACCCGGTCATCACCGACGCCGCCGCCGGCCCCAGAAACGAAAGCACCGGCAGGTAAGCCACTTTCAGCGCGTGTCGGAAAAGCGCTCCGGAGTGCGACAAACCCTTGGCCCGCGCGGTCCGCAGATAGTCCGACGCCATGATGTCGGCCAGGCCCAGCCGAATCAGACGCGCGATGTACGCCGCCGGCGCCAGCCCCAGGGTCACCGCCGGCAGCACCATGTCCTGCGGCGAAGACCACCCGCCCACCGGCACCCACCGCAGCAATCCCGCGAACACCACCAGCAGCACCGTGCCGGTCACGAAATTCGGCAGGCTGATCCCCAGCAGCGTCAACCCGAGGCTCGCCGAGTCCAGCGGGCTCCCCGGGCGCAGCGCTCCCATAACCCCCGCCACCGTCCCCAGCAAAACCGCCACGCCGAGTGCCGCCGCCCCCAGCGATGCGCTCACCGGCAGCCCCGCCGCGATAATGTCCCGCACCTGCTGACCCTTGTATTGCAAGCTCGGCCCGAAATCTCCCACCACCGCCCCCCGCGCATACTCCACCACAAACCGCCCCGGCGAATCCAGGTTGTACCGCGCCCGCATCGCCTGCTCGACCTCCGGCGAAAGCCGCCGCCCCTCGCCACGGTCCAACGGGTTCCCCGGCAAGACCCACACCAGCGTGAACGTCACCGCAAAGACCACCCCCAGAATCAGCGGCAATTGCAGCAGCCGGCGAAAAATCAGCGTGCCCATGGCGCTCGATCCTTTACGGCGACTCCGCCGGAGCCGCCACCCGGATCGCCGACAGCCGGCGGTAATTCCATGCGTTCGGATAGAGCGTCCTCACCCGCTCCGGGTCGAAGAGTTCCAGGTTGATCGCTTGATGCAGCGGAACAATCGGAGCGTCGGCCAGCATGATCGCCTCGGCTTCACGCAAGAGGCCGAACCGCACCGCCGGGTCCAGTTCTTTTGCCGCCTCCGCCAGCTTCGCATCGTACGCCGGGTTCTGATACGCCGCGTCGTTGTTCCCGTCGTTGGACCGAAACAGATCGAGGAACGTCGTCGGGTCCCGGTAGTCGCCGAACCAGTTGCCGCGGGCGATCGTGAATCCGCCGTTCTTCCGGCGGGACCGGAACGCGCTCTTCTCGACGCCTTCCAACTGAACCGTCACCCCCAGATGGGTCTTCCACATATTCGCCAGCGCCGCCGCCAGCTTGTCGTGCGGCGCCTCGGTGTTAAATAGCGCGGTCAGCCCCGTCAAGCCCTCGCCGCCCGGATACCCCGCTTCCGCGAGCAGCGCCCGTGCGGCAACGGGATCGAACCCTGGCAGCACTTCTTCCGGCGGGTCGTAACCTGGGATCGAACCCACCGGCACGATCGTGGTCGCCGTCGGCTCTCGCAGCCGGGTGACCGAATTCACGATCAGGTCCCGGTCGATCGCCATCGAAAACGCCCGCCGGACCCGCGGGTCTGCCAGCGGGTTGGGCTTGCCGCCCACGGTGGGCCGGCAGTTGAAGATGTAAAACACCGTCCCTGCGGCCGGCCCGGTGTGGACGTCCGCCTGCCCCGACGCGATCAGGTCCGGCGCTTGCGCCGAGCTCGTCGAAACGTTCGGGAACCAGTCATAACGACCCTGGCGATAATTCAGCAGCGCGTTGCCTTCGTCGCTGTTGACCTCCATCACGATCCGCTGATTGCCCATCGCCTCTCGGTTCCAGTAATGCGGGTTCTGATCGAGGATCATCCGGCGTTTGAAGGTCCATTCCGTCAGCCGATACGGGCCGTTGCCGACCAAATTCTCCGGCTCGGCGAAATACGCGGACCGCGTCGTCAGCACCCCGGTTCGGTCGTCCAGCGACAGGAACGATTCGGCCGACGCCTCGTGGATCGGCATGAACGCCGCGAACGCCACCAGCTCTTTGAAATACGCGGTCGGCTCACGCAGCCGCACCCGGATCGTCCGGTCGTCGACCGCTTCGATCCCGACCGTTTCGGCAAAACGCGTCTGCGTCCGATCCCACAACGATTGGGCCGAGCCCCCGCTTTCCCCGAAACCCGCGAGCTGCTGCCCCCGCCAAGTGAAGAACGCTTCCGCTCCTTCGATGCAAAAAAACAGTCCGGCGTAGTCCGCCGCAAAGTCCGGCAGCAAAGCCCGCCGCCAGCCGTAAACGTAATCCGACGCCACCACCGGGTCGCCGTTGGACCACCGCGCCTCCGGCCGAATCGTGAACGTGTAAACCCGCCCGTCCTCGGACACCGTCGGCAGCGCTGCCGCCGCGGCGGGCTCAAGCTCAAGGGTCTCGGGGTTCACTTGCAGCAGCGGCTCGAACAAGCATTCGATCACCCGGAAGTCGATCAGCCAGCTCGTCCCCTGCGGATCGAGCGTGTCGATGGGGGCACCGCTCACAAAACGCAATTCGCCGCTCTCCAACGCCTCCGGCTCGGACTCAAACCCACAGCCGCCGAGCCAAAGCACCACGACGCCACAAAAGGCCAAGAGAAAAGATTGCTGCATGCCAAGAGTGTAGCCTGCCGCCGGCGGTTTCATAGACCGGGTTTCGGCGAAGGCGACACCGGCTCCCCGGGGGACGGATCGATCCCCGGTAGGCCCGGCAATTCCAGCCGATCCGGCCCCACCCCCGGGTCGCCGCCGCCCCTATAGACCACGCCGTAGTACGCCGCCGCCCCGACCACCAACAAGAGCAAAACCACCACCAGCCACCGCGCCCGGCTTCCCCGGCGTCTCCGACCCGTCGCGTCATGGACCGCCGCGTGCTGAAGATCGACCTGCACTTGAGCGGCATCCATCTTCGTCTCTAGCGCATCGTAGCGCTGCTCGTCTTTCGCCGACCCCTTGCGCGTCGGTGCCGCGTAATAGCCGTCGCCCTCCGCCCGAGCGACCACGTAAAAAATCCGCCCTTCTTCGTCCCGCACGGCCCGCCCGAGGTCTTGGTCACGGATTTTCACCGGCCGGCCGGAATACGGGCTGTTGACGGTAATGGGCATGCGCAGATTCCGATTTGAGCCCCAAGCACCGAGTACCCGGCCGCAGGGTTATCGGCACCATTATATCGAAACCAGCGTTCAGCCTGGTCCGCTGAAGTTATACGTTCACCTCACCAAACCTCGTAGACCGATGCTGATCCGACAGGCTCCCCGTAGATGACCCTGGGCTTTCTCCTCTCCCCGTCAGGAATACCCCATGAGCAAGCAGCAGATGATCGAACAGATCCAGCAAAAAAACCGCGGCGCTTCGCCTCAGTTTCTCGAGCGGTTCGACGAGCACACCCTCAAAACCTACCTGCGTCGACTCACCAAGGTCAGCGGGCACCGCGGGAAAGGCAGCATCTGGGTCCGTGAAGGCGGCAGCCCCGCCGTCGCCACCCGGTCCCGTCTCTAACTAAAAATCTGCGCTTCCCCAGCCACCCCGCTTGCCGCGGGGTTTCTTTTTTTCGGCTATCACTCTGCATCAAGAACCCGCTGCCGCCGGCACACCCGGCCGGGCGCGACGGAGCACCTGCACCAGGTCGTTAACCGTCTTCCGCACGCCGTCGGTGTTCTGGTCCGCCTGCTCCAGGCTCTCCACGGCGTAGCGCGCCATCGTCGTGATCGCGTCGAAGCCGTAGCCCGCCCCCGCACCCTTGAGGTTCTGGCAAAGCTGCGCCAAGACCTCGTGGTCCGCGTCGGCGTTCGCCCGCCGCAGCCGCATCGACAACGGCCCGAGCGTATTCACAAACTCCTCAATCAGCGGCAGCATCTCTTCGTCCTCGGCCAGCGAGCTGTACACCACGTCCGAGTCCTTGGAACTCGCCGTATCGATCGACAGCGCATCCTCCACCGCGACCCGCAGGTCCTCGAGCCCAAAAGGCTTAACCAAAAAGTGATTCGCCCCCGCGGCGAGGGCCGCCTGCTTATCCGTATCGTTCTCGCTGGCCGAGGTCGCAACGATCGGCCTTTCAAAGCCCTGCCCCCGCAGGTGCTCGATCAACTCAACCCCCGATTCGTCCCCCAGTTCGAGGTTGATCAAGATCAGGTCGAACTGACAGTGACTCATCTGCTCGATCGTCGTCGTGACGCCGCTGGCCTCGTTGTTGGCCATGTTCAGCTTGGTCAGCCACATCCGATAAAGCTTGCGGTCTGTGGCCATATCGTCGATGACCAGTGCCCGGCCCGACGCGTTGACGTCCATATCGTTCTCGGGGTCGAAATCCTGGGCCTGTTCCGCCCGGTGCCGTTCCTGCTGAGACGCGGTCAGGCGCACAAAATCGTTGAGGTTCAGCGACTCGTCGAAGACCACCGAGACTTCGTGGACCACCCCCTGGATGTGCCGGCAGCTCCGGATCACGCCTTCCAGGGCGGTCCATTTGCCGTTCTGCATCGGGAGCGTGATGTGGCAGCGGGAGTCCGGGTAAACAAACCGCCCGTGGACAAACGCCAGCCCCCGCCGGCTCAGGTTCCGCGGCAACACGGTGTGGCTGACCTTCTGCCCGTGGCTGTTGGTGATATTGACCAGCACCTTGCGCCCCTGAAAATCCACCCGAAGGTTGCGCCGATCGTTGTCCACCGACTTTTTACTGGACTGTTCGATGTAATCGACCAGCTTCTGTTTGTCGCGGGCGCTCAGCCGGATCGTTTCAATAGGGGCGGAATTGTGAGGCATACGGATCGATTTCCAGAAAGGTATGAATTCCCCTCCCCGTCTCATCGGCGACCCGACGCGTCTACTTGCGGACTCCCGGGTCCGCCGTCACCATAAACCCGCTTCGGCCGTGACCTTCAGCCACCCCCGGCCCCCGGCCCCACTCCACCCCGCCGCCACGCCATGCACCTCCACACGCTTATCCAAGGCACCGGGCTGAAACTCACCCGCACCGGCGAGCCCATCGTCCTGTCCGACCTGACCGACGACTCCCGCCGTGCCGGCCCGGGCGTCCTGTTTATCGCCCGCGACACCGGCGACGAACGCTGGAAGGACCACGCCCATGACGCCGCGCAGCGCGGCGTCGCCGCTCTCGTACTTCCCACGCCGATCGACCTGCCCGTCGCCTTACCCCAGGCGTCGCCCGCATCGGACACGCCGACCCCGATCGATCAGACCTTGGCCGGTCGGCTCGCCGCCCGCTTCTTCGGCAACCCGGCCCACCGGCTCAAACTCATCGGCGTCACCGGTACCAATGGGAAAACGACCGTCGCCACCCTCACCCAGCACCTGCTCCGTGCGGCGGGCACGCCGTGTGGCCTGCTGGGCACCGTGGCGGTCGATCACGGCTCGCCTCGGGGCCCGCAGCCGGCCGAACTCACCACCCCCGGCGCGATCGAGCTGCACCGCCACCTCGCCGCCATGGTCGAAAACGGCTGCCGAGCCTGCGCCATGGAAGTCTCCAGCCACGCCCTCGATCAGGGCCGGGTCGCGGGCTTGGCCTTCGATGTCGCCGTCTTCACCAACCTCACCCAGGACCACCTCGACTACCACGGCAGCATGGAACGCTACGCCGCGGCCAAAGCGAAATTGTTCCAATCGCTCGACCCTCAGCAAAACCCCGTCGCAGTGCTCAACGTCAACGACCCGCACTGGCAAATGATGCGGCCGGACCAACAAATCACCACCTTCGCCACCGAGTTGGACCCGTCACCCACCGAGCCCGATGCCGCGGCCCGGGACGCAAGCTTCACCCACTTCTCTGCGCACGTGATCCGACTCACCGCGGCGGGAAGCACCGTCCGCTTCTCGGGGCCGTTCAACGGCGGCGAGAACGAAGTACAAGTCGAACTCCCGATCGTCGGCCGTCACAACATCGTCAACACCCTGCAGGCCGTAGCCGCCGCAGAAGCCATCCGCCCCGTTTCGACAAACGCTCTGGCAGAAACGCTCACGCGCTGCCCGCAAGTCCCCGGCCGACTCGAAGCCGTCTCGGTGATCGGCACCGATCACCCCGCGGTGCTGGTGGACTACGCCCACACCCCCGACGCATTGGAAAACGTGATCGCCGCGCTCCGACCGCTCAGCTCAGGCAAGCTCATCGTCGTGTTCGGCTGCGGAGGCGACCGCGACCGGACCAAGCGGCCGATCATGGCCAAGCTCGCCAGCGATCTGGCCGACCACGCGATCCTCACCTCGGACAACCCCCGCACCGAAGACCCGCAGCGTATCCTCGACGACGCCATGGCCGGCGTCGCGGACGCCTCACGCCACCGGGTTTCCGTTGAAATCGACCGCGCCCACGCCATTGCCGCCGCGATCCGCCACGCCCAAACGCAGGACACCGTGCTCATCGCCGGCAAGGGCCATGAGGATTACCAAATCCTCGGCACGGAAAAGATCCATTTCGACGATCGCGAACACGCCGCCGCGGCGTTGGCCCGCTGGGCGGAGCGGGGCCCCTCATGAGTGATTTCTGGCGGCTCGAACAACTCGAACGGATCACCGGTGGGCAATGGTTGGTCGCCCCGGCCGACCCCGCCGCCGCCGCGACCGGCTTGTCGCACGACACCCGTACCCTCGCCCCGGGCCAGCTCTATCTCGCGGTCCGCGGTGAAAACCACGACGGCCACCGTTTTGTCGAGGCGGCCCTGTCCGCCGGGGCCGCCGCCGCGATCGTCTCGGACGACGCCGCGCTCGGCCCTGGGCCCGTCCTGCAGGTCGACGATACCGTGGCGGCCCTGCACGAACTCGCCAGCGCCTACCGCGACGAACTGGCCAAAGACGGCCGATGCAAAGTGCTCGCCGTCTGCGGGTCCAACGGCAAGACCACCACCCGCCACCTCCTGCACCACGTGCTGACCGCCTGCGGGTTCGTCGGCACCCAGTCCCCGAAAAGCTTCAACAATCACTTGGGCGTGCCCCTCACGCTGCTGTCCGCCGACCCGGCCCACGACTTCGTGGCCTGCGAGATCGGCACGAACCACCCCGGCGAGATCGCCTCGCTCAGCGAATTGGTCTGGCCCGACGCGGCGATCGTGACCAGCATCGGCCGCGAGCACCTCGCGTTTTTTAAAAACCTCGAAGCGGTCGCGCAGGAAGAAGCCACGGTGCTGGGCTTCGTCCGCCGCGGCGGGCTGGTCGTGACCCCGGCTTCCGCCGCCGCGGCCATGATGCCGTTCTACGACGTCGCCGAGGGCGTCACGCTGCTCCCGCTCCGCGACGACGCCGCCGTCGCGGGCCCCTTCCCCTTGCCCGGGCAGCACAACCGCATGAATGCCGCCCTCGCCGGGGCGGTGGCCCAGTGGATGGGCGCCCCCGCGGACCGAGTCGCCGCGGCCTGGCCCGACGCGGACCTGCCGCCGGGCCGGCTCGAACTCAAACGGTTCGGACAGAATGTCACCGTGCTCGACGATTCGTACAACGCAAACCCCGACTCGGTCCGCGCCGCCCTGGATACGCTGGCCGCCACGGACCACTCCACGAGCCGCCGCGTGGCGGTTCTCGGCGAGATGAAAGAACTCGGCAGCGCCTCCCACGCCGCCCACGCGGAAGTCGCCGACCATGCCCGCCGCCGCGCGGACATGGTCGTCCTCATCGGCGAGGCGTTCGGCGCGGAGCCCTACGACGAAAACACCGCCCCGGATGTGGCCGCCCGGTTGCAGCCCGGAGACCTCGTCCTCCTTAAAGCATCCCGCGGCGTCCGCCTCGAACGCATCGTCCCCGAAATCGAAAACCGGTTCGGCCCACCCGGACCGGACGATCGGGCATAATGAGGCTCTCCGCCACCCCCCGCTATTGCCGACGGGCGTTGACGCCGTCTACGTCCAGCGTCCCACCGCCCTCCGCTGAATCCGCCTGTGCTCTACCTGCTCGTTGACCTTTTCCGCGACTCGATCAACGCCAGCCGGTGGCTCGGGGCGCTGGGGGTGTTCCGTTGGGTCGAGTTCCGCGCCGTCATCGCGATCATCGTGAGCTTCCTGATCGTGGTCGGCTCGGGCCGACGGGTCATCGGGTGGCTCATCCTCAAAAAAGTGGGCGACAACCCTGACTTCGGCCGGGCCGACGTCAACGAACTTATGAAGGCCAAGAGCAACACCCCGACCATGGGCGGGGTGATGATCGCCGGCTCGATCTTCGTGACCACGCTGCTGCTCGCCGACTTGGGCAGCTACTACGTCCGTATGGCGATGGTTTGCCTCGTCGGGCTGTTCCTGCTGGGGCTCGTGGACGACTGGCTGAAGCTGACCTCCGCCAAGCGCAAGACCGGGCGTCAGGGGCTCTATTCGTGGGAAAAGATGCTTTTTCAGCTCGCCCTGGCGGTGATCCTGGGCCTGTTCATTAGTAAATACAGCGAAAGCAAGTTCATCCTCGGCGACGAATACCGCGACATGGCCCGCAGCCTCAACCTGCCGGGGGTGAAGACTTGGATCAAAGAGGCGGGCGAGTTCGTCCCCAGCCCCAACCTCGTCGTGCTGGGCGAAGTGATCTTCATTCTGGTGGCCGTGGTGGTGATCGTCGGCGCTTCCAACGCGGTCAACCTGACCGACGGGATGGACGGGCTGGCCAGCGGCATCATGGTGATCGTCGGCTTCGCGTTCCTCGTGCTCTGCCTGATCGCCGGGTACGCCCACGAAGACTTCGTGCTCGCGAAATACCTTCTGGTCCCCCACATCCCGCTCAGCGACGAACTGGCGATCGTGGCCGGCGCGATGGTGGGCGCTTGCCTCGGGTTCCTGTGGTTCAACTGCTCCCCCGCTCAAGTCTTCATGGGCGACACCGGCTCGCTCCCGTTGGGGGGTCTGCTGGGGTACATCGCGGTCGTGATCCGCCAGGAATTCCTGCTCTTTATCATCGGCGGCATCTTTGTCCTCGAAGCGTTGAGCGTGCTGCTCCAGGTCGGGTTTTTCAAGTTGACCCGCGGCCGGCGGATTTTTAAGTGTGCGCCGATCCACCACCACTTCCATCTCTCGGGCTGGACCGAACAGCAAACCGTGGTCCGCTTCTGGTTGATCACCGTGCTGCTCGCGGCGGTCGCGCTGGCGACCGTCAAACTGCGGTAAGCACACACACCCATCTCTCATCCCCGATCCGTGTCCGTGCCGTGATGGAATAGCGGGGCCCGCCCCGGCGTTATACCTCCAGTGCCCACTACAACGGGTAGCGGGACACGGGAAAAATTCTCCCGCGGCACCACACGACACTCGGCCCTGAGGTTGAGGCAATCACTAGGAGATCACGATGAGTTGGTCACGCAGAATCGCATGGGTTTTACAGATTATTTTGGGCCTTATGCTTTTACAAACCCTGTTCTTCAAGCTGGCCTACGCCCCTGAGACCCAGGTGATCTTCGGCGACATCGGCGGCCGACCCGCTGCTACCTTCACCGGACTGATGGAACTGGTCACCGCGGCGCTGCTCCTGCCGGGCGGTGCCTGGATCTATCGCAAACTCGCGCCCGGTTCGTTAAAAGCGTTCGCCCCCTACGCCCCGGTCTTAGGCGCGTTCATGGCGGCGGGCGTCCTCGCCGGAGCCATAGCGACTCATCTCCTGATCATCGGCATTATTCTGCCGATTGCGCCCGGCAGTACCGAAACCGATGGCGGTTCTCTGTTTGCCCTGGCCATGGGATTAACACTGATTAGCCTCACCATCCTCTTCCTGCGGCGTCGCGAAACCCATGAGTTGCTTCATGCCGTTCACGCCAAGCTAACTAGGGGCGGAGGCCTGGAGGATGCCGGTACGGTGAACGCGTAACCGGACACTGGATGCGGAGCCGCTGGCCTAACCTCCGGCGGCTTCGTGCCAGTGGTGGCGCGGGCAGGCTTCTGAGGCCACCCGCGTTTTCGCGTAGAGGTTGCACCGGCAGACCGAACAGGCGCTCGAGGCGGTGAGCACCTCTAAAGGATAGAGTCCCAGCTTTTTGGTCCGGGTGGCCGCGGGACACGCCACGCACGCCCGGCGTCGTTCACGCAGGACAGACTCGTCGACCGGCTCGAGGTTGAGGGCCGCTTTCGAAAGGCCCCGGACCCCACGCCATCCACGCACCGCCTCCCGCGCAAGGCGGATCGCCACCGTCAAAGACCCGGAGCGGGCCGGCGTTGACTGGGGTATGACCGTGTCGGGCATAGAAAAATTATCGGACACCCACGCTCTGACGCTTGAAAGCCGCCGGCGGGCGTAGACTAGCGCTATGGCGATGGACCCCCGCGATCCGCGACTGCGTCAGGCGATGGCCGAGATCGCGATGGGTCTGCCCGGCATCTTCGAGTCGCCGCAGTGGGGCGGGTGGGTCTACAAATGCCGGGGTGCCGGCGGGAGCACGCGGTCTTCCGGCGGCGCAAAAATGCTTTGTTTTGTCGTCGAAGGCAAAAACCACGGCTGGCACTGCCAATTCAAACTCCCCGGCCGCGACGATGAGGGACGCGCCGCAGAAGCGGTCAAAAAATGGGCCTGGATCGAAGCGCATCCCTGGAAAACGCTCGGGCCTTCGGGCTGGGTCGTCGCCCGGCCTCGGACTCCGGCGCAGTTCAAAACCCTCGCCGACCTCCTCGCCGAGAGCCGGACGCTACTCCCGGAAAACACTGCCGCCGAGTCCACCGCCCCGGACCACGCCGCACGGGGCGGCGGTGCGACTTCCGAGGTAGCCCGCCGTATGGCCGCGGTCATGCGTGAGGCACATGAGGGCGGCTGGGCACCCCGCGACCCCGACGCCGCGGCATTCGGAGAATAACGCATGGCGGTGCCTCTATCGCCCACGTTGCTCGCTGTCCTCGGCTACGCCGCCACCTTGCTCTTCATGAGCTTCGTGACGTTCGTGGTGTTCGCTTGGGACAAACGCCGGGCCCGCCACCGCGGGTGGCGGGTGTCCGAGAAAACACTACGCACGCTGGAACTCCTCGGCGGCTGGCCGGGAGCGTGGCTGGGGATGCGTTGGCTGCGACATAAATCGAGTAAGCGGTCTTACCGTTGGCGGTTCGGAGTGGCGGTGGCGGTGCATGTGGGCCTGGTCGCGGGGGCCGTGGCGTGGTGGCTTTACCTCAGCGGGTAAATAAAAAGCCGCCGACGGGTTATCCGTCAGCGGCGTGTAGGTTTTACGGATCGGGGAGGCCGTCAGGCCGAGCGACGCCGACGGGCAGAGATCATCCCGAGCAGAACCAGCCCCCCGGCCGCGGCGGACGGAGTGGGAATGACGTTCGGGTCGCTGACATCGTCGCTATCGACATCGCCGGCACTGATCAGGACCGGGTCACTGAACAGGACGCTGCCGCTGCCTTCAATGACAAAGAGTTCGGCGTCGCCCATAAACTCGTCGCCAACGATGGATCCGGTGGCGACGCCGATGTCGACTTCGTAATCGATCCCGGTCACCCGGCTGCCGACGAGATCGACCTCAGGGAATTCAGGAAAATCGACGTCTTGAGTTTCGTTAAGCGAGCCGACGACCCCCGAACCGGGGAGCGATATTTCGACCAGCAGCGAGATCAGCCCACCCGTGGGGTCAACTGTCGACGATGCTCCGGAATCGACGATCGAGGGATCGACTTCGTACACCACTTGGCCGCTCACATCCGGCAGGATCAGCGACTGCTCCGCGACCTCTGCAAGCGTCTCGTCGTCGAAGACGAACGTGAGGTCAGTAGAAAATACACTCCCCGCCATGGATGAACCGGCAAAAACGCCGGTCAAGGCCACGCTGAGCGCGCAACGATAAAATGATCTCTTCCCAAAAATCTTCATGATTTACTCTCGAAACGAAAAACAAGAATTTGACCCGGCTCGTACCGAATCTCCTGATCACCATTTTAGGCGACGGCGTGAATGAGCCACCGCGCCGAGGCACCTCCCTGGCCGGCGATCACTCGACAAATACCACACAGATCGTGAAACTGCAACGTAGTTTAGCGATTATTCCGATTATTTCGGCGGCAATGACCCGGGCCACACCCAGGCCATCCTTGCAAGCTCACCCCAAAAGTTTTCCCGGCTTTGCTTACTTATCCAAGCCCCCAGCCATCGGCTGTCATACAAGCGCCCCGAGCCGACACAACCATGAAATCAGACCGTACGACTCAGGCGTCGATCGTACCGGTGCGTCGCAGAGTCTCGAGCAACCGGCGGGCCGCCACGCCGCGGTGAGAGATCATATTTTTCTCGCGGTCGGCCAGCTGCGCCGTGGTCCGCCCCGCGTGCCGGGGGTGGTCGCCGGGCAGCATAAATAATGGGTCATAGCCGAAACCGTTTCCACCCCGGCCGCGTTCGGGGTGTGCGGGATCGTCCGCCTCTTCGGGCAGCAGAATCCGCCCCGCAACCGCACCCCGGACCACGATACGATCGGCCTCCCGATCCGGGGATACCAGGCACATCGCACACACAAAGCGGGCGGTGCGACGCTCGATCGGTATACCGGCCAGTTCCTGCAACAGCTTCACGTTGTTCGCCGGATCGACCACTGATCTTTCGCCCCGGACCCCCGAGTAGCGGGCACTGTGGACGCCCGGCCGACCGCCCAGCGCATCGACCTCGAGCCCGCTGTCGTCCGCCAGGCAGGTCATCCCCGTGTGCTGGGCGTAGTAATCCGCCTTGAGCGCGGCGTTGCCTTCAAACGTAGGCTGGTCTTCGATCGGCTCGTCGGGAACGGAAGGCAGGTCGCGGAGCAGCTTCCATGAGATCCTCGGCGACGCAATGATCTGACGAATTTCTTCGAGCTTATGCGGGTTCGTCGTGGCGAGGAGCACCTGCATCGCGGCTAGAGGTCCCACCAGTGCAGGTCGATCTCGGGGAAGATCACGTCGTGGATATCCGCGTCGGCGATCTCGTGCTTCTCCACGTCGGTCAGATCGCCGAGGTATTTCGAGTCCGCCGCGACCTTCTCGGCGATATCGGTCAGACACTCGAACCGCGCGACGTGCTGCATGTACCGCTTGATCCCGTAATCGACGGCCTGCCCCCTCCGGATGACAAACGGCCAATCGCTGGCTTGGAGCAGCAGCAGTTCACGTCCCGCTTTCTCCAAAAGTTCGCGGACCGCTGTGTTGTTTTCCCAGTCCAGTTCGTGGGTCAATCTGCCGAACGTGCCTTCGCAGCGATACTCGATCTCCCACATCCAGTTGACCTGTTCGTTGGTCCACACGCGGTGGTCGCCCTCTTCGCCCCAGGACCCCTCGGGCATCGTGACGACTTTGTCGACAAACACCTCGTCGAGGTGTTCCTGTGTCGTCTTGAGCTCGACCTCCGGGTCGGCGTGCAGCGACAACATCACGTCACGCAGGAAACGCGGCCCCTCGTACCACCAGTGGCCAAACAGTTCGGCGTCGAACGTGCAGCACACCATCCCCTTGCGGCCCGTCTTGTCTTTGTACGCCCGCAGGCGGTCCTTGATCGCATTACAAAAATGCTGGGCGTGCTCATGGAGTTTGCTCTGGACGTTGTCGGGGTAATAGAGATGCTTATCTCCTAGGTCGGTCTTGGCCCCGGTGATCTTCCAGTAACGCAGGCCGCGCTTCGCCCCCCACTGCTTATGGAATTCGAGGTAGACGCCGTCGGCCGGGTACCCGATATCGCCGGACCAGACTTTCTCACACACCTCGTTGTCTCGGCCAAACGCGAACGCCCGGGCGAGCCCCATCCCGTCGGAATTCACCCCGTGCGGTTCGTTCACGCTCCGCCAACCGCGGCTGGGGTACTTCGCCGCCTCGTCCCATCCGACCTTGTACCACAGCCCATCGTTATAGACCTGTTCCGACTTGGACTCTTCGATCAGGTGCGACTCGACGAAGAAGTGGTCGATGCCTTCGTCCGCGACCAGGTGTTCGATCCCGCAGCGGGTCTGCGGGTCGCCCCAGGGGATCGGCGGCGACCACGTCCCGCTGGGGCGGTAGGCGCACTCGGGCAGCCACATCCCCTTGGGGCGGAACCCCAGGATCCGCTCGCTGCTCGCGATGCCCGCGCGGATCTGCCCGCGGATCGCCGAGTCGGTCAGTAGCAGCGGCATGTAGCCGTGGGTCGCGTTGCTGGTGATGATCTCCACCAGGCCGCGCTCGGCACACTTCGCAAACGCGCGGGGGATGTCGCGGTCGATGTCTTTGAACTGCGCCGACAGTTTCGTATACGTCTTCTCCCACTCCGTGGCGAGGTACGCCATGTGGCCGTTGTCGAGTTCGTCGAACTCGGCCCGGTCGTCGCGTGCCCGCTGGGCCCGGTCGTTGAGATAATGCTCGAACCCCCGTTTAAAGTGCGGGTGCGCCAGCTGTTCGAGCAGCACCGGCGTCAACCCCATGGTCAACTTCGGCACCGCGTTGAGGTAAACGCATTCCTCGAGCATCGCCAGGATCGGCAGGTACGTTTCTGCGGCGGCTTCATAAAGCCAGTCTTCGCCGTGGGGCCAAGTACCGTGGCGAAGGACATAAGGCAGGTGGCCGTGCAGAACCAGACAGAACGATCCGAGAGAGTCGGGCATAAAGCCAGTCTAACCGACACCCGCGTACCACGCCCGGGCCTCGGTCGAAGCCGAGACCTTCTCGGCCGTGCCGGATATATACTCTCGGCGTTCCGATCCGCCGGGTGCCGCGGCTGCCGGTCAATAACACACGGAGTTTTCGATGGCACCCCCTCCCGCCGCCCCCGCCCACGGACAACCTTTCACCCTCGAAGGCCGACGCTTGCACTTTGTCGGCGTCGGCGGTAGCGGGATGTCCGGGTTGGCCCGCCTGGTTGCCCCACGGGCGGCGGCCGTCACCGGCTCGGACCGCGCCGACAGCCACATGACCGCCGCCGTCCGTCGCGCCGGGATCGATGTCGTCCTCGAGCAAACCGCCCGGAGCGTGCCCGCCGGCTGCGACACCCTCGTCATCTCCGCGGCCATCCCGCCCGACCACCCCGAAGTGGTCGAAGCCCGCCGCCGGGGCATCGAAGTCGTGAAATACGCCGCCATGCTCGGCCGGCTCATGGCCGATCCCGCCGTCACCGGCGTCGCCATCGCCGGGACCCACGGCAAATCCACCACCACCGCCATCCTCTGCCACATCCTCCTCCAAGCAGGTCTGGACCCGTCTTTCATCTTGGGCGCTCACTGCGAACAGATCGGCGGCGGCTCGCGCGCCGGCGGGGGACCGTCGCTCATTGCCGAGGCCTGCGAGTACGACCGCAGCTTCCACAACTTCGCCCCGACCTTCGCCACCATCCTCAACGTCGAAGCCGACCACCTGGACCTCTACAAATCCCTCGATGAAATCGTCGAAAGCTTCGCCACCTTCGCCCGGCTCCTGCCCGACGCCCGGCAAGGCGGCTCGCTCCTGATCCAGCACGAATCCCCTCACCGCCTGAGCCTCACCGCCGGGCTCGACTGCGCGATCGATACCCTGGGCTTCGCCTCCCAGGCCGACTACCGCATCCAGCTCGACGGCCCCCTGGTCAAGCTCCACCACCGAGGCACCCCCGTGTGTACTTGGCAAAAACCTCTGCCCGGCGACCACTTCGCGTACAACGCCGCCGCGGCGGCCGTCACCGCCCACCGGCTGGGAGCGCCTTGGGAAACCATCGGCCCCGCCATCACCACTTTCCAGGGCCTCGACCGCCGCATGCAAACCCTTGGTCAGCGCGGCGGCGTTACCGTCCTCGACGACTACGGACACCACCCCACCGAAATCGACACCACCCTCCGCGCCCTGCGCCAGCACCACCGCCCCGAGCGCCTCCTCTGCGTCTTTCAACCCCATCAGCACTCCCGCACCCGCCACCTGATGGAACAGTTCGCCGCCAGCTTCAGCGCCGCGGACATCGTCATCGTCCCCGAAATCTACTTCGTCCGCGACAGCGAAAAAGAACGCCAGGCCGTCACCGCCGGCGCGCTGGTCGATCGGCTCCGGAAACAGGCGGTCACCGCCATGCACCTCCACCCCTTCGCGGCCATCGTCGAACAGCTCGAAGTGATGGCCCGCCCCGGCGATCTGGTCGTCACCATGGGCGCGGGCGATGTCTGGAAGATCGGCCGTGCCTTCCTCGACCTGCCCTAAGCCTGCGCCGCCGCCGCTTCATTCCGCTTCTTGCCAGTTCAGCACCACACGCACCACGACCCGGTCGCCGATCGATCCGCCCTCCAAACCCTCCAACATCCCGAAGTCACTGCGATCGATCGCAAACCCCGTCGTATGGCTCGGCCCATCTTCTGTACTCGGATTGACTTCCAGCCGCACCTCCAACGGACGCTCTACCCCCAGGAAATTCAGCGTGCCCGCCGCCCGTAAACCCTCGGCCGCCGCTACCACCGCTCCGCTCTGAAAAACCGCCACCGGAAACCGCTGGGCATCGAAATAGTCCCCGCTCCGCAGGTGCGTATCCCGAAGCCCGATCCCGGTGTCGATACTCGCGGTCGCCACCGCCACGTACAACTCCCCCGGCGTATCCTGCTCCGGCCATCGCAGCGACCCGCTCACCGTGCCGAACCGCCCCTCCACCACATCGCCCCGGTGCGCAATCTCAAACGTCACCGACGACCCCGCCGGGTCCACTTGAATATCCGCCACCGGCACTGTCGGCGGGGTAACCGCTGGCGTCGTACAACCGCTCACCCCCCAGAATCCAGCCGCGCACAAAACCCACCGCAATAAAATTTCCATACTCCAGTCTACGCCCCCGGCAACGCCGCATCTCACCCCGGTTCATCAAGCCCAAACTGCTTGATCTTTTTATAGAGCGTCGTCCGGTTGATCACGAGTTGCCGGGCCGTCTCCTGCCGGTTCCATCCGTTCGCTTCGAGCGCGGCCCGTACGATCCTGCGCTCGGGCTCCCGCAAGGCTTCGGCGAGCGGCGTCGGGGTCCATCCGCCCTCGATCGAGGGGATCCCGCTTGCCCCGGCCCCGCCCCCCGTCGCCGGCATGCTCCGCCCGGTCGAACTCGAGACTGTCTCGGGCAGATCGTCCAGTTCGATCATCGGCCCGCGGCTAAGTACCACCGCCCGCTCGACCGCGTTCTCCAGTTCTCGTACGTTTCCCGGCCAATCGTACGCCTGCAACGCCTCCAGCGCAGCGCCGCTCAAAGTCCGATTCTTCCCCGCCTCGGCGTTGTACTTCTCTAAAAAATGGTCCGTCAAGACCCCGATATCGCCCGGACGGTCCCGCAGCGGCGGCACCGCGATGTTTACCACGTTGATCCGGTAGAACAGGTCTTCCCGAAACGTCCCCGCCGCGACCATCGCCGGGAGCTCCTGATTCGTCGCGAGCACGAACCGCACATCGACCCGCCGGGTCTGCGTACTCCCCAAAGGCTCGAACGTCTTTTCTTGCAGCACCCGCAGCAGCTTCAACTGCAGCGCCGGCGTCGCCGAATTGATTTCGTCGATAAACAGCGTCCCCCCGTCCGCCGCCAGCAGCTTGCCCGGCTTGTCGTGGTCCGCCCCGGTGAACGCCCCCTTGGCGTGGCCAAACAACTCGCTTTCCAGCAGCGTCTCGGGGATCGAACCGCAGGCGAAGGTGACGAACGGGCCGCCCGGGTACCCCCCGGCGTACGACGGATCCCGCCGCTCGGCCTGTTGTCGCGGACGCTTCCCGCCCCCCGATCGCCGCCGGTCTGCCCCCCGTGCGCTCAGGGCGTGGATCGCCCGCCCGACCATGCTCTTGCCCGTCCCCGATTCCCCCGAAATCAGCACCGTGGTCTTCGAGTCCGCGACCGCTTCGACCAGGTCGTACACCTTCTGCATCCGGTAGTCGACGCCGATCAGATTCGCCACGCCGTGCCGCTGTTCGAGTTGATCCTTGAGCGTGTGGTTTTCCGCCAGCAGCGCCTGCTGGTTGGCCGCCTTGGAAACCGAGAGCCGCAGTTCGTCGTCCACGATCGGCTTGATCAAATAGTCCGCCGCCCCCAGCTTCACCGACTCGATCGCCGACTCGATCTTCCCGAACCCGGTCACCACGATCGGCACGATGTCGCTGCCCCGGCTACGCAGTTCCTTAAGCAGCTCCAGCCCGTCCAGCCGCGGCAGGTTCAGGTCCGTAATCAGCAGATGGAACCGCTCCTCCACTTCCTCCAGCAGCGCCAACGCTTCGTGCCCGTCGTGCGCCGTCGCGGTCACGTGCCCCTCGGCATCAAGCAGTTCGGCCAAGCTGTCCGCGACGATCGGGTCGTCATCAACAATTAAAATCCGCGTCGAATCACCCTGCACGGCGGCCCCCTGCTTCCCCGATCGTCTCGGCGTGCAAGCGCGACGCCCCCGGCGCCGCCGGATAACGCAGCGTCAGCCATGCCCCCCGGCCCGTCGGCGCATCGACCAGCGTTAGCGCTCCGCCAAGGTCTTCCGCGATCTGTCGGCATACGCCCAGCCCGATGCCGTGACCCGTCGGCCGGGTGGTCACGCCGTAGCGGAAATCGCCGGCTTCGTCGAGAAGCTGCGGATCGATCCCCGCGCCGGTGTCGCAGATCCGGACCACCAACTCATCTGCTTCGCGCAGCACCTCGATACTCACCGTATGGCTCCGACGCCCGTCGCTCTGTTCGATGGCTTGACGCGCGTTATTGATCCCGTTCGCCAGCAACGTATACACCGCGCCCGCCGGCAAGTCTGCCGCCTCGGAATCCAACGTGGCCAGCAGCTCGATCCCCTGCTGCCCGAGTGTCGGCCGGTACACCTCGATCGCGTGACGCACCGCGTCCGCGATCGTGCCGCTCGCCCCCATCAAGGCCGAGGTCGGCTCGCCCGGCGACTGCCCGTCGGGCGTTTGGGCGTAGCGTTCGATGACCTCGGCCATCTGCCTCATCGATCGGCCCGCCGCCCGCAACCGCTCGGTCAGCTCGTCGCGTGTTGGCTCATCGAGCAAACCACCCGACAAGCCCCGTGCCGCCATCCCGACGTTGCGCAGCGATCCGTCGAGCAAATTATTCAATTCATGGGCGAGCTGTGCCGGCGTGACCGTCGGCAACCCCGCGGGGTCGAGACTCGGATCGTGGCGTGGAGGCGACATCTATACCCGCTATCGTCATGCCGACCACGCCGGATTAGCCCCCGTGTCGCGTAGAAACCACAATCCGCCTGCCGGAAGGATGTTGCCTGTTTTCAACAACCCCGCCGATCCCAACGACCCGTCACGCCGCGGCCGGTGACGCCACCGGCGTGGCCGGCCGCAGCCGTGACAACCAATCCGCGCTGGACCAGGTAACCGATTCCCCTTCGCCGTCCAGCAAAATGTGGGCAATCGATACCTTCGCCGACTCGGCTTTACGCAGCGCCCGGTCCACCAGCAACCGGGCCAAACCCGCGTGTACCCCCGCGACCAGCCGGACCGTAATCGAATGTCGGCCGCCGCCATCCACATGGTGCAACGCCGCCCCGAGTGTGCCCTGTCCCTCGCTCCGCGCGACCAAACTCAATACGTGCTTGAGCGATTCGCGCGTTACTTCGGTTCCGCAGCCGGCCACAAAAGCTAAGGCCTCGTCGATTTCTCCCAAACGGACTTCGCGGAACTCGATAGACACGGCTTACTCCTTCTCGGAGTTATCGACGCATCCTCCCTCTCGGGTAAGCCCCGCCGCACCCGATAACCTGAGCCGCCCGGCAGCCGCTCAAGCAGCCCCCTTAGCCTCAGGCCAAATCCAGCGCCGCCGCGTCCCGATCGCTCAGCATCCCGCCGTCCGAGCGGGTTTTCACCGTGCCATCCCGCTTCCACGACCGCTCACAGCGCGGCTGGGCCGAGAGATCCTGGATCTCGAAATCCTCTGCTCCCCGGCTGAACCGGCTGACCCCGCAGAGGTCGGCGAGGTCCTCGTGCGCAAACCCGGTGAGATCGATCGCCGCATGGGTCGCCGCAATCCCCAAATCCAGCGGATTATCGATCCCCTGCGCCTGGCGGTAGTCCTCCAACGCTTTCAGCCACACCGTCCGCTGCGTCATCACCGCGTCCCACCGCGGATCCACCGCCACATCCCCGCCGTCCGGATCGGCGACGGGCAGTTCCGAAAGGTGCACACAGTCGCTTTGATCTTTGCCCGGCAGGCTCCGCCACGCCTCGTCCGCCGTGTGGGCCAGCACCGGCGCGAGCAGACGACACAACCCCGAGGCGATCCGGTAGCACGCCGTCTGCGTCCGCCGCCGACGCGGGCTCTCCGCGGTGTCGCAGTACAGCCGATCCTTCACCGCCGCGAGATACACGCTGCTGAGGGTGTCGTTGCAGAAGTTAAAAATCGCCTCCGTCGCCTTGCGGAACTGATAGCCGCCGTACGCCCCGCGGACTTCCGCCACTAACCGATGCAGTTCGCCCAAAGCCCAGGCGTCCACGCTCGTCGCGTCCGCTTGCGTAAACGTATACGCAACGACAGCCGGATCGAAGTCGCTGAGGTTCGAGAGCAAAAACCGCAGGGTGTTGCGTACCTTGCGGTATTCTTCCCCCGCGAGCTTGAAGAAGCTCATGTCCACCTTGATATCGTTGTCGGGGTTCAGCGACGCCACCCACCACCGGCAGACGTCGGCACCGTACTCTTTGAAAAGATCTTCGATCTTCAGCGCGTTGCCGCCGGACTTACTCATCTTCCGGCCGTCCTTGTCGACCATGAAGCCGTGGGTCAGCACCGCCCGGAACGGGGCTTTGCCGGTGACCGCCAGCGCCGGCAGCAGCGAGTGCTGGAACCAACCGCGGTGCTGGTCGCTGCCTTCGAGATACAGGTCGGTGGGATATCCGCCACCCGCTTGCTTGTCGTGCCAGCCTTCACGCATCACGGCGTTCCACGACGAGCCGGATTCAAACCACACGTCGAACGTGTCCTTGCCTTTAGTGAGCGTCGATTTGTCCAGGCCGTGTTCGTGGTAGTGGATCAGCAGGTCTTGGGGGGTCATGTAGAACCAGGCGTCGCTGCCCTTCTCGGCGAAGACCTTGGCCACGGCCCGCACGCTTTCGGTGTTCAAGAGCGACGAGCCATCGGGCCGGAAAAACGCCGGGATGGGCAGGCCCCAACTCCGCTGACGGGAGACGCACCAGTCGGGGCGCGATTCGAGCATGCCGCGCATGCGGTTACGGCCCCACCTAGGTATGAAGGTGATTGAACCATGAGTTGCGATGTCTTTGGCGAATTTTGTGAATTGCTCTGGCGAAAGAGGTACGAATGAATCTTTCCCTGATTTGAGATCCTCAAAAGCCTTCTTGTTCTGTAAGTAGTATTCCTCCTCGGCGTCTTTGTGATTTTCCAGAGCCGCCGATTCTTCCTCGGATCGAACCGGCTGCGAGTCATCAAATACACCAATGTAATTGAGGGCCGCATCGCGCATCGACGGCCCGTCGCCAATCGGCTTGTCAACGCCGACAAACCACTGCTCGGTCGCGCGGAAGATGACCGGCTTCTTGCCGCGCCAGTCGTGCGGGTAGCTGTGGGTGAACGTCTGGGCGTGGAAGAGGTGGCCCGATCCGCGGAGGCGTTCGACGATCGCGTCGTTGGCGGTCCAGATCGATTCGCCGGCCAGCCAGTCGGGGACGGTGTCGTCGTACGTGCCGTCCGCCCGGACCGGGCAGTAGACGTCGAGGCCTTCGCGCAGGCCGGTCTGGTAGTCCTCGGTGCCGTGGCCGGGCGCGGTGTGGACCAACCCCGTGCCGTCCTCTGCGGTCACGTATTCGGCCGCGACGACCCTTCCCTCACGCTCGACAAACGGGTGCACGTACCGCTTGCCGACCAGGGACTCTCCCTTCACGATCTGCCGAGGCTCGCCCGGTTCCCTGCCCTGCATCGCGGCAACCCGCTCCGCCAAGCCGACCGCCACCCAGACCTCGCCGGCGTCGCCCAACGGATACAAACCGTATTCCATCCTAGGGTGGACCGCGACCGCGAGGTTCGCCGGCAGCGTCCACGGCGTCGTCGTCCAGATCAGCAGCCGCTCCGCGTCGCCGCCGACCGTTTCAAACGGTACGTACACCGACGTGTCTTCCCGGTCGTAATACTCCAACTCCGCCTCGGCGAGCGCCGTCTGGTTGTCGATCGACCAGTGCACCGGCTTCAGGTCGCGGTAGACCACCCCCCGCTCGACCAGCCCGGCGAAGACTTCCAGGACGCCCGACTCATACTTCGGAGCCATCGTCAGATACGGATCGTCGTAGTCCGCCAGCGTGAGCAAACGCTGCATCTGCTGCGACTGGGTCTTGACGAATTTCTCGGCGTAGGACTTGCACTTCTGGCGGACCTTGAGCGGCTCCATGGTTTTGGCGGCCTCGCCAAGGTCCTGCATCACTTTGTGCTCGATCGGCAGGCCGTGGCAGTCCCAGCCCGGGGTGTAGGGGCAGTCGTGGCCCATCATGGTGCGGCTGCGGACCACGAAGTCTTTGAGGCATTTATTGAGGAGGTGGCCGAGGTGGATATCGCCGTTGGCGTAGGGCGGCCCGTCGTGAAACACGAACGGAGGCTTCGGCCGGCCGGCGGCTTTTGCTTCTGCCGCCTGCGTCCGCAGTTTTCCGTAGAGCTCTATCTTGCCCCACCGTTTCTGCGAAGTCGGCTCGTTCTGCACGAGGTTGGCTTTCATCGGAAAGCCGGTCTTGGGGAGATTCAGGGTCTTTTTGTAAGACCGTTTTTCGGCGGGGGCGGGAGAATCGGTCATGAGAATAACACGAGGTTAGCGGTCGGAAAACGACCGAGGTGAGGGTAACGGGGTAAAGAAAAACCCTGCCGCGGGGCAGGGCGTGTCGGATCAAATCGGGGGGGATGACCGCCCTACCGGTCGTCGTACTCGGGCATGATAATCTCGAGCCGAGGGGGGCGGGCTGCGGTCATTAGTTCAGTATAACTCAGCGTGACGTCGCCGACAGGCGGGTGGAAGGGCCCGGCGGCTCGGTTCCGTTGGTGGGCGGGGCGGCGGCCGCGAAGCCTGGGCGGCGGAAATCACGTTCGATCCCCAGCCCCGCCGCCAACGACAAACCCCAGGTCCGGAGCTGGTTGAGCTGCGTTAGCTCGGCCGCGACATCGACGTTCGAACCCTCGATGTACCCGCCACGCAGCACCCCCAGACCGGTCCCTCCCGGGATATCGACCAAGGGCTGGCCCGATTTGGCGGTGGCGATCAAGCGGTTCTCGCGGACCTGTTCCAGGCCGGCGTCGTAGCCGAAACGGGCCAAATGGATCTGGCCGATCGCGATCCACGGCTGGTTCGCCCGGTGGCGGGCCATGACCTGCCCGTCGGGCTGGATCCAGAGGTCCATAAAATCATCGGGGAAGGTCGTCCGGGGCTCGAGCCGGGGGCCGTGGGGCCGGTCGATGACCAGGGCTCCTTCCGCGTCGATATAAAGCCGGCCCGTCCGTGCGTAAGCCAACCCGTCTGCCCCGCCCGCCGTGGGATCGTTCACAACAAAATAGCCCGGCCCGTCGATCGCCACGTCCAGCCAGCGACCGGTTTCGATCGGTGGTCCCGGCGAGGGGTCGCGGTGCATCACCGGCCACATCGCTGTCGCCTGGCCCGAGGCGTCTGCGTCTTCGACCTGCTCGAAAATCGGGCGCACCGCCCGGTACCCCGGGGTCTGCGCGTGGGCGAGGTTAACCAGCAACACGTCGTACGCCGCGTGGATCCCATCCAGCGTCCGGGTGTGGGCCTGCCGCACCGCCTCCCGGCTTTGCTCACGGGCCTCCCGCCGTTCCGTTCGTCGCTCGGCCTCTTGAGACGGATCCTTATCCCGCTCCGCCCAGTACATCCCCGCGAACAGCAAACCGACCCCCATCCAAGCCGCGATACGCCATTTCATAGACTTCCCTGTCACAAAAAAGTGTCGCTGTGGTCCAAATCGGAAATATTATCGGTCACCCCACCGCTTTCGCTCCATTTATCACCGGCCCATCGACCGCGTCGGCTTGCACCGTCCCCCGCAGCACAGCGGAAACTGCTCCCTTGGTTTTCCCAGAGCGTTCCGAGACCAAACGTCGATTTTTTACAACAAGGTTTTGAGCGGCCGAGTCACCCGATCGAATGCCCGGGCCGGCAGACTCACCGTCTCCCATTTCGCCGACCGCTCCCGCATGTGCTGCGTGTAATCGCTCAGGCGCACCGCGAGTACGGCGTACCACCGTGCGTTGTACTCAAACACCTCGAGAAACAGGGCATCGGGCGGCTGCGCGTCGCACCAAAACAGGAACGCGAAAGCGGGTTCAAACCCGTCCCCGAAAATCCCCGCCCAGGCTTCCAAGCACGACACGTCGTCGCGGGTGACCCAATTCTGCAGCGACCGCCCGGTCTTTCCCGAGTGCTTACGGCCCTTCACGTCGATGAGCAGATTGCTGCCCGACGCGGAATACACCACGAAATCGAAACTCTTGAGTT
The DNA here is from genome assembly GCA_039180025.1 of Planctomycetota bacterium. Classification (GTDB taxonomy): domain Bacteria; phylum Planctomycetota; class Phycisphaerae; order Phycisphaerales; family Phycisphaeraceae; genus Algisphaera. The sequence goes on from JBCDDZ010000010.1 coordinate 47,525, forward strand.
TTTTAGACCCCGCGATGCCGGGTTTGCCCTGCAACGCCCGCTTGGCTTCGTCGACCGCGACGTACGGGATGCCGTTGGCCCGGAGGAAGTGCTCGAACGCTTGTTCGTAATGGAATCGTCGCTGGGCCATCGCACGCAAGTTTAGCCAAACCCGGGGTTTTGGAATATCGCACGGTTTCCTTCCACCCAAAAACCGAGCCCCGCGGATGGCCCCGTGCAGATGGACCTATTTTCCGGCGCAGCTTTATCATCGTCACGGCGATCAGCAGCCAGGCAAAACCCGGGCCTTGACCGCTCAAGAAAACGTTAGATAAGCGTACTAAATCAGCCGGCGAAACCGCATCTTCAAGGCGTCGCGCTGCGGATGGCGGCGGCTTCCTGGGTAGAAGCGTACTGCCCGGTATCGACGAGCGAGATGGTAATGAACAGCGTGACGAACAGAAGCGACGCGAACAGGATGAAGCCGTTCAGGGGTGCGTCCCACCGCAGGTGCATGAAATAGAGGCCGACGAAGACGGCCTTGACCAAAGCAATCGCCATCGCCACCACCAGGTTCATCTGGTACCCAAAGTCGAGTTTCGTCACCGCGACCGTCACGAGCGTAAGCAGCATGAGCAAGACGAAAACACCGAACAGCAGGGACAAAGGCACCACGTGGCTCCCCGAATGCCCCTCGCTGTGGCCGGCGGAAGAGTGGTCGTCGTGCATTTCATGATGCGTTGTTTCGTGGGACATGGTTCACCAGAGCATTCGTATTCAGAAATAATCGGCCGGCCATCCCCCCCGCCACCGGGCGGAGGGTGGATCGCGACTCCACCGCACGATCAGTGGATCAGGTACAGCAGCGGGAACAAAAAGATCCAGATCAGGTCCACCAAGTGCCAATACAGGCCCACCAGATCGACCGGGGTGTAATACTCCGGGGAAAACGCTCCGGCCGCGGATTTAAACAAAATCCAGGTGATCAAACCCATACCGATGAGAACGTGGATCCCGTGCAGCCCGGTCATCATAAAATAGATCTGGAAAAAGATGTGCGTCCGCCCCTCTTCCAGGGGATCCAACTCGCTGAACCGGGGGTAATGGCTTCCTTCGTGCGAGGCCTGGATCGCACCGACCCCGGTGACGAAGCTTTGGGCGCCCACGAGGTTAGGCTGCGGATTCTCGATCACATCCGCCACCAAACCCGAAGCAGGCGCGACCGGGGGCACGATTTGTGTGGGGACGACGTTGACGAGGGTGATCTCGCCGGACGCCTCTGCTTCTCCCGCTTCCTGGGTGTCTGCTTCCGCGTGGCCGGCCGACCCTCCGGACGTCTCGCCGTGAGCGCCGCCGGCGGCATGCGCCGAAGCGGCTGCACCGTGAGCCCCGCCGTGGTCGTCGGCACTGGGATCCCCGTGGTGCTCGACATAGTCCGCGGCTTTCGCCGCCGCGGCTTCGTCCTTGAGTTGACCGCCGGACTGGTAGAACGCATTGAGCCCGCCGACCCACAGTTTTTTATCGTATTTCGCGGCGTATTCGATCGTCTTGATGGCCATAAACCCGAAGCCGCCGAGCAGCGTTAGGCTCAGCAAGACCACCAGCAGTGTCCGCTGCCCCAACTGCGCGGCGCGGACGCCCCAAGCCATCGTGAACGAGGAAGCCAGTAGCACCGCGGTATTGATCGCCCCCCATTGCGTATCCAGCGCTCGGTGAGCGAACAGGAACACATCCGGGTTGTTTGCCCGGTATACCGCGTATGCACAGAACAGGCCGCCAAACATCAGGATCTCGGTCGCCAGAAACACCCACATCCCGAGTTTGCCGGATTCCATCTGCTGTTCGGGCGTCTCGAAATGGTGCGCGAGATGCGGCGGGTGATCGTGGTGAGAGTGGGCGTCGCTCATATCGTGTTGCTGCCGGAGGGGCGGGGTGCGGGGAGGCCATAAAATATCAGATCGACGTCCGCCCGTGGCAGGCCCTGCCACGTGACCTCAGGGGTCCGTCTACAGACCCGGCAAAAGCCGAATCAATTAGTGAGCAGGCTCGGGGACGTAGCCTTCTTTCTTCACGTAGCCATCGATCTCGGGATCGTACTCCCAGCCGTTGAAGTCGTAAGGATCGACCCCCTCGGGCTCGTGCCCGTCTTCAAAGTTGGCGTGCGGCGGGGGCGACGGCGTGTGCCACTCCAGCGTGTTGGCACCCCAGGGGTTCGCCGGGGCTTGTTTGCCTTTGCGCAGCGAGTGGATCCAGTTAAACAGGACGAAAAAGAGGCCGATCGTCAGGATATACGAGCCGATCGTCGAAAAAACGTGGTACCAGAGGTACTGCGGGTCGTAGTCGGCGTAGCGGCGGGGCATGCCCTGGCTGCCCGCGATGAACTGGATAAAGAACGTCGCGTTGAAGCCGATGAAGACCGAATAAGCCCCGATCTTCGCCCACTTTTCGTTGTACATCTTGCCAAACATCTTCGGCCACCAGTGGTACATCCCCGCCAAAAAGGCGAAGAGCGTCGACCCGACCATCACGTAATGGAAGTGGGCGACCACGAAGTACGTGTCGTGGTAGTGGATATCGGTGGAGAGCGCGGCCAACGGCAGACCCGTCAGCCCGCCGATCGTGAACAGCCAGATGAAGCCCATCGCATACAGCATCGGGGCGTCGAGCCGTATCTTCCCGCCATACAGCGTCGCGAGGTAGTTGAACACCTTCACCGCCGACGGGATCGCCACGGACATGGTCAGCAGCGAAAACACGGAGTTGACCAGCGGCGACTGCCCGGAGGTAAACATATGGTGACCCCACACGATGAAACCAAAGAGCGCGATGGCCAACGAAGACGCCGCGATGAACTTGTACCCGAAAATATGCTTACGGCTATGCACCGAGATGATTTCAGAAATCACCCCCAGTGCCGGCAGAATCATGATGTAGACCGCCGGGTGCGAATAGAACCAAAAAAAGTGCTGATACAGCACCGGGTCGCCGCCCATCGTCGGATCGAACACCCCGATCTTCAGCGCCCGCTCCGCGAGCAGCAGCAGCACCGTAATCGCCAGGACCGGCGTCGCCAGGATCTGGATAATCGAGGTCGCGTAGAGCCCCCAGAGCAGCAGCGGGAGCCGGCCCCACCCCATCCCCTTGGGCCGAAGCATATGGATCGTCGCGATGAAGTTCACGCCCGTCAGGATCGACGAGAAGCCCAAGATAAACACCCCGAGCGTGCCGAGGATCACCCCGGTATTCGTGGTTGTCGAGTAGGGCGTATAGAACGTCCAGCCCGTGTCGAGCCCTTTGGGGAAGTACCAGGGCATATCGTCGAGCCCCAGCAGCGTCCCGACCACGCCGCCCATGAGGATCCACAAAAAGAAGATCGACCCGCCGATCCAGCAGTAAAGACTGAGCAGATTCAGTTTCGGAAACGCGACGTCTTTGGCCCCGAGCATGATCGGGAGCACAAAGTTGCCCAGGATCGCCGGGATCGCCGGGATAATGAACATGAACACCATCACCGCACCGTGCACGGTGAACAACTGGTTGTAGAGTTTCCAGTTCGAGTTCAGCTCGGCGGTGTCGTTGGCCCAGAACATCAGCGTCGCCCCAGGGGCGATCAATTCCGTCCGCAGGGCGATGGCAAAGATCCCGCCGATGAAAAACGCCGCGAGCACGCCGACCGTGTACATCAGGCCGATCCGTTTGTGATCGATCGTCAACGCCCACGACAAAAAGCCTTTGCCGTGGTTGATGTAGTGGTCGCTGACCGGGGGCAGTTCTCTGGTTTTGGTACCGGACGTTACGCTTCCGGGGGAGGGGTTGGGGATGACAGACATTCGGTCTACCTCGGGTCAATGCACGCCGATGAAACACGCCATCAGCGGGGGGGATCGGTCGGGGTTATTCCGCCGGCTCGGGGGCGGCCGGGTCGGTTTCAGCGGGATCGGCCTGGAGCGTCTCGGCGTCGGCGGGCTCGGGGGGCGAAGTTCCAGACACCGCTTCCTGCGAAGCGTCTTCCTCGCCCCCTTCCGGAGAAGCCGTCACGTCCTCCTTGCCTTCGTAACCCTCGGGGAAGGCTTGGAGAACCTCGCCCTGGTAGTGGGCCGGGGAGATCGATTTCATGTATTCGATCAGCGCCCGCACGTCGCCGGGCGACAGGGTGGTTTCGGGGTACGCGCTCATCCCGCCGGCGTTGGTATAGCCCACCGCGATCTTGCGGTTGGGATAGCGGATCGATTCGTTCATGTAGTTGTCGTCCGCGATCACGGTCGATTCGCCGGTATCGCTTACCGCGAGTTGCCGCTCGCTGCCGTAGAGGTTGTACCAGGCCGGGCCCTGGATACGGGTCTGCGCCTCGTCGACCGAGTGGCAAGCGATACAGCCACCGCGCTGTTCGTAGACGATCTTGCCGTACTCCACCGGCGTCAGCCCGTCGGGGTTGAACTTATTGACCTCCTCCAGCACCGCGTCCCACTCGCTGGGGTGGACCACCACCGCGTAGGTATTCATTTTCGAGTGGCCCTGGCCGCAGTACTCGGTGCAGTGCAGCCGATATGGCTTCCGAGGGGCTTCTGCGCTGACCACCGAAGGGTCGGCCTCGAACCACATCTCATTGAATCGGCCGGGCACACAGTCTTTCTTGATCCGCATCGCCGGGATGTACAGGCTGTGCAGCACATCGTTCGATTCGAGGGTCAGCCGCACCGGGCGATCCGACGGGACGTACAACTCGGTGCTCTGGCCCCCGTTGGGATAGAAAAAGTTCCACCCCCATTTGTACGCCTGGGCCCGGATCTCGTAAGCGGCGCCCGCCTCGGGCGGCGTGGCCATATCCAGGAAGCCCCGGAACCCCACCGCAAAGATCACCAGCACGATCAGCAGCGGCGGCAGTGTCCAGGCGATTTCCAACGGCGTCGAGTGGGTCGCCCCCTTGCCCACCTCCGCTTTGTCCTTCTGGCGGAATTTCCACGCGAACCAGACCATCAGCCCGCCGATGAGCGCGGTGAAGAAATAGCAGACAAACAGGATCCCGCCGTTAAGCGTGTCCACGTTCTCGGCAAAGCCGCCGGCGTTTTCGGGCATCCACGGCCCGTTGAGCCATTTAAAGAAATCGGTCAAAAATGCCAGCGTCATATCACGTCTTACCTTGGGTTAATCCTATGCCACCATCGGCCGCTCGCCACACTCTGCTCCGCTCAATCTTTATCCAATCCCTACTGGACGGTGTTTGAGCCGCCTGCCGGCCCGAAGCCTCTGTTAAGCCGGGTTCGGCAGACCGGCCCCGCCCCCCGTATCGGACCCCGGACGACCCCCGGATTCCCCGGAATCTCCATCTCGATGACGCCGCCGGCCTCGCTTTTCAAAATACAACAACGTGCCGATCAACGTCGCCAACGTCAGCACCGTCACCGCGCCCCCCAGTTTCATCAGCGCCAAGGCGTCGGCGGTATAGGTCCCCAGCGAATCGTCGTAGTGGTAGCACAACTGCAGGATCATATCGAAAAGTGAGCCCTGCCTGCCCTCCGAAGCCTCGGTCAGCGCCATCCGGAAATCCCGCGTCGGGTACCGGTGGCTGGGCAGATACCGGGTAACGATCCCTTCGGGGGAGGCGAAAATAATGACCGCCGGGTGGGCGTAATCGCTGGTCCGCGGCACCGCCGAGTACCCGAACCCCGCCGCCGCCGCCACCCGCTTGATGTCTAGTTCGCGGCCGGTGAGGAAGTGCCAGCCCTCGCGGGTCGCCGCACCGAGCGTCGAGCCGTCGCCGCCCAATTTTTGCACGACCTCATCCTGTTTTTCCTTCGCCGTGACCGGCGAGTCGTCCGGGTTAATGCTGATGGTCACGATGTCGAACGCTTCGCCGGGCCGCCAGGTATCCGAGTTCCCCGCGGCCGCCACGCCCCGGGTCGCGTCCACGAGGCCCTGCATCATCATCGGACACAAAAGAGGGCATTCGAAATACGCAAACTCCAGCACCACGGGCTTGTCGTTCCCGAAATAATCCGCGAGTTTGACCGGCCGGCCGTCCTCGTCGACGAACACCGTGTCCAGGGGCAACGCGGACCCCAGACGCTGGGTAACTTTGGCCTCGTCCACTTCTTCCGGCAGAGGCGCCGCCGCGTTGCCCAGCGGGCTCGGACCGACCCGAGACTGGCCCCAGGCGGCGGACGCTGCCACCGACCAAACGGCCACGCAAAGCAGTATTTTCGCCCAACCACCACGTAAAACGCGGGCGGAATAACGGTTCGAAGGGTTCGGGATGATCGAGTTCAAGCAGTTCATGACGAGGTTCCACCGGCTCAACACCGAGCCAACGGAAGTCTAGGCCGTGTACGGGCGAAAATAGCCCCAGCCAGACGGATCAATACCGTTCGGCGACCGCCCGCATCGCATCTCCGATCGGGCGGTACGTCACCGTGCCCGTTGGCTCCCCTTCGCTGTCGGTGACTTGGGCTTGCCCCGAGCGTTCGAGGTTCTCGGATTGGGCTTTATTTAGCCGAGCCAAATCCAGGTTATCCATCCGCAGGTTGGTTTCGGCGTAGGTCCGTGCCGCACCTTTTTCGTACTGACGCGCGATTTGTTCGTTTTGAAAGTAGAAGAAGCCGGCTTGGGCGGTGTAGATGATCGCCGTCAATAGCAGGACCGCCACGATCGTGACGATGAAGATTACCTTGACGTTCAGTTCGCGGGTACTGGCAGGCATAGGCGGGTCCAAACTCAAAAAAAGCCGGGCGAAGCGTCGAAGGATCAGGCCGATGATCCGCGGGGGTCGGGTTCTGGATCGGACAGCCAAGTCCGAAATAACATCAAGCCACGCTCGGCGTCCCGTCGCCGGCCCCACTCACTCGGCCGGTCAGTGGGTATGGATCGGCGCCCACGCCGAGGTATCCAGGGCCAGCGACTCGTGCATCCGGGGGTCGCGGTGGGCGGTCAGGCTATGGGCCGAAGCCCGTCGGAGCGCTTCGGCCAGCATGATCGCCACACAGAACACCAGGCACCCGATCTCCGGCAACCCGAAGTATAGGTCGGGGCTCGAAAGGGCCGGCATCGCGACCCAGAAAATATCCACATAGCAAAGCACCAGCATCCAGCACGCCATCGTGAACAGCGCGACCCGGTTCCGCTTCACGTGCTTCGACAACAAGATGGCAAACGGAAACAGTAGGTGGGCGAACAGCAACGTCCACGCCACGACGGTCCAGGAACTCCCAAACGTTGCCGGGGCGTCCATCAACGCATCCCCCGAGACCGAGGTGACGCCCCGGATCTCCCACCAGTAGGTGGTCTCGGGCAGCGAGGCGTACCAGATCAGCATGAACTGGCTGAAGCCGACATAACCCCAGAAAAACACGAAGGCGAACAAGAGCTTGCCCAGATCGTGGAAATGATCGGTTGTCACCGCCGGGAAATAACCCGCCCGCTGGCCGAGCATCAGGATGATGATCGTGGTGCAGATCGCCGCAGTAAAGCAGCCCGCGAAGAAATAAACCCCGAACATCGTCGAATACCATACCGGGTCCAGCGACATCAGCAGGTCGAACGACGCCAGCGTGACCGTCACCGCGAACGCCGCCACCGAGAGCGGGGCCCACCACTCACGCCGGTGAGTATGTTCCAGGTCGCCGTCGGCGTCCTGGCGGACGCTCCGGCTCCAGAAGAACCAGCCGATGAGCGACCAGACCGCGATATAAAACACCCAGCGAATGACAAAAAAGGTCGACGTGTACCAGGCCCCTTTTTTGTAGACAAAATAAGGCGTGGCGTGGCTGTGATCGGGATTCAGTTCCGCGGTATGGGTCCAGGCGTGATGACCCTCTCCGTGGCCGTGGTCATGGGTATGGGCATGCCCACCGCCATGATCGCTTTCGGCCGATCCGTGCTCCGTTCCGCCCCCCCCGTGGTCCGGCGAAGCGTGGCCATCGTCCGCAACCGTCTGGAGAAAGAGATGACCGCCACCGCTAGCGGCGTGCGGGGCAGTGTCTTCCGCGCCCTGCCCGCCGAAATCCTTCAGATTCTCGTTGTGGTTCGCGATGGCCTTCCCGGCCTTATGGATCCCGTCCTGCGACCAGGGATAAATAAACGAATCCGCCCCGCCGAAGTAAGCCATGACCAGCACCGGCACCGCTAACCCCCCCATCGTGGGCATGTTCGCGGCCAAGACCTCGGGCACCCGGCGGAAGGCCACGCACCACCCCGCCCGGAACAGCGTGGTGATAAGGACGAAAAATAAGCTCCCCAGCGTGATCGCCAGAGCAAACGCATAAGCAATCAGGTAGGCAAAGCCCAGCCGCTTCCACCCGCCGTCGAAGAGCGGCAGCGCGGTGGCCAGCACCGCGAGCAACAGCCCCGCCCCGCCGACAATCAGCAGGGTCCGCCGCAGCGGCCAAACCGACTCGCCGAGCACCGCGGTGTCCATCTCGTTCAATGCGTTAGGCGCGGGGTGCGACACTTGCTAATTACTCCGGGGTCTCGGGGCCGGCCGTAACGCCGGGAGAGGGGACGGGGGTGAGCCGGGCGGACCGCGTGCCCTGGACGTCGGCCCGGTCCATCGCGAGTTGGGCCGCGTCGGCGTTCTGGGAAAGCTGTAGGGCCCGGACGTAAGCGACAATCGCCCAGCGATCCTCTACCGAGATCGCGTGGCCGTAGCCCTTCATGTTGCCCTTGCCCGCGTCGATGACGTGGTAGAGCTGTCCGTTGGGATAGGTATCCGCGCCGAAGCGGAGCGAGCCGTCTTCGAGGGTCTCGTGCAGGTTCGCCGCGGCGACCCAGGCGGTGCCGTACGACAGCGTGCCGTCTCCGGTCACCAGAGCAGTGGCCCGGACGTTGGTCGGCCCGTGGCCGTAGCCGTCCAGCCCGTGGCAGGTGTAACAAAAGTTGTTGTACTGCTCCCGGCCGCGAGCCAGGAAAAATCCATCGACTTCGATCTCTTCCGGAAACCCGGCAATAAAGTCGGCGACAAACTCGCCTTTTTCTTCCGCCACCACGTAGCCTTCGTGCAGCAGCGGGTCCTCATTAAGTTCACCCCGGCGGACCGTGCCGGGCACGGGCGGACGCATCGCTCGGCCATCGATAAAGATCGGGGACGCGGCCTGGGCCTTGAGCTTGGCCTGGTTGTCCATATCCTGGAAAAGGTGGACCCGCGGCTTGTCGCTCTTGGTCTGGATCGCCAGAAAAATCATGCTCAGCGGTACCCACGAGGCGGTCGTCGCCAGGATCCCGATCACGATCAGGGGCAACGGCACACGCTTGGGGAGAAAAAGTCGGAGGTCAGGCAGCATGAGGGTGGTCTGGTTCTGAGGTCAGGGGGCAGGAGCAGGTGTCCCTATCGGCATCGTCGGGTGCCGGCGAAGACGCCGGTTATTCGTTAATCAGCTCCGTCGACACCGCCCGGTGGTCTTTAAGAAACGCCGGGGTGGTCTCGAGGTCGAAGTTACGGTCGGTCGATTCGATCGCCAGGAAAAAGCGATCCTGTGTCGCCCGGCGGAAGTTTTTGGAGTTAAACAGCGGGTGGTACAGCAGCGGCAGCTTGTTGAGCCCGAACATCGCAAACACCGCGGTGTACGCGCTGAACATAATCGTCAGCTCAAAGATCACCGGGATAAACGCCGCGAAGCTGTTGAACGGCTTGCCCGAAATCAGGTACTCGTAGGGCTCCAGGTTGGTCGGGATAAAGTCCGCCACCTCGAACGCGCCCATCGTGTACGTCGTCAGGAAAATACCCGTCGCCATCCCCAACAGCCCCATCCCCAAAACGATCCAGGGGAGGATCGTCGGCTTCACGCCCAGCACATCGTCGATGCCGTGGATCGGGAACGGCGAATGAACATCCATCCGGCGGTAGCCCGCGTCGTAAGCGGCCTGCGTCGCGGCGATTACGTCGGTGACGTTGTCGTATTCAGCGACCACGCCGTAAACTTTTACGTCGTCCGCGGCGGGAGCCTCGGGCGCCATGGGTTCGGTCATGGGGGCATCGATTACGGACATCTCAGTGAGCCTCTCCATCGGTGGCGGGGTCGTCGTGATGGTCTTCCGGGGCGTGGGCGTGGGCCTCGGGCATGATGGTCTTGACCTCGGCCATCGCGACGATCGGCAGGAACTTCAAGAACAACAGGAAGTTCGTAAAGAACAACCCGAAGCTGCCGACGAACATCCAGATATCCACCCAGGTCGGGCGGAACTGCGCCCAGCTGCCCGGCAGGAAGTCGCGGGAGAGCGAAGTCATCACGATGACAAAACGCTCGAACCACATGCCGGCGTTAACCGACATGGCGGCGATCATGATGGTCCAGATGTTACGGCGGGCCCAGCGGAACCAGAGGATTTGGGGGATGAGGCAGTTCAGAGCGACCATCGACAGGAACCCGACGCCGTAGTTACCGAACGGGCGGTTGAGGAAGACGAACTGCTCGAAGTGGTGACCCGAGTACCAGGCGATGAAGAATTCCAGGGCATACGCGTAGGTCACGATACAGCCGGTGCCGAGCATGACCTTGCAGCAGTTGTCGATGTGCCGATCGGTGATGATGTCTTTGAGCCCGAACCAGATGCGGCAGGGAACGGCCAGGGTCAGCACCATCGCGAAGCCGCCGTAGATCGCCCCGGCGACGAAGTAGGGCGGGAACACGGTCGTGTGCCAGCCCGGGAGCTGAGCCACGGCAAAGTCGAACGAGACGACCGAGTGTACCGACAGCACCAGCGGCGTACACAGGGCGGCGAGCAGGATGTAGGCCCGCTCGAAGCGGTGCCAGTGCCGGCTGCTGCCGTTCCACCCGAGGCTGGCGATGCCATAAGCAATCTGCGCGATCTTGCCCTTGGCCCGGTCGCGGAGCGTCGCGAGATCGGGCACCATCCCGGTGTACCAGAACAAAAGCGACACCGACGCGTAGGTCGACACCGCGAACACGTCCCAGAGCAGCGGCGAACGGAACTGCGGCCACATCGCCATCTGGTTGGGGTACGGGAACAGCCAGTACGCCAGCCACGGCCGGCCGACGTGGATCCCCGGGAAGATGCCGGCGCAGATGACCGCAAAGATGGTCATCGCCTCGGCGAAGCGGTTGATCGAGGTGCGCCAGTTCTGCCGGAACAGGAACAGGACCGCGGAGATCAGCGTGCCCGCGTGGCCGATGCCGACCCAGAACACGAAGTTAACGATCGGGAAGCCCCACGCGATCGGCTGGTTGTTCCCCCAGACCCCGACGCCGGTGGCGAAGAGATAGCCGATGAGCCCGAAAAACAGGCCCGCGAAACCCGCGGCGGTCAGGAAGCAGACCCACCAGATCAGGTTCGGCTTACTCTCGGCGCTGCTTGCGACGGTGTCGGTGACCCCGGTGAAGTCTTTGCCCCCCAGCACGAGCGGGGCGCGTTGCCGCGGGTCGTCGTGGGTGTTGTCCACGCGCTGCGAAATCACGGTGCCGGGGGTTAGCGTTGCCATATCGAATCAGGCCTTCACCGGGTTGCGGACCAGCCCCATATGCTGCGTACGGGGCCGGCTGTTGAGTTCTTCGAGCAGCTTGTAGCTGCGTTTGTTTTTGTTTTGGTGTTCCGACACCTTGCTCGACGGGTCGTTGAGGTTGCCAAAGGCGATCGCCTCGGTCGGGCAAGCCCCCTGACAAGCGGTGACGACGTCGCCGTCTTGCAGATAAGGGTAGTCGTCCACCGGCTTGCCGGCGGTCTTGTCTTGCGCCCACTGGGCCTTGGCGGAGATCTTCGCCCGATTGATCCGCTGCGTGCAGTAGGTACATTTCTCCATGACGCCCCGCATCCGCACGGTCACGTCGGGGTTGAACACCATCCGGCGGATCTGGTCGATCGTGTCGCCGGGCTCCTGGTCGGGGAACTTCAGCCAGGGGTTGTTGGCGATGCCGCCCGGCTTGCCGGAGTTACGGAACTGGGCCGAGTCCAGCTTGGAGTGGTAGTCGAAATAGTTGAACCGGCGGACCTTGTACGGACAGTTGTTCGAGCAGTACCGTGTGCCGATGCAGCGGTTGTAGACCATGGTGTTCAGGCCCTCGGTGTCGTGCACCGTGGCCGCCACCGGGCAGACCTGCTCACAGGGCGCGTTCTCACAGTGGATACAGGTCACGGGCATGTGCACCGCGTCCATCACGTCGCCGTCGTCGGGATCGAGTTTGAAGTTTCGGGTCGCGCCGGGCTTGCCGCGGTAGTAGCTGTCGATGCGCATCCACTGCATCTCGCGGGACATGATGACCTGGTCCTTGCCGACCACGGGAATATTGTTCTCGCTCTGGCAGGCGATTACGCAGGCGTTGCAGCCGATGCACGCGGTCATGTCGATGGTCATCGCCCAGGCGTGCTTGTCGTTGAACTGGGTCGCGGGCATCCAGCCGTCGGCCACCGCGTCGGGGTGCCGCTCCATCAACTCCTGCGCCCGCTGGGCAAACTGTTTAGCGAGCGGCGCGTCGTAGAGTTGGAGCGAGACGTCGCCGTGGGCGTCGTCGTTGGCAAACGACTTCTGGCCGGGGAGTTTGAGGTCTTGCTTGTAGCGGTCGAGGCTGGCCTGCTTGACGATGATGCCTTCGTCGCCGGGCTTCTTGCCGACCCGTTTGTCGAGCGCACCGGCCGCGGTCCAGTCGGTCCCGTCGTGCTTCAGCCGGTCGGCATCGATCAGGTGGTGGATCGAGGTGGTGGCGATGGGATGGGATTTCCCGGTTTTGACCACTTTGGCGGAATAGGAAACCCCCTGGGTGTCGGTCCCGCGGAGCCGGTAAGTATCGAAGCCCACGCCGCGTCCGATACGTCCGCCCGCCTGCCGCCCTTGGCCGAGCGTCAGCACCACCACACCCTCGGCCTGCCCGGGGGTCACGAATACCGCGACCTCGAGTTCCCGCTCGTCCACCGTGATCTTGATGACGTCGCCGGTCTTGAGCCCGAGCGAGCCGGCATCTTTCACGCCGACCCAGGCCGGGTTGTCCCAGGCCACTTTGGTGATCGGCTCGGGCAGTTCCTGGAGCCAGCCGTTGTTCGCGAACCGGCCGTCGTAGACCTTGGGGTCGCTGCGGAATTCGACCTGGAAGACCCCGACGTTGCTGCTGACGCTGAGGCCCGACGCCGAGGCGTTGCCCGGAACCGCACTCACCGCAGGGTAGGCCGAGCCCGCCAGCAGCCCGTCGTGCACCGCCGCCCGCCAGCGCCGCTCCGCCGAAGTATCGATCGGCCCGCCCGGCCAAGCGCTCGCCTGAACGTCGTATTGGCCCGCTTTGATCGCCGCGCTCCACGCCCGGCGGACCAGGTCGTAGCCGGAGACGGCTTCGTCGCCGGACAGCAGCGCCAACGTTTCGATCGCGCTCTTGCCGGTGAACAAAGGCTCGATGATCGGCTGCTGGAGGCAGATCGTGCCGTCCCAGGCCCGGCCGTCGCCCCAGCATTCCAAGTAATGTGCTTCGGGCAGGTGCCAGTCGCAACGGACCGACGTCTCGTCTTCGTACAGACTCAGATGGGCACTCACGCCCACGTTTTCGAGGGCGGCAGCAAAATCAAGGTCGGCCGGAGCGTCAAATACAGGGTTGCCGCCCAGGATCAGGAGCGTATCGACTTCGCCCGCCGCCATCTGCTGGGTCAACGAGGCGATGGCATCGACGCAGAGCACCGGGTCATCCGATGTTTCCGTGAGCGTGATCGTCTTGTCCGGGCCCAAGTTCCCCAGCTTCTGGTTGATCGACCACGCCAGAGCGTGCATACCCGCCGGCTGGCTGGGGCCGACGACGACAATCGACTCGCCGGCGTGCGTCAGCAGATCCTTGGCCAGCATCTCGACAAACGCCTGCTCGGCGGGGTCGGTCAGCGTCGGGGCCGCGGTTACGCCGGGCACGCCCAGTTCCACCGCCAACGCATCGAGCATCGCCGCGACGGTCGAAGGCTTGACCTGCAGATGCATGTCCGCGTTCGACGACGTGACGTTCATCGCCGACCCGACCGCGTAGACCCGGCTCATCTTGCCTTGGTCGCAGGTTTTCCGGAGCTTCGACCAGCCCCGGGCGTGCTTGGCCGACGCGGGGTGGTCGGTCAGAAAATTGCTGTCGAACGTCGCCAACACCATCGCTTTCGACGTGTCGTAGTGCGCCCGCAGCGGCTTACCGAAAGCGCGTTTGGCTCCTTCAGCTTCGTTGTCGCGGTGCAACGGCTCCCACGTGGCCCACGTCGCATCGGGGTAACGCTTGAGAAAACGTTTCTTCGTATCCAGGAACGCGGGGCCGGCGTTCGCTTCACTGAGTACCGCGATTTTTTGGCCTTCAGCCAGGGCAGGGCCCATTGCGCGTTGGAACTCGGCCCAATCGACCCGGTCCGCCTGGCGCTGGTCAAGCGGCCCGGTGAAGTGACGTACCGATCGGCTGCGGTCGGGGTCATACACCCCGAGGATGCTGGCGAGGGTGAACACGTCCGCCGAGCCGTATTTCAGGTCCCCCGCCCCGCCGTCGTACCGGGCCGGGTCGCCACAGATCGGGTGCAGCGGACTGCCCGCGACGTGGATCGGCCGGCCGTCAAAGCTGGTCACGAAGACGCCGGTGGCCACCCCGCCACGCTGAAACATCGACGCATACGTCTCGGGGACGCCCGGCATCGTGCCCTCGGGCCGGCTGTTGTGCGCGACGACTTTTTCCTTCGGCCACCGCCGGCAGCCGGTCAGCGTCAGGCCCGCCAACGCCATCGACGCCCCGGCGAGCTTCATGAACTTACGCCGCGACATGCCCAGCAGTTCGTCCGGGTCGTAGTCGGGGAATTCCTGCGCGATCTTCTCGACCAACTCCGGACTCTGCGCGTATTCGTGCAGGCTGCGCCAGTAACGCTGGCCTTGCAACGGCTCGATGCCGGTGGCTAGATCCGTGGTAGGGGTTGGGGTTTCAAGACTCATGGCTTACCGGTGGCAGGTCGAGCACGCCTGCATGTAGGCGGCATTATGGACGTTGTATTGTTCTTTGATCCGGGTGCCGACGAGCAGCTGCGCGGCGTCTTCGTCGCCCGCTTTGATCGCCCCGGCCTTAATCGCCGCGATGACTTCCGCGTCGTCGAGCGGGGTCCAAGCGAGGTTGGTCACCTCGCTGGGCGGACGCAGGTGCTTTTCGGGCTCGCGGTGGCAGTCGATACACCAACCCATCGAGAGGTTTTCGGCCTGGTACACCCCTTCTTCCCCCATCCGATCGACCCGGCCGTGACACGAAACACAGCTGACGCCCTTGGTGACGTGGGCCGCATGATTGAAGTAAGCGTAATCGGCCAGGTCGTGGACTTTGATCCACTCCACCGGCTGACCGGTTTCATAGGCCGCGTACAGCGCCTGGAGCTTGGGGCTGTTTTTCTTGACCCCGGCCGCGGCCCCGGGGTTGTGGCAGGCGATACAGGTCTCTACCGGCGGAACCGCCGCGAACGCGGCCTGGTTCACTGTCGTATGGCAATACGTACAGTCGAGTCCCAGTTGCCCGACGTGGAGTTCGTGGCTGTACGGAATCGGCTGCTCGGGCTGATAACCCTTGTTGAGCGTGTTGGGATTCAGCCCCAGCCCCACGACCGCGGGCACGTAGAGGCCGCCGCCCAGTGCTCCGATCAGCATGAGAGGCAACAAGTAATTGGCCCACCGCGGAAAAACAAATTTGCCTGGCGTATCGTGGTCGTTCAAGGGTCGAAAAGCCTCAGATCGAGAGAGCGTAGCCGTAGGAACGTTTCGTCCCCATCGTCGGGCCAAGGGCGGATCAAGCCGCGGCCCGGCAGGTGTGCGAATACCACGTCGCACGGTGTGATGTCTCGCCCCCTCCACGACGCAGGTTAACCCGAAAGTCCGGGGATGACAAAGGGGTTGCACATAAAAAAAAGATCGGCGCTTTGGCCCGGTTTTCTTCTTGCGCCTCGCGGCGGGTTCAGCCGGGCACGGCCGCCGGTTTTTTCCCGGACCCGCCCGACGATAATGGCCTCCAATTCACGCCGGACGCGCCAAAACCAACAGCATCAACATCAACGCCCCCGGCCAGATCGCCGGCGTAACCGACCCGCCCACCAGCCCCGCCAGAACCGATAACACCACCCCGGCGGTCAATACCCCCCATACCGACATCATCCCGCGCATCCGGTCCGCTCGCGGAGCCGGCGTATCCCCATCTCCCGCCGGCCGATCCCGGAAACACGACCCGTAAACCCCCAACGTGGCCGGCACCGCCAGCAACATCCACAATACCGGCACCATGAACCAGGCTTCCACCCCGCCCGACGCCCGATCTATCCAAGGCAAAACCAACACCATCGACAGCACCGAGGCGAGCACAAATACGGACCAAACCCATATAAACTTGGCCGTGGCCGGTTTTGCTGCCTGACGGTTATCCATAATCGTGCGCCCTGCCGCGTTCCGGTCTCGATCGCTTGGCACCAATTGTCCAAGCCATTTCCAGAACAAGTCTAATCTGAAGCGGTGTATAGCGTAAACCCGACCTGCTGTGCTGAAGTTCGATATCGGGCGAGTCATTCCTCATAGCTGAAAATACCGACCTCAGAATCAGCGATATCCCTATCTGTTTCCCCGCCAAATAAACCTACAATGCATTATCGATCAATGCCCCCGGAAGGCGGCGAGTTGGGCTTCGGCCCGCTCGCCGCTTTTTTTATCTGCTCGCGTTTCCGTCATTTCGACCCCGACTGATCCGTATCGAGAGAGACTCGGGAGCTGTAAAACACTGCCGGGAGCGTCATTGGCTATGCTATCGACATGCCACGGATGACCCGATTGTCCTCTTTCGCCGTCGCGAGCCTGCTCCTGCTGGGGCTTTTGCCCCTGGGCTGTGCGGGCTCCGGCCCCGAACCGCTGCCCCGCCAGCCGGT
This sequence comes from Planctomycetota bacterium, assembly GCA_039180025.1. GTDB lineage: Bacteria > Planctomycetota > Phycisphaerae > Phycisphaerales > Phycisphaeraceae > Algisphaera. The sequence goes on from JBCDDZ010000010.1 coordinate 64,325, forward strand.
GGTCGTCCAGGCCCTGCCCTCCCCCACTGCGACCCCGCCGGCCCCCACCGTCTCGGCCACCGACGCGCCGCCGGCATCGACCGCGGCCGAACCCGGCCCGGAGGCGTTCCCGGTCCAGGCCATGGTCGGCCAGATCGCCGGCCAACCCATCTACGCCCACCAAGTCCTCGACGGCATGGAGCTCCAACTGGGTAACCTCGGCCGGCGCCTCCCGGTATCGACCTTCCGTGAGCAGGCGATCGCCCTGATTTACGAACGCATCCGCGGGCTGGTCCAGGACGCTCTGTTGCTCGACGAAGCCGAACGCAACCTCCCCCCCAGCCAACGCGAGCAGCTCAGCTTCTTCGTCGAATTCCAGCGGCAAAATTTCCTCCGCCAGTTCGGGCAGGGATCCGTCGCGCTCGCCGAGCGAAATATCCTCGAACAGACCGGCCTCACCCTCGAGCAAAACCTCCGGGACTTCCGCACCCGGTTCATCATCCGCAACTACCTCGACCGCAACCTCAAGCCCCTGGTCAACGTGACCCGCCGCGACATCGAACGGTACTACCGCGACAACTACGACTACTTCAACCCCCCCGCCCGCCGCGAAGTCCAGATGATCTACGCCGACAGCGACTCCGACGCCCGCTGGTTCGAGCAGCAGCTCCAAGCCGGCACGTCTTTCGAAGAGCTCGCCCTCGATCCGCGAAACGCCTTCCGCGGCCGCGACATGATGCTCACCATCGAAGCCAACGACACCATGTTCGGCGATGCCATCGACCCCTACGTCCAGACCCTCCGCCAGGGGCAGTGGGTCGGCCCCCTCGATAACCCCGAACGCCGTCAGCAATGGTTCGTCTACATGGCCCTGCTCGACGAGCCCGCTCGCCGCTCGCTTTTCGACGCGCAGGTCGATATCGAACGCGAACTCCGCGCCCGCCAGGAACGCGAACTCACGATCCAGCTCGGCGAACGGCTGCGCAACAGCGCGAGTTTTACCGACGAACGCCGGATCACCGAAGCCGTCCTCGAGATCGCGGTCGCCCGGTACTACAGCCCCAACGCGCTGTGAGTCCCCGGACCGCATGGCTCGATTCGCTCTTGGCCCGGATCCGCCTTCCCCGCGGTGCCCACCAACGCCGCGGTCGGGCCGGTGAACGCTTCGCCGCCCGTCATCTCAAAAAATCGGGCTACCGTCTCTTGGCTCGCAACCTCCGCACCCGCCACGGCGAGCTCGATCTCATCGCCCTGAGCCCCGACCACGCCATCGTCTGCGTCGAAGTCAAAGCCGGTGCCGCCAACCCGCATTTCCCCGCCGAAGGGCACGTCACCCCCGCCAAACAGCGGAAAATCGTGGCCCTCGCCGCCGCGGTCGCCCGGCGTCACCGCCTGACCGGCCGACGCTTCCGCTTCGACGTGATCGCGGTCGAATACCCCGCCCGCGGCGAGCCCCGCCTCCGCCACCATGTCGGCGCCTTCCTCTCCCATATTTAAACTGCCCCGTCGCTCCCGTAGCATAGGCCCGATAACCCCGATCCCGTGGCCACGATCCGCCTGGCAACCCCCAAACTAGCATCAACCCCGGCCCGAGACTGGTCGATACCACCCTTGAACCGCGCCCCGCGTCTCGTGGCCGCGGCCTGCTTCTTCTCCGCATCGCCCCGCCCGAAAGGCCCGCATCATGGCAAACGCCCCGAGCCCCTCGCGAACCCAAAATAAAGACATCCTCCTCGAATCCGGGACCAATGAACTCGAGGTGCTGGTCTTTGAACTCGGCGGGCAACGCTTCGGGGTCAACGTCGCTAAGGTCCGTGAAGTCATCCTCCACGTCGATGCGGTGCCCACGCCCGGCCAGGCGGATACCGTCAAGGGGGTCATCCGGCTCCGCGGCTGCGTCCTGACCGTCGTCGATTTGCACCGGAAACTCAGCCGCGTCCCCAAGTACGCCGACGAGACTCAATGGCGTATTATCGTGACCGAATTCAACGGCGCGACCGCCGCGTTCGAAGTCGAAGCCGTCGACTCGATCTACCGCTTGTCTTGGGAAGACGTCCGCCCCGTCCCCGATTCCGGCGCGAACGGCCACACCGCCGTCACCGGCATGGCGGAGATCGGCGAAGAACTCATCATGATGCTCGACTTCGAGTCCATCTACGACACCATCACGAAGCGCAACATCCATATGAAAGACGCGGCCCAGAACACCCTGGGCGTGGACCGCAGTGCCTGCCGCGTCTGGCTCGCCGAAGACTCCAGCTTCATCCGCAGCTCTATCGAGAAGATGCTCCGCGAGTCGGGCTTTACCAACTTCACCGCCTACCGCAACGGCCTGGAAGCCTGGGACGCGATGAAAGCCGCCCACCAGAGCCCCGGCGACCTCCCCGACGTCCTGATCTCCGACATCGAGATGCCCCAGATGGACGGCCTTCACCTCTGCAAAAAGGTGAAAGACGCTTCCGCGACCGCGGGCATCAAAGTCGTCCTCTACAGTTCACTGATCACCGACGAAACCCGCCACAAAGGCATCGAAGTCGGCGCGGACGAGCAGTACAACAAACCCAAACTTGAGAACGTCGTTCATGCCATCGACCGGTGGATGAACGCGAGTCAAAAGAACCGCCCTCAGGCGGCCTGACCTTGGATTTTGCAAATCAGTAGCCGTCTCACCGTAGTCTGAATTTATAGATTCAGCGGCTGCGTTGCTCGCGCAGCGCCTTACGCTCCGCTTTCCCGGCCAACCGCTCGGCGGCCGCGTCTTCCAGAGCTTTCAAGCGCACCAGCGTCGCCTTGGCCATCTCGATCTGCTCGGCGGGTGTCGCGGGGTCGCGTGCTTCGAGCCGCTCCAGCTTCGCCGCCATCCGGGCCTGTTCTTCACGCAGCGACGCGATTTTCGCCGCGAGCTTCTCCATATTCATCCCGTTGATTTTGGCCAGCGAAGGCGATGGCTCGCCCAGCAGCATCGGCAAGTCCGCGGGCTTGCCCCCACGCCGGGGGCGGCCGCCGAAACCACCGCCGGCGCGTGGTCCGCCGCCGCCGAAGCGTCGGCCTCCGGGTCGGTTGGAATAAGGTCTTCGTGGGTTCATAACCAGATTGTACCCCATTCGACCCCCAGCGACCGCCCCGCCCCAAGGATTGTCCCCACCCGCCCGCACAACCACATTCGGCGCAGTCGGACCCGATGGCCCCGCCTGTGTTCTAAAAGGAATAATCCGAGCCTGCCGCGGGTTCGCCTCGTAGTATTCATGCCTTCCCTACCCGATCCGAGACTGCTTACATGCATTCCTTTCGCCGTTTGTTCCCCGGAGCCCTCCTGATGTTCCTCACCGCTTTCGCAGGTTTTGCCTGCGGCCGCCCTTCACACGCCGCGACCGACCTCCCGCTCCCCGCCGTGGACCTCGAAGTCCAGCCTGGTGAAGAGCCCCAGACCGCCACCGCCGTCTTCGCCGGCGGGTGTTTTTGGTGCACCGAGATCGTCTTCGAACAACTCGAGGGCGTCCACACGGTCGTGTCCGGCTACGCCGGCGGGAAGGCCGACACCGCCCACTACAACGCCGTCAGCGCGGGTATCACCGACCATGCCGAAGTCATCGCCATCACCTACGACCCCGCCGTGATCAGCTACGGCCAGCTCTTACGCGTTTTTTTTGCCGTCGCCCACGATCCGACCCAGCTCAACCGCCAAGGGAACGACGTCGGCCCGCAGTACCGCTCCGCCGTGTTTTACGCTAACGAGGAAGAAAAAGCCGTCACCCAAAGCTATATCCAACAGCTCGAAGAATCCGGGCTCTTCAGCCGACCGATCGTGACCACCCTCGAACCCCTGACCGAATTCCACGTCGCGGAAGATTACCATCAGGACTATGCCGTACGTAACCCCAACAACCCCTACGTCGCCTTCTCCGCTACGCCGAAAGCAGAAAAAGTGCGTAAAATCTTCCCCGAATTGTTAAAAACCGAAAACGACGACGGCTAAACTTTCGGCCGCGATCAGCCGGAGTTTCCATGCCGCTTGAAAAATTATCCTTACGGTTCGCTTTGGCGGGCTCTGTTTTTTTCACGGCCGGCTGCGGGGTGGAATTGGCGGTGTTGGGCGCCGCCGCCTCCGCGGCATCGAGCGGGTCCGCCGTTTTCAAGCAAGGCAAACTCAATGCCTCCTGGATGGGTGAGTTTGAAGACGTCATTGCCGCAGGTGAACACGCGGTGTACGACTTGGGACTCCGTCCCACGCATAGCCTCGGCGATCCCGACAAAGGGGTCTGGAAAATTATCGCTCGCGATGAGCACCGCGACACATTGAAAATCGACATCCGGCGACAGACTCCACGCCTCACCGAATTCCAGATCGATGTCGGATGGTTCGGCCGGGAGAGTACCGCCCGGCTGGTGCTCAAACGCATGGCCGTCGCCATCCAGCTCGACGCCGACCGGGACGGAACGGGCGAAGCCGTCGTGCCCCCGGCCCCGCTCGCGGCGCCACCTCAAGCGTCCCCCGCTGAGCCAAGCGAGACCCCACCCGACTCCCCGTAAGGCCTGTTGTTTTCAAACTTCAACGACGCTATCCCGGACGAGCTGCCTTGTTGAGCCTGGTGCTTTTCGGGTGTGCCGCCCCGCCGCTTGCCCCCGGAGACTGGGGCCAGGCCGTCGGGTCGACGTGGACCCTGACCGGCTTCCACCGCAGCGCCCCGGCGGGCATGCCGCAAGTCCAAATAAATTTTTCGGAGGACGGCCGTGTAGCGGGCTCCGTCAACGGCCAACGGATCTTTGGCACGTACGAAACCACCACCGCCGGCGGCCTCCGATTTGCCTCGCTCGGCACCGCTCAGCTTTCACCCTCCATACCGGACATGCCACCCGATCAAACCCGAAAGATGCTCGATACGCTGTATCAGGTTAAACACTACCGGGTCGAGGACCAAACCTTGAGGCTGTATCGAGGCCGCCGCCCGTTGATTTTCCGTCGCACCGCTACTCCGCCAAAATGATGTAGTACCGCTCGCTGCTGAGTTTGCGGAAGCCGCCGGTCGTCAAGTCACCGTCATCTACTAATTCATCGATGTCTTGCATGAAGGTATCGTCACGGGTCATCCCGGTGCCGTCGAAATGGACGCCGAGCGCTGATTTCACGTCGCCCTCGCCTTCAAACTCTGCATCCCAGACCCCACCGATCGGCGTCCCGCCGGTCCAATCGCCCGGGTTAATATAAGCGTCGAACCCGGCGGGCATCTGTCCCGAAGAAGAGTCCGGCAGGTATTCCCCCGTATCAAACAGATACAACTGCGCCGCCTTGGCAAAACCCTGCAGATTCGATGCGAATACCGATTTGTTGGACTGCGCCGTCGCGTCCGCGAATTGAGGGATGACGATCGCGGCCAAAACCCCGAGAATCACCACGACAATAAGCACCTCGACCAGCGTGAACCCCGGCCGGCTCATCGCGTCATTCTTCTTCGCCAGCAGGATCGGAATCATCTAAAGAACGTCCGATATCCCCGCCCCGCCGCCAAGAAATAAAGTCTACAAACCCACTATAAAAGTCTGCCCCTACCTTCTGTAGGGGTCTGGTAAAATCCATTGATGTTGATGGACCGCCCCGAATTGTTGAAATCCAAGTTCGAACAGGCACTGCCCTACGAATCGTTTGTGGCTGCCGCAGGAACCCAGGGCCACCGCCCGCCTTGGGATCAACGGTATGCGCAGACCCGCCTTACCGGCCCCCAGGAAGCACTCGTCACGGGTTTCACCCGCACCATGCACGTCCTCTGCCTCACCGGCACATGGTGCGGCGACTGCGCCCTGCAAGGCGCCGCGATGCAGCGCGTGGCCGAGGCCAACCCTGAACGCATCCGTTTACGCTTCCTGCTCCGCGACGAAATCCACGCGGACCTCATTGTTAAAGCAAAAATCAACGACGGGTTTCGCGTCCCGGTGACCTGGTGGCTCGCCGAAGACTTCGCCCCCGTGGCGTGTTTCGGCGATCGCACGCTGAGCCGATACCGCGCGATGGCGCGGAAAGCGCTAGGCCCGGACTCCGTCGCCGCTCCGCCACCGACCGACCCCGTCACCGCGGTTCGCGACGAAATAGTCGCAGAATTTGAACGAGTCCATCTGCTGTTACGTCTTAGCGGCCGGCTGCGCGAGATCCACCAGGATTAAAAATTGTGCACGCTACGGAACGCCGACAAGACGGTTCGAATCTTATAAAACCATGACCTTTACCCCCTCGGTACCCGGCGGATTTTCGGTGTTTATTCGTCGCCTTCGCTGGCCTCTTCGCTCATCGCCGCAAGGCGTTTCTGGGCTTCGCGTTTGCCCAACCCACGAATCTCTCCCCAAGCCTGGAGCTGTTTTTCCCGCGGGCTGGAGCCGCCTTTTTCCCAGTTATAGATCGTCAACGCCGATACGCCGACGAGACTGCCGTAGTCGGCTGCGCTGATGCCGAGCTTTTCACGGTGCTTTTTAACCCAGGCCGGGCTGAAGCGAGGCCGTTTACCGGGATCTTCCGCCGACGATTGGGAGGCCGTCGCTTTGCCCTGCTGCTTCTCCGACCGGGCCAGCCGCCGCTCAAGATCAGAGATACGGCGTTTGAGTTCCGCAATTTCGCTGCGATACTTCGTCACGCTCTTCTGAGTAGTCCCGACCTGGGCACGGATTTCCTTGCGGGCCAAACGGCGGATTTCTTCGCCCAGCACGGCGTTAAGATTTGGCAAAACAATCTCCTTGAAGTGTCGATACAAAAACTAGAGGCTAAATTAAAAACGGATTATATCCGGACGTTTCTCGGTAACTTGATCGCGTCCGGCCCAAAAGTATACATGATACTTATATCATGGTGTTGGTGTGAAACAGGGCCTGTCTATCTCAACCAATAGTTTTCCTCTTGAAAACCAGCGATAAAAACTTAGGCCTCAAGCCGTGGCAACGCAAACTTCACGACGTGATCTTTGAGGCAGAGACGCCGACCGGCAAGTGGTTCGACGTGCTCCTGCTGGTAGCGATCCTGACCAGCGTTATCGTGGTCATTCTCGAGAGCGTGCCGTCCATCGACGACCGCTTCCACGACTTATTAGTGGTGATCGAATGGTTTTTCACGATTCTTTTTACGATCGAATACATTCTTCGGCTGCTCTGCGTGCGGCGGCCGACCCGCTACGCCCGCAGCTTTTTTGGGGTGGTGGATCTGCTCTCGATCCTGCCCACTTATATGAGTCTGCTCATCCCGGGATCGCAGGAGCTGCTGGTGATCCGCGGGCTCCGGCTGCTCCGAATCTTCCGTATTTTCAAACTGGCCCGTTACCTTGGTGAGGCGGACGCTCTGCTCGCCGGCCTGCGGGCCAGCCGGATCAAGATCACCGTTTTTCTGATGACCATCCTGATCAGCGTGACCATCATGGGGGCGCTGATGCATTTGGTCGAAGGCCCCGCGGCGGGATTCGTGGATATTCCCCACGGGATCTACTGGGCGATCGTCACCATGACCACGGTGGGCTTTGGCGATATCACCCCGCAGACCGGACTCGGCAAAATGATTGCTTCGCTTATGATGATCTTTGGCTATAGCCTGATTATCGTCCCGACGGGGATTATTTCTGCCGAGATCGCGGTCCACCGAACCCGCCCGGGCAACACCGAAACCTGCCCGCACTGCATGAAAGTCGATCACGCCAAAAACGCTAAATTCTGCGATCGCTGCGGCGGCGAGTTGTAGCTCGGACCCGCCGGAAAGCTAAGACGTGGGAGGCGGGTCGCGTCGCTGTACCTTAATTTGTCCACGGCGTTTCTTGGCGTCGAGTCGGCGTTGCCGGGCGGCGCGGGATGGCCGGGTCGGCCGGCGGGTTCGCGGGCGCTGCATCGCCTGGATAAGTAGCCGGCGCAGCTTTGCCAGACAGGCCCGGCGGTTGGCTAACTGACTCCGGTGGTCCGAGGCGTGGATCACCAGCCGCTCGGGTGAAGCGGCCAGATAGCGTCCCGCCTGCGTTCTCAGTCGGTCCACCGCGTCGCCGGGCATCACCTCGGCGAGGGCCGACAATGGCACGGTCATGGTGACGTGCGAGTTGACCTTATTGACGTTTTGTCCGCCCGGGCCGTGCCCACGGGAAAAACGGTACGCGACCGCCGACTCGGTCAGCGGAAGACCCGGAGCAAGGCTGACCTCACGGTCTCGTTGGGGCGACGGCTGCACGCCGGCTATTCTCCGGGCCGGGCCCGTCGTCCGCAAACGGTCAGGCCGACTTGAGCATCTCTCTGGGCTTCGAGACGTATTCGATAATGCTGTCGAGCGGCCGCGGCTTCGAGAACAGGTAGCCCTGGAGGTGGTTGCATTCCAACGCCTGGAGCACCGCGAGCTGCTCTACTGTCTCGATACCCTCGGCGACAACAGTCATGCCCAGCGTGTGCGCGAGGGTGACGATCGCCTGGATCACCGCCGCGAATTCGATATGCTGATCGAGGCTTTGGATAAACGAGCGGTCGATCTTGAGCACGTCGATGGGGAACTCGTGCAGACAAGACAGCGAAGAATGGCCGGTCCCGAAGTCGTCCATCGCCATCGCGAAACCCATACCGCGTAGTTGTTCCAGCACCCCGGTCATGTCGGCCCGGCGGTCCATGATGACCGACTCGGTGATCTCGAGCTTGATGTCCGCGGGGTCGATCTCGGCCTGCTGAAAAATACGGTAGACCGTCTCGGCAAAGTCGGGCTGTACCAACTGCCGCCGAGATAGATTGATATTCATAAAAAATTCGAGGCCCGGCACTGTGGACCGGATCGCTTTGATCTCGCGACAGGTCTGCTCGAAAATCCAGTTGCCCAGCGGCACGATCAGCCCGGTTTCTTCCGCGATGTGGATGAACTGGTCGGGTCGAACGACACCGAGCTCGGGATGCTGCCAACGGATCAGCGCTTCGAAGCCGTTTACGCTCCCGTCGGACACGGAGACGATCGGCTGGTACACCATGAACATCTGCGACGTCCCAATGGCTTGGCGGAGCTCGCGCTCGAGCACCAGCCGTTTGAGCGATTCGTCGTGCATGTCCTGATCGAACACGCTGTATCGGGCCTTGCCCAGCGCTTTGGCGTGATACATCGCGGAGTCCGCATCACGGATCACGGCGTCGGGGTTATCGTAATCGGCTTGCCCATCGACCACCCCGATGCTGGCGGTGGACAGGACTTCGTGGCCGTCGATTGCGAACGGCTGCGAAAAGACCTCCAACAACCGGTCGGCCACGCGGGTCACCGCCTCGAAGCTTTCCACCTCTTCCAACAACAAAACAAACTCGTCCCCGCCGATCCGTGCGGCGGTATCCGACGAGCGGATCTGGGCCCGCAGCCGATGGCTGATCTGGATCAGCAGTTGGTCGCCCGCGTCGTGCCCCAGGCTGTCATTGATCACCTTGAAGCGGTCGAAATCCAGGAACATGATGGCGAAACGCCGACGCCCCCCGGTGAGTTTGAAGCGGCGGATCGCTTGTGCAAGTCGGGCGTGCAGCGTGGCGCGATTCGGAAGATCGGTCAGCTTGTCGTGTTCCGCCGCGTGCCGGAGTTTATCCTCGGCCAGTTTGAACTCGGTGGTGTCGCTGAGCGAACCGATCAGCCGCACGGGCTGCCCGTCTTCATCGAGCACCAGCTCGCCGCGGCACAACACCCAGCGGGTCTGGCCGTCGGGTGTCGTCAAACGGTGCTGGTTGTTTAGCGACGCGGTCTGCCCGGCGAGACACATCGCCAGGTCCGCTTCGAGCTGCGCCAGATCGCTGGATTCCACCAGATTAAACCAGGCGTCGGGCTTGGTCAGTATCTCGTCTTCGGTATAGCCGCTCATCCGCCGCCACCTCGGCGAATATTCGACCGCGTTGGTAACCAGGTCCCATTCGAATAGGCCGTCGGTCGTCCCTTGGACCACCGCTCGGTGTCTTTGCTCGGCCAGCTCGGTGATCCGGCGTTCGTTAACCCGGGCGGTCCACTCTGCGCTGATCCAGGCCGCGCACGACGCGACCATCGCCCGCTGCGACTCGGTCGCCAAGACGCCCCGCGGCTCATCCCATAGAAAAGCCACGACCCCGATCACCCGTTGCCCCAGTACAAACGGCTGAGCTATGACCTGATCGTATTCCCCCGCTCCGCCGTCGATCAGGGCGTGGACCCACGCCGGACCATCGGGCAGCAAAGTCGCCGCAAGATTTTCTTCTTCAACAACCCGTCCCTGCTCGTCGCTTGCCGCTAAAACAACCGCGTCTTCCGCAGTGGTTTCGATCAGCGCCGTCCGGTCGGCAGACAACTCTTGAGCGCACAACGCCAACATCCGCCCCGCGACCTCGGAAAACGCCGCGGCGGGGTCTCGCATACCCGCCCGCAACGTCCGCTCTATCGCGGAAGAAACCGCGTGCATCGCATTATCTCGGGTTATTTTCTGAGCCGACATGCCATCTTTCCGGCCCCCACTCCAAAGGATTCATTAACACTTAAACTTCGGGTAATTCCCGGTTACACTTGATTTTGATGGGCTTCGTCCTGCCAGACGCCGCCGCTCGCCGAGTTATCGGTCGGATACCGAACAGAAACCCGCTAACGGCCACACCGTCATGGGTATAGAACGCATCGTGACCGCTTGCCGAACCTGTTTCGGCTCCACGCCGACCCGGCCTTTGACTTGCAGGAAGCCGAGAATCTTTCGGGATACTGTCAAACTTCTCGGCCACGCGGCGATATGGCTCACGGCCACGGCAGGCCATTCGCAATCCACCTCTTCGTCCGAACTCGGTATCCGGGGCGAGGCGGCCTCGCCGGGGGCACTGCGTTTTGCCGATCCGGGGCCGAATGACGACCTTCTGGAAGTCAACCTGAACGGATACTGGGGCCTGATCAATACCAAAGGCCGGATTATCGCGTTCCCCCGTTACGACTGGACCGAGTTCGGGGTCGATGGTCTAGCGAGGGCTACCCTAAACGGTGGCACGGGGTTCATCCTCGGCAACGGCCGATGGCGGTTCGATCCGATCTATCCCTACGCCGACCGGTTCGAGCAAGGCTTTGCCATCGTGGGCGATGGGGAGAAATTCGGGTTTATCGACGTCGCCGGGCGTACCCGCATGGGCTTCGAACTCGACGGTGCTTTGCGGTTCAAAGAGAACCGTGCCGCGGTCCGAGTCGGCAACCGCGTCGGGTACCTCGACACCAGTTTCCGGCTTGCCACCCCGATGCAATTCACCGCGGGACGGTCTTACCACGACGGTCTCGCCGCGGTACGTCTCCCGCTGATCGGAAACGCCACGGGTACCGATGCCCCTCCCGGCGTATCGAAGCCTCCGGACAGCGATCCCCGGCTGCAAACCAAAGGCGAACTCGTCGATGCCCCCGAGCCGCTCGACCCTGCCTACGCTGCAGAAAAGACGCCAAAAGTCACCGAAGGGAAATGGGGCTATATCGACCTCAGCGGCCGCATGGTCTATCTCGATAAAACCGGGAAAATAGAGGAACTCGGCGACTTCAACGAGAACGTCGCGAAATTCAAGATGGACGGAAAATGGGGCTATCTTGACCAAAAGTTCCGGGTGGCCGTCCCCCCCCTCTACGAAGACGCCCGCGATTTCACCAACGGCGTCGCGGCCGTAAAATCCGAAGGTAAATGGGGTTACATCGACCGACGATTCGAGCTCGTGATCGCGCATCGGTTTGAAGAAGCCGACGACTTCGACGAAACACTTGCTATGGTCCGGCTCAACGGGCTGGTGGGGTTCGTCGGCAGGTCGGGCAAGCTGGAAATCGAGCCACGGTTCAAAGATGCCCAGCCGTTCCGGCTGGATTCGGCCCGGGTTCAAATCGGCAACAGCTTCGGCTATATCCTGACCTCCGGCTATGTCCTGCTCGACCCACGGAACGCTCGTTTTGGTATCGTCGATATTACGTCCCGGGAGCAACTCCGGGTCCGAACCAAGGAGCGTTCTGTCAAGAATCGGGTCCTCAAACTCCGACCGCCCCGTCCACCGGTGCCGCCACCTTATCCTCCGGATTTTCTTTACGACGAAGGGCTTTTTCTGCCCGCTGATAGAAACCCCTGACCTCAAGGGCCTACAATAAAACTAAGAATTCGTGGATGAAATACTGAATCCGCGCGGTTGTCTGACATAGAAAGGCTCCGCCATGAACTCTCCCGAACCTGATGCGATCCCCGATTTCTTCCCCGGCGAATTACCCCGTTTCACCCCCGGGCAATGTGTCGAGCATCGGCTGTATCGGTATCGCGGACTGATCGTCGATTTTGACATGCATTGCACCGCCGGCGAAGAATGGTACTGGTCCAACGCTTCCCAGCCCGACCCCGATCAGCCTTGGTATCACGTTCTGGTCGATGGGTCTGATGCACTGACCTATGTTGCCCAAGAAAATCTCGCCCCCGAAAACCCGCAGAAGATTACTCATCCGTTGGTCGCCGCGTATTTCGAGATGGACCTTGATGGACACTATCAACGCAACGACGAGATCTGGCCGAGCCTCTGATTTTTTTCACGATGGCCAAGCGTACGCTTGAAGTCGGCTACCCTCAGACACCGCTGAGCGGGTGATCAAAATTGATCGGCGAATTCCGGCCGGCGACGTAAAGTAGCGTCGGGGTCTTCGACTCGGGGCTCAGACGATTCGTCGATATCACAGCACCGGACAACGTGATCAAAAAGCCATCGATTTACCGTGTGCGGATGACTCAACGTAATCAGATGTTGAGCGTTCAGGATGACATGGTCGCAGTCTGCGGGCTTCACAGGGATGAGCCAATCCTCTTGGCCGTGGATCTGAAACAGGGCAGGAAAGTCCACGTCGCCTGCGGTTGATTTCGGGTTGTCGGGTGGGCCGGTATAAGTCCACTCACCCATCGCGCCGATCGACCACTTCAACCAGTCTTCGTCTGCCTCGCGGATCATCTTGCTTAACAAACGATTTCCAAGATCGTCCTGCCCGTCGCGGTAACCAATCGGCAGCGCACACCATCGAGCCAAACGTTTGAACCACACCGCAGGCAATACCCCGGCCAAGCCCGCGGCCAGCTTGATGGGCATCGTCAGAGCCGCTACAGAGCGACAAGAAGCAATGAGAAACACCGCCTCGGGCGGCCGCGAGAGGTGGGGGACCAGTTCCAGGGCCAGCATGCCCCCGAGCGAAAGACCACCAAGAAACCACGGCCGATCGGCCGGATAACCCGCGATCTGTTCGTTGAGTTGTGACGCCCAACGTGCGGCGTAACTTGACAGGCTTTCCTGGTTCGATTTCGGCGAAATCCAAGCCGGCGTATCGACCATACTGCCAAACGCCTGCTTCTGGGGCGAAAAAATACCTCCGTCGGTACCGAGGCCCGGCAGCAGCATGACCGGAGCGGGAAGCGTCAACTCGCGCATAAGGAAACCTGGTTATTTCTAAACGGGTAAATGGAAAGGCTCAATTCCCTGCCCCACCCGCCTCAGTCGGCCAGCGGAGGCAATTCCTCTTCTTCAGCGGCAGCCGCAGCTTCCACAGCAAGAATTTCGACTTCGAAGATGAGCGGAGACATCGGGGTGATCGGGCTACGCGGCGGCGGATTCATGCCGTACGCCAGTTCGCCGGGGATGTAGAGCACCCCTTGAGAACCAACGGGCATCAGTTGCAGTCCTTCGCTGAAGCCAGGGATGACCCCGTTCGCCTGGAAAGTAGCAGGCTCGCCGCGGTCGTACGACGAATCAAACACCGTGCCATCAATAAGCGTCCCGCGGTAATGGACCGTAACTAAATCGGTGGGTCCCGCCGTCGCTCCGTCGCCCATCTCGTTAACGAGGTATTGGAGCCCGGACTCGGTGACCTTGACCCCTTCCTTATCTTTGTTCTCGGCGAAAAACGCTTCCCCCGCCTTGATGTTGTCGTCCGCCATCGTTTGCTGCGCTTGTCTCTGCTCTTCGATCATTTTCTGCTGCATACGGGCTTGGAAATTCCGGAGCACACTGATGGCTTGATCCTCCGTCATACGCGGCTCACCTTCGGTATAAGCCGCCGCGATCGCCTCCCCCATCAAACTGGGGGTAATCTCGATACCCTGCGAACGGAAGCTTCCCCCAATGTCGAGGCCGATGGCGTAGCTCAGGCGCTCGGTATCGTTGGCAAAACCGTCGTCTACCGGCGGGGCGGCTTCTGAAGTTTCGGCTTCTTCGGATTCGGCTGCGTCTCCGGTGCGTATTGTCGAATCGACGGATTCCGCCGCTTCTTCGGTGGCGGTTTGCGCGACATCCGCCCCGGAGTCGGCGGCATCATCGGGTGCTTCTTGGGTGTCGGCGGCGGTGGCTGCGTCCGCTGCTTCTCCGTGATCATCGGCGAGAGCTGAGGTAAACGGCATCACAAAAAGCCCAGCCGACAAAAACAATAAACAAATACGAGGGGATCGGATCAACACAAAGCTCCATGGTTCTAGATGAAAGTCATTCGGAACGGATCGAACCCTCAATGATAACCGACCTAAGCGTGATCCGCAGCCGGCAGAAGGCTTCTCTCGATATCTTACGCTTCGTTTCGCGGTAGAGTTCTGCTCTAAGAAAACGCCCATCAAATAAGAAAAGGGCTACACTTGTTTCACGGAGATTTTAGTTGTGAGTAAATACGGCCTTCCCCTCTGGACCTTGGCTTTAGGACTCGCGCTCAACGTGGTTGGCGTGGTGTCGTGGCTTCTAAGCGGCGGCGACAGCTGGACCCCGCTGATCCCCGCGTATGTCGGCGGGCTGTTCATCCTCGCGGGGGCGCTGAGTTTCAAGCAACAACTCCGCAAGCATGTGATCCACGGCGCGTTGGTACTCGCCCTGCTGCTGGGCGTATTTATGTCCTACGAAGCGATCAACGAACTTCTGGATAACGGCAGCGTACGTAAATTGTTTGCGTTTCAGAACACCGCGGTGTGCTGCCTGATCTACATCGCCGTCGGCATCAAATCGTTCCTGCACGCCCGGAAACTGCGTAAACAAGCCGACGCGGCTGTGAAATCCGCCGCGGCGGCCGACGCCTGAGTGAATACCCGCTTGCCGAGGCCGAGACCGCCGAAAACGACCTTTACCCCGCCGGGAACGCATGAACCCTTCCGAACCCACCCCGCTGCATTGCCGCCCCGAGGCTTTCGAGACCCTCGCCGACGAACTCGATGCTTTGGACACCACCCGGGGGCTGGTCCGTTGTGCCGTGGCGGTTTCGATGCACGAACTCGACACCACCGGACCCGACGAGGTCGAAGCTCGGCTCGACGCCCTGGCCGCGTCCATCGCTCAGCGGCTCAGCAGCGACCAGCCCCGCGCCGTCCTCGCTCACGCGCACGCCGTCCTTTTTGATGAAGCCGGGTTCACCGGCGACACCGAAGACTATTACCACCCCCGGAACAGCTACCTCGCCTGTATCTTGGACAAAAAGCAGGGGCTGCCCATCACGCTGGCCCTAATCTACAAAGCGGTGCTTGAAACGCTGGGCCTCGAGACCCGGGGGATCAACGCGCCGGGCCACTTCCTTGCCGCGGTCCGAGACCACCCCGACAAGCCCCGGGTGCTGATCGATCCGTTCCACGGCGGCAAGCTGCTCACCCGGGAGGAAGCCTTCACCCGTATCGAAACCATCGCCGGTGGCAGCGTGATCCGTGACGACGCGCTGCTCCGCCCCGCCAGCCACGTCGAGTGGCTTGTGCGGATCATCCAGAACCTCGTCGCCGCGTTCGACCGGCTCGGGCGGCGTGACGACATGGCCGCCATGACCGAGATGCGCACGCTGGTCGAGTCTGTCCGCTAGCCCCTATCACATCCATGGCGTTCGACACCGACCACCTGCCCACTATCCTTGATCACCTCTGGCAGCACCTCGGCGCCGCGACTCGCTCCGCCAAACCTCCTTTCCACCTGCCCACGCTCTGCAGCACCGACACCGAGGGACTGCCCCGAGGCCGGGTGGTCGTCTTGAGGCGCGCCGACCGCGGCTCCCGTACGCTGATCTGCCACACCGACCGGCGGGCCGACAAGGTTCAGCAGTTCCGCCATCACCCCCATGCGGCGTGGCTATTCTATGACCCGCCCGCCAAGGTTCAGCTCCGCGTCACCGGCCCCGTTACCCTCCATACCGAAGACGCCCTGGCCGATACCCAGTGGGCTGCGTCGACCCCGAGCAGCCGACGCTGCTACCTCGCCCCCCATCCGCCAGGCCAACTGGCCGACGAACCCAGCCCGAACCTCCCGGAAGCCGTCCGCGGGCGTGTCCCCGAGCCCAAAGAGACCGCCGCCGGGCGAGAAAATTTCGCCGTGATCTCCTGCACGGCCGAGCGTTTCGATTGGCTCTACCTCCACCACACCGGCCACCGACGCGCGCAGTTCGAATGGACCGCTTCTGACCCCGAGCCCGCAATGCGCTGGCTCGAGCCGTAAACTCGCTCCCCACCCCCGTTCAAGCGTCGATTTACCGCCATCCCCCTGCGGCCTGCTCGCGGCATGATGAGCCAAAAAAGCCCGCGGG
>JBCDDZ010000011.1:0-76511 GCA_039180025.1 Planctomycetota bacterium
CCGCGGGACTCTAAAAAGAGTACACCGCGGGCCTGAGGGGGTGGGTAGGTTTGATTCAGCCGTTTTATGATTCAGGTCGGCTGCTTGTTT
Organism: Planctomycetota bacterium; assembly: GCA_039180025.1. GTDB lineage: Bacteria > Planctomycetota > Phycisphaerae > Phycisphaerales > Phycisphaeraceae > Algisphaera. The sequence goes on from JBCDDZ010000011.1 coordinate 91, forward strand.
CAGTCACTCAAAATCGTTTTCCTTTTCAGTCACTCAAAATCGTTTTCCTTTCCGGATACATAACTTTTGAACCGCTCGATCTATTTCACTGCCCGATTCTTTTTCTAGAAAAAACCGAGCTAGACTTAGGGATGAATAATCAAACCGCTTCGGTCAACGTCCCGATTACCCGCATCGCCCTGGTAGGACATTGCGGCTTCGACGGGTCTTCGCTGTCCCGATGGCTCGAGGCGTCTTTCCCGGAACTGGAAGTGACCCGGGTAAACGACCAGGCCGCGCTCGACGCGGTGGCCGAACCCGAAAGCCTGCTGCTAATCAACCGGCTCATCGAAGGCCGGTTCTCTTCGGCATCCAGCCTCGACATGATCCGGGAACTGGCGGCAGGCGAAAGTAAGCCCGCCATGATGCTGATTTCCAACTACCCGGAATCGCAAGCGCAAGCCGTGGACGCCGGCGCGCTGCCCGGCTTCGGCAAACAGGACATCGGTCGTCGCGATGCTGTGGATCGGCTAAAGGAAATGATCTACGCCCGATGAACCCCGGCGGGAAAGCCCTTGACCTCGGTACACCCGCAACGTCTTTCCACAGACGCGATTTTTTCACGGTTGGTCTATAGTGGATCTATGGCCCGCCCTTTGTCCGTCAGCACCCGCCGCCTGTCCGCCATGACCGACGAGGCGTTGCTCGACTGTCGGCTCTGCGAGCTTCAGCTCAAAATCACCGGCCCACTAGCGCAGCGGATCGACCGGCTCTACGCCGAACTCGCCGACCGCGGTCTCAAACGATTCCGCCCCCACTGCTGGCTGTCCAACGAATGGTTCAGCCCCGACGGGGTGCCGGGAATAGCCCTGCCGTTCTTCCTCGCGCATCCCCGGCTGATGAAGCTGGAAAAAAACCAGATGCTCGACCTCGAAGGGGGCACCGAGTCTTCCTGCCTTCGGATCCTGCGTCACGAGGCGGGCCACTGCATCGACACCGCCTACCGGCTACACCGCCGTAAACGATGGCGCGAGCTCTTCGGCAGTTTCACCGTGCCTTATCCCGAGACCTACCGTCCCCGGCCGAACTCACGCAACTTTGTGACCCATCTCGACGGCTGGTATGCCCAGGCCCACCCCGCCGAGGACTTCGCTGAAACCTTCGCCGTTTGGCTCCAGCCCCGCTCGCGCTGGCGTACCCAGTACCGCGGCTGGCCCGCCATGCAGAAGCTCGAATACGTCGACACCCTCATGGCCGAGATCGCCGCGGCGGACCGGCCCGCCCCGGTGCGCAGCCGCCGCCAGATCGAACCGCTCTCCCGTGACCGCCGCACCCTCCGCGAACACTACCACGCCAAACGGCTCCGCTACGCCGACGAGTTCCCCGACTTCTACGACACGGACCTGTTCAAGATTTTCTCACCCGACTCCCGATACGCCCACCGCCCCACCGCCGCCAGTTTCCTCCGCCGCGTCCGCCCCGAGCTCCGCGAAAACGTCGCCCGCTGGACCGGCGCCCACGCCTACGCCATCGATCAGGTCCTCCGCGACATGATCGACCGCTGCAAGGAACTGAAGCTCCGGCTCGCCACCCCGGAGAACAAAGCCCGCAGCGAAGCCACCATGATGGTCACCGTCCAGACCATGAACTACATGCTCGCCCGCCACCACGCGGTTGCCCTCTGAGTTTCACGCCACCGCAGCTTCTTCCGCACCTCTTTTTGTACCCCGTTTCTCCCCCCCTCTCCTCACGCAGGCCGCGAAACCCCCGAGATGAAAAAGAATCTCCGTATCCTGCTGCTTGTCCACGAGTCGCTGATCCCCCCCGACACCGTCGCCGGGCTCAGCGACAAAGAGGTTGCGCCGTTCAAAACCGAGTTCGACGTCATGGCCACCCTCCGAGACATGGGGCACACCGTCTGGCCCATCGGCATCGGATCCGACCTCGGGGTGATCCAAAAAGCCGTCGATGCGCTGCAACCCGACCTCGCGTTTAATCTCCTCGAGGAGTTCGCCGGTGTCGGTGTCTTCGATGCGCACGTCGCTTCCTACCTCGAAGCCATCAAACTCCCGACCACCGGCTGCAACCCCCGTGGGCTCACCCTCGCCCACAACAAAGCCATCGCCAAGATGATCTGCCGCTACCACCGCATCCCCGTCCCCGCCTTCCACGTCTTCCCTCTGGTCCGGCCCACGACTCGACTCCGCCGGCCCAACCGCCTCGAATTCCCCCTGATCGTCAAGTCCCTTACCGAAGAAGGCAGCGTCGGCATCGCCCAGGCCTCGGTCGTCCACGACGACGAAAAACTCTTCGAGCGCATCCGCTTCATCCACCGGCAGCTCCGCACCGATGCCCTGGTCGAACACTACATCGACGGCCGTGAGCTCTACGTCGGCGTCCTGGGCAACGACCGGCTTCAGACCCTGCCGATCTGGGAAATCCAGTTCAACAACCTCCGCGAGGGCGCGCCTAAAATCGCCACCGATAAAATCAAATGGGACGACGAGTATCAGAAAAAAATCGGGCTCACCACCGGCCCCGCCGCCGCCCTCCCCGACAGCCTCGCCACCGACCTCCCCCGCCTCGCCAAACGCGTCTACCGCGCCCTCCAACTCTCCGGCTACGCCCGCCTCGATTTCCGGCTCGACCCCCGCGGCCGAGCCTATCTCCTCGAGGCCAACCCAAACCCCCAACTCATGTACGGCGAAGACTTCGCCGAATCCGCCGAACACGGCGGCATCGACTACGCCCCGCTGCTACAAAAAATACTCAACCTCGGCCTCCGCTACCGCCTCATCGGCCAGGCCTAACCCACATCATTTCACCCCCAAGCCGCGTCATCGAAACGACCCCGATCCGTTGAGTGTGAACCCCCTTTCTTTTCGTAGCGGGTGGCGACGCGCGGGCACTGCTTGATCCGGCGGAAGAACCACTCGATCACGTTACGGTGCGGGTATCACTTAAGGTCGTATCGCTTGTTACAGTTGCGGATGGGGGCCGCCACGATCCTCGATAGCCGTACCTTACGAAGCACCCCCGAGAGTGGCGGCCGAGCCGGCGACGACGGGCACAAAAAGAAGCGCGGCAGCAAACTGCACTTGGCGGTGGACACCCTGGGCCACCTGCTGGCGCTGACCGTCACGCCCGCCAACGAAGACGACCGTAAGCGGGTCGGCGAGCTAGCGCGACAAGTTCAAGAAGCGACCAATCCGCAGGTTCAGTGGGCCTATGTCGATCAAGGCTATACCGGCGGCAAAGCCGCGGACGCCGCCCAGGCACACGGGATTCAGCTGGAAGTGGTCAAGCTGCCCTACGCCAAACGCGGCTTCGTGTTGCCGCCCAGGCGTTGGGTGGTCGAACGCAGCTTCGCGTGGGCCAGCCGCTTCCGCCGGTCGGTGAAAGACTACGAACGCTTGCCCGCCACGCCGGAGGGCCTGCACATCGCCGCGTTCATCATCCTCATGCCCGCTCAATTCGCCGACGCCACGCAAGAAAGTGCATAACAGGCGCTAGAACGGCAACGGTCACCGGTCACCGGTCACACCGCAAACGATGCGTCGGCTCAAACAGGGCCGCGACTCGCTGCTGGAATACTTCGGCAAAGATCAAGCGGTGCATGGCATCACGGAGGCCAACGCCGAGAATGATCAGCGCTGGTTGCGCCACGAAGCCCCGCACCGCCGGCGTGAAGGTGTGACCGGGTTTGCCGAGCCGGGCGAGGTGCTGGTGTTGCCATGGCTTACCGACCGCTCGTCCGCTGCCCTACGCAAGCCCTTGCAGCGGGCCATCGACCGGGCCGGCGTGAAGCCCTGGCCGCGGCTCTGGCACAACCTACGTTCGACCCGGCAGACCGAGCTTGAGCGGCACTTCCCAAGCCACGTCGTTTGCGCTTGGTTGGGAAACAGTCGAGCCGTAGCGGCGAAGCACTATCTGCAGGTCACCGACGACGACTTTGCCGCGGCAATCTGCGGCATCGAAAAAAGCGCTGCTCTGAGCGCTGCGATCATGCACGGTCATAGCGAGTCACCTGAAACAGAAACCGCCCTAACGGGGTCAGGGCGGGGCATCGATGGTCAGGTCGTCCTAAACAATGACCCCTACGGGATTTGAACCCGTGTTACCAGGATGAAAACCTGGTGTCCTAGACCAGACTAGACGAAGGGGCCGTCCGAATCGGTTCAGCATTCTAACGAACCCGAGCGGCGAGGCAAACGCCATTTCTTGAACCGTTGGCTTCCGCCTCGAATCGTCCGGGTCGCGAACTTTTTCTGGCCTCAATCGTCATAACCGTTACAGACCCACCGATCCCCCCCAGAACCGCCCCTGCACGGTCGGTTCGACCAGGCATGGGCAGGAAGCGTGGTAAACTATGGAACGCTGCTCAGGTTGAGTTCAGTCACAAGACACCGAAGTGAATTTGATTCATAATCACCGCTGCTTCCCGAATCCAAACCACCGCCTCATCGACTTGCGCCACGCCCTGATCTGCCTCCGCCAACCGCCCCAAGCTGTACTCAACCACGCCTTCCAGACCTTTCCCATCCCCTGAGCCCATGACCGACGCGACCGCTTGAGGGTGCCCTGACCCAGACCCTCAGGGCAGGTAAGGAAACGATTTTGCTCACGCTGATCCAGTTGCATCCCGACGAGCGGAGGAAGCCACAGACCCATCAGGTCCGGGGTGGGCTCACGCAAGTCATCGGGCGACGCGACGGCGACATCGTCGTCAACGATTCCCGCGTGTCCCGGCGGCACGCCGAGGTCTCGGTGCAGAACGGTGTCTGGGTAGTACGCGATCTGGGGTCGTCCAACGGCACCTGGGTCAACGGGGAAAAGATCGCCGGGCTTTGTGAACTCGAAGAGGGCGACCGCCTCCAGGTTGGCCGGGTCACGCTGGTGGTCGGCCGAGTCGAAGTCGATCTCGAAGCCGCGTCTCCTGCGCAGGCCCCGGCAGATCTCGAAGACCCCGGCGAGACCGCGGTCCACGCGTCCGGAGGCTCATCCTGGATGGGTTCGGCCTCTATCCCCGAAGCCGACCCGCTGCCTGTGGTGTCCGCCGGCAGCGACGCGCCGTCGGACGCTGAAACGCCCGAAGAAACGAACGCGTCCGCGTCAGCCGCGGAGCCTCGAATTGAGGATCCGCCCGACCCGGTGTGTGACGAAGCTTCCCGCCCGGACACACCGAGCGTCGGGTCGAACGCGGGGTCCTCGATCGGTGGCCTTGAGCTTCCGCCCGCCTCACAAATACCGCAAGCGCCCGACCGTCCGCAAGCGGTGGAATCCCTCGAAGCATCCGCTGATACCGCGGGCGAATCCTCGGCCCCCCATACCGCTGACGCCGCGGCATCGGCGGATCCTGCCTTCTCCGACGAGCAAGCTCCTTCTTATATGGCAGACTCATTCTCTGCTGGGAGTGGCCTGGAACCCCCGGATGTCGGCGGATCTTCGATTTCGCTGAGCGCCATGGATTCGGGAACCTGGCAGCCGCACGACCCGCCGGGCCGCCCACCGGATGAACCGGCCCCGTCTACGGAAGGCCGTAATGAAACCTCTGGGGAGAGTTCGCCTCGTCGGATGGTTCGGCCCGACTCGCCGCTCGATACCGCAGGTGCCGGCTTATCCACCCCCGAGGCTGACCGCTCCGGTCTCGATACGGCGGTGCAGCCCGAAGCCGCGGCAGACGAACCGGCCGAGCACGATCAAGCTCCAGCCGAAAACGCGGACCGCACCGAAGATGACGCGCCCGCCCCGATCTACAGCCTATCCCTAGAAGAAGCGAATCCGCCCCCTTCCGCCGAGCCATTGGATACACCCGCGGAAAAAGCGGAGACCGAGCAATCCCCCGCGACCCCCGCCAACCCGACCGATCCGCGGCAAGGGTCTTCGATTATCGACTTGAGTGTCGCCGAGCCAGAAAGCGCAGAGTCGGAACCCGAGCCGACCGACCTTGTTTCGACCCCACCGGAAAACGCGACGGCTCCCCAAGCGGACGCCGCGAGCAAGCAGGAACCATTGGCCAGCCCGGTGGAAATGGACACGCTCGCGACCACGGCCCCGGACGATCGCGAAAGCTTGGTCGCGGTAGATGAAGACCGGCCGGAATCGGACATGGTCGAACCCGAAGACGAGGGCGTGCTCAGCGTGGCGTCGTCTTCACGCCACGTCGGACGGTGGGCGGCGGTCTTGCTGCTGGCCACCGGTGTAGGAGTTGCTGCCTGGGTGTACCAGCGGTCGGCCGGGCCCGACTCCATCGTCGGCCGTACCGATCTCCAAGCGGGCCCCGCCCAAACCGCTCTCCCCGAAGAAAACGAGCCCCAAAACGAACCCCAAGTGGCCCTCGCCCCCCCTAGCCCGCCTCCCGCCGCCCCGGCCGAGTCCGCACCGACGGACCCTGTGCCCGAAGCATCTCCCGCCAACCGATCGGCCCCCTTCGGTTCATCGACCACGCTGACCCGTCCCCCCGCCCGCTCTTCGCTGTCGCGATCGCCCGCGGTAAACCGCCCGGCCACGCCGGCCCAGCCCACGCCGCCGGCCGAAACTACCCCCGATCCGCGCCCCGCGGTCGCCCCAGAGTCTCTCGCGCCTGCCGCCCCGCCTACCCCTCTACCCGCCCCGGAAACGCCGACCGACCCCGCGGTGGTGGCGACCCAGCCCGCCCCTCAACCCGAGTCTGCCACCGTCGCCGATGAACAAGGGCGTTCCGCGGAGACCGAGATACCCGCAGCGGACCCTACCCCTTCGGGATCTTTAGCACTCGCCCCCTCGCGGCCGCCCAACCCCGTGGCGACCGGTCCCGAGCCGTCCGTCCCCGCGGCCACCGCACCCACCCCGGAACCAAGCCCCGCCCCAGCGCCAGCCACTCCGCCCCGGCGGGTGGTCTATGTCGTCGATACCTCGGGATCCATGGTGGACTCCATGAATCAAGGTGTTTTGACTTGGCTGAGTCAGGAAATCCGCGGCCTCTCAAGTCGGGACCGTTTCACGGTGCTGTTCTTCCGCAGCAGTGAGGTGATCGAAGTCCCTCCGCAGGGGCTCAAGTCCGGCGATGCCGCGCGTGACGAGGTCCTCGCTTGGTTTTCTCCAGATCAGGGGAACGTCCGCCCCCGCGGCCGGTCCGAACCTTTTGACGCTCTTCAGTTGGCCGGGACCTATGAACCCACCGAAGTGGTGATCCTGTCGGACGACAAATTCGGGGACCGCGGCAGCCGATCCGCCGCGTTCGACGCCCGGGATATCGCACCCCTGTTCAACGCCTCCTCGGTCACGGTCAACACCGTCCAGTTTTATTATCAAAACTCCGACGACCCACGGCTGGAGCAGATCGCCCAGCGGTACGGCGGAACCTTCGAGTTTGTCGAGGAACCGCCGTTCCAACCCGAAGCCGACGGCAACGCAGGGGTCGATCTGCTGGGCGGAGCCCGCTGACCCTCCGCCCCTACCGTCCAACCGAAACAATGGGTTGCACGCATCCGTCCGCCAACCGTGTAGACGCAAGGCTCGGCCCAAACCATCCTGTCCACGTTCTATACGGCGAGTTCCGAGCGCTAAACCCTGAGCTTGCCTTAGGCAATACCTCCTAGCGGGGCAAAGCCTAAGGGATAAAAAGCTTCACCCGCCGCCGCCGTGCTTTCAGCGGCATACGCCGACCTAGCCCGGCTCTTTGGTGCGCGAAAGGCGGTGTTCGAGGGTCTCGATACTCCGTTGGAGGCTGTCGATCAGACGCATCCGGCCGAGTTCCGCGCCCGCCCGGCCGGCACAAACGCGGAGCACCGTCTCGGCGGCGGGGTCGAATCCGCTCTTGCCTTCACGGTCTTCGTACACAATTAATGTACCCACCGGCTCGTCGGCGCCGGGGGATTCCAGCCGGATGCCCATATACTGCCGCATGACCCCCTCGGCGGTCTGGGTATATTCGGTGTAGGGCGACGTCACCGGCTCTTCACAGCGGTAGAAGCCCCGCCGGATCGCCTCGCGGCAGGGCTCGTGTTCCAGTTCCAACGTGAAGTCATTCACCAGGCCGCCGCCGTGCCAAAACGCCACCGTCCGCAGCACCCGAGATTCTTCATCAAGATTCAGGATTCCCGCACCGGTCGTATCCAAAGTCTTAACCAAATGCTCGACCAGGACGCGGAAGTAGGCCAAGTCGATGGCCGACGCCGATGCCGTCTCGATACGGTAGACGGCTTCGCTGGCGTGCCGATCATCCACCAGCCGGGCCCGCGGATCGCCCTCGCGGTGCGGGATCAGCGTCTCGCCGAGGTACAGCGGCGCGAGGCCGACCTGGATCGCCAACCGGGCCAACTCGACGCGGTTACTTGCGCCCAGTTTACGGCCCAGCGATTGGCGGTGGGTCTCGATCGTCTTCACGCTGCGGAACAGCTTGTCGGCGATTTGGGGGATCGATAGCCCTCGGCCGATCAGCCCCAGAACCTGCTTTTCGCGCGGCGTCAGTGATTGGATATCAGGCTCGATGATGCCAGGCTCCGGGTCAGGGATGCGTGTACAAGCCCAGCCCAGCGGTCGCTGAAGCGGATAAGGCTTCGTTCAACGTCATAGCGATTTTGATCGCGTGCTCCCCCGCGGTCGCCTTCAAATTCACCAAGCGTTGGGGGCGGCTGACCTTGACTTCAGCCAACCCAACACGATGTTATCGGTTCGATTTGAAACCGCTTCAGGTGAATACCTGATTTTTACATAGATAGTGTCTAAAAGACTTTACGTGGATTCGCGATCTCCATATATATCTACGTGAAGACCCTCTGTGCAGATAGGGGCATGCCCCCAATTTGGCATAAGGCTTCGGCCCCGTCGGCTACCTGACCCCCCTGCCGACGGGGTTTTTTACGCGCACTCAGCCCCAAGCACGTCCCCCCCTCGCCGCGATGCGGGGGCCACCAAGGTTCATCTTGCTATACCCCCCGCCGCGATGCTCAGTCGTAACGGAATACGCCCTTGCGCCACGCATAAGCAAACGCGATCACGCTCGTCACGATAAAGAAGAACATCCGCCCGAAAAATAACGGCGAAAGCGCGTCCCCCTCGTCGCCTCCCAGGCTCGGGAACGTCGTGGCCCACGGATACAAAAATACGATCTCCACGTCGAACAGCAGAAACGTCATCGCCACCACGTAAAACCGCACGTTGAACCGTCGACGCGCGTCGCCGATCGGGTTCATCCCCGATTCGTAGACGATGCCCTTGACCTCACCCTTGCGCGACGGGCCCAGCAGATGCGTCAGCACCAGGTTTCCCCCGCCAAACGCGACCGCCATGAGCAACAAGACCCCCACCGCCGCCCACATCGAAAACGAACTCGAAGCCAACATCATCGTCATGGCCTAAGTCTACCGCCGACGCCCCGATCCGTCACCATCTCCGACCGGCCCCGCCGCGGGTTACCCCCACGACTTACACACCTTGCATCGTAGTTCTGCGCATTTTGTGATGTAGCCTTTGCTAGATTTTCCGCGGCCCCCGCACCGGGGATCAACACGGTGCCACTCCGTCATGTGGCTGCCTCCCCCTCGCTGCGTTCTGTCCACCAGCCGCCACCCCCCGTTCGTCCGCGGAGTACAATCCGTTTCATGCGGGCCTACCTCGACCTCCTCCAGCACATCCTCGACCACGGCATCGACAAGCCCGACCGCACCGGCACCGGCACCCGGTCCATCTTCGGTTACCAGATGCGCTTCGACCTGACGCAGGGCTTCCCCTGCCTCACCACCAAAAAACTCCACCTCCGGTCGATCATCCACGAGCTGCTCTGGTTTCTCCGCGGCGACACGAACGTGAAATACCTCCAGGACCATGGGGTCTCGATCTGGGACGAGTGGGCCGACCCCCAGACCGGCGAGCTGGGCCCGATCTACGGCCATCAGTGGCGCAGCTTCCCCCGGCCCAGCGACCCCGACGCCGGCGTCGATCAGATCGCCCACGTCCTCGATTCACTGAAAAACAACCCCGACTCCCGTCGACACGTCGTCTGCGCCTGGAACCCCGGCCAGCTCCAGGATATGGCCCTGCCCCCGTGCCACTGCCTCTTCCAGTTTTACGTCGCCCCGCCCGATCCCTCGTCCACGTCCGACCCCCGCGGCACCCTGTCCTGCCAGCTCTACCAACGCTCCGCCGACGTCTTCCTCGGCGTCCCGTTCAACATCGCCAGCTACGCCCTGCTCACCCTGATGATCGCCCAGGTCACCGGGCTCCGCCCCGGCGAATTCGTCCACACCCTTGGCGACGCCCACCTCTACAACAACCACTTCGACCAGGCCCGCCTGCAACTCACCCGTAGCCCGCGTACCCCCCCCACCATGAAGCTCAACCCGGCGGTGACCGACCTCTTCGACTTCACCTACGACGACTTTACCCTCGAACACTACGAGCCCCACCCCGCCATCAAAGCGCCGATCGCGGTGTAACCGCAACGCCTCCCGGACCCGCCATGCCCCACGCCGCCCCGCCGCCCCGCCGCCTGTCCATGATCGCCGCCATGTCCATCAACCGGGTCATCGGCGTCAACGGCGGCCTGCCCTGGAAGCTCCCCGACGAGATGCAGCAGTTCCGGGCCTACACGCTCGGCCACCCGGTCATCATGGGCCGAGCCAGCTTCGAAGCCGAAGGCAAGCCCCTGCCCCACCGCCGCAACATCGTGCTCACCACCCAGCAGGATTGGTCGCCCCCCGAAACGGTGGCCGACGCGGTGGAGGTCTGTCACAGCCTCGAGCAGGCCCTCGAGCTCGTCGGCGATTCAGACCCCGAGCCGTTTATCACCGGGGGCGGCAAAATCTATGAACTCGCGCTGCCCCGGGCCGACCGCATGGTCCTGACCACCGTGCACGCCGAGCTCGACGGCGACACCTTCTTTCCGGAGTTCGACCCGCAGGCATGGGCCGTGACCGACGCCCGGCACCACCTCGCCGACGACCGCCACGCCCACGCCTTTACCGTCCATACCCTCGACCGCGTCCGGTAATCGACCGGGCTTGGCCGCTGCGCCTACCGATATTTGCCAAGCCAATCTGCCGCGCAAGTCTCCCCGATAAAACCGGGTCGGGTACTTTTCGCCTTGGCCCGGCATTTCGTGGAATGATCGGTAAAGCCATGCCCCGTCTTTCGTCCAGCAACTACAGCGAACTCGCCGCGCACCAGCGGCAGAAACGCAACGTAATCCACGCCGTGGCCGCGATGCTGATCGTCATCGCCGCGGGCACCGCCGGGTTCACCCTCCTCGAGGAACAGTGGACCCCCTGGGACGCGCTGTTCTTCACCCTGATCACCATCACCACGGTCGGCTACGGCGACTACGGCTTAGATTTCAGAGGCGAAGTCTTCGCCCTCACCCTCTTGCTCGCCGGCATCGGTGTCACCACCTACGCCTTCGGGCAAGTCGTACAACTCGCGGTCACCAGCCGCGCCGCGTGGAGACGAAAAATGCTCAAATCCATCGAACGCATGCAAGACCACTACATCGTCTGCGGCGCAGGCCGTGTCGGCCGCGCCGTCTGCGAGCGCTTCCAAGAGTCCGGCGTCCCCCTGGTCGTGATCGACCAGGACCCCGAGCGCTGCGAATGGGCCCGTGCCCACGGACACCTCGCCCTCGACGGCAACGCCACCGACGACCAGACCCTGCTCGCCGCCGGCGTCGAACGCTGTAAAGGCCTTGTCGCCTCCGCGGCCAGCGACAACCAAAACCTCGTCATCACCTTGACCGCCCGCGAGCACAACGCCAACTGCCTCATCGTCTGCCGCTCCGGCGACGCCGACACCGAAGCCAAGTTCCGCCGCGCCGGCGCCGACCGCGTCGTTGCTCCCGAAACCAACGGCGGCCACATCATCGCCAACCTCCTGGTCCGCCCCCACATGACCGACTTCCTCGCCCACACCGGCGAAGGCGATTACCAGCTCACCGAACTCCACATCAAGCCCGATTCCAACCTCGCCGGTACGACCCTCAGAACCCTCGGCCAGCGCGAGCCCCACCTGGTCTTTGTGGCCCTTAAACGATGCGACCAGCCCGCCCGGCTCCGGCCCGACGCGGACCACACCCTCGAGTCCGGCGATGTCCTGATCGTCGTCGGCCAGCTCGACGCGCTCGCCCGGGCCGCCCACCGCGCCGCGGCGTAAACTCTCGGCATGCTCGAAGCCACGGCCGTGGTCGCCGCGATCATCCTGCTGATGCTCGTCAACCTCGCGGGGGTCGCGCTGACCGCCTTCCAACTGCCCGGCACCTGGCTGATGATCGCCACGACGGCGGTCTTCGCCTGGTGGAGGTGGGGCGCCGACTCGCTGAGCTACGGATGGGCCGCGCTCGCCACCCTGCTCGGCCTGGCCCTGCTGGGAGAACTCATCGAATTCGCCGCCGGGGCCGTCGGCTCCAGCTCCGTCGGCGGCAGCAAACGCGGCGCCCTGATCTCCATCCTCACCGCTCTGGTCGGCGCGATCCTTGGCTCGTTCCTGATCCCGATCCCCATCGTCGGCACGCTGCTCGGTGCAGCCCTGGGCGCGGGAATCGGCGCGGGGATCGGCGACAAATGGGCCGGCCGATCCTGGCGGGCCACCTGGTCGGTCTTCAAGGGGGCCGCCGTCGGCAAGCTCTCGGGGGCCGTGGCGAAGCTGATGATCGCCGGGACGATGTGGATCGTCGCCGCGGTCACCCTGTTTTGGTGAACCGCGCCACCGGATCGCTCGATCAAACTCCCCCGGCTACCCCGCGAAAAACAACCCGGTCAATCCTCGCCGCGCCACGCAGCCCAGTAGGCACCAAGCCGTTTAACGAACGCCGCGGGGGTTTCGGCAAACAGTCTGGCCGATGCCAGGCGTATCGTTCCGTCCCACTCAAGGGCTGCGGCCTGCCGCCGAGTTTCGAGCTCGCGCTCCTGCGCGTGCCCTTCCCAACATTGGGGCAGTTGTGTCAACACCGCTCGCTCGCGCAAGGCGTCTGCTAAGCCGCGAAGCTCCCGAGGGTACACCTGCAAGCCATCCGGCCAGACTCGCTCGAAGCTCTGAATCTGCACCGCTAGTCGGACCACCGCCTTCCCCAGAATCACCCCCGGAATCACCCCCGAAACCGCCCCCGGAACGACCTGCGCAGCGGCATCCCCGGCCGCCCCGCTGCCGTCTGGCGGAGCTGCCCGACCCGAGGTGGATAATGATTCCGCCGCTTTGGCCGCCTGGTTGTATGACCGACGCAGGCCGGGCGATAACTGTTCGAATCCGCCGTCGGGCAGGTGCCAATACCGCGCCCGCATCCGCATCTCAGCCAGATCCGCCATCAAACGGAGCCGATCGGGATCCGGTGCCCCGCGTTTGCCCCGGCCTCCGGGTTCTTTAGATTCGTCGGACGCTTGCGGTCTTTCCGCCGTTACGGACGCCGGTGTTTCCAGCAAGCCGTCGATCGGGATCGCCGGCGGCTCCGACGCCAAGGCGGTCAACCGCGAGGCGACCTCGGCCTGGCCGATCGCCCCGGCCGGCTGAATCGATTGGAACGCCCGCGTCAGCACCCGCGACTCGCGGCGGTACACCTCCGGCCCGAGCGGGCCCCGGAACAGCTGTACGAGCGCATCAAGCCGAGCCAGCTCCCGCCCGAATTTCGCTGACTGACCCGGCCGGGTTAACGCCTCGATCACCACGTTCAGGTGCCGGACCGCACCGCGGCGGACCGCCTTGACCAAAGGTTCTTTGCGCTTAAAAGTGAAACTCGGCATAACAATGGGTGACTAATTAGACTTCCAGCGACGCGGAACACCGCATCAACGTAGCGGGATATCGATCGCGAAGCTGATGGTCTGGTTTTCGTCGGTTTCCTCTTCGACCAGCGGGATCGCAAAGTCGACCGCGAAAGGGGCCTGACTGAGAAACGGCACGGCGATCCGCACGCCGAAACCGACCGAAACCCGCCAGTCCTCCAGGCTGACCGCGTTGTCCAACGTGCCCTGATCCGTGAACACCACGCCCCGGAGGTAGCGGTCGATCAGCGGGACCTCGTATTGCACCCCGGCGAGCAGGAGGAAGTCGGCTCCGACCGAGTCGTCGCTGAGCGTCCCGGTGCTCGCGGTGATGCCCCGCGGCCCGATGCCGCGGTTGTCGAAGCCCCGGAACGACGATTGGCCGCCGGCGAAGAAACGCTCGAACACCGGGGCCTCGTCTGCCTCGAAAATGTAGCCGGTATCGAAACGGAACCGCAGGATCGATTTGCGGCCTAAGAAGTCTTCTGAGACGGTCCAGAACTTGTCGAACGCGAACGAGGCTTTGGTGAAGTCGAAATCGCCCCCAAAGACTCCGGTGCGTTCGATGCTGGCCACGGCCCGACTGCCGCTGGACGGGAGGATGCTGCTGTCGGTCGTGCTCCGCGTCAGCCGAGCGTTGACGCCGGTGATCAGGCTCGTGCCCCCGACTTCAAAAACGTCGACCGAGGCGTCGGGGTCGATGCTGGCGACCTCGATGTTCTCGACCCGCCCGCCGATGGCCGCCGACCACACGTCGCCGAAACGCTTGCCCAAGCCCAGCCGGGCCCCGGCACGCTCTTCGTCGAATTCGTCGCGCTCGCTCTCGAAAAAGAAGATGCTCGAGTCCGCGAAATAGTCGGTATCGAGAAAATAAGGGTCGGCCAGCCCGACGCTGTAACGGCTGTTGTCGCTGCCCGGAGAGAGGGTGAGGTTGAACCGCTGGCCGCCGCCGCGGACCGCGCGGTTCGCCAGGATGTCGTCGACCGATTCGGGCAGGTCGGTGATGTCGAAGTTGGTCTGATTGATGTCGATCGCGCCCAAGAGGCCGTCGTCAGAACTGATCGTCGCACCGAACGATACCGACCCGGTGTTCTGCTCGGCGACTTCGACCAGGACGTCGCGGGGCTGATCGGCCGGGCTGCCCAGCAGCGTAATCGTCGCGTTGCCGAACAGCGACAGCTCGTTGAGCCGGCGACGCGACCGCTCGAGCCCCGTGCGATCGAAGGGCCTGCCCGGGGTGACCCCACGCAGCTCACGCAGGACCACCTTCGTACGGGTCAGGCTGTTGCCCCGGACGATGACCTTGCCCACGGTGCTCGGCACCCCCTGGTCGAGGGTCACGAGTAAGTCCACAGTATTGGTTTCGGGGTTGAACTGCCGGTCGATCCCCGACGCCCGCGGGTCGGTGGTGTTGCGGCGGACCAGGCGGGTTTCGAGGTAGCCGAGTTGGCCGTAGTGGTCGGTGATGCGGTTGGCCGAAGCACGGAGTTTGTTGGCGGAATACACGTCGCCGGGCTTGAGTTCCATCAGCAGCTTGACCTGCGCGGCGGGCAGGACCAGGGGCTGGCCGTTGAAGCCCTGGACCCGGATGTCGCCGACCGTCCACTGTGGGCCTTCGGTGATCAGGAACGTGACCCGGCCGTCTTTCTGATCGTCGGACACCGAGATCCGGCGGTCGACCTCGGCCTCGAGATAGCCCCGCTGCTGATAATAGTCCCGCAGGCGAGCGGCATCGAGCTTGAGCGCTTCGCGATCCAGGACGTTGCCGCTGCCAAAGACCGGGAACCAGGTCCGGGCCCGGATCTGTTTGCGCAGTCGGCCGCCGGGGTAGACACGGTTGCCCTCGAATTCGATCTGCCGCAGGCGGATCCGCGGGCCTTCACGCACCAGGAAAACCAGCCGGCGGTCGTCTTCGAGGCTCGGCTGATCGACCGTGACGTCGGTGACAAAAAAACCTTCCTCTTCGTACGCGTCGAGGATCGCCTGGCGGTCCCGGTCGATGAGAAACGGGTTGACCGCGTCCCCGGTCCGCAGCCGGATCAGAGGCCACAGGTCGTTGTCGCGGACTTGACGGTTGCCACGGATTTCGACCCCCGTCAGGATGGGCAGTTCGACCATCTCAAAATTCAGCGATACCCCACGATCTTCCAGAGGTAGCACGCGGGCGGTCACCGCGCTGAAAAAACCCAGGTTCGTAATCCGTTCGATATCGTTCTGTACGACCCGATCGTCGTACGGCGAGCCCACCGCGGACCGGACCTGATTCTCCACGTACCGGGGGAGGATCTGGCCAAGCCCCGAAAACGTGATCTCGCGGATCGGGCGGCCGTTTAAGTCCGTTTCCTGGGCCCCCGCCCCCGCCATCCAGGCGAGCCCGATCACCGCCGCCGCCGCCCAGCGCAAACTTCCGCCCATCCAGACCCGCGTCAGCCGGGCATGCAGCAAACGCAAAGTGGAGGGCAAAACAGAAGTCTCCGGGTCACGTGGCGCGGCGTCACCGCAGGTCAAAAGCAGCAGAAGCCGCAGGAGACCCGAGAGTTTAATCGAAAGCCCAGCCCCCAGCCGTCGCCGCCGACCGGCCGCCTCCCGACGCCCGCCAGCGCGGCCCAGAAGCGTGAAACCGACGATTCGCTTGTCGCTGCAAACCATCACCCCTAAACTAAATAAATCGACATCGTTTCACCGCGGACCCGCCCGCGGACCCGCCCCGATCGCCTGCCCCCCTTCCCCGACCTTTTACGCAGCCCCCGAGACTTCATTAATGAGTACCGCGACCAAGGACCAGGCCGCCGCCGACACCCCCGCCTCGGGGCCCCAGCCCGGCGGCGCCTCGGATCCCAACCAAGCTCCCGACCCCGTCGAATCGCTCACCGGGGAGCAGCTCCTGCAGATGCTCAGCGATATGATGCTCATCCGCCGGTTCGAAGAACGGACCATGCAGGCTTACCAGCAGGCCAAGATCGGCGGTTTCTGCCACATCTACATCGGCCAGGAAGCCACCGCCGTCGGCTCCATCGCCGCCACGAACAACGACGACCCTATCGTCACCGCCTACCGCGACCACGGCCACGCCCTGGCCCGCGGGATGCACCCCAACCACTGCATGGCCGAAATGTACGGCAAGATCACCGGCTGCGCCAAAGGCAAGGGCGGGTCGATGCACATGTTCGACAAGAACAACGCCATGTTCGGCGGACACGCCATCGTCGGCGGCCAAAACCCGCTCGGCTGCGGCCTCGGCTGGGCGATCCAGTACAACGCCGAGTCTAAGGTTGCGTTGTGCTACATGGGCGACGGGGCCCTGAACCAGGGCGCGACCCACGAAGCCATGAACCTCGCGGCGGTCTACAACCTGCCGCTGATCTTCGTCCTCGAAAACAACGGCTACTCCATGGGCACCGATATCGCCCGCGGCACCGCGATGGCCGACGACCAGAAACAGCGGGCCGAGATGTACGGCCTCCGCTACTACGAATGCGACGGCCAGGACGTCCTCGACACCTACCGCACCTTCACCGAGGCCGTCAACGGTGCCCGCGACGCCCGGCCGATCAACTACAACGAAGACACCGGCCAACGCGAAGAACTGCCGACCTATCACAAAGACGGCCGCACCCCCGGCCCGGCCTACGTCAATGTCAAGACCTACCGCTACCAGGGCCACTCCATGAGTGACCCCCAGAAATACCGCACCAAGGACGAGGTCGGCGAAAAGCAGGACGTCGATTGCATCAACCGCCTGGTCAACTGGCTGATCGAACACGATCAAGCCACGCAGGAACAGATCGACAAGCTCGACGCCCAAGCCAAAGAAGCGAGTAAAGCCGCCATCAAGTTCGCCGAAGAGTCCCCCGAACTCGGCATCGATGAGCTCTACACGGACGTCTACGTCAACGTCTTCGGGCCGTATAAGCAAGGCGAAGCCCACCCGGATTTCCGGTGAAGCCGATGACGACGACGCCTCCACCTCCACGCCGCGGCGAATCGTGGTGGGTCGTCACCGGCCTGGTGGCCGGCGTGATGTTTTTCGCGATCGCGGGAATGCTGGCCGTGGTGCTCTGGGTTGTTTCGGGACACACACCGGCCGCCACCGCCGGGTGACCTCCCCGAACACCTGACCTCGGAGCCCCCGATGACCCGCCCTCAGCCAACCACATCGACCCCGGCCACGACCGACGACAACGACGACAAAACCTGGGTCGTGCTCCTGGTCGTGTTCGGCCTGATGGGGCTGGGCGGCCCGATCCTGGCTTGCCTCTTGTTCTGGCTCATCTGATTCCGTGGCCGCTTCGGAAGCTCACGCTCACCACGGGCCACGGCCACCTGCCACCTGCCACCTGCCACCCCGCTTGAACCGTGAAGCTCAGTCTAGCTGCCTTACGCCACGCTCGGGCTCCGGCTCGCAAGCGTCCGGCTGTGTCTTCTTCGCCCCGCGGGGCGCTTAACCGTCGATCCAGCAGTCCGATGTCTCGGACCCCGCGATGCATCATGCCGCGTGTGGTTGAGACGCCGACGGGGAAAGGGGGAGCCGGATGACAAATGTCGCCCCGCCGCCGGGCGTGTTTTCGTAGTGGAGTTTGCCTCCGTGCTTTTGCACGACGATGTCCTGGCTGATGGCGAGCCCCTGACCGGTGCCCTGCCCGACGTCTTTGGTGGTGAAAAACGGGTCGAAGATCTGCTGCTGGAGACCGTTCGGCACGCCGAGACCGTTGTCCGTGACCCGGATTTCGACACCGGTGCCGGACAACCGGGTCTTGAGGGTGATCGTCCCCTTCTCGGCTGTGCCCGCGTAACGCTCCGCGATCGAATCGGCCGCGTTGACCACGAGGTTCAAAATCACTTGATTGATCTGGGTCACCTGGCAGACCACCTCCGGCAGCGACGGGTCGGGCAGAAACGACAACTCCGCGACCTTGGCCCAGCGGTTCCGGCAGACCGTCGTGGTGGCGAGGATGGCCTGGTTGAGGTCGGCCGGGCCCCGCGCCTCCGCTCCCGGGTGTGAAAAATCGCGCATCGCCCCGACGATATTTGAAATCCGGTCCAGCCCTTCCAACGATTCTTTGAGTGCTTCGGGCACCTCGGAGTGCAGGAAGCTGTAGTTCACTTCGCTCAGCGTGGTCCGGATCGCCGCCGCCCGCTCCTGCCAACTCAGCGGCGGGCTGTCGGGGTCCAGCTGCGCGGCGTAGTCGTCGACCACCCGGAGGATGCCGCTGATCTGCTGCTGCAGGAACTGGGTATTCGCGCTCACGTACTGCACCGGCGTGTTGATCTCGTGGGCGATCCCGGCGGCGAGTTGGCCAATCGCCTTGAGCTTCTGCGCCTGGACCAGCTGCGACTCCAGGAGCTTGCGCTCCTCGATCTCGTGGGCCAGCGCTGCGGCCCGCTGTTCGGCCACCCCCCGCGCCTCGGCGAGCAGATCCAGCGACCGCAGCTGCGTATACCGATTCGCGCAGACCCGGACCACGGCCCGGACCTGCGAGCGCTCGAGCGTGTCGAAAGCCCCCGACCCCCGCCAAGCGGTGAGACCCAGCGTCTGGCCGCCGGTTTCGTGCGCGAACGCCACCACCCACCCCGCCTCGCCCGGCGTGTCGGAGCAGACCTCGACCCGCTCGGCCAGCGCACGCCGCTGCGCCGCTTCGCCCGGCACCGCGACCGCATCCGCGGACGACGACGCCGCGCCACCGCTCGACGCCAGTTCCGTTTGCCCGTCGGCCGCGCAAACGATCAGACGCCAGCCGTCGGTCGTTACTACGTATTTCAGTGACCGCTTCATCACCGCCGCCAGCGCCTCACGTGACGGCGCTACGGACACCTCTTCGAGCGTCCGCAACAAAACCTCGTACCGCAGCTTGGCCGCCGCGGGCGAGATCATCGGGGCTGGCTCAGACATCTTCCCCCCCGATCTGCGGCGTGGTCACCTGACCTTGGACCGCGTGGTACGCCTCGTCTACCGGCAGGTCGTAAGTCATCGTGATCGTATTGAACATGACCGCCAGGTCGGCGTGCGCGAGGACCTCGCCGATCTCTTGGCGGCAGAACCCCTGCTCCGTCAACGCGGTAAACTCCGCCTCGCCGACCGTGGCCGGGTCCGTGGCCGCTTTAACCGCCGTATCGATCGCCACCCGGAACGACTCGGGCAGTCCGTTGTACGTCCCGGCTTCGGACAGGCCCCGTAAATCCTCGTAGCTCAGCGATTTGTCCACCTGCAGCGCCGCGTGAGCGTGGCAAGCCGAGCAGTACTTCGAGCCCCTCTGGATCGAGACCGCGAACAGGATCAATTCCCGGAGCAGCGGCGGCAGGTCGCTCTCGACCAGCGTCCACCGCACCTTCTCCCAGTTGCCCCGCAGCAATCGGGCGTGCCCCCCAAACGCCAGGACCCAGTGCGGCAGCTCATCGACGCCGAGCGTCTGACGGATCTCGTCGTAAATCTCCCGGACCTCGGGGGTCGCGTCTTCGTATCGCGTGAGCGCGGATAAACCAGTCATTCGTAAATCATCCCTACAGCATGGGCCTCGATCGAGACAGGAACAGAAATGACCCCCGCTTTTAATCGGAAACCCAGATTCCAGACTTAAGCCCCAGCTAAGCCTGGTTTTGGACTAAAAGACTTTCTGCGGACCACCTCGCCACCCTCACTCGGGCTCGGCCGACCCCGGCACCGTTTCTCTCCACGCCCACGATGCACCAGACCGATCCGAGCCACCCCACTTTCGTGGATCTCCGTACCGGCCGACCCACAAAAATCACCGGCAGCCCGCCCGCGAATCCAATCAAAATACGAACTCGTCGAACACCCCACCCGCTGGCCGTCGGTTCGATTTTCCTTACCACCAAAAGGGGCCCCCTCCACCGGTCGTCGACTGTCTCTGAAGCTATACTCAACGCCATGGTTGCCAATGATCGAAAAATTCAATACCGCGAAGCTCTGCGTGAAGCCATGCAGGAGGAGATGCGTACCGACGACCGCATCTTTCTGATGGGCGAAGAAGTCGCCGAGTACAACGGGGCGTACAAAGTCTCCGAAGGCATGCTCGACGAGTTCGGCCCCCGCCGGATCGTCGACTCGCCGATCTCCGAGACCGGCTTCGCGGGCCTGGGCATCGGCGCGGCGATGTACGGCCTCCGGCCGATCATCGAGTTCATGTCCTGGTCGTTCTGCCTCGTCTCGGCCGACCAGATCATCAACAACGCCCCGAAGATGCTCTACATGTCCGGCGGACAGTTCGGCTGCCCCATCGTCTTCCGCGGCAACAACGGCGCCGGCGGCCAGCTCGGCTCGACCCACTCGTGGTCGGTTGAGTCCATGTTCTCCAGTGTGCCGGGCCTCAAGCTCGCCGTCCCCGCCACGCCCCGCGACGCCAAAGGGCTCCTCAAAGCCGGCATACAGGACCCCGACCCGTTCTTCAACCTCGAATCCGAACGCATGCTCGGCATGGGCGCCCGCGGCGACAAAGACTTCTCCCGTTACCTCCAGGGCGGCCTCTGGGCCCCCCCCGAAAACGACGACGACTTCGTCATCCCCCTCGGCCAGGCCGAGGTCATCAAGGAAGGCAGCGACTGCACCGTCATCAGTGCCGGCCGCCCGGTCCACTTCGCCCTCGAAGCCGCCGAAGCCCTCGAAAAAGAAGGCATCGACCTCGAAGTCATCAACGTCCGCACCTACCGCCCGCTGGACATCGAAACCATCGCCCAGAGCGTCCGCAAAACCAACTACTGCGTCGTCGTCGATCAGAGCTGGCCCTTCGCCTCCGTCGGCTCCGAAGTCGCGGCCCAGGTCTACGAGCACTGCTTCGACGACCTGGACAACACCGTGGCCCGGGTGTTCAACGACGATGTCCCGGCCCCCTACAACCGCACCATGGAGCAAGAAATGCTCCCCAACGCCCGCAAGATCACCGAGGCGGTACGCCAGACGACGTATAACGCCTGATCCTATTTCCCTCGTTCTTTCCGCGCTCTTGCCTTAGCGTCGCACTATTTGAACCCTGCGATACGCTTCACGTTGGCCGCCGAGCCTGCCGTGATGCCTGTAGCTAACCCCGTCCCAAATACCTCGTCGACGTCGGAATTCCGACGTTTAGGTTTAATCTGGGCAATTTGCGACATTTCGTGAAAGCCCGCGGAGTTCTCTGAGGGGTATTCCTCGGTTTTTTCATGAACCCACCTTGCTTCTGACCAAAACGGTGGCTTCTTTAATGAACAGCGGACACGCCTCATCGTTCAGGGGGCACACGGGCCAAGGCCGGCCCGGGCATCGCTGGCTCTCGAAACCACTCGACGCCGTTGACCACCACGGATTCGCGGCCGGGCTCTCACAGGAAGGTGACCCCACCATGCTCGCACCCACTCGCTCCTCGACCAAACTGCTCACGCTCTCCGCCCTCGTTGCCGCGACCCTCTTCTGCGTCGGCCACGCCGACGCCGGCACGCAGCGTCCCGTCTGGCGGTTCCCCGCACCCTCAAACACCAACCCCGCTCCCCCCGCGCCCAACCAAAACCAGGACCAGATCAACGTCATCGATCAGGCGCAACCCAACCCCCCCGTCGATGAGGGGCAGGACCCGCCCATCGGCCAGAACTCCGGCGGAACCGGGGGCGACGCCCAAGGCCCCGTCGCGGTGCCCACCCCCTCCGCCGTCGCCGGCGGACTCGCTCTCCTGGGCCTGATGACCCGCCGACGGCGGCGTCTCCACGACGCCTCGGAAGACTAAGCCCCGCCCGCTTCCCTGTTCCCGTAGGTTATTTTTGACACACACCGCAGCCCTCGGCCCGTTCTGGGTCGAGGGCTTTATGTTTCGCCCCGCCACCTCAGCCGCGCAAAGTCCGTCGGACATCCGCCCCGCCAATCCGTTGGAGCCACCGCCTCGCCCGTGGATGACTCAAAAGGACCGGTCCGCCCGCGTCCGCTCGACACGAACCGAGGCCGCTGCCCCCCGTCCCATGAGAGGCGGTCACCGCGGAAAGTTGAACCCGCCCCCTCCGGCTGGCCGATAATCAACATCGATGAACATTCGCCCCCCCGCCGCTGTCCTCGCCCTCGTGATCCTCGCCCTATCGCTCACCGGGTGTACGTATTACCAGATCGACGACCCGCACTCGGGCAAAACCTACTACACCACGAATTGGGAAGCCAAAGGCGTCGAGTCCGGGGTGATCGTTTTCAAGGACGCCGCCACGGGCAGCAAGGTCACCCTCGCGTCTCACGAAATCCGTAAGATCAAAGAGCGTAAATACAAAGCCTCGGTCAGCAAGCAGATCGCCGACCAGCCTTGATACGCCGCCGGCTCGGGACACGGGCTTATTTCCATCTCCACGGCCGATACATTCTGAACTATCAGGCCCCGGGCGACCCACACCCCTACCGCGTTACGGAACCAAGCCGCGTAAAGCCGCGGGTGGGAACAGGTACGAAAAACCGGTTTAAAACGGGGCGGGCGCTCAATCCACTAGCGGGATCCGGGCCTCAGACTCGCGAGTCGGGGCCGCGGTGATCTCGAGCATCCGGTTGAGCGACAGCATCGCCAGCCGCTGGGCTTCGGGGTGGACCGTGATCTGGTTGATGACTTTGCCTTCCGCCAGATGGTCCAGCACCCAGAGCAGGTGCGGCCGATCGATCCGGTACATCGTCGTGCAGAGGCACTGACAGTCGCTGAGGATCCGGGCTGTCACACCCCGCTCGGCCGCGGCGTCGCAGAGCCGTTTGACCAAGTGGACCTCGGTGGCGATCGCCCATCGGCTTCCGGGCGCCGCGTCTTCCAGGGCCCGGATGATCCCCTCCGTACTCCCGGTCAGGTCGGCCTTCTGACAGACTTCGTAGGCACACTCGGGATGGGCCATCACAGTCACTTCCGGCCAATCGGCGCGGACCTGGTCGACATGTTCCGGGCGGAAGAGCTTGTGGACCGAGCAGTGTCCCTTCCACAAAATAAACGTGCTCCGCGTCAACTCCTCGGGCTCGCAGCCACCCTGCCCGTCGGGGTCGCGCGGGTCCCACACACAGGTCTGGGTCACCGGGTCGAAACCCGCCGCCGCCGCGGTGTTCCGCCCCAGGTGCTGGTCCGGGAGAAACAGGATCTTGACCCGCTCGGGCCGGCCACCCGTCGCCGCCGCTGACCCGCCCGCGGACCGCGGCGCATCGCCGCCGGCCAGAGCCCAGTCGAACACCTTGTCGCAGTTCGAAGACGTACACACCGCCCCGCCGTGCTCGCCGCAGAACGCCTTGATCGCCGCGCTGCTGTTCATATAGCAGACGGGGATGACACGCACCGCGCCCGTGATTTCGTCGCCCGACGGGACCGCCTGGTCCAGCGACTCGTGGATCGCTTCCCAAGCCTCCACCGTCTGGTCGTAGTCCGCCATATCCGCCATGCTGCACCCCGCCCCGAGGTCCGGCAGGATCACCGCGGTGCCCGCTGGCGTCAGGATGTCCGCGGTCTCGGCCATGAAATGGACCCCGCAGAACACCACGTACTTCGCCCCGACCTCGGCCACCTTCTCCGCGGCGAGCTGCGACAGCTTAAAGCTGTCGCCCGTGAAATCGGCAAACTGGATCACCGAATCCTGCTGGTAGTGGTGCCCCAGGATCACCAACTCCGAGCCCAGCTCGGCCCGCCGGGCTTGGATCGCGGCGTCCAGAGCGTCGTCGCCCATCGTGGTATAGCGGTCGGGGATCGCGGGCTGCCAAAGCTGCATAGATAACACTCCGGGACGGAACTGAGCCTCATTATAGGTCCCCCCCGCTCCCGGTTCGCTCCCGATCCCCTTGCCAGCCGTCACCCCCGATGGCCGGCAAGGCCCTCCACCGGGACAGCCTCAAGCCGGTCCGTCATCTTGACGACAAGACTGCGGGGTCCGTAAGGACAGTCTCGGTTCATGCCATTGTCGTTTTCTTCTATCCAGCGTCTCAAACGCTATCTCCCCGGGTTCACCCAGAGCCTCCGGGTGCAGGTCTCGCTCATGATCCTCGGGGTGGCGCTGCCGCTGATGCTGGTCGCGTTCCTGATCCCCCTGGCGATGGAAATCAGCACGGTCCGCGACCGGGAAAAGACCCTGCTCACGCTCCACGGCCGCCTCCTCGAAGGCCAAGCCCGCCTGTGGATCCGGCATATCGACCAGGCCCTCACCGAATTCGCCCACCAGCCCGACATCCGGTCGCTGGATCCCCGGCTCCAGCAACGCGCGATCGACCGGTTCGCCTCACGCTACCCCGACTTCTACCTGGTCTACACCACCGACCCCGCGGGGACGATCACCGCCCGGTCCGGCCTCGAGCCGACCCCGGGCCACGGCGCCCACGATTACTTCCAACGCATCATGGCCGGCGAAACCCTGGTCCGGCAGCCGATCCTGAGCAACACCCTCGGCCGGCCCGCCCTCGTGACCGCGGCCCCGATCCTCGGCCCGCACGGCCAGCCCGCCGGGATGGTGTCCGTCGGGTTCGACTTCCAGCACCTGCAAAGCATCGATATCTCTCCCGAGGCCCATGCCGATAGCCGCCCGCTGCTCATCGGCCCCAATGGTCACGTACTCTTCGGCCCCGCCGCCTATCGCGGCAAGGCCGTCCACGACGTCCCCGAACTCGCCCACCTCCTCACCGCCGACCGCCCCGCCGGGGGAGCGGTCACCCAGACCCAGCCGCCCGGACACGACCCGGTCATCCACTACGTCAAAGCCATGAGCAACGGCTGGACCGTCGCCACCGTCGCCAAGCCCACCTTCATGGACGACCGCGCGGTCCGCGCTAGCTGGATTACGCTGCTCGTCGGAGGTTCCGCGCTGAGCCTCGTGACCGTCGCGGTCTGGTTTATCACGGGTCGTGCCCTCGGCCCGGTCCGCCAGATGACCGCCGCCGCTCAACGCTTGGGCGAAAGCGATCTGCGCATCCATCACCTCGAAGAACCCCACAACGAGCTGGGCACGCTCACCCGCGCGTTCAAAGCGATGGCCCGCCGACTCCGGGATACCATCGAACAATTCGAGCTCCGCGTCACGGTCCGCACCGCGGAACTCGAAGCGGCCCACGACAACGAGCGCCGGCTTCGCGTCAGGCTCGACCAGGAACACGCCCGCCTCGAAGCCCTGCTCGCCACTATCCCCCAGGGGGTCTTCTGGAAAGACCGCGACACCGCGGTCATCGGCTGCAACGACGCCCTGGCCCAGATCGTCGGCCTCGAGGACGCGGACCAGCTATTGGGCAAGCCGGAGCCCGCCTCCGATCAACGCGCCGACCCCGTGCTCCCGGTCAGCCTCCACCCCGGCGGTGACGACGACCGGGCGGTGCTGGAAACCGGCCAACCTCTGCTCGACTACGAAGAGCCGTTCGTCCGCGCCGACGGCCAGACCCGCACCTTGCTCACCAGCAAAGTGCCTTTCCGCGACGCCCACGGCGAAATCATCGGGATCCTCGGCTCGACCGTCGATATCACCGCCACCAAGCAGCGGGAAAAACTTTCCGCCCACGCCCAGAAGATGGAATCGATCGGCGAACTCGCCGCCGGGATCGCCCACGAGATCAACACCCCCACCCAGTTCGTCGCCGAGAACACCCGCTTCCTCGCCGAAGCGATCGACAAACTGACCGCCATCATCTCCGCCTACGAGGCCCTTACCCGCGCCGACGCACCGCTCGCCGAATGGGCCAACCAGGTCGCCGCGATCGAGAAAAGCAAGCGCGACATCGACTTCGCGTTCGTCACCGAAGAAGCCCCCATGGCGGTCCGCGAATCGCTCGAAGGCGTCGACCGGATCCGCGACATCGTCCAGGCCATGCGCGAGTTTTCTCACCCCGGCGAGGCCGCGCCCCGCGCGTTCGATCTCAACCACGTCGTCCGCAGCTCGGCCACCGTCTGCCGCAACCGATGGAAGTATGTCGCCGACTTGGGCCTGGACCTGGCCGACGACCTGCCGACCGTGCACGGCCACGCCGGCGAACTCGGCCAGGCCCTGGTCAACCTCATCGTCAACGCCGCCGACGCCGTCGCCCACAAGTATCCGCCCCAGACCAGCGGCCTCTTACCGGGCATCATCCGCATCGCGACCCGCCGCGTGGACGAATGCGTCCAGATCGAAGTCAGCGACAACGGCGATGGCGTCCCCGAGCACCTCATCCAACGCATCTTCGAGCCCTTCTTCACCACCAAAGGTGTCGGCCAAGGCACCGGACAGGGCCTCGCCATCACCCACAAAGTCATCGTCAACCACCACCGCGGAAACATCGAAACCCTTACCACTCCCGGCGGCGGTGCGACATTCCGCCTCAGCCTGCCGGTTACCGCAAACCGTCCGCTTACCGCCGACGCGGCCTGACCCCGAAACCCCACCACGACTCACCCCCTTTTACCGGGGAACCCCGGAGAGCCCACCATGCGACGTATCCTGATGATCGACGACGAATCCAATGTCCTCAACAGCTTCCGCCGGACCCTCGCCGGACGCTACCACTGCGTCTTCGCCCAGGGCGCCGCCGAGGCCCTGGCCGAGTTGCAACAGTGCCACGACTTCGCGGTCGTCGTGACCGACATGCGGATGCCCGGCATGGATGGGCTCGCCCTGATCGAGGCCGCCAAACGGCTCGCCCCCGACGCCGTCTACCTCATGCTTACCGGCAATTCCGAGATCCAGACCGCGATCGACGCGGTCAACAAGGGCCAAGTCTTCCGCTTCCTCACCAAGCCCTGCCCCCCCGAGATCCTCCACCCCGCGTTCGACGCCGCGCTCCGACAGAGCGAACTCATCCACGCCGAAAAAACCATGCTCCGGCGTACGGTCACCGGGTCGGTCCGGCTGGTCGCCGAGCTCGTGGAACTGATCCACCCCGCGCTCGCCGAACGCCACGCCCGCGTCCGCCGCAACGTCCGTCAACTCGTCGAAACCCTCGCCCTGCCCGACCCCTGGGCCCACGAGGTCGCCGCCACCCTCAGCCAGGTCGGCCGCTGCACCCTCCCCCCCGAGCTCGCCAACGCCGAGCCCGATCGCCTCGACAATCCTCGGGACCGCGACCTGCTCCAGCGCCACCCCGCCCGCGCCGCCGAGTTGCTCGAACCCCTGCCCCGCCTCGCCCTGCCCCGGCAGATCATCGCCGGGCAGTACTCGGCCAAAGAGCCCACCGATACCGAGCCCGACTACACCGCTCCTGTCTGGGGGGCCTGCGTCCTGCGTGTCGCGCTCGCCTTCGACCAGGCCTACGCCCGGCTGGGGCAGGAAGTCCCCGCCCGCCAAGCCGTCCGCGAACAGCTCGGCCAAGCCTGCCCCACCGTCACTGCCGCCCTGACCCAGATGCCGACCACCGAGCACGAGAACAGCTCCGCCACGCTCCAGAACCTCCGCGTCGATGCGCTGCGCCCCGGTATGTTCACGGCCGCACCCGTCATGCTCGCCGACGGACGGAGCCTCATGGCCCGCGGCCGCGAACTCACCCCGCCGCTCATCGCTCAGTTCCACAGCCACGTCGATCTGGGCCTAATCGTCGAACCCCTGGACATCCTCGTCCCTCACGAACTCGATGACCCCCTTGAGGGCTCCACCCACTGCCCTTCCGAAGCCGCCTGATCCCGGCCTCGCACGGCGACCCCCGGCCACCGTTTCCATTCATCGCCTTACCCTCGCCGCCTCCGCCAGAACCCCGCGCGGTTCAGCCCGTACCCGACAGCTTCCGCACCGTCTGGTCAAACCCCTTAACCATCCCCGTCACCATCGCATAAACCACCATCCCATACCCCCCCGCCGCGACCACCGCCCCGATCCCCAGCGTGGCCCGCCCAAAGCCCGGCCCCTGCGCAAACCCGTCCACCCGGTCCCAAGGGTCTACCAGCATCGCCGAGTTCGTCGCCGGGCTGAACCCGTTCACGATCGGCCCGATCAGCGTCGTCTGCCCAAACCCCGACCCCGCACACGTCCCCACCACCAGCACCACCGCCCCCATAATCCCCACCGTCGGTACCACCGCCCCCAGCACCCCCTTCGCTTTCAGGCTCCACGCCATCCCCGACGCCACGCACACCGCCACGAACGGCACCAGCATCAGCCCCAGCCATAACCCCGCTTCCGGGAGCACCAGCGGGATCCCCGGGATCGTCGCCCCCCCGCCCCCCACCAGCACGTACTGCGAGAACGTCACCTCCGGCCAGCCCAGCCGCTGCCCCACCCACGTGTACCCCCCCACCCCCAGCAGGGTCACCACCGGCACCGCCAACATCAAACCCAAACACCACACCAGCCCCCGCAGCTTCCCCCAGATGTATTGCCGCGGCGTCACCGGCGTCGTCAGCATGATGTCCAGCGTCCCGTCCTCCCGCTCCCGGCTAACGCATCCGGCGCTCATATAAATCGCCACCAGCGACACCACCGCTACCTCCAGCACCAGCAGCACCGTCAACGCCCGGTGGAACACCTCGTGGTCGGCCAGCACACCCCCGCCCGCCGCCGCCGTCGCCGGCAGGCTCGGCAGCCGCCCGGTGTGGTACGCCCACACCAGCCCCGCCGCCAACCCCCACCCCACCACCGCGAAACCGTATCGCCCCAGGATCCCCGTAAACATCCGCCCCCGCGTGTTCGCCTCCCGCCACGCGATCGGGTTCCCCGTCACCTCCCGCGCCGGCCGCACCCGCTCGCCCCCGTCCAAACGCAGCCAACGCTTAACCCGCCGCCCCAGCCTGCTCTCGCCCTGACCCACCCACCGCAGCCCCACCGCACACCCCAGCACCAGCGCCGCACTCACCCCCAGCGTCCACGCCGTGAACGCCCCCAACGGGTTACTCAGGAAAAAACGCCCCGGCCCGGAATACGCCGCCAGCTCCTCTGGCGGCGGCGGCCGGTAGTCCGTCAGCAGCGACGACTCCAGGACCAGCAGCGGATGCAGCGCGGTCAGCCAGGTCGTCGTCGGCCGCGGGTCCAGCACCCGCACCAGCCCCCGATCCAGCGTATAGATCCCCACCAGGTACGCCGCGATCCCGATCACGAACACGAACACCGCCTTGCGTCCCCCCGCCCGCAGCACGCTGAGCATCACCGCCACCGACCCCACCAGTACCGCCGTACACCCCGCCACCGCGAACGCCGTCAAGACCGACTCGGTACGCACCCCGCCGAACACCCGCACCACCGCGAACAGCGGCAGCCCGCTCAGCAACAACGCCCACACGAAAAACAGCCGGCCCACGAACGACCCCAGCACAATCTGCAGATTACTCAGCGGCGTGGTCAGCAGAATGTTGTACGTCTTGCCCGACTGCTCCGACGCGATCGCCCCGGCCATAAACAGCGGCGCCAGTAGACACACCCCCAGCACCTGGCCGTACGCCACCCACTGGAACACCCGCGCCCCGGATTTCGCCAATTCCCCCATACTCACGTCCTGCCCCAGCCCCGCCCCCGACATCAGGCCCACCATCACCAACCCCACCAACAGCCCCAGGTACCCCAGGCGGACCCAGAAATGCTGCGCCCGCCGCGACCCGCCCTCCACGATCCGCACCACCATCGGGTTCCCCGGGCCCAGCCGCCACAACCATCGACCCAATCCAATCATCCCCGCATCCTACCGCCCTGCCCCGCCCCACGAAAGACAGCCGCTGCGGGGACGCACCCCCAAAAACCGCCCACGGAGACCGCCCGCCGCCGCCGCCCAAACCGCCCCCTGCTTCCAACCCATTTCAACTGACCGGCCATGGCTTCCGCAACCGGGCCACCACGCGTCATGGATGGCGTTCGGCCGCCCCCCACCTCCCCGCCCGAAGAACCACCGTCGCGACAAACCCTACGGCCGCAGCGCTACGATGCAGAGCGCATGATCCGTGAAACCATCCACTACGCCGGGCAGGTCCAAGGCGTCGGCTTCCGCTATCGGACCGCGTCGATCGCCCGCCTCTACCCCGTGGCCGGCACGGTAAGAAACCTCCCCGACGGCCGCGTCAAACTCGTCGCGGAAGGAGACGCCGACGACGTCGAGCGGTTTGTCGACGCGGTCCAGGACGCGATGAACGCCAATATCCACACGGTCGATTCGGCCCGCTCGAAAGGCACCGGCGAGTTCGGCCCGCCGGGCGAACCACAGAACTTCCGTGTCGTCATGTGAAGCCGCTGGGCTTGGATCCCGCCCAACACCCAACCTCATCTCGGGCAGACTTTCCCAACGGATGGGCTCAGGTGGCCTTAATCAGGATCAGCGTCGTGTCGTCCGTCGCCCGCCGCGGGCCGGTGTGCTGGCGGACGGTCCAGAGGACGTGATTCAGCGCGTCGTTCGCTGAGCGATCCGCGACCTCGATCAGCAGTTGCTCCGCCCGCTCCCGGCCGAAGCGCTTGCCCTGGGCGTCCATCGCGTCGGGCAGGCCGTCGGTGTAAGCAAGAAAAAGGTCCCCGGGGCGGAAATCCCAGACGCCTTTGTCGTACCGCTGCTCGGGATCGATCCCGACGATCATCCCCCCGATGTCCAGCGGGATCAACTCGCCGTCGCGGATCACGATGGGCGGTTCGTGGCCGGCGTTGCAATACGTCAGCCGGCCGGTGTGCGGGTCGAGCGTGCCGTACCACAGGGTGGCGAACTCGGATTCCAGCGTGTCGCGGCAGAGCGCCCGGTTGACCCGCCCGATCACCTCGTCGAGGTCGTAGAGGTCCTGCGCGAATGCTCGCAGCGACGCCCGTGCCCCCGCCATCAGCAGGGACGCCGCCACACCCTTGCCCACGACGTCGCCGATCCCGATCCCCAGGTTTTCGTGGTCGAGTTGAATGAAGTCGTAGAAATCACCCGAAAGTTCAAACGAAGGCACATAGCGGGCGGCGATGTCGTAGCCGGGGGGGGCGGGCACCTGTTTCGGGAGCATCCGCCGCTGCACATCAGCGGCGAGGTGAAGCTGACGCAACATCTTCTGGTTGTCCGCCCGCGCCGCATCGAGCCGGGTCTTCTCGATCGCGGTCGCCAAAAGCTGGGCGATCGCCCGCACCAGATCGATCTCGAACTGGGTGAACTGCCTCACCTCTTCGGTGAATAGCTGGAGCGTGCCGATGGGCTGACCCTGATAAATCATGCCCACGCAGAGCATCGACGTCAGCCCCTCGGCCCGGGCCTGATCGGGATAGTAGACCCGCGGGTCGGTCGCCATCTCTTTGATAAAGATTGTTTCGCCACGCAGCGTCGCGGCCAGCATCTCGGACCGGTTGACCAGCAGCTTGCCCTTATTGATGTAGTTTTCCGACAGCCCGGTGTTCGCCCGCCGCTCGAGCACCTGCCCCTCGTCCGAGTCCTTGAGCATCCGGATCACCACCGCTCGGACCTTCATCAAGTCCGCGACCGAACGCGCCGCGGTGTCGAGCGTCTGCTGGAGGTCTTCCCGACCCGCCAGCACCGTGGAAACCCGGTACAGGACACTGAGCTCTTCGAGCCGTTGCTGCGCGTGGTACTGCTCGAAACAGAGCCGGGCGATGGCGTTGGCCATCAGGTAAAGAAATTGGATCGCGGCACCGCGGTTGGTCCCGAACGCCAGCTCGGCTGCGTCGTAAAGCTCGCGGCTCTGGACCGCGTCGAGCCGCAGCGTCTTGGTCAGTACATCCAGTTCTTGGCGACGCTCGGGCGCATCGTCGACGGTAGAGCCGCCCGGCTCGATCACGATCGAACCCAGCGTCTGCCCTTCGACCGTGATCGGCGCGTGGAAGCCGCCGTCCGTCGGGGTACTGGACGACTCGGTGAGGTCGATCAGCTGCTCGAAAATCAGGTCGGACTGGTAACGCTTCGCCGCGTCCGTCGGGGCGGTCGCCGGCCTGCCGTCGGCGTCGAGGATCGTCGTCGTCAGACGGGTCACCGACGCGAACGCGTCCTGGATTTCCTGAAGCGTGCTCAGGTCCACGAAATCGGTGAGCGACAACCGCGGTGCCGAGGGCGTGATCTCCGCCGCGGCCCCCGCTGTCGCCGGCACGGCCGGGGCGGCGGGGTCGGATACGCCGTCGGCCGACAGATTGGGGGGAATGGGTGAAGCGTGCATGGGGTCCGTCCCAATAGGAACGACCGGCCGGAGCGACCCCGAGGGCCGCGGACACCGATCGCCTGACGATGAATGATAAAGGTTCAGCACCGCGGCGGAAACAAACGCCGCGGCAAATACCGGCAAAGCGAGTCGACCCTACGCCGGGCAGCGAAAAAAGCTACGTCTCCGACGCCCGGAAAACCACTCCAGGCAACGATAAACGTTGGCGAAGGACCTACTCCTGAGCTTCGGCCGTGGGTTTCTGCTCAAGCCAAATGCGACGGAGTACCGGGATCAGCGGATCACGCGGCGCGGCGTCCTCGGCGATGGCCAAGCCGTACCGCACCAGCTGACGGGACTCGACCTGGTGCCCCAGGTAAGCCAACATGATCCCCGGGGCCAAGGCATTGGAATCGGCATTGATCATGCGTTGGAGTTCCTGCTGGAGCCACTCAAGGCGCTCGGCCGGGGGCAGCAGGTTCTCGCCGTACCGCGTGGCGATCAGCTCGGGGTGCTGCTCAAACAGGGCCCGGAGGTTGAACGTCGCCGAGCGGACCATGCCGGCCCCGATCTGGGTGTGGATCAGGCCGGCCTGCCCCAAGGGATTACCCGGCGCCTCGAGGCGGATCTGGCGATACGTACGCTCGGCGTTGAGGAACTGGCCGGCGGCGAGTTGGTCTTCCGCCTGCTGGAACAGTTCGTTGAGTCGGCCCTCCCGCTCGGCCACCAGGGTTTCGAGCCGAACGTTATAAGATAGATTTTCCATCAATCCGTCGACCGCGGTCCGGGCACTCTGCCCCGCTTCATCGAGGGCCGAGGTGTCTGCTTCGCCCCCCGTTTCCCCGCCGCTGCCTTCCCGAGGGTTGTTTTCACGCGCTCCGCGACGGATGCGTTCCAGCGTCGATTCGAGCGAGTTTTCCGCGTCGCGCACCTGGTCGGCGGAAGGCTCTTGCAGCGCCCGCATCCACGCCGGCCGGGTATCCACGCCGTCACGTTCCGCCGCGGCGGCGTCTTCGCTGACTTTCGACCGGGCCTGCTCACGGATGCGGTCGAGCAGTTGGGTGTAGGCGTTCTGCGGCGGCTCATCGGCTGAGCTTTCCGCGCTTCCGGGCGCGGTACTTCCGGCGGTAGCCCCCGGAGCGCTGCCGGCGGCGGGGTTTGTTCCGGGAGCAGACGTGGGGCCGAAGATCGATTGTTGGAGCGCCTGGACGCGGCGTTCGATGGTGGCGAAGTTCGCGTTGGCGGGGTTGACGTCGAGTTGGCCGAGTTGCAGGGTGGGCCTGACTCGGCCCGACGGGTCGGCGAACCGATCGTCGCGGAACGGCCGGTTGGCGTCGCCGGGGCCTTGTTCGGGGAGCGTAAGTCGGCCCGGCTGGCGCGGCGTGAGATAGCCGGAGGTGGCTGTCGGATCGATCTCGGTTTCGCCGGCCTCGGGGTCCAGCGGTGTGTTCGGGACGCGGCGGTCGTCCAACGCCGGGCGGCCGGGCACCCGCGGCGTCGGCGTGGCGCGGGGGGGCGTGAACGCCGGATTAGGCAGCGCCCGCCGGCGGAGCCCGGTCAGCGGGTCGGCGGTGACCGCCAACGCCGACCCGTCTTCGATGCGGAGCACGCCCAAGGTGTTGCCACGCGACACGGGGTCGAAGCGGTTGGACAGCGCCCGCTGGGGACGCTGATTAAGGGTGATCTGATAGTTGTCGCTTTGGTTTGGGACGGGATTGACGCGGAAGACCCCGCCCTCGGGGGCGAAGCGGGTCGGCGTGCCGGTAAAGTTGCGGTTGCCCGGGAGGGTGGTTGCGGAATTGAACACCACGACGTCGCCGCCCTGAATACGGTTGAAGCTTTGGCCGGTGGGGATATTGGCGAAGACCGGCGACGAGCGGAGGCTCTCGGCCCGGAAGACGAACAGGTCATCGCTGCCCAGGCCGCCGGTGAAAACCCCCGGGGCGAGGAAGCCCACATCGTCCTGGAAGCCCACGCCGCCCGCGACGTTGCCGGTGAC
Organism: Planctomycetota bacterium; assembly: GCA_039180025.1. GTDB lineage: Bacteria > Planctomycetota > Phycisphaerae > Phycisphaerales > Phycisphaeraceae > Algisphaera. Next base: position 34,746 of record JBCDDZ010000011.1, read on the forward strand.
AAAGTCGTTGCGGGCCTGGAAATCGATCTGGTTTTCGATACGGTTGGTCCCGCCCGACCCCACGCCGTTGTTCGCGTCGAGCGCCCGGCCGCCGCCGTTGTTCGCCGGGAGCTGCGCCGCGGCCGAGACGCCCCAAGTCCCGGCGATCGCCACGGCCCACACGAGCGCCCCCTTGCCTAAGCCCGAGGGTTTACGCAGGGAACCAAACAGCAACGGAGACAGGGCAATACGCATGTAAAAAATTCTTTCTGTTCCACCACCACGGTCTAAGGCCTCTCCGGGTCTGCCGTGTTTTCGGCTTCCGGCCCCCAGGGGTTTTGCAAGAGGCAGGGTGGTTTCGGATTTGGGTGTGGCCCGCGGGTCGGAAATAAGCGGGGCTTCTGTTTTCCCGGATGATTGGCTCCCTACGGAAACCCTGTGATTATCACATTAGATTACCTCACCGGTCGGATTTCACGAAAACAAGTTCGAAATTTCTTCGGCCGACGGACCTACACCAGTTCAAGAATTTCGAAGCGCTTGGTCCCTCGCGGCAAGTCTGCCTTGACCGTGTCACCCACGCTCGCTTTGAGCAGCGCGTCGCCCAGCGGGCTGCTCACGGTGACTTCGATCTCGTCGGCATCGAAATTGCCCGTGGCCTCGCCGACGAGCTTGTAAAGGTCTTCGTCGCCGCTGTCGAGGTCTTTGAGCTTTACGATCGAGCCGAGAAACACCATGTTTTCCGGGAGTTCGACGTCGTCGGCGACCTGGGCGTTCTCGAGCCGCTGGGTCAGGCGGCGGATCTCGGCCTCGTCCATGCCCTGGTCGTCGCGGGCGGCGTGGTATTCCGCGTTTTCCTTGAGGTCCCCGTGGGCCCGGGCCTCGGCAATACGGGCGGTCACGTCGGGCCGGCGATCGATCAATTCCTTGAGTTTCGCCTCGAGGCGGTCTTTTTCTTCTTGAGTGACGAATTCCACAGCGGCTCCTCGAAGCGGGTCAATAGATCACAATACGGATACAACGCGTCGCTCATCTTAGCACACCCCGCCCCCGCAGCCCGTCACGCCTGCCCCCTCCGACAGCCGGGCTCAGACCGCCGCCCCACCGATCGACTCCCGACGCGACCGCTCCCGGCGGACCTGAAACCACAGGAGCAGCCCCAGCACCGCCCACCCCGATAACGCCGCCGCCACCACCGCCGCTACTTGGAACCCCTGCTCGGCCACGATCACCGCCGCCTGATCCGTCGGCAGTGTCGACGACAGCGTCCAGATCACCTGGACCGGGCTCACCCGCATCTCCGCCACGCCGACACTCCCCGACTGCCACCCCAACCACCACAGCGCCGGCTCGAGCACCACCACGGCCGCGCACCCCAGCATCGCTCCGACCCGCCACGCACCTCGGTCCGAGCCCCGCCCCCACGCGATCAGCAGCCCCGCCAACAGCGACCAGCCGGCGATCGCCGCGCCCAACATCAACACCTGCTTCGCCATCCACGGTGCAACCAACAGCAGCGGCCAGAGCACGACCTGGAACACCAGATTCAAGCACACCCAATCCAGCAGCACCCCCCGGCAAGCCCAAGCCCAGTCCGACGCCGCGACTTCACCCCGAGCCAGCGTCCCCGCGTCACGCCGCCGTCCCCGGCCCGTGGGCTGGCTCAGCCGGACCGCCGGCCAAACGCCCAGCAGCCCCACGATCCCCGAAAACACCATCGTCCGCAGCGCCGGTACCGTCCACGTCCACCCCCCCATCATCCCCAACACGCCCCAGATCCCCATCAGCCACAGGCACCACCCCAGGACCAACAGCCGCACCCCGTGCGGCGGATGCCCCCCGACCCGCCGCGGCCACTCGGGCGGCTCCGCCTCAGCCCCACCCGGGGCCGGATCGGCCACCGCGTCGTTCGGATTCGTAGTAGTCACGTCGCTCAAGGCATCCGCAAGTTTACGTCTTCTCGGTCCGCAAGGCACCACCCCCCATGCCCCTCCAGACCGATGACCGGGATTCTCCATCCCCAGGGCCCGGCCGGGCTCCTGCGACTCGGGACGTAACGCCCGGACTCAGGACCAAGACCATAATTCCGGGACAAACGCGTAGCCCTGCCCCCGGGTTTTAAGGTGGCCGAACGCCGGGAACGCGAGATGCGAGCTGGCCACCGCCACGCCGTCGGCGGCCGCGAGGTCCAGCATCTTCCGCCGTGTCTTCCCCGCCACCGCGGTATCGGCGTCGAACGCCACCTTCCAGTCCGGGTGCGCGAGCTGGACCGGCGGGAAATGCAGGATGTCGGACATATACAAGAGCCGATCGCCCCCCGAGGCCAGGTGGCACAGCAGGTGCCCGGGGGTGTGGCCGGGGGCGGCCATAACCGTTACGCCGGACCCGGGCAGGACCTCGTCGCCGTCATTCACGAGGGTCAGCTTGTCGTCGCCGATCAGGCTGAACACTTTCTGAGACAGGGCCGTGAAAACCGCGATCGTGCCCGCGTCGAGCCGTGAGCGAGAGAAGTCGGGGTCGCGCACAAAACCCCGCTCGGTTTCGGAGAGCACGATTTGTGCCTCCGGGAAGCGGAGCGAACCGTCATCGCCCAGCAAGCCGCCGATATGGTCGGGGTGGGCGTGGGTCACCAGAATCGCGTCGATGTCCGCCGGGGCCAGCCCGATGTTGGCCAGATGGGTCACGAGTTGGTTGGTGGTTTCGCCGCCGAAGGCCTTCCCGCAGCCGGCATCGACCAAAAGGTTTTTTCCGTCGGGCGTCTGTATCAGCAGCGTGTTCACATGGGCCAGCACGCCGTTGCGAGGGACGAAGCGATCCGCCAGGGCGGCGTGGACCGCGTCGGCCCCCGCGTCGCCGCCGATCACCGGATGTAGCCCCGTGGGGAACAGAAACGTCCCGTCACTCAGCAGCGTGACGGTCAGGTCGCCGACGGCTTTGGTGTAGAACCCCGCGCCTTGCATCGCGGGGCGGGGGTGGGTCGATGCCGGGGCCGCGGTTGGAGCGTGGCCGTCGGCCCGGGCCCGCAGCGGCAGCCCCGCCAAGCCGGCCGCAGCGGTTCCCAGGAGCGAGCGTCGACTCAGGCGGGCTGCGTCGGCGCGGCGGACGGGTGGGACAGGATTCATAGTCATGGCGGAGGCTCCTGGGTGCAGGACAGGTCCGAGGTTTGGCCCGCTCACGGTGAGGCAAGACCTAGCCTAGGATAGACCTTCGTGACGGGGTCGGTGAGCAGGGGCTTGGTATACTGGCGAGATGCGGCCGGCTGGCCGCGGCGTCAGGCCGCGCCCCCATACCCCCCGGGCCGCTCCCGCTCCTTGCCCAGGACCAGACCATTATGGCGACCAGCTTCGGCGCCCTGTGCACCGACTTTTACATCAACCATAAGCTCGCGCTCAAGATGGACCTGCCCTCGGAGCGCGAGACGATCCTGCACTTCTTCGACCGGATGCGCAAAAGCCTGCCCGCGATGAACCGCTTCAAACGCTACGACGGCGAGCTCGCCCTCGAATCCGCCCGGAAAGACGCCCGCTACACCTGGCTGGCCCTGCGACGCAACTCCATCCGCACCGGCCATGTCAACCCCGAAACCATGGACCAGGCCCTGGACTATCACCAGCTGGTCCTCGAATTGGCCCCCTACCACCTGACCATCAGCCCCCTGGACGTCGACTACGTCGAGCTGATGTACGGCTTCGACCTCGAATGCCGGCAGAACCACGACGCGGTCATCTTCGAAGCCCTCTACGCCAACTCGCCGCTGGGCTCGCTCCTGGGCGACGCGGCCGACCGCGTGCTCGACGTCCAGCCCGTCTTCGGCCAGTCGCTCAACGACGCCGGGGACCTGCAAGCCTATTACGAAGTCAAGACCCGGCCCAAGAGCCGGCGCGGCTCGTCCAAACGCTACTCCGGCGAGCCCATCAGCCTCTTCCTCACGCTGCGCAAGTACGGGCCCGTCGACGACCTCGCCGACATGCCCGGGCTCGTCCGCCAGCTCAACGAGCACTGCGAAGCGCTCGCCACCGACAAGCTGATCCCCGACCTCCTGACCCCGATCGTCCAGCATATCGGCAGCAGCGCGTAAAACGCGGCCGCGTCGCCGGACCGCTTCGCCCCACCGATCGGGCGCGTGAACTCGGCCCGCGTTTTATGCTTCCGGTTCTTTCCAGACGCACCGCCTAAGTTCTCCCTATGCGTGTGATTCAGCTCAGCGACCTGCACCTGGGGCCAAGAAACCACGGCGCAACGTACAAGCAGGAAGCCAACCGGGAGGCATGGGACTACGCCCGGGCGGTCGCAAAGCAGCTGCGGGCGATAGCGTCGGCTCCACCGAAAACCGGGAACTCTCCGCGGGAGCCAGATGCCCCGCGAGAAGATGAACTCGTCGTGGTGGTGACGGGCGACCTGACCGACGAGGGACACGTGAACCCGGCGGAGTTGGCCCCCGCGGCCCGCTGGCTCGGGACGCTGCCGGGCCGGGTGCTCTGCGTGCCGGGCAACCACGACGTGGGGAACTTCGCCACCGCGCGGGCGTCGCCCACGGTGTCCGAGCGCTTTCTGGCCCAGTGGGAATCAGAGATCGGCCCGGACCGGTTTCAGCATGCAGCGGACGGGCACCGGCTGATCGGGCTCAACGCGATGCTCATCGGCTCGGGGCTCGCGGCGGAGGCCGAGCAGGAACAGTGGCTGGCCGACGAACTCCACGCGGCAGAAGCGGCCGGCGAATCGGTCTGGGTGTTCCAGCACGCGCCGCTGTTCCTGCGGGAACCCGGCGAGATACGCGAAGCCCGGGAGCATTACTGGTGCCCCGACGCCGGGCCCCGAGACCGGATGCTGCGACTGCTGGACCGCCCGGCGGTCAAGGGGCTGGGCCACGGCCATGTCCACCGGCGGTACGACCAGTGGCACGGGGGGCGCGTATACCGGGCCTGCCCGGCACTGTCGGGCACGCACACCGACGCGGACTACTTCCCGCGCGACGCGCAGGTGGATCGCCACGACCTGGCCTGCTGGGACCTGACCCGGGACGGGGCCGAGCTAAGCTGGCTGCCGACGGGGCTCGAGACGACGACCCGGTACGTGGGTTAGGATCATCGGCGGATGCTCGAACCGCAGGGAAGCGAACGATGAAGGTAATGGTGCTCGCGGGCGGGCCGGACCGGGAACGAGAAGTGTCGCTACGTTCGGGCGCACAGGTGGCCGCGGCGCTGCGCGAGGCGGGCCACGCCGTGCGTGAGCGGGACCTGATGCCCGACGACCAGACCGCCCTCGGGGGCTTCGCCGCGTGGGGCGGCGAGGTGGTGTTCCCCGTGTTCCACGGCAAATGGGGCGAAGGCGGCGGGGCCCAACGACTACTCGAGACGGCGGGGGTGAAATACGTAGGCTGCCGCGAGGCCGCGGCCCGGCTCTGCACCGACAAAGCGGCGACCAAGCGGCGGCTGCTGGACGCGAAGCTACCCACCCCGGCGTTCGAGCTGGTGAACTCCGAAAGCCAGCCGACCCTGCCGACGCCGGTGGTGATCAAACCCAACGACGACGGATCGAGTATCGACCTGGCGATCTGTCCCGACCCGGAAGCGGTCAAAAAAGCCTGGGCGGAACTCTCGCCACGCAACCCGGTGCTGCTGGTCGAGCGGTTCATCACGGGCAAAGAGATGACCGTAGGCATCGTCGAAGACGAGTCCGGCGAGCCCGTGGCCCTGCCCACGATCCAGATCGTGCCCGCCACTGCGTTCTACGATTACGACGCGAAATACGTCCGCGACGATACGCGGTACTTATTTGACGCCGTGCCGGAAGCGGTCGAGACGTCGCTGCGGGGCTTGGCGGTGCGGGTGTTCCGGGAACTGGGCTGCCGGCAGCTCTCGCGGGTCGATCTTTTTCTGGACGACGCGGACCAGCCCTGGGTCATCGAGGTCAACACGATGCCGGGGTTCACGTCCCATTCGCTGCTGCCGATGGCGGCGGCGCGGTCGGGGCTGCCGCTGCCGCGGCTGGTCGATCGGCTGGTCACGCGAGCGGCGCGGGACTGGATCGGATAACGAAAGATTAGAAACGCGCCGCGTCGCCGGTCGGCCGGGTGCGCCGCCCGGTGCGGAGGGTCAACCCTAGTAGCAGAGCGAGGCCGCCCGCGGCCGCGGCGGGGGTGGGCACCGCGGCGGGCGGCTCGGCACGCCCGCCCGAACTCCCCCCGGCGAGCCCGGGGCCGAACAGCGCGTCGGTGTCATCGCGGCTAATCGCAGCAAGCGTGGCCGAAGCCACCGGCACCCGCTGGCCCGACTGCGGATCGCGGACCGAACCGGCCGCCAAGCCGAACGTCGGCGGCAGATCCGTAAGCCGGTCGGTAAAGAACAGCTCCGCCAACCCCGGACTGACAAAATCCAGATCGATCAGGGTCGGCGAAAGGGTTTCGAGGCTCGGGCTGGGTTCGGGCGTGACGCCCAGGTAGAGGGTGGTTTGCTCGGTATCGAAGCCGGTGAGGTCGCCGGTGAATACCGCGAAGCCGCTCGCCGCGGGGACCGTGTCGCCGTCGAAAGACAGAGGTGCCGCCACCTCGGCGGGAGGCACGAGATCCAGCGCGAAGCGTGGCGTGCTGAAACCCAGGACCGTATCGCCCACGTTCGACAACGCCGGGTCGAAGGCGGCCGGGGTGTCAAAAATCAAGCTAAGCGAGAAGCCGCCGCGATCGAGCGTCGTAGGCGACGCGGCCGCCCCCAATTGGCCGGTGACGAGGTAGGCCGTACTCTCCGCAGAAGCGGGGGCGGCGGCAGAGGCCGTGAGCAGCACGGCGACAGTTAAGCGGTAAGAGAAAGCACGGATCATGGGAGCCTCACCTGAATAAAGAAGAGGGGCATAGAAAGAATCAGACTCTAAACATCGACCAACGGGGGCCGGAGCGAACAACATCGCGGCGGACCCCTTGGGACGGCGAGTTATCGCCCCTGAATGAGATTCATTGGGGGGGCGGACGCCCGGCGGTCGATGGAGTTACGGATACACACGGAGGTAAGAAGTTCATGGGCTGGTTCTTGAGTCGTGACAAATCGAGCGGGAAAAAAACCAAGCGCAAGGCCGGTCGCGGCGCGAAAGCCAAGGGGTGGGATCCGGAGCGGACCCTGCTGGGGCTCAAGCTGCTGGGCGGGCTGGTGTTGGCGGTGGTAGTCGTCGTGGGGTGGAACACCACCGAGAACGTGCTCGGGCGCTACGCCACCGAGGCCCGGTCGTCGGAAGTGACGACGGCCTCGGTTGAATTGGTCGACGCCCCGGCCTGGATGGACACCGGGTTGGCCGATCGCCTGCGACGGAAAGTCGCGCACAGTGTGAACGAGAACCCGCTCGACGGCCGCGGGCTGCGCGACGCGGCGGTGATGCTGGACGAAGACCCGTGGGTGGCCCGGGTCGCTCAGGTCCGCCGCGCTCCGCGGGGGGTGGTCAAGGTACGGGCGAACTACCGGACGCCGGCGGCGATGGTGCGGGACCAGAAGGACCCGGGGCTGGGCTACGTGGTGGACCGTGAGGGCGTGTGGCTGGAGGGGCCGGTGGAGCGGGCCGCGTCGCGGTGGAGCGGGCTGCCGTGGGTTACCGGGGTGTCCGCGCCGCCCCCGGCGGGCGGCTACGGCAAGGCCTGGCCGGGGTCCGATCTCTTGGCCGCGCTGTCGCTGGAGCGGCTGCTGCACCGCGAGGAGTACGCGGACCAGATCACCGCCTACGACGTTTCGCACCGCGACCTGCGGGGCCGGCTGTGGCTGGTGCTCTACACCGACGGGCCGGCGATCGTCTGGGGGCTGGCCCCGGGGCAGGAGCGGGCGGTCGAGCCGGAGGCCCCGGTGAAGCTCGCGGCGCTACGCGACTGGGCGATGACCCACGCAGGCCGGATCAACGTGCGCGGGGCCGCCGACACGGTCTGGGTCTACACGGGCACCGCCCAGATCGACGCACGGCCCAACACCCTCTCGCCACGCCGCTACGAAGCCCCCGCCAGCCCCGGCACCGTCAGCGCTTCGCGGCGGTAGGACACCCGCCGCGCGGCGGCGACGGCGCTAAGCCGCGAGGGCCGCTTCGTCGAGGACGTGCGTGATCGAAAGGTCGGGCACCTGCCCGAGGTCGAGTTCCCAGTCCACGGGCTGGCCGTTCTTGACCAGCACCACCACCGGCTGAACCGACTGCCCCGGGACACCCCGCAGGACGCGGCCGGCGCGGCCGTCGGAAAGCCCCACCGCGGTCCCGACCGGGAACATCGACATCGTGTCCAGCAGGGACCGGGCGACGGCGCGGTCGTGCTTGCCGGCCTGCACTTCGCGGAGCAGGACCTTCATGGCGTCGTGGCCGGTCAGCGCGGCCCGGTGCGGCCGGTCGTCGGTGAGCGCGGCGTAGGTATCGGCGACCGCGATGATCTTGGCCAGGGGGTGGATGAACTGCTTGGGCCGTTGCCGCGGATACCCCGAGGCGTCACAGCGTTCGTGGACCTGGTAGGCGGCGGTCTTGACCGAGTCCGAGACGCCGCCCATGCGGTCCAGGAGGTTGAGCGTATGCAGCGGGTGTTCGCGGACCTGTAGCCACTCGGACGCGGTGAGCTTGCGGCGGGCGTGGCGGACCGGCTCGGGCACGCGCAGCATACCCAAGTCGTGGACCAACGCGGCGATGCCCGCTTCGGTGACCTGGTTTTCGGGCATGCCCATCTGGTGCGTCAGGGTCATCGCCAGCAGCGCGGACTTGATGCCGTGGCGGTACAGACTCTGGCCCGTGTCGCCTTTCATGCGTAAGAGCATGAGGACCAGCGCGGGATCGGCGGCGACGTAGCGCTGGAAACCCGCGACGAGCTGCGACGCGGCGTCCAAGTCGGTGATCTGCCCGGCGACGAAGCCCGGCCCGAGCCCGACAAAATGGTCCAGCGCCGAGTCGAAAGCCTGCTCCGCTCGATGAGCCATGGCGTGGAGTTCTTTGACCGTCAGGCGGGCCGTGGGCGCGCGACCCGGAACGTAAAGCAGTTCGGTACCCGAAGGGTTCGCGGCGGGCGCGGGCCCGGCGGGACCGGCCGAACGCGGGGGCGGGGACGCCGCGGCCCGAGTAGACGCCCCGGCCTCCGCGGCCTCGCGGGCTTCGCGGGCCTCGTCGGACTCGCGGGTCGCCACCGTGCTGATGCCTCGCCGGGTCAGGGTGTCGATGAACCCCTGCGTGATCTTCACGCCCGCCCGCAGCAGCAGCACGCCTTTGCCGTCGATCAGGTCGTGGGGCAGGGGCTGGCCGATATCGAGTGCACGGACGTTCAGTGTTTGGGAAGTAGAGGTAGGCATAAGTCAAATAGATCGCTTAACGGATACACAGATAAGCACCGCTCGGCGAGCGGACACGCGTGCCATGACGCTGGGGTGACCCCCCCTTAACGTCGGCTACTTGTTACATCGGACAACGGCCGGCCCGACTGGGCTGGGGGATCGTCCTATTTTACCCCTCCGTATCAGGCTGGAAACGACGGTTATGCCGAAAACAATCTCCCTACGATTTGTATCCCGGGTTGGCCACCCGCGCAGCAAAAAAGAGGTAACCCTTCTGGATGACCTCTTTATCGTGCGGTAAGACGGGCCGCGGACGCTGGCTCAAGCGTCCCGGAAGCCCATCAGCCGGCCGAAACCGTGACCTTGTCCATGGTGTCGCCCTGCGCGATTTTGTCGACCACGTCTTGGCCGGCCGTCACCTGGCCGAAGACGCCGTGCTTGCCGTCGAGCCAGGGACAGGGGACGTGGGTGATGAAAAACTGGCTGCCGTTGGTATTGGGCCCAGCGTTGGCCATGGAGAGGATGCCGGGCTTGTCGTGTTTCTTGGCGAGGGCCGAGGACTCGTCGTCGAACTTGTAGCCCGCGTCGCCGGTCCCCGTCCCCTTCGGACAGCCCGCCTGGACCATGAAATCGGCGATGACACGGTGGAAGGTTAACCCATCGTAGAACCCGTCCTCGGCAAGCTTAACCCAATTACCCACGGTTTCGGGGCAATCGTTGGCAAAGAGTTCGAGTTCGATGGTGCCCTTGGGCGTTTCGATGGTCGCGGTAGTCATGGGGTGCTCGGTTAAAAGGAGGAAATCGGGGGATTTGTCGGCCGACGACCGCGGAGCGGCCCCGGCTCGGAGGGGCCAGAGTATAGCGGACCCGCCCCTGCGCAGGCGGAAAGCGGTATATGGGGTCTGGGCTGGCGGAGTGGGCGGTTGGCGAAAGGGTGCCGCCCCAGAGCATGACACCAATAGTAAACCGTCATCAGCCGGCGTCGCCGGGCGACACCCTGTTTCCGGGATCCCGACCGGCCGGTCGTCCTTCCGCCCTGAACGTCTAGGCTAGACTGGGGCCGCGGGCCGCGGCGCAGGGCCCGACTTGGGGTCGAGCGCCGCGGGCTCGGCAGAGGTGTATGACGTGACCACAAACCCTGATTCGATAGTAGAACCGCCCCGGGCGGCCGGGGTATCCCCACCTGACCACCACGCGGACGGCCGGGGTATCCCCGCGCCCGCGGATCCGGTGGTCGAGCTGGGCGGGAAACTCGCGGGGCTGTCGCTGGGGCGTCAGGTGGCGGTACTCGCGGTCTGGCCGTTCATGCAGCAGGTGCTCAACTGGTTCGTCACCGCGGTGGACACGGCGGTGGCGGGCCGGCTCTCGACCGAGGCGACCAACGCGATCGGGGTCGCGGCGTATATCGGCTGGCTGCTGGGGCTGCTGAGCATGGCGGTGGGCGCGGGCGGCGGGGCGCTGATCGCCCGGGCGGTGGGCGGCCGGAACCGCGGGCTGGCCAACGCGGGGCTGGGGCAGGCGTTGTTGCTGGCGGTGGGCTGGGGGGTATTGGTGGGCGCGGTGATCTACACACTCGCGGGGGTGATCGGCCGGGCGGCGGGGCTGGGCGACGAGAGCCTCATGCTGGCCACCACCTATTTACGAATCCTGGCGGTGGCGGCCCCCATGGTGGGGGTGCTGTTTGTCGGGGGGATGGCGCTGTCGGCGGCGGGGGACACGCGGAGCCCGTTCTGGGTCATGGTGGGGGTCAACGGCGTCAACGTGGCGCTGACCCTGACCCTGGTGGCGTGGGGGTACGGCGTCGCGGGGATCGCGGTGGGCACCGCGATCGCCTGGTGCGTCGGCGCCGTGATCACGCTGGCGGTGTTGGTCCGGCCACACGGCCCGATCCGGCTGCGTCGGCATCGGCTCCGGCCGCATATACAAACGATCCGGCGGATCGTCCGGGTGGCATTGCCGAACCTGGTGGACCGGTTCGGGCATTGGCTGGGCAACTTCGCCGTGCTGATGATCGTCGGGTACATCGCGGTGAAAGACCTGGGCGGAGAGGGCGCCGCACTGCAGGGGGCGCACATCGTGGCGATCCGCATCGAGGCGATCAGCTTCCTGCCGGGCATGGCGTTCGGCGTGGCGGCGGCGACCCTGGCCGGGCAGTACCTGGGCGCGGGCAGCCCGGCGTTGGCCCGGCGGGCGGTGGTGTACTGCTGGACCGTCGGGGCGGGGCTGATGACGCTGGTGGGCGTCACCTTTGTGGCGGTGCCGGGCCTGTGGGTCCGGCTGATGACCGATCTGCCGGCTCTCCTAGAGGTGAGCCCCGAGCTGGTCCGAATGTGCGGCTGGATCCAGGTCTTTTTCGGGAGCTACCTGATCCTGAGCGAGGCGATGCGCGGGGCCGGGGACACACGCTGGCCCATGATCCTGTCCAACGCGTCGACCTGGGCGGTCCGGCTGCCGGCGGTGTTTTTCCTGGGCGTGTGGCTGGAACTTGGCATCACCGGGGTCTGGCTGGGGCTCTGCGCCGAATTGACCGTGCGGGGCGTTATTTTCACCGCCCGGTTCCTGCACGGCGGGTGGCTCAAGGTCAAGGTGTAGCCGCCCGACGGGTGCCGGATCATTCTTTAGGCCCCTCAAGGCCCGGCCGTCGGTGAAACGGATCGGTCGCCCCTTTCAACATACGGGATGAGCTCAGCGGTTCTCCCGGCGGCTGATTTCTCTGAAACAGCACCCTTTAGGCAAAGAAAAAAGGCCCGGCTGAAACCGAAGTTCCAAGCCGAGCCCTTCCGGGGGCGTATTTGACTCTTTAGATTATATCAGATTCGGCAGACAGGCAAGTCCACTGATCTATGGAATTCACAATAAATACTTTTCTAAAACAAGCGAACCTTTATCAATATACAACAGCCAAATTTTTGCTATCGCGACTCAAAATAAGTGTTTTCCATTAGCTTGTCAAGCCGTTCTTTTCAGAAATCTTAGGCGTGCCGCCGCAAAGCCTGCCCCGATACGCCCAATCGGGGGAGGTGGGGCTGAATCGCTTGCCAAAAGCGTTTGGCGTCGCTGCCGTAACCCGCGGTCGGCGCGACCTCGGGGGCGTGGCGAGAGAAATACGTGTTGAACCGGTGCATCAGCAGTTCGCGGTTGTACTTCGCGAGCATCGACGCCAGCGCGACGGGCATGTGCCCCGACTCGGCCTGCGTCTGAAAGTGCACGGTCATCGCACGAGCGGCGCCGGCCGAGCCCGTCGCCCCCGGCTCTTCGATAACGTATGCCGAGGCTTCGGGCGATTCACGGAGGATCGCCACGGAACAACCCTCGAAATTCATCGCCAAGAGATCGCGGTACCGCATCCGCCCCGATTGACGATCCACCACCACCACCGGCCGGTGTTCGCCGTAGCCGTTCCAGACGTGCCGCAGATGCTGGGCGATGAACGTGAAGTTCACGGCGGCTTTGCTCCTGGTCGCGTCAACCATGCGGTTGAACCGGTCTTCCAGCACCACCGCGGTCCCCAGGTCGGCCACCTCGACCCCGATCCGCCGGCAGGTCTGGCTCAGCATCGACCGCGCCACCGCCAACTCCCCCGCGTCGACCGCGCACGGCAATTCCGCCCAGGCCCCCGCCACCGCCACCGTGTACCACGGCAGCCCCCGCAGAGACCGGTGCGACGATTCACCCATCGCGTCCAGCCACTCCCCCACATCCTTCATCTCCACCCCCGCCAACGACGCGAACGCCAGACACCCCATCTCCAGGTGCTTGATCCCCGCGGCTTTGGTTTTTAATTTTTTCGAGTCGTTGACCACGACCCGCCCTTTTCGCCCCGAAAGCGTCCGGCAGACCGCCCGGCTCAGCCGCGACCACAATTCCGGCAACTCCGCCGTCGAGCTTAGTTTAGGCACCCGCATCACGCACCGCCCGACGGTCATCGGCCCGAACGCCGGGCCGTACCCCGCTTCGTCGATCCCCGCGTATACGAGCATAAATCTTGACCTTATGAGCACTAAAAACAGAATAAATCTTCGGCCGCCGCGGTTACACCCGTAGAATGAACCGGTTGAAGCTTGTTCAGCCTCAACCCGGAGATTAACCAAGGAGAACCAAGATGTCACGAACCGCCCCCCGCACCATGAAAAACCCCGCCCTGGCCGCGCTCGCCCTCGGCAGCGCCGCGTTCTTCGTCGCCCCCTCGCAGGCCCAGGTCAGGCTCATCGATAACGGCGAAAGCCTCAACACCGGCCGCAGCCAGACCGTCGTCGTCACCCAGCGACCGCTCCGCACCCTCGGGGGCCAGGCGGTCCGCGTCGGCCGGTTCAGCAGCACCAACGACTCGACGTCGATCGGCGTGGTCCGGGCCCGCCGCAACCAACCCATCATCTCCTCGGTCCGACGCGGCACCTATTCCGATATCAACCGCTCGGACCGCTCGGACCGCTGGTATCAGCGTGAGCTTGCGCTTGGCCGTATCGCGACCCCCTTCCAACGCAACCAGGACCTGTCCATCGGCGTCGTCCGCGCTTTCCGGAACGACGACCCGATCGTCCGCCTCTCCCCGCAGACCTTCACAAACCCCAACGCCGCCAATGTCCCGGGGGCCAACACCGTCAACGGCCCCGTCACCGTCGGCCCGAGCTTCGCCTCCCCCCCCCAGGCCGGCGACGCCGATATCTACGCCGTCACCCGGGTCGAACTCCCCGAAGCCGACCGCGACAACGCCTGGGCCCTCTTCGATCAGGGCTTCTACCGTGAAGCCGCCACCCGCTTCACCGGCGACGACCCTGTCAGCCAGACCGGGGCCGCCCTGGCTGCCGCCCTCTCCGGCGACCTCAACGGCGCCGCCCAACTGATGCCCGCCACCCCGCAAGTCCCCGTGGACACCGTGCTCCAGCCCGCGACCCGCCAACGTATCGAGCAGACCCGGCGGTTCCTCTACAGCGATAACGCCACGATGCAGTCGGCCCTCCAAAGTATCCTCGACACTACCGCACCGGCCGACGCCGTGTAATCATCGCCCCACTTGTTTCTTCACCCTTACCCTGAACGCCCCGACCGCCCCACGCGGACGGGGCGTTTTCTTTAGGGCTCCCGCACGATCGCCCCACCGCGGCTCGCGAGCCATGCCAAGGCCCACGCGGGCCGAGGCGCTACCGGCCCTGTTCATGGCGCTCGGCGAGCCGCCGCAGCGCGTCCCGCCACCTCGCTTCGAGGTCACGCTGCGCCTCGCGCGGCGGCAGGTCTTCCCGCACGTGCAGCGCCTCGCCGTACGCCACCGTGAACCGCGACCGCCGCGTAGGTAGCCACGCCGCCGGCCGCGTCATCCGATGCGAATCCAGCACCACCGCCGGCAACACCGGTACCCCCGCCAGCCGAGCCACCCGGCCCAGCCCCGCCCGGTGCGTCCCCCCCCGCGTCACCGACTCGGCCTCGGGGGTGATCCGGCCCTCGGGAAACATGCACACCACCCGGCCCGCCCGCAGACGCGACACGATCGTCCGCACCGCCGCCGCGTCGACCCGGCCCCGGTCCAGCGTAATCGTGTTGAACCGCCGGTAGAACGCGCCGACCACCGGAACCCCCATCACCTCGACCACGCTCACAAAATCGATGAGGCGTGGCGTCGTGTACATCAAAACCGGCACGTCCATCGGGCTCGTGTGGTTGGTCGCCAAGAGGTAGCCGCCCGGACGCTCCGCGTGCTCCCGCCCGACGACCCGGGGCCGTGTCGCCACGTGGCCGATCTGCGAACAGGTCTTCACCACCACGCGGTAAAACAGATCGCTCACGGCCGCGCCCCGTCGGGCAGTTCGAACACCCGGTCCATCGCCCGGTACACGGACCGCAGCGCCTCGGCCAAACGCTCCGCCTCCGCCCGCCGATGTACGCGGCCCGCCACCCCCGCCCCGCGCTCGCCGAACCGCAGCGCCGGCCCCAACCCCAGCCACAACCGCCCCCGCCTTAGCGGAAGCCACGGCGTCACCCGCCGAAACTGCTCGCTGTTGAGCACCACGCAAGGCACCACCGGGACCCCGCCACGCCGAGCCAGCAGCACCGCCCCGGCCTTGACCGACGCCCCGCCCAGCACCGACGCCCCGCCCCGTCGGATCTCGCCGTCCGGAAAGACCCCCAACGTCCGCCCCCGCGCTAAACGGCCCAGCCCCTCCCGGATCCCCGGCAGCGCCGGCCCGAAACGGTCCACCCGTACGCACCCCGCCCGCTCACACGCCCACCGCGACCACCTGCCTTCGTAAAACGCCTCCCGCGCCATCCAGTCGATCGTCCGGTTCAACAAGGCCCCGATCACCACCGGGTCGTAGTGGCTCAGGTGCGCCGCCGCCAGGACATACGGCTCGCCCTGCCGCGGCAGGTGCTCTCGGCCAACCAACCCGTACCGAGACGTCCGCCGGAACAGCCCGTGCGCCGCCCCCACCGAGACTCGGTTGTTCAGCAGGCTCATACCCCGGAGTGTCGCACACACCACAGGTTTTTGCAGCCACCCCGGCCGTGATCCATTCCGCCCCGAGTCATCGATCCGCAGATGCCCCCGGCGACTCGCCGCGCGCTAAATCCCCAAAAGCTCTGGACGGCGTGTAATCGCTCAACCCTCGCGGTACAGCACCGGATTCTTCGCGTCTGCCATCACCTCACCCACCCGCGTCGACGGCGACCACATCTCGTGGTCGCACCGCTGGTTCTTGTTACGCGCCTCGGCGAGTTTCATCTGCTCATCCATGTAGATCACGGTGTGGACCTTGCGCGGCGCGTTGGTCGTGTTGCCGCCGGCCCGATGCAAGGTCCAGCCGTAGTGGAAGCTGACCTCGCCGAGGTCGTACGGCTCGAACACCTCCACGATCTTGTGTTTCTTGATCTCCGCCGCGATCTGCCGTTCGGACTCGTCGGAGATCGCCATCTCCCGGCCGATATGCTTGAGGTGGCTTCCGCGGCCGAAGCACAGCGGGCCCATCTCCAGCGGCACCGCCTGCAGCGGGACCCACGCGGTCACCGATTTCGCCGAGTTCATCGGCCAGTACTGCTGGTCGACGTGCCAGGGCGTGAACCCGCCGGCAGGCTCTTTGTAGAGCGCTTGGTCGTGGTACAGCCGCACGCCCGACACGCCGAGCAACTGCGTCGCGAGGTGGCCAAGCCGTCGGCTGAAAGAGAACCGCCGCACGGTGTCGCTGTGCTCCCAGAGGTTGCCGACCTGGATAAAGGCACGGTCGTAAGTGGTTTTTTGGGCATCGTTGAGATCTTTCTTGGGGTTAAGCTCAAACGTGAGGCGGGTGATCTCCTCGCCGTAGTGGGCCAGGGTATCGGCGTCCAAGACGTCTTTGAGTTTGATGAAGCCGTCCTCGCGGAACCGCTGGACCTGGGCGTCGGTCAAGTCGTAAGAGGCGTCGAGCGTGGGCGAAACGAACCGATCGGCGGCGGGCGTATTCATCGAAATAGCTTTCGGTTAAAGAGTCGGTCAACGGGTGGGGTCACGAATACCGCCGCGACTGCGGCGTCGTGCCGGGGCGACCGCGGATCGCCACGCGGCGAACTATCGGTCCGTCAGAATGCCAAGCAGAGCGGAGTAGAACTAGCCCATAAATCGCATAAATTGATACTATTTTGATCTTGCCGGCTTGATTCTCAATTATCTATGATGATCTAATACCGATTTTATGCAGCCGACCCTCGAAACCATCCCGCCTCAGGACGACGCGTCGTTCGTCTGCCGCCGGTTCGGCGACGCGACGTTCGACTACGGTTGGCACTTCCACCCGGAGATAGAACTGACCCTGATCGTGTCGGGGCAGGGATTGCGGTATGTCGGAAACAGTATTGAAGCCTTCGAACTCGGCGATCTGGTGCTGCTGGGGGCGAACCTGCCGCACTCGTGGCACAGCGCCGAGGCGGACCGGGGCCGGTGCGAAGCAGTGGTGGTGCAGTTTGATCCGTCGACGTGGGGATCAGGATTGTTGGGGTCGCCGGAGGGGTCGGCGGTGGCGGACCTGCTGCGGCGGGCCGAGCGGGGGCTGGCGTTCGCCGCGTCGTCGCCGAATCACGGCGTGAAGCCGCCGCGGCAGCGCATGCTCGAACTGGTCGCGCAGCGGGGCTGGGCCCGGCTGACGGGGCTGCTGGAACTGCTCGGCTCGCTGGCCGAGACAGACGAAGCAAGCCGAACGCTGTCGGCCCCCGCCCACGCCCTGCCGCCCCGGGCCGACGACCAGCGGCGGATCGACCGGGTCTGCCGCCTGCTCGCCGAGCGGTACGCCGGGCCGCTGACCCAGGCCGAGGCCGCCGCGTCGGTCCACCTCAGCCCCGGGGCGTTCAGCCGGTTCTTCAAACGCACCACCGGCCGCACGTTCGTCGCCCACCTCCACGAGCTGCGCATCGCCGACGCCTGCCGCCGCCTCGGCCAGACCGACGCGCCGGTCACCGACATCTGTTTTGCTTGTGGCTTCGAGAACGTGTCGAACTTCAATCGTGTGTTCCGACGACTCCGCGGCGTGAGCCCCCGTACCTACCGCCGATCGCTCGGTTAACGTATTGGGGCGGCCGCCACCGCACCGTAAACGCCGAGTGGCCTCCCGATGCCCATCCCATTTTCGCCGGCCCCGACGAATGGCTTCCGCTTTATCCCCGCAGCGGCATCAACGCGTCGGCCAGCCGCAGCCGCATCGCCTGCACCCGCCGGTCGATCTCTTTCCGGTCGCCCGCACCCCGCCGCGCGACGAGATTCACCCGCTCCTCAGGGTCCGACACCAGGTCGTACAGCCCCAAGCATCGCCGGTCTGTCGTGCGAAACACGGCCTTGAACCGCTCGGTTTCGACCAGCAGCCGGTCGTGAAACTCGGACAGGTTCGCCGCGGGCGTCGGCAGCGCCGGCTCGCCATGAAACAGCGGCAGCAAGCTCCGGCCCGCTAGCCGCTCCGGCGTGTCCACCCCACCCAGATGCGCCACCGTCGGCGCGACGTCCGCCACACCGAACAGCCCATCCGGGAACGCTTTGGTCGGCCTTGCGGCAGCTCTCACATTCCGTTTCTGTCCTTCCGGGGTCGGGCTGATGATCATCGGCACCTCCAGGGCCGCGGCCAGAAACGAGCGGTGGCCGATCAACCCGTGTTCACCGAGAAGTTGGCCCCGATCTGACGTCAACACGGTCCAATTCCGCGCCGCGTCGTCCCGTGCCGCCAGCGCTTCGTTTAGCCGCCCGAGGCCGTGATCGATCAAGCTCACCCGGCCGAGGTAGTCGGCCCGAATGCGAGCGATCTGGTGCGCTTCAAGCCGCTGCAGTACCGCCCGCGGCAACTCTGGGTCTGTCAACGCATCAAGCCGGTCCAGCTTCGCCGGGACAAAGTTTTTCGCGAGGCCGGCCGTCTCGACCACCCCGTCGTAATACATCGGCGGCGGCAGGTCATTACCCGGACCCGAGAACACGACGAACAGCGCCCACGGCTTGTTGTCGGGCATCCGCCCGAGCGCCTCGTAACCCTGCGCGGCAATAAACCCGTCGATGTCCTCGTCTGGTTCGAGCAGCAGTCGATCCGGCGCTAGCGGTCCGGTCCGCCTCCGCTGACGCCGCTGCTGGACCAGCGCCGAGGCGTGCCCCCGCGCCCGCGCCGCCGCGGTGTACCAGCACCGGTGCGGCGCGGGGTCGAGGTGCGCGACGCCCTCGGTGATAAACGACTCGTCGAGCATGCCCGCGAACGACCCGACCTCGCCCACCCCCACCGTGTGGTACCCCGCGTCGCTGAGCCACGCCGGCAACCCGTCGCGCAGCGGCGGTACCGCCGCGGTGTCGTCGTCACGCAGTTGACCGTGTTGCCGAGCGTGCAGCCCCGTGAGCAGGCTCGCCATCCCCCCGGGGTCGGCCGGCGAGGCGCTGGTTAAGACCAGCCGGACCCCTCGCCCCGCCAACTCGACCATGTGCGGCGTCGGCAGCGGCCACTCCCGCTCGTCCGACAGCGCGTCGCTCCGCAAGCCGTGGGCGAGCACAATCAATAAATTCCGTCGCTGACGCATCAAACTCCGATCCCGTGTGGACCCCACCGAACCCCACCCCGGAGAACTATGCCCGCGCTTCCGGAAAATGCCATCGGAAATCCCCCGCTATTTTTCCCTGCCGCCCGCTACACTGTCTGCCCCATGGCCCTACTGAGCGTCGCCAACCTCGTGTTTTCCTACGGTGACCGCGTCGTCCTCGACGGCGTGAACCTCACCGTGGACGCCGGGCTCCACGTCGGGCTCGTCGGACGCAACGGCTGCGGCAAGTCCACGCTCCTCAAAATGATCGCCGCCCAGAGCGGCGCGACAGGCCTGCCGACGGGGCTCAAGCCCGAGTCCGGCCAGATTCAGCTCGCCCGCGGGGCCGCCGCCGGCTACCTCCACCAGGACCACGACCTGAACCCGCAGCGCACCCTCCGCGAAGAGGCCGGCCACGCCTTCGCCGAACTCGAATCGCTCCACCGGCAGCTCGAAGACACCGCCGAAGCCATGGGCACCGCGGAAGGCGACACCCTCGACGCGCTGCTGAAAAAATACGAGCTCCTCGAAGAACGCATGCAGGCCTCGGGTGGCTACGCGGTCGATCACAAGATCGACGAGACGCTTCACGGGCTCGGGCTCACCGACGCGATGTTCAACATCAAGTGTGCCGACCTTTCGGGCGGCCAGAAAGGACGCCTCGCCCTCGCCAAGCTCCTGCTCAGCGAGCCGGACATCCTCCTGCTCGACGAACCGACCAACCACCTCGACATCGCCGGCCGCGAGTGGCTCGAACAGTTCCTCGCGACCTACAGCGGGGCCGTGGTCCTGATCTCCCACGACCGCTGGCTGCTCGACCGCGTGGTCACCAAGATCTACGAGCTGGAAGCGGGGCAGATGGTCGAATACCCCGGCAACTACGCCAAGTTCCGCGAGCTCCGTGCCCTGCGCATCGAAGACCAGCGCCGCGCGTTCGAAAAACAGCAAACCAAGATCAAATCCGAACAGAACTTCATCGACCGCTACCGCGCCGGCCAACGCTCCAAACAAGCCCAGGGCCGGGAGAAACGGCTCGAACGCTTCAAACGCGACCACCTCCTCGAGCCCCCCGTCGAGCTCGACGTGATGAAGCTGAACTTCAGCCCGAAAAACCGCGGCAACGACGTCGTCGCCCAGGCCGAAGGCTTATCGCTTACCCACGACAACGACGGCACGCCCAAGCAATTGTTCCGCGACTTCACCCTCTCGCTCAAACGCGGCGAGCGCCTCGGGATCATCGGCCCCAACGGCGCCGGCAAGTCCACCCTCGTCCGCTGCCTCTTAGGTGAACAACAACCCACTTCCGGGGGCGGCAAGATCGGCAGCCAGATCGAGGTCGGCTACTTCACCCAGACCCACGAACACCTGGACCTGAAAAAATCCATCGTCGAATACCTCCGCGCCTTTACGCCCAACGAGCTCGAACAAGAAGCCCGCGACCTCGCCGGCGCGTTTCTCTTCACCGGCCTGGAACAGGACAAGCCGCTCTCGGTCCTCTCCGGCGGCGAACGCGCCCGCGCCGTCCTCGCCGGGCTGGTCAACGGCGGCCACAACCTCCTGGTCCTCGACGAGCCGACCAACCACCTCGACATCCCCAGCGCCGAACGCCTCGAAGAAACCCTCCGCACCTACACCACCCAGCAGCAGGCCTACTCCACCGCCGGCAACCAGTCCCACGCCGGCACCCTGATCCTCATCACCCACGACCGCATGCTCCTCGACGAGTTGGTCGACCAGCTCCTGGTCTTCGACGGCCAGGGCGGCGTGACCCATTTCTTGGGCACTTATTCTGACTGGCACGACCAGCAGCAGAGCACCCCGACAGCCTCTGCCCCGGCTCCCGCCGCCGTTGCAAAAACGCCCGACAAACCCAAAAAAACCGCCGCGAAGCCGCCGTCCCGCAAAACAAAACCGTCCCCCAAAACTGCGGCCAGCGGCGGCAACAAAATGAGCCAGGCAAAGCTCGAATCCGAAATCGAACGCCTCGAATCTCGGCTACAAGAAATCGACTTCGCGCTCATGGACCCCGCGGTGTTCGCCGACGGCGAGAAAGTCAAAGCCCTCCAAACCGAACGCGAAGCCACGCAAACCCAACTCAAACCCCTCGAGTCCGAGTGGGCCCGCCGCGCGGGATAAATCGACCCGCCCCCTCGGACCCGCCGGCCCGCCGCGGCGACACGCTACGTCCGATCGACCCACGGTGCCCCGAGGAGGGTGGCCAGCTTTTTGCTTTCCGCCGCCAGGGGTTCGCCGCCGTGGCAGAGCACAAACCGTTTCCAGCCACGGCACAAGGAAATCGTCAGGCTGCCCTCGGCACGCCGCAGCTCCACCGCGGTGAATACATCGAAACGGAACACCCGCTCCCCGCCCGACATCCCCCACAACCCCGTGACGACTCGCCGTACCTCCTGCCGGTCCGCTTCGACCACCGTCACGAAATTCATCGACGTCAAGATCAACGACACCGCAAACAGAAGCCCCGCCCACCACGCGGTGAATGGATCGCCGTCCCACCACGCCCCCACGGAAAACGCCGCGAAGATCAGCGGGAAAACAACCCGCATGATCTTGGTCGTCTTGCCTCGATGGTACACATACGTCCGAGCCGGCATCGACTCGGTGGCCGCGCTGGACGGAGACGCTATGGATTCGTGATCGCTGAGCCGCATCCTTTAATGATAACCGTGGGCACAGCCCGATCGGTGGTTTCCGCGGTATATCGCTGTAAACGAGAGAAAAGGCCACACCGAATACGTCACTGTCCCACCCTCGGGATCCAGTGGCCTGCTCCAACCGGTTGACCACAAACGCTGAACCCACCCACCACCCGGTGGCAATGGGAACGCTCCGCTTTCGCACTATCGATTCAGGTATCGAACCGCGAGACGAGTTCCCGCAGGTCTTCGGCCCGCCGGGAAAGGTGTTCCGAAGCCTCGGCCGCCTGACGCGTGCCTTCGAGCGATTCCGACGCTACGGAATTGATCGACTCGAGCCCCATCGCGACCTCCTGGGCCGCGGCGGACTGCTCCTCGGCGGCGGCCGCGATCGACTGAACCTTGTGGGCCAGGCCGTTGGACGTGTCCACGATCTGCTGCAAGCTTCGGCCCGCCTGGGTGGCGGACTCCACGCCGGCGGACACCTGCTGCGTGCCGGTATCCATCCGCGCCACCGCTTGGCCGGTCTCCTGCTGGATCGCGGTGATCGACGCGCTGATCTCGTCGGTGGCCTGCGTGGTCCGGTCGGCGAGCTTACGCACCTCGTCGGCGACGACCGCAAAACCCCGGCCGTGCTCACCCGCCCGAGCCGCCTCGATCGCCGCGTTGAGCGCTAGCAGGTTGGTCTGGTCCGCGATGTCGTTGATCACCGCGATGATCTCGCCGATCTGCTCGCCACGCTTGCCGAGTTCGGTCACGGCCCGGGCGGAATTGGTCACGGCATCGCTAATGGTCTGCATCCCGGCGACGGTCTGCTGCACCACGTCCTGGCCTTCTCGGGCGGCGCCGCCGGCCTGGTCGGCGTCGGTCGAGGCGTCGGACGCCTGCCGCGCCACCTCCACCACGCTGGCGGACATCTCTTCCACCGCGGCGCTGATCGAATTCATCTGGCCGGACTGCGTGTGCATACCCGTCGAGAGCTGCTCGCTGCACGCGGCAACCTCGGTGGCGGCCGCGGCAACCTCTTCGCTGGACTGGTGGACCTGGCCGATGATGTGGCGGAGCGTCGTGACAAATTCGTTGAAGGATTGGGCCAACTGACCGATCTCGTCCTTGGATGAGTGATCGACAGTGAGGGTCAGGTTGTTGCTGGACTGGATCTCATGGATCCGGGTAACCAAGTGGGTCAGCGGACGGGTGATCGACCGGGTGGTCAGCAGCGCGCCCAGCACGCCGAGCACCACGATCAGCAGCGTGACGCCGCCGACGACGACCTGAGCCCGGACCGCGGCGACCGCGGCCTGGTCGGCGTCGCTACGCAGCGCGGCGGAGAGGAAGTCTTCGGTCTCTTTGAGCTTGTTGATCTTGGCCGTGATGATGCTGAACCACACCCCGGCGTCGGCCCCGAAGCCGCCGGTGTCGGCCCGCGCAAACGCGACGTCGCGGTACCCCTGCACCTCGCCGAAGGCGGGGTCGGCGCTCGCCTGGTCGAAATACGCCATGGCCTCGGGCGAGGCCAGCGCTTGGAACTCGGTGAAGTAGGTGTCCTGCTCGGTGACCAGCGCGATGAACTTGCGGTACATCCCCGGGCCAAACTGGTCGGCGGCAAAAGTGTTCGAGAGCACAGCACGTTCGATGCCGGCCCGTTCTTTGCCCTTGAGGAAATGGACATACGCGGCGATGCTGCGGGTCAGGTCGGCGTCGCGGCTCTGCTCGGACATCACGCCGATGGCGTCGAGGAAGCGGCCGTTCATCGCCGTGTAATACCCGATGGCTTGCCCGGCGGGGATGCTCATCGCCGAGACCGCCTGGCGGGTGGCGTCGATCCGGTCGAGATCCGCCAGCGCCGCGGCGAGGCTGTCTTGAAACGCCTGATCGAAATCGGTGGGATCGAAATCCTCGAGGAAGCCCCGTACCGCTTCGATCCGCGTATCCGCCAACTCGCGCTGGTCGCCAAGCTCGGCAGAAAATTTCTTACCCTGGCTCCCCAGGAAGCCGGCCGTGCGGCCGCGCTCTTTCTGGGTTTCGTGGACCATCGCGCTCAGGTGAACCGCCAGGTCCGAAAGCACGCTGAGGTCTTGCATCTCCGCCGCGACCCGGGCGTTGGTCTGATAAATCCGTGCCCCCATGACCGCAATGACCAGCAAGGGAACCGCGGCGAGCAGAGACAATTTGAGTTTGATAGACATGGCCTGGATTCTCCGGAGCGACGAAATGTCGACGAGCAACGCCGAGCCGATCGGCAGCGGGACCCCTCTTGCCTTTCGGCAATACCTCGCAGATACATAAGCCAAATCCCGCCGAGACCCGCAAAGCTTTTGGTGAATCCGCAGGCTATCGCCATCGACTCAACGCCGAACCAACTCGTCCCAGACCCGCTGCCGCGGCAGATTGAACGCCGCATCGAGCGCGGTGCACAAAGCCAAGTCGTTGTCGAAACGGTCACGCGTGGCAAAACGCACGGCGCTGTCGGCATAGAGCACGAACACGCCGTCGCCGTGCCACGAATCCACCCGTGCGGGCAGACCCACGCTGCCGGCGAGGACCACCCGCGAGCCCAAAAGGTCGAGCTGAAGCAGCGCGTCGGCGGCGGCCGGGTCATCGGGGATCGGGGCCAGCGGCGCGAGGCCATAGCTGATCAACACGTTCTGCCCCGGCATACCGCGCGGCCAGGGGCTGTTCGCGCCATCGAACGGCTGGTCGTCGCTCGTCACCGCCGGACAGTAGAACGCCTAGGGGCTCTCCATCAAACCGTCCAAATAGAGCCAACCGTAGAGCACGAATTTGTTCGCAAGGCCGCTGTACACGTTCGTGTTGAACTGCAACCGCCCCGCCCGAAACCCGATCGGCACCCACTGGTCGTCAGTGTTCGCGTACACCTGAAACGACTGGTGCACGCTCCGCAGGTTGGCCTGACACTTCATGTCGATCGCCGCGTCCCGCAACGCCCCGAGCACCGGCAACAACAACCCGATCAACACCGCCACCCCGATCACCACCAACAACTCGACCAGGGTAAACGCACGCCACGTAGCTCAAGCATAGCCTCCGCCTACCGACGATAGCTCCTTTAAAAAAAGGCTCAGTGGCCGGCCGCCCGCGGGAGTGGGCGTACCATCAGCAACCCCATTCTACTCGCGGGCCTCGCCGGTCAACTGCAGCCGGGGGTTAGGCCTCTTCGGTAGGAGCACCGAAGGACAACTGGTTGCGATCCGGGTCACGCACGACGAAGTCTCGCATCCCGTAGTCGTAATCCTTTGGCTCCCCGTCGGTTGTAGCTCCACGCTTGGTAATCTCCGAAAAATAGGCGTCCACCTCGTCGCAGAAGATGTAAACCGCGCCGGAACCGGGCTCTCCGGTGTTGGGGTTACTGTGAGCCGAGAGATGCAGGCAGCAGTCGCCGTGCTTGATGCCGGCGTACTGACCTACGCGAAAGTCTTCGGTGAAACCGAGCACGTCAGCGAAGTAGCGTAGCGACGCGTCAAGGTCGCTCACCGGAAAAATTGCTGCAGCACCGTTGATCTTCATGAGAGGCCTAACGAAAAAAGCTCAGTTGCCGGCCGCCCGCGGGAGGGACGTCCAACCGACCACTCGATTATCGTTCGCGGGCGCAGCCGGTCAACTGCAGCGGCTGGCTATCCTGCTCTTTGTTCTGAGGTGCGTGAAGTGGATTCCATTCAATGTGAGTCCAGTTATCCCCATCGTCGTCGCTGTCGTTCAATCTTGCATGAAACAGAACACCAAACCAGTCATTCTTAGTGCCCTTTAGATAAAACGTATAGCTGAAAGTCATTGTCTCTCCAGGCTCTATATCGCCTGTTCCAGA
This sequence comes from Planctomycetota bacterium, assembly GCA_039180025.1. Lineage (GTDB taxonomy): Bacteria > Planctomycetota > Phycisphaerae > Phycisphaerales > Phycisphaeraceae > Algisphaera. The sequence continues at coordinate 60,476 of JBCDDZ010000011.1, forward strand.
CAAGCCGACCGTTTTCGGATCATACTTAGTCTCGATCCTTGTAAGGTACTTACTCTTCGCCGATTCTGTAATATTGAAGACCATCCCCATTTGCTTCCATTGCACAACTGACTTATCCGGAGAATCCATACCAATCCATGGTGGGGGGAACACCTGCCAAAACGATTCTTCGGCTGGAAGTTCCAGTACTCCATGGTATGGAACGACCATGTTATAAGTTACACTTGAGCGTATCCGGGAGAGGTTGCTCAGTGTCATCGTGTAGACTATTCGATATAGAATCTGTCCATTCGACGAACCTATAGACTCGCTTTCCAGAGTTGCGTTGCGCCTAAGTTTACGACGGCTTGCGAGGTCGATCTCGATCTCTTGGATTGTCGACTTATTCTCAAGCGTTTGACGTTCAATGTCTGTACTCCGTAGTTCGGCAGACAGTTGTTGATTGGTCAGATCGTGATGTTCACGGACAAATGCACTGTACAGAAACAACGTCCACACTCCCAAGACAAGCACCGTCAAAAACGGGAGTATTTTGGCGGCTCTGTCCAAAAACTGGTCAAATCGGGATGATGGCTGCTGTCCAAAATGCGAGAGTATCTTGTCTAGTTGGTCGTGGTCTAATTTCATCTCAGGCATTCGCAGGATAACGTCTCCCCGCTCAGTTGCCGGCCGCCCGCGGAGGAGGCGTACCACCGACAACACATTCTACTCGCGGGTATCGCCGGTCAACTGCAGCCGGTGGTTAGGCCTCAAAAGCTCTCCGCGAGATCCGTCGATCCAGCCTTGTTTAGCCGTACTGTGGGATGGGGTAGGGAACTCGGCTCCTCCGACCATGTGGGTTCGTATCCATCGGGGTACGGAATTCCCTCGATATAGGCGAGATCAGTCGGATCGGTCGTAGATATCTTCATCAACCGTGGAACCCACAATGGTTGAATCGGAAAGCATGTATCATTTATTTGACCATTCTCACTCGTGAAGAGTTCTATTGGGATTGAAACCTGTAGCGTATAACTATTGGTAACGTATCGTTTGACCATTCGATCCTGTTGCAAATCCCAGACGAACAGGTCGATCTTGAGCCCGGGCCGTTGACATGAATATGTATCTATTCGGCTTTGTGAAACCTCAAACCCATCACGTCGCAGAACTTCCAGTACGCGATTCAAATGTTCTTTAATGATCGAAACATCTAGGTCCTTATGGGACCTGGTTATGTATCCTCGATGCCCATCGTATGAAAGTCCGCCGGCAACCATCCAAGTTGATCCACTGGAGTCGAAAAGGTCAATGAGTCTTGGCAGTTGAAGCATCAATCGAGCATGGCGGTATCGATTGACTGCTGGACGGATTACAGTTCGAGTGGCTGCGGTAAACAAGCCTATTAAGGTTATGATCCAGTAACACGCCCGTGTGAACATGCAAGAGGCCTAACGTAAAAGGTTCAGTTGCCGGCCGCCCGCGGAAGCAGACTTCAAGCTAACAGCTTAATTATCTATCGCGGGCGTCGCCGGTCAACTGCAGCCGGGGGTTAGCCGTTGTCGGTTGATTGGATGATCTCCAGAACAAGGCCATCCGGATCGCGGATAAAGAATCGTTCAGCCGAGGGCTCGAATTCAGAAACGAACTGCACGCCTGCAGCCTCGAATCGGGCTCTCGCTTCGGCCAGGCTGTCGACGAGCAGGTCCAATGAAAACTCAGCCACCTCGCAGTAACCCGATGGAACACGACCCTGCTCAGCCACACCCAATAGTAGGAATCTCCGTCCGTCGCATGCCAAATGCCACGCAGGCCCCTCGGGCTTCAGTGCCTCACACCCAAGCAGGTCGCGGTAAAAATGCAACGACCTCTCAAGATCCGTGCAGATGATATTGATTTCGCCAATACGAAACTGCATTTAACCTCGACGCCTAACGTCTCCCCGCTCAGTGGCGAGCCGCCCGCGGGGGAAACGGACGACTCGATTTAATCATTCAGCCGCGGGCGTCGCTCGTCAACTGCAGCGGTTGGTTAGGCCCCTTCAGGTGAAGGCTCACGTACATCAGAACCCATCTCGATGAATGCATGCCATTCGCCGTCGAGCATGGTAACACGCAAATAGACGGTTCTTCGTTGACCGCTTTCGAGGCGGGCGTAGGTTGGACAACGAGCGCCAGCATCACCGGTTGTCGAGAGAATATAGTAAACAATGAGCTTATCGTCACCGACAAGATGCCGGCCTTTCGAGGCAGACTCAACCTCAAAGGTCGCCCGATATAGGTTTTCGTACTCGCTGAATTCACCGAGGGCTTCGACGGATTCGACGGTTCCAGTAAAAACCGCCATTGATTTTTCCGCCCGTTGCTCATCAGTCCAGCCTGGCTCGTTGGCGTAGATGGCAGGGGTGACAGCGAAAAGAAAAGCGAAGCCGATCAGAAGCATGAGAGATTTCATCGATTTACACCAAATTGAGGTCGAGACAATCGTTTAGACGTTCGACAAACGAGAATGTTCCGTTAGGGCCTAACGTCAAAGGCTCAGTTGCCGACCGCCCGCGGGAGGGGGCGGTCAACTGCAGCAATTTGTTATGCCCCGTGCTTCAAGGTCGATCCCCAAGTTAAGCATGATTCGGTAACCAGTGCAATGGCCGGGCTGGGTTGAAGATTAGTATCGCCCAACTTGGTGATCGGCTGCCAAAAGAACTCCAAATGCGGCTCTAACGAGTCGAGCGGTTGTGGGCCGTCGATACCCACCAATTGGACGCGAAAGAAGTGGCTCACTTCGTGCTGTGTCGAACCGGATTCGGTGAAGGCGTGCTCGATTGCCCCCAAATATCCTCCGACAACACAAGAGCGGCCGAATTCTTCGTTTAACTCCCGAGCGATCGCGTCGTGCATACTTTCGCCCACTTCCACATGACCGCCGGGCAGAAAGGTGTTGCTCGCTCCTTTGCAACGGGCGAGCAGAAGCTCGTCGTCAATACGGATCACGGCCCGGGCAAGAACATGGATATACGTTTCGCTCTTGGGCATAACGTAATTCGGCTCAGTTGCCGGCCGCCCGCGGGGGTGAACGGACGGCTCGAAGAAGATCATGAACCGCGGGCGTCGCTCGTCAACTGCAGCGGTTGGTTAGGCCCGACACGTCGCTGAAGTTGCTGATATACGCCAACTAGTGCTCCGAGGCATAGCAGAATCAGGACACCGATGAACAACAATAACAGCCCGAATTCGAACTCTTGCTCGTCGCGGGCTAATCCCCCGAGACGATTCACGCCTACATAAAAGAACAAGCCCGTAAAGGCGGCGAGGCCGCCTGCGACGATGGACAAAAACCGATCTTCTGACATAACTCTCTTACGCACGAGTTTCAACATAGGAGGTGCTCCAGTAAGGCCTAACGTCTCCCCGCTCAGTGGCGAGCCGCCCGCGGGGGGAAACGGACGACTCGATGGGATCATTCACCGCGGGCGTCGCTCGTCAACTGCAGCGGTTGGTTAGGTCTCGGCACCCGGGTGAGTACGCTCGTGGTTTGTGGTCATTTCTTGCTGTCGGCCGCACATTGCCAGTTGTCGGTCACGCGGATCGGCTCTTTCTTGGTGCCGTCCCTCCAACCCAACCTGCCGTACCCACGCTAATTAGACGCCGCGGCGTGGTATGTTTTGCGACCTTCTGAAAAAAACTTTCAGAAGAGAGGCCTAACGGAAAAGGCTCAGTGGCCGGCCGCCCGCGGGAGGGGGCGTACCACCAGCAACATCACTCTACTCGCGGGCGTCTCCGGTCAACTGCAGCCGGGGGTTAGGCGACACCGACTCACGCGTGCACCAACTGCTTGAACCCACCGTAGGCCATCCGCTTACAATCAAACACCTGATTCTCTGGGTCCATCATGTCCTTCAGTCTGGGGTCGGCCATGATCTTTTTGTTTGCTTCGTCCCGCGCCTCACGGGATTCAAACACCACCCAAGCGAACACCACGGTTTCGTCGTCCTTGGCGTCCGCGAGCTGCTTGAACCCGATCATGCCTTCCATCGCAACCAGATCGTCGCCGACGCACTCCCAATAGTCCAGTGCCCCGTGCTCTTTCCAGACCGTCGAAGCCTTCTCAGCGGTGCGCCGGTAGTCATCGATACGGTCTTTCGGAACGGGAATCACGAAACCGTCAATGTAGCGAGACATCGGGTTACTCCGTGTGTGGTTCTTGCCGCCTAACGTCTCCCCGCTCAGTGGCGAGCCGCCCGCGGGGAGGACGGGGGGCCGGAGTGATGCAACGCCGCGGGCGTGTCCGGTCAACTGCAGCGGTGGGTTAGGGTGCCTCCTGAGTTACGGCCGATCTCCGTTTTTCTCCGTGCTCCCGCACAAATGCTTCGATCTCACCTCCCGATCGGACCGACACCGAGTGAGGCACACGTAAATCCGCAAGCTTTACCTCTCCTCCGAGCCAAACATCAATACGTGTTATGAAAGCTGGATCAATCTCAGCTTTGTCGAGTAGCGTACTCGATAGGAATCGAGAGCGTGCGTAAAGCCGCCAATTAGCAACCACGTCCCTAGGCTGCTCGTCCCCAGGTGAACGAACCTCAAGTTTCCCAGGATGAAGGACAACTTCTAATTTCGTACTCGCCAGCATCGAGTACCGTGTAAGAAATTCATTCAGGTCCGCGGTTTCGCCTCGGAAAAAGAAAAAGTCTTCCCAGTTGACGAAGAAGCCGTGGACTCTGTTCTCTGCATTCGCCAGTTCGGCTAAGCCTTCAGGCCAGTTCGGCTGCTGTACCACCTGTTGGGGGTGATCGCTGCCTAGGGCCCACACCACCGTCGGGACAAGCAGTGCGAGGCCGAGAATTACTGCAATTGATTTCCGCATGGCTGGCTCCAAAGCTGATTTGTAGGACGTTTGGACGTATGAAGTGGTATTGGGGTTCCGAAGATGCCCCCTAACGTAAATCGGCTCAGTTGCCGGCCACCCGCGGGAGGGGGCGTCCATCCGACAACACATTCTACTCGCGGGCGTCGCCGGTCAACTGCAGCCGGGGGTTAGGCCGATTCTTGGCTTGGCAGGATCGTCAGATAGGCAGCCCAAGGACCGACATTGTCGCGGTACTGGAAGGCCATCGCTTTGACAATCTGGTGACAGTGCCCCAAGTCATGGACCACCCACGTGGAAAGCAACTGTCTCGCTGTAGCGGTGCCGAGTGCCGGATGAATGCCGCGGCGGTCAAGCAGCTCTTCCGTAAGATTTAAGGCGCGGAGCTCTTTCAGCTTGCCTGCACGCAGCGACGAAAACGCTTCGAGTAATTCGCGAATCGTCTTGCCCTTGCTCGCCTCATACATGGCGTATCGATCGAACTCAGGAAAGGGCTCCGCTTCGCCGGATTCCAGGATGACGTGAAGCCTGACCATCCAGTTCGTTCGATCGGCATGGATTAAGTGACCCACAACGTCATACGGACTAAATGTTTTCTCCCCATAGTTGTTGGTGACCCATGGATCGCTCAGCCCGCCCAGCAAGCTGTCCAGAACGACAGGAGTGCGCTCAAGCACTTCGATGGTTCTTTGAAGGTCGAAATTCACAGGTCGGCCTAACGTAAAAAGCTCAGTCGCCGGCCGCCCGCGGGAGGGGCGTCCCACCGACAACCACATTCTACTCGCGGGCGCAGCCGGTCAACTGCAGCCGGTGGTTAGGTGCCGACCTACGGCCAAGCACGGCACCCCAGAGGGTTAACCCAACGGTCAGGCCGATGCCGAATATGGCACCCGCAATCCACAGCGGGTCCGCGGGGACATACAGGTTCCACGCCACAAATTGGCCTACAGCCAAGAGGACTGCGGGTAACCATATTGGGCCGGAGCGGAAGAGACCTGCGGCATATCCGATGCCGAAAAGGGCTCCTGCGTAGATCGCAAAATCCAAGTGCCAAAAGCCAGTAAGGTCGCCGAGCATGGGCATCGCTGCCGCAAGCAGGAAACCGAGAGCGAGCGAGATGGCGGCAACCAGCATAATACGCAAAAGGCACCTAACGTCTCCCCGCTCAGTGGCGACCCGCCCGCGGGAGGAAACGGACGACTCGATGGTTCATTCAGCCGCGGGCGTCGCTCGTCAACTGCAACGGTGGTTAGGGGCACCGGCGAGCACCGTAAGCCCAGCGCCACATTAGGAACGCACCAACACCTGCCACGAGGAAAAGCATGCCGTTGATGGCCAGTCGACTACCAACGTCGATTTCGATTCCACTTCCGGCGTTGGCTATCTTCATGCCCAGAATCATCCCGAACTGCAGGAATTGAGCAAGGGCAAAGATCAGTAGAAGGGCCGCGATGAAATACTTGATGAATCTCATGGTTGTGCCCCTAACGTCAAAGGCTCAGTTGCCGGCCGCCCGCGGGAGGGGGCGTGCCACCGACAACCTATGTTACCCGCGGGCGTCGCCGGTCAACTGCAGCCGGGGGTTAGGTGCCGGCGGCAAAGGCTGACCCATCAGTTGATTTGGGTGACGAACTCATCCCAAATGGCGTCTACAAACCTTTCGCGTAGATCACCATTCGCTGTGACGAGAACGCGAAGGTCCAGAGCTTCGCGATCCACGAAGTCCAGTCGCACCGTATTGCCTTGGCCGTCCTCGAACTCGTATGCGGCTCGCGATAGCTCGGAGCTACCGCTCGCGTTCATCGTAACTCGCGTCAAGCCCTCTCGAGTAGCAGCCTTGTTGATCGAGTCCATGAGTTTGGGGCCGCGTGCTTCGACATCGGGGCCAATGCAAATGAGGCCCAAGTTACCGAAGACCATCTCCGGGTCCGCAATAGAGGGTGATTCGCCGCAGGCAGAAAACAGCGAGCAGGATGTCAAGAGCAAAAGATGTTGCCATCGAAGTTGCATGAGGCACCTAACATCTCCCCGCTCAGTGGCGAGCCGCCCGCGGGGGGAAACGGACGACTCGATGGGATCATTCGCCGCGGGCGTCGCTCGTCCACTGCAGCGGTTGGTTAGGCCTCGGCATCTGGGTGAGTACGCTCAGGGTTGGTGGTCATTTCTTGTTGTCGGCCGCACATTGCCGGTGGTCGGTCACGGGGATCGGCTCTTTCTTGGTGCCGCCCCGCCAACCTACCGTGCCCCTGCGAGATAGACGCTGCGGCGTGGTACATTTTCGGCTCTCTGAAAAAAAACTTTCAGAAGAGAGGCCTAACGAAAAAGACTCAGTTGCCGGCCGCCCGCGGGAGGGGGCGTACCACCGGCAACCCCATTCTACTCGCGGGCGTCGCCGGTCAACTGCAGCCGGGGGTTAGGCGTGTTTCTTGTCGCGTCGAGGCCTCAACTTGACCGGCTTCACGCTCGTGGACGGCAAAGGCCCAGCCATTAACCTCAGAAGTAAAGCGTTCTGTAACGTGGAAGCCCGATGCCGAGCAGAGCCGCGTGGCTCGGAGGTTCCATTCCGCCACGGTTGTACGGTACCGGGCAGGCGCAAAGGACGCATCGGCGAACGTGAGGACGGATCGGAAAAAGCTGATCCCGAAACCACGGCCGGTCAGATCGGGACGCAGGCCGCCTCCAAAATCGAGAGCGTCAACCGCATACCGGCCGCCGGGCACGCGTGCCTCATCACCGAAGCAGGCGTACGCCACTAGCTCACCGCGCCGATCTGTTACGGCGTAGTAACTTCCTGGATGAGTCCAAACCTTAATATCGGCTTCGATCGATGACGGGTCGGCGTTGTAACCGGCATACGGGGGCGGATAAGCCCAACCGAGTGCAAGCTGCGCCGAGTCCAGATCCATCGGGCTAATATGCCACTGCATCTGCACGCCTAACGTCAAAGGCTTAGTTGCCGGCCGCCCGCGGAGAGCAAGCTTCAAACCGACAACAACATTTATCGATCGCGGGCGTCGCCGGTCAACTGCAGCCGGTGGTTAGGCCCCGTTTCACTCGGGATCAGAACCGAGGCGAAGTACATGCCCATCCGGGTCTTCCACATGGACCTCCAATGCCCATGGCTGATTGGTCGGAGGCTGGCGAATGATGACACCCTGAGATGCTAAATCGTCATGCACCGCTCGGGCATCTTCGATCCCAACCCAGACCCAAGTGCCGGCTTGTCCCTGTCCGCCGCGACAAAGGTAGAGCCCACAGCCATCGCGAGACACGTGAGTGAAGTTCTCGTTGCCCCACTCTGCGTTCGTAAAGCCCAGTTTGCCGACGTAGAAGTCCAAGCTGCGAGTCATGTCGGCCACGTTGAGTATCGGGTTGATACATTCGATACGCATCAGACGCTCCAAAGGGGCCTAACGGCTCCCCGCTCAGTGGCGAGCCGCCCGCGGGGGGAAACGGACGACTCGATAGGTTTGCTCAGCTGCGGGCGTCGCTCGTCAACTGCAGCGGTTGGTTAGGTGACTTCTGAGGACTGACGTTGTTCGTATCGCCGCTCTTGCATGTTCCACATTCTGTTGCTGAACAGGTAAACCAAGTTCGGCACGCCCAATATACACCCCCACATCAAAACCCAGCGTACACGGAGCGACCAATCGGCGGGTGCAAGCGATGCCCAGAGATAGTAAACGCCTACGGCACAGCCCAAGCCCAGTAGCAGGCCAAGGTTGAGTGCACCCATCATCGTGAATTTAGATTTACCTTTGGAGCGTACTTTCTCCCACTCGGCAGCCTCTTTGTCGGTCATGGGCTTGGTGAAATCTGGCACTGGTCGCCTAACGAAAAAGGCTCAGTTGCCGGCCGCCCGCGGGAGGGGGCGCCCCACCGACCACCCAATTATCCATCGCGGGCGTCGCCGGTCAACTGCAGCCGGTGGTTAGGCTCACCGTCATACCTTGGAGCCGTGCTGCAGTCATCCAGCGACAATGCGTTCGAATCCCATAGGAGATCGACGGCACAGCGGCCGAACGTCGCCATCGTGCATGCCCCAGACAAAAAGCGCGGACTCCTGCGGAGCAACTGACTGAATGGCTGCCATCAGGATAATGGCTCCGTACATCTCATAGAACAGCAGATCGAGCTCGATTGTGAGGTCTTCCAATTGCTCAAGCTCGACGTCATCGCCCTCAAGCTCGTCGAAATCGACTTTGTACTCAGAGTGTAGTTCGTAGATGCCGCGAATCAGGTGTTTCCGGCCGTAGGAGAGTTTGCGAATCCAACCCAGATCGGTGCTTTTGGGATCGGCATCGGACGTAAAGCCTACCTCAACGTTGTGTCCATCTCCGTCTTCTTCGTTCAGCGTATCGAAACCGAGGTAAACGCCGGTGACTCTGGGGTCAGCGATCTCGGAGCGAAGCCACCGCTCGGCATCAACGACATCGGCAGCTACATCGATAGGCGGAAGGTTGCCCCAGATGGCCGATGGGTAATGACTACGGCCGTAAGCAACAAGGCGAGAATACGCATCGGCCGGCGGCAGTTCAGGGCGAACAAATGACGAGGCGGGGCCGATTGATTCAGTCATGGCTATCGATACTCCCGGTAACAGCCGCGGTAGACGGTGTAAGGTTGAGCCTAACGTAAAAGGCTCAGTTGCCGGCCGCCCGCGGAGAGCAGGCTCAAACCGACAACAACATCATAACGCGGGCGTCGCCGGTCAACTGCAGCCGGTGGTTAGGTCACCTTTCTTCGTCGACGTATCTTCCATGCACGGTCCCAACGCTCACGAAACGTCAATTGATTATATACGGAGCGCCATTGAGTGAGATGGCGACGTTGCTGCTCATCGCCGTGAAAATCGTGATGGTGGGCATGCCTTTCCGGGTAGAGAAACCAGTAGAACGCCAGAGCAGGGATCAGGATCGGCAGCGACAGGAGGAAAAGCACCGACCAGATTGGAACGAGTGGGTACTCATACCAGCGGATCGGCATGGACATCCCGGGAATACGCATACTGCGACCTAACAGTGATTGGGTGACGGGGAAGTTACGTAGCAAGAGAATACTCGACGGGCGGGGTGCTGCCAAGGTGTTTGGCACTCGGGGATTATCCGGTGTTTGGGTTTTGATTGTATCCTCGAAAGGTGACGGGTAAAGTTGGAAGCATGAAGCTGCGTGACCGCATCCGGGAGGTTTGTCGCACGAAGCATTATTCGCCGCGGACGGCGGAGACGTACGGACATTGGTGCGAGCGCTACCTGCGAGCGGTGCGGGCGCGGGACGGGCGGTGGCGGCCGCCGGAAGAACTGGGGGCTGAGGATGTCGAGTGGTATTTGACGGGGTTGGCGACCAGGCGGCAGGTCGCGGCGGCGACGCAGAACCAGGCGCTCAACGCGCTGGTGTTTCTGTACCGCGACGTGCTGAGGATCGAATTGGGGGGCTTTGATGCGGTGCGGGCGGTGCGGCCGCGGCGGTTGCCCAGTGTGTTGTCGGCGGGCGAAGCGGTGGCGGTGTTGGACGCGATGAACCCGCCGTGGCGTCTGGTCGGCGAGTTGATGTACGGCTCGGGGTTGCGGGTGGCCGAGGCGTGCGGCTTGCGGGTCAAGGACGTGCAGTTGGAGCGTGGCCGGGTGCACGTGCGGAGCGGCAAGGGGGACAAGGACCGGTCGGTGATGCTGGCCGGTCGGGCGACGGCGGGGCTGCGGCAGCGGCTTCCGGAGGTGCGGCGGCGGTGGGAGCACGATGTCCGGCTCGGCTACGTCGGGGCGACGGTGCAGGGCGAAGCGGGGCGGCGTTGCCTCGATGCCGTGCGGGAATGGAGTTGGCAGTACGTCGCCCCGGCGACGCGGTTTTGTCTCGATGCGAGGGGCCATCGATGGCGGCATCACATCAACGAGAAGGCGGTGGCGCGGGCGGTTCGGGCGGCGGGGCTGCGGGCGGGCGTGAGCAAGCCGGTGTCGCCGCACGTGCTGCGGCACAGCTTCGCAACGCACCTCCTGGAAGCGGGGACCGACATCCGGACGATCCAGAAGCTGCGGGGCCATGCGAAGCTGGAAACCACGATGGTCTACACGCACGTGATGGAGGAAGCGGGGAAGGGCGAGCTCGGGGTGGCCAGCCCGTTGGATCGGGGCGGCGTGGCCGCACCGTGTGGGGTTACGCCGGGGTAGGCATCACGCCGGGGGAGAGGCCGTCGTCGTCGCCGGAGGTGGCCCGCTCGGCCTGGGCCGGGTCGGGCCGGTTGTCGTCCGCGGCGGCGAGTTTATCTTTCTCCGCGGCGAGCAGGTCGCTGACCGTGGCTTTGTTCAGCGGCTGGCCCTTCATGATCAGGTCGACTTCTTCGTAGCTGAGCGTCTCATATTTCAAGAGCGCCTGGGCCAGATCGTCGGTCTGCTGCCGGTGGGCCTCGATCAGGTCGTAGGTTTCCTGATACGTCTTGTCGATCAGGGCTTTGATCTCCTGGTCGATCAGGTCGGCGGTGTCGTCGGAGTAGAGCTTGTCCGGCTGCTCCCAGGGCTGCGCCTGATCGTCGGGACTCATGAGGCGGAAGCCGACCTTGTCGGACATGCCGTACTCGGTGACCATCGCCCGGGCGATGCCGGTGGCCTGGCGGATATCGCCGGCGGTGCCGTTGTACTGGTCGCCGGTGAACATCTGCTCGGCGATGCGGCCGCCGTAAGACACGCGCATCATGGCCATCAGTTGTTTCTTGCTCTGGATGTGGCGGTCTTTGTCGGGGAGCATGAACGTGGCCCCGAGGGCCTGGCCCCGGGGGATGATGGTGACCTTGTGCAGCGGCTCGGAGTGCTCATCGTGGTACATGACCACGGCGTGGCCGGCCTCGTGGTAGGCGATAACTTTCTTCTCGTCTTCTTCAATTTTGTGCGACTTGCGTGACCGGCCGTACTTCACCTTGTCGCGGGCCTCTTCCAGGTCGGCCTGCTCCACGAAGTCCTTGTTCTGCAGCGTCGCCCCGATCGCGGCTTCGTTGATCACCGCCGCCAACTCGGCCCCGGAGAACATCGGCGTGCCGCGGGCGAGTTTCTCGAGATTGGCCTGCGGATTCAGCTTGATCTTCCGCGCGTGGACCTTGAGGATTTCCATCCGGCCCTTGATGTCGGGCAGCGACACGTGGACCTGGCGATCGAATCGGCCGGGCCGGGTCAGGGCCGGGTCGAGGACGTCGGCCCGGTTGGTCGACGCCATCACGATGACCTGATCCGAGCTGTCGAACCCGTCCATCTCGACCAGGATCGCGTTGAGCGTCTGCTCGCGCTCGTCGTGCCCGCCCGAGGAAAAGCCGCTGCCCCGGCGGCGGCCCACCGCGTCGATCTCGTCGAGAAAGATGATGCAGGGCGACGAGTCTTTCGCCTGCTTGAAGAGGTCCCGGACCCGCGACGCCCCGACGCCGACGAACATCTCCACGAAGTCCGAGCCCGAAATCGAAAAGAACGGCACGTCCGCTTCGCCGGCGACCGCCTTGGCGAGCAGCGTCTTGCCGCAGCCGGGCCGACCGATCAGCAGCACGCCCCGGGGCACCCGGCCGCCGAGCCGTTGGAACTTCTTGGGGTTTTTCAGGAACTCGATAATCTCGCCGACTTCGTCTTTCGCCTCGTCGATCCCGGCGACGTCGTCGAGCGTGATATTGGAGTGTTCTTTGTTGAGCACTTTGTGCTTCGACCGCCCGAAGCTGCCGAGCATCCCGCCCGGGCCGCCGCCCGCGTTGCGGATGCTGCGGAAGACAAAGAAGTACAACAGGAACACGATCAACAGGATCGGGCCCCAGGCGATCAGGATCTGGATCAGCAACCCGCCGCCGGTCTTCTCTTTGAACTGCTGGCCGGTTTCGTTGAGCAGCAGCGTGAAATACGGCTTGTTTTCCAGGCTCACCGGGGTGTAACGCCGCAGGGTCCCCGCGGCATCCGCTTCGCCGGAAAGCCCTTCTTTCAACGTGCCGACGATCTGGTCGCTCTTGATGATGACCGGCTCGTCATCGACGAAATCGCCGTTCTGCGCGTGCGCGTAGAATTCCTGCCAGGAGATCTCTTTGGCCCCGTTCTGGGCGGAGTTCAGCAGCAGCAGCATCGCCACCAGAATGACCGCCACCATGACCCAGGCGAAGGTGTTGCGCGACATCACATTGGGCGGACGGCCGGGGCCGCCGGGAGAGGGCTTGTCGCCGGAGTTTTTTTCCCCCACTTTCTTGAGTGACTTTTCGCCCGAGCGGGAAGCACGCTTGTCAGCGGATCGGCCCGAACGCTTGCCGGGGTCGCCGCGGTCGATTTTGGGGTCTTTTTCTTCAGGCATCAGGCGGTCTTAAAAAGGAAACCTCGTTTCGAGGCACCGGGGGGGATTCAACGAGCACCATCTCTATTGTAGCCCGGGCAAAGCCAGGGGGTTGACAGTCTATCGGCCCGATCACGGCGGCGGCAGGAGGTCCACCCCGACTCGATACGAGTCCGTCCATGATTACGCCCGGCCGCCGCCCCGGGTTTGCGCTCTGCGTAAGGGTCATTCCCAGTCCCGACGCATCGACGAGACGATGTCCCGCGCCAGCCGCTGCACCGCCGCGTGCTGACCGATCTCAAAATCTTCACCCACCGGCTGGGTCGGCACGTACCGCCCCACCCCCGAAAACCCCCGCCGCGTCACCAGCGACCGCCCGTCACGCTGGTCCACCCACGCGAAATCGATCACCACCCGCACCTCCACCTCTTGGGGCAGCCCCGCCTCCCGCGTCCGGCTCAGTTGGCGGGTATCCACCGTGACCACCTCGCCGGTCAGCAGCGTGTCACTCGCCCCGCCGTTGGCCACCACGTAAGGCGTCCGCTGCTCGATCTCTTTGATCACCGCTTCGGTCAAGTCGTATTCCACGCCGCGGTCGAACGTTCGGTTCTCGAAGATCGGGACCGCCACGCTCCGGTACGTCTCGGGGAACAGCTCCTGCGTGGTGTACCCACACCCCCCCGAGCCCAACAACCCGACGCACCAGCCCAACGCCAGTGCCGCCACCGACCACCTGCGAAGGTCCCGCCGAAACCGATCCGTAAAACGCTTTTTCACGCCCCGCCCCTTTTCGCCGCGACGACGGGCTCGCCCAGGCTTTCCAGCCGCTCGATCGCCGTCCGGGCGGGTGCGGTGTCCGGATACTCTTCGATCAGCCGGCGGTAGAGCAGCACCGCCGAAACCCGTCGGCCGGTGCGGTCGTACCACCGGGCGGTCGAGAGGTCCCGCCGGGCCAGCGATTCGCGGATCCGGATCAGCAGCGCTTCGACCCCGATCCGGTCGGCCCCGGCGGGGTATTCGTCGCGGTACTGCCGCAGCCGCTCCTCCGCATCGATCAAGCCCGTCGCGTCAAACTCCGGGCCTTTGAACCGCGCCAGGCTGGCCTGGATCAGCCTGAGAAACGCCCACTGCCGCAGCTCGCTGTCGGGGTAATTGATCAGAAACAAGTCGTAGGCTTCTGCCGCCAACTCGATCTGGCTGGTGTCGAAGTAGTAGTCCGCCAGGGCCAGGCTCGCCTTCTCGCCGATCGCCGAGCCGGGCGCCCGCTCCTGGACCCGAATCAGCAGCTCGGCCCCCTCGGCGTCGGCGGGGATGATCCGCAGGCCCAAAAACTTACGCTTGAACCCCGAGGTGTACAGCACCCCGATCTCGTACTCCCGCTCGAGCGCGGTCCAGAACTGCTCCGACGCCGGGTAGAACGTCAGCACCTCTTCATAGTCGAACAACGCGTTGTAGAACTGGCCCGCCGCGGCCCGCGCGTCACCCCGCAGCAGCCGGGCCTCGACCGACAAGGGGTGCCCGGGGTGCTCCTTGATCCACCGATCCAGCAGCTTGATCGCCCGCTCGGGTTTCTCCTCGGCGATCCGCTTCCGCGCCTCCGCCAGCCCCGCCGCCGGCGTGCCGGGCTCGGGCTGCTGCACCGGCACGAACCCCGTTTCACCCAGCTCGTAGGAAGTCTGCGCCCCCGCCCCGTATCCGACGCGGGTCGAGAAAAAAACCACTACGCACAGTATCGTGGCCCGACACGGGCTCCGCCGATTCAGCATTCCCCGATGGTAGACATTCTTCGCGTGCGCCGCACCCCGCCGCCGAGCGCCGCGGCCAACCGTCGCCCGCGCCGCGCCTCGCCCCGGCGCGTCTCTGCCGCCGAGCGAACCCTGTGCCCCGCCGCCGACCCCCGGGACAACGCTGACCCGCCCGCCTGGGAGGCTCAATCCGTCACCTCGAGCACCGCATCCAGCAGGCCCGGGAACCGGGCGTCCAGCTCCTCCCGCCGGATACGGTTGAGTTGCTGTGTCCCCTGCTTGGTCTGGTGGGTCACCCCCGCTTCGCGCAGCAGCCGCCAGTGGTGCGACGCAGTGGATTGAGGGATCGTTTCGTTCAATACGTTGCAAAACGGGCCGGCGTGGGCATCGGCGATGCTTGACGGTTGACCGCTTCCTCGGCAAGACCGTATTCCAATGCCGTCGCCCGGGCACCGGGGTCGGGAGGCTTTACAATGCCGCCCACGATGCCCGAACCCGTTGATGTCTACCTGCTCGCCGGCCAATCCAACATGACCGGCCACGGCCAGCCCCACGAGTTGCCCGAGCCCCTGCGCGTCCCCCACGCGTCGGCGCTCATGCACTTCGTCCCGCTCAACGAGCCGGGCCACGACCGGCTCGATCGGCCCCACGTCCGCCGCTGGGCCCCGCTCGAGCCGGGCTGCGGCGACGCGCCCGGCGGCTTCGGCCTCGAGCTGTCCCTGGGCCACACCCTCGCCGCGCGCTCGCCCCGCCGCGTCGCACTGATCAAGGCCGACCGCGGGGGCACCGGGCTCTTCAACCACTGGCAGCCCGACCGCCCCGACGACCCGTCTACCCTCACCCGCCTGACCCTGACCGCCGCCGCCGAGGCCCTCGAACAGCTCTACGAAGACGGCTACGACCCCCGCTTCGCCGGCTTCTTCTGGTTCCAGGGCGAACGCGACACCCGCCCCGACAACCCCGCCCCCGATCGCTATACCGCCCTACTGGGTGCCTTGATCGAACAGGTTGTCGACGAACTCAACGACGGGCAGCCTTTCCCCAAGCTCTACTTCCGGATCCAGGTCCCTTCCCCCCCTCCCCCGGCCCCCCACGCCGAATCCATCCGCCAACAACTCGTCGCCCACGCCCAGGCCGACCCCCTCGCCGCCTGGATCGATACCGACGAC